>NZ_JBIVWS010000025.1:0-93659 GCF_044768905.1 Streptomyces sp. NPDC090994
TCCTCCACACCTACAACCACCACCGCTGCCACACCGCACTGGACGGACACCCGCCCATCAGCCGCGTCAACAACGCTGCGGGTCAATACACCTAGGGCCTGTCGTTCGGATCAGGACGCAGGACAGCGGCGGGACTTGTCCATGCCGGTGAGCGGGGTCTGGTGCGTGCAGCTGCAAGGCGGAGGAGGGAGTCGACGCGATGGGGGTCCCCCCGCGCGAGCGCAGCCGAGCATGGGGGAGTCGGCGAGTGACGACAACGCCGCAGATGCGCGCACCAGACCCCGCGTCTGCGGCGTGATCCGAACGACAGGCCTTAGGCCCCGCGCCGGCCGCCGCCCCGTTCCACCATCAGGCGGGACCCGGCCCGGCTCTCGCCGAAGACGTCGTCCGGGTTGGACAGCACGCAGGTGTCTAGGGACAGGCACCCGCAGCCGATGCAGTCGGTGAGGTGGTCCCGCAGCCGGTTGAGCTGCTTGATGCGCTCGTCCAGTTCGGAGCGCCAGGCCTCGGAGAGACGGGCCCAGTCGTCCCTCGTGGGCGTGCGCTCCTCGGGCAGTTCGGCGAGCGCCTCACGGATCGTGGCGAGCGGGATGCCGACCCGCTGGGCGGCCCGGATGAAGGCGACCCGGCGCAGGGCGTCCCGGCTGTAGCGGCGCTGGTTGCCCGCGGTGCGGCGGCTGCTGATCAGGCCCTTGGACTCGTAGAAGTGGAGGGCGGAGACGGCGGCGCCGCTGCGCGCGGCGACCTGGCCGACCGTGAGTTCGTGGATCTTCTCTGGAATCTGGGGCACCCCTCGAAGACTACCCATCCCGCACTCCGCCCGGTCCGTTGACAGGGGCCGCGCAGCCGACCATGCTAAGCAGTTGCTTAGCAGAGACGACACGGCACACGCGGGAGGCCGGGACATGGCAGAGCCGAGGATCTTCACCTCCGCCGACGAACTGAAGGCGGCGGTGGGCGAGCGACTGGGGTACACCGACTGGCTGGAGATCGACCAGAAGCGGATCGACCTGTTCGCGGAGGCGACCGGCGACCACCAGTGGATCCACGTCGATCCGGAGAGGGCCGCCGCCGGGCCGTTCGGCACCACGATCGCGCACGGCTATCTGACACTGTCGCTGCTGCCCCTGTTCGGACCGCAGCTCCTCGCCGTCGAGGGCGTGAAGATGGGGGTCAACTACGGCACCAACAAGGTCCGTTTCCCCTCCCCCGTACCGGTCGGCTCCCGGCTGCGCGCCACCGCGGCCATCACGAACGCCGAGGACGTCACCGGCGGCGTCCAGGTCACCGTCGCCTTCACCGTGGAGCGCGAGGGCGGGGACAAGCCGGTGTGCGCCGCGGAGTCGGTCTCGCGGTACTACTTCTGATACGTCACGCCGCTACTGGTCCCGACCGGCGGCCGGGGTCTTCGCGCCCACCATCCGCAGCACGAGGTCGGCGTAGAGCGCGCCGACCTCGTCGGGCGTCCGGGTGCCGTTGACGTTGAACCAGCGGGCCACGTCGATGCAGAGCGAGAGCACGGCCAGCGTGGTCCCCTTGAGGTCGAGCACCTCGAACTCGCCGGTGGCCACGCCGTCCTCGATGATGCCGCGCACCTCGGCGTCGCACTGGCGGCGCAGCGCGACGATCTCCGCGCGGGCGTCCGGACCGAGCGCGTCCAGTTCGTACTGGACCACCCGCGCGGTGGTGCGCCGGCCCGCGTGCCAGCGGACGAAGGAACTGACGGCGTCGGCGAGCCGCTCGGTGGCGCCGCCCTCGCCCCGGGCCGCCGTGCGCAGGATGTCCAGCGCCCGGGCGTGGCCGATCCGGCTGATGCGGTGGAGCAGTTCTTCCTTGGTCTTGTAGTGGATGTACAGCGCGGCCGGGCTCATGCCCGCCCGCCCCGCGATGTCCCGGGTGGTCGTGGCGTGGTAGCCGCGCTCGGCGAAGGCCTCCACGGCGGCGACCAGCAGCCGCCGGGCCGCGTCAGGGGTGACCTCGCTCCAGGGCTCGGTGTCGCCGCCCCTGGTCTCCTCCGCCGTACTCATCGCCTTCTCGCCCCTCTCGGTGACAGGAGGACCACCATACCGCCGAAGCTGAGCGGGCGCTTAGATCGGCCGGCTCACAGCTTCTGGAAGGGGTCGTGCGCGGCGAGCAGCTGCTCCACCCGTGCCTGGTCGACGCGGCTGACGATCTGCCCGGCCTCCTGCCGGTCGCGGATGATCTTCGCCAGGGTGAAGGACGAGGTGACGAGGTACAGGACGGCGATCCCGAGGAAGGCGCGCACCCAGGCGTCGGCGTCCAGGTTGAAGATGCCGATGGCGGTCGCGGCCATGGCGACCGCGAAGGACGCGACGGCCTGCCCGTAGAAGGCGGCCGTGCTCTGCTGCTTGACCGGTGTGTCACTCATGGGGACAAGCGTCGGCGGACGTGGCCGCGACCACATCCGCCCGCCTACTCAGACCTCGTACTCAGAACGCCGACACGCCCGTCAGCGCCCGCCCGATGACCAGTTTCTGGATCTGGCTGGTGCCCTCGTAGAGGGTCATCACGCGGGCGTCGCGCAGCAGCTTGCCGGCCGGGTACTCGTCGATGTAGCCGTAGCCGCCGAAGACCTGGAGGGCGTTGTTGGCGGCGCGGACGGCGGCCTCGGAGGCGAACAGCTTGGCCTTGGAGGACTCGACGGCGAAGGGCTGCCCGCGGTCGATCAGGTCGGCGACCCGCCAGGTCAGCAGGCGGGCAGCGTCCACGTCGACGGCGATGTCGCTGATCAGTTCCTGGACGAGCTGGTGGCCGGCGATGGGCTTGCCGAACTGCTCGCGCTCCCCGGCGTACTTCACGGCCGCGTCCAGCGCGGCCTGGGCTATGCCGACGCAGCCGGCCGCGACCGACATCCGGCCCTTGGCCAGCGCCGACATGGCGACCGAGAATCCCTTGCCCTCGGGGGCCAGCATCGCGGACGCGGGCACGCGGACGTCCTCCAGGACCAGTTCGGCGGTGGCCTGGCCGCGCAGGCCGAGCTTGCCGTGGAGGGTGCGGCGGGTCAGGCCAGGAGTGTCGGTGGGGACCAGGAAGGCGGAGACGCCCTTGTGGCCGGGGGCGTCCGTGGAGCGGGCGAAGAGCAGCACGACGTCGGCCCAGGTGCCGTTGGTGATGAACATCTTGGTGCCGTTGATCACGTAGTCGTCGCCGTCGCGGACGGCCCGCGTGGAGAGGTTGCCCGCGTCCGATCCCGTGCCGGGCTCGGTCAGGCCGAAGCAGCCGACGTACTCGCCGGAGGTCAGGCCCGGCAGCCAGCGGCGCTTCTGCTCCTCGTCGCCCCAGGCCGCGATGGTCTTGGCGACCAGGCCGAGGGAGACCGACACGATGCCGCGCACGGAGGAGTCCCCGCGGCCCAGCTCCTCCGTGACCAGGCAGTACGCGAGGTGGTCGCCGCCCGAGCCGCCGTACTCCTCGTCGATGGTCAGCCCGAGGAAGCCGACCTCGCCGAGCTTCTTGACCACGGCCCGGTCCACGTCCTCGGCGCGGTCCCAGGCGACGACGTGCGGGGTGATCTCGCGGTCGACGAAGTCCCGGGCCAGCTGCCGGACGGCACTCTGTTCCTCGCCGAGCTCCAGGTTCATGCCGCGCCACCTCACAGACGAACGAACATTAATTAGCACTGCTAGTTTCTTGTCGCAGCCCTACTATGTGCGCCATGGCCCGACCGCGCAAGCCCCTGCTCAGCACCGAACGGATCGTCACGGCGGCCCGTGCGCTGGTGGACGCGGAGGGCCTCGCGGCCGTCTCCACCCGCCGGCTCGCCGCCGAACTGGGCGTCAGCGGGCCCTCGCTCTACAACCACTTCCGCACCAAGGACGAGATCCTGGAGGCGGTCGCCGACTCGGTGAGCGGACAGGTCGACCTGTCGATGTTCGAGGACGGCCGGCCCTGGCGGACCGCCCTGCACGACTGGGCCGTCTCCTACCGGGCCGCGCTGCGCGACCACCCCAACATCGTCCCGGTCCTCGCCCACGGCCCCGGCCACCGCCCGGCCGCGCTGCGCCTGGCGGACGCCGTCTACGGCGCGATGGTCGAGGCCGGCTGGCCCCCGGCACAGGCCACCTCGATCGGCGCGCTGATGCGGTACTTCGTGATGGGCTCCGCGCTGGGTTCCTTCGCCGCCGGCTTCCCCGCCGAGCCCGGCGCCTACGACCCCGCCGACTACCCCCACCTCCAGCAGGCCCACCGGCTCGCCGACCAGCAGGAGAAGATCGACGAGCGGGCCTTCGAGACGGGGCTCGCGGCTCTGCTGGACGGACTGGCCCTCCAGTACGAGCAGGTCGCACAGGACGGCTGAGAGCGCACAGGACGGCCGAGAGCGCTCAGGACGACTGAGAGCGCACAGGACGGCCGAGAGGCTGCGGCGCCCGCCGAAGTGTCCGTGCCGCATGCTGGTGCCATGACCTTCAAGGACCCCGGTGCGGCCGGGCTGGCGCGGCTGGCCGGGCTGATCGCCGACGAGACGCGGGCCGCGTGTCTGCTGGCGCTGCTCGACGGGCGGGCGTGGACCGCCGGTGAGCTGGCCCGGCACGCCGGGGTCGCGCCGTCCACGGTCAGCGAGCACCTGGGCAAGCTGGTCGCGGGCGGTCTGCTGACCGAGGAGCGGCAGGGGCGGCACCGGTACGTACGGCTGGCCGACGACCGGGTGGCGCAGCTCGTGGAGGACCTGACCGCGCAGGTGGCGCCCGAGGCCGTGGCGCGGCGTCCGCGTTCACTGGCCGCGGCGGGCGCCGGGTCGGCGATGGCCCGGGGGCGCACCTGTTACGACCACCTCGCCGGGCGGCTCGGGATCGCGGTGACCGACGCGCTGACCGCCCGGGGGCTGCTGCGGCAGGACACCGGGTTCGCGCTCACGGACGCGGGTCTCGCCTGGTTCGACGCGACCGGCATCGGGCTCGCCCGCACCGGGCGCCGGCCGCTGGCCCGGGCCTGCCTCGACTGGACCGAACGCCGCCCCCATCTCGCCGGTGTCGCGGGCGCCGCGCTGTGCCGGCACGCCCTCGACGCGGGCTGGTGCGTGCGCATCGGCAGCGGGCGGGCGGTGAAGGTGACGGCGGCGGGGGCGCGGGCGCTGTCGGAACTGCTGGGCGTGCCGGCGGACGCCTTGCGCTGAGCGCCGATGCCCGTCTTGGGCGACCGCCGGTTTCCACCGCACCGCCCTCCTTCCCAGCGTCCTTCCCACCCTCTGGAGCATGATGTCCCCCTCCCGGTCGGCGGCCGGTGCCGCCGCGGTCACCGTCGTCCTGTGGGCCTCCGCCTTCGTCTCCATCCGCAGTGCCGGCGACGCCTACTCGCCGGGCGCGCTGGCGCTCGGCCGTCTGCTGTCCGGAGCCCTGGTGCTGGGGCTGATCTGCCTGGTACGGCGGGAGGGGCTCCCGCCCCGGCCGGCCTGGCGGGGCATCGCGCTGTCAGGCGTGCTGTGGTTCGGCTTCTACATGGTCGCCCTCAACTGGGGCGAACAGCAGGTGGACGCCGGTACGGCCGCCCTGGTCGTCAATGTCGGACCGATCCTCATCGCGCTGCTCGGCGCGCGGCTGCTCGGGGACGCCGTGCCGCCGAGGCTGCTGGCCGGGATGGCGGTGTCGTTCGCCGGGGCGGTGACCGTGGGGCTGTCGATGTCGGGCGAGGGCTCCGCCTCGGTGCTCGGGGTGGTGCTGTGCCTGCTGGCCGCCGTGGCGTACGCGGGCGGGGTCGTCGCCCAGAAGCCGGCTCTGGGCCGGGCGAGCGCGCTCCAGGTGACGACGTGGGGGTGCCTGGTCGGGGCGGTGGTCTGTCTGCCGTTCGCGGGGCAGTTGGCCCACGAGGCGGCCGACGCGCCCCTGTCCGCGACCCTCAACATGGTCTACCTGGGCGTCTTCCCGACCGCGCTGGCGTTCACCACGTGGGCGTACGCGCTGGCCCGCACGACCGCCGGCCGGATGGGCGCGACCACCTACGCGGTTCCCGCGCTGGTCGTCCTGCTGTCGTGGCTGGCGCTGGACGAGGTGCCGGGTCCGCTCACCCTGGTGGGCGGGGCGCTGTGTCTGGCGGGTGTGGGGGTGTCGCGGTCCCGGGCGCGGGCCCGGGCCGCCGCCGTCGGAGGCGATGGCTCGGCCGCGGCGTGAACTCCGACGACTCGCCCCGGAGCCGTTCCACCTCCCCCAGCCTCATACCGTAGAAGATGCCCACCACCAGCCGAGATCACCCAACGTAACGAAGCACTACTAGAAGACCACCAGCGCCCGTCCGCCCTTGCCCGCCAGCATGTTGTCGAAGGCGGCCGGGATGCCGTCCAGGGCGATGCGTTCGGTCACCAGGGCGCCGAGGTCCAGGCGGCCGGCGCGGACGTGTCCGGCGAGGACCGGGAGGTCGCGGGCCGGGTCGCTGTTGCCGTAGACGCAGCCGGTCAGGGTGCGGCCCCAGTGGAAGATCTCCAGAGCGTTGAAGGTGACCTGCTGGTCCTTGCCGCCGATGCCGACGACCGTGGTCCGTCCGCCGCGCCGGGTGGATTCCCAGGCGGTGCGGATGGTGACCGCGCGGCCCACGCACTCCACGGCCACGTCGACGCCCTGCTTGCCGGTGAGGGCGCGGATCTCGCGGGCGGTGGTGTCGGAGGCGAGGACGTAGTCGGTGGCACCGGCGGCGCGGGCCAGCTCCTCCTTCTCCGGGGACACGTCCACGGCGACGATCTTCGAGGCGCCCGCGATCCGGGCCGACTGGAGGGTGGCGAGGCCCACTCCCCCGACGCCGAAGACGGCGACCGTCTCGCCCTCCCGGACCTTCGCCGAGTGGTGGACGGCGCCGTAGCCGGTGAGGACGGCGCAGCCGAGCAGGGCGGCGTCGGTGAGCGGGACGCCGTCGGGGGCGGGCAGGACGCAGGACGCGTCGACGACCGTCTCCTCGGCGAACGCGGCGACGTTCAGCCCGGGGTGCAGTGCGGTGCCGTCGTCGGCGCGGTGGGCGTGCGTGTGCGCGGCGCCGGACAAGGCGTTCGCGCACAGCCAGACCTCGCCGAGCGAGCAGGCGTGGCAGGTGCCGCAGGACGGCGCCCAGTTGAGGACGACGGCGTCGCCGGGGGCGAGGCGCTCCACACCCTCACCGACACTGACGACCGTACCGGCGCCCTCGTGGCCGAGGACGGCGGGCAGCGGCACCCGCATGGTGCCGTTGGACAGGGACAGGTCGGAGTGGCAGACGCCGGCGGCGGTGAGCCGGATCCGGACCTGACCGGGGCCCGGGTCGGGCAGTTCTATCCCGGTGATCTCCAGCGGAGAACCGACGGCGGGTACTACGGCGGCACGGACAGCCATGACGGGCGGACTCCCCTGGGGCTCGGAACGAACTCGGAGAAACGGGTGCGATGCAGGCTCAGGACGGGCTCAGAGCGGGCTCAGAACTGGAGGGACTTGGTCTGGAGGTACTCGGCCAGGCCGTGCCGGCCAAGTTCGCGGCCCACACCGGACTGCTTGTAACCGCCGAACGGGGCCAGCGGGTTGAACCGGCCGCCGTTGATGTCGACCTGCCCGGTCTCCATCCTGCGGGCGAAGGCGACCGCTTCCGCCTCGTCCCCGGCCCAGACGGCGCCGGCCAGCCCGTAGACCGTGCCGTTGGCGATCCGCAGGGCGTCGTCCTCGTCCTCGTACTTCAAGAGGCACAGGACCGGGCCGAAGATCTCCTCCTGGGCGATGGTCATGTCCTCGGTGACGTCGGCGAAGACGGTGGGCCGGACGTAGTAGCCGCGCTCGCGCGGGTCGTCGGGGCCGCCCGCAACCAGCCGGGCGCCCTCGGCGACGCCCTTCTCGATGTAGCCGCGCACCCGCCGGCGCTGCCCGTCGTTGACGACCGGCCCGATGCGCTCGCCGTACTTGGCGGCGGCGGCCGAGGCCAGCTCGACGGCCTCGTCGTACTGGTCGCGGTGGACCAGCATCCGGGTCCAGGCGCTGCACGTCTGACCGGAGTTGGACATGACGTTGGCGACGCCGACGTTGACCGCCCTGGCCAGGTCGGCGGTGGGCAGGATGACGTTGGCGGACTTGCCGCCGAGTTCGAGGGCGACTCGCTTGACGGCGGCACCGGCCGTCGCGCCGATCCGGCGGCCGACGGCGGTGGAGCCGGTGAAGGAGACCAGGTCGACGCCGGGGTGCTCGGCGAGGGCCTGGCCGGCGACCGGGCCGAGCCCGGTGACCAGGTTGAACACGCCCGCCGGGACCCCGGCCTCGTGCACCGCCTCCGCGAAGAGCTGGGCGACCAGCGGGGTGTCCTCGGCGGGCTTGAGCACGACGGTGCAGCCCGCCGCGAGCGCCGGGGCGACCTTGGCGACGATCTGGTGCAGCGGGTAGTTCCAGGGGGTGATGGCACCCACGACGCCCACCGGCTCCTGGTAGACCGTGGAGTTGCCGACCTTCTCCTCGAAGGCGTACGTCGTCGCCAGCTCGGCGTAGGAGCCGGCCACGGCGATCGGGGTGCCCGCGTGCACGGCCTGGGAGAACTTCAGCGGGGAGCCCAGCTCCGCGGTGACCGTCTCGGCGATCTCGTCCTTGCGGGCCACCAGGACGTCCCTGAGCGCGGCCAGCCGGGCGCCGCGCTCGGCCGGCGGGGTGGCGGCCCAGCCCGGGAGGGCGGCGCGGGCGGCCCGCACGGCGCTGTCGACGTCCTGCGCGTCCCCGGCCGGGACCCGGCCGATCACCTGCTCGTCGGCCGGGTTCACGACGGCGATCGTGTCCCGGCTCGCGGCGGGTCGCCAGGCGCCGTCGATGTACATGCCGTCTTGTGCCTTCATCGCGTTCGCGTTCCTTCCGGCCGGGCGGTCTCCGTCGTCCGGACCCCAAACTAGCGCCGTTAGTTTTCTGGCACCAGGGTCCGCCCGAATGGCACGGCTCACCTTGCCCGCGAACGGGGGACCGACGGCTCAGAAGTCGGCGCTGCCCCGCAGATCGACGCGGCCCACGGACTCCTGGCCGAAGGCCTTCTCGTACGCCCGGCGGATCTCCTCGATCCTGCGGTCGCTCGGGCCCGCCTCGGCGACCGGGTACAGCAGGATCAGCTCGTACGACCGCTCTTTCCCGATGGTTCCGGTCGCGTCCCGCCACTGCCCGTGTCCGCTCTGCACGGTCAGCCCGTCGGGGAAGTCGGGGGTGACCTCGTCGTCGACGAAGTCCATGAACTGCCGCTCGGTGACGGCGGGTCCGCCGTCGGGCCGCTCGGTGCCGAAGAAGAGCTGGGTCTCCACGTACGGGGTTCCGCGGCCCGGTACCGAGGAGGCCGCGGCGGAGGTGTCCTCGCCGTCCAGGGCGGCGTAGGCCGCGGGCGCGGCGACGGCCAGCAGGAGCCCGGCCGTGGCGAGGGCCGTCCGGCCCCGGAGGGGGGACCCAGTACGAGTACGGGTACGAGTACGGGGGCGGGGGCGGGGGAAGTCCGTGAGGCGCATGGCCCCTTTTCCTACCGGGTCTCACTCCTCCTGGCCCGGCAGCCGCGCCGGGCTGGACGCACTCGCCTCGCCGGCCGGGCCGGCGGAGCGTGGCGGGGGCGCGGCGGCCGGGCGGGGGGCGCGCAGGGCCACGCCCGAGGAGAGCAGGAGCAGGGCGCCGAGCATGACGAAGGGGGCGGCCACGCCCGCGACCCCGGCGATCAGGCCGGCCGCGGCGGGGGCGGCGACCTGGCCGAGGCGGTTGCCGGTCAGGCGCAGGGCGAGGGCGGTGGAACGGGCCTCGGCGGGGGCCGCCTGGACGACGGTCGTCATGGACAGCGGCTGGCCGACGCCCAGGCAGAAGCCGAGGACGACAAGGAGCAGCCCCAGCGCCCAGACCGGCAGGGGCAGTGCGACGCCCGCGCAGAGCAGGGCGGCGAGCAGGCAGGTGACGGTGAGCAGCGCGGTGCGGCCCAGCAGCCGCAGCAGCGGCGTCAGCACCAGCCGGCAGGCGATGGTGGCCGCCGCGCGCAGACTGAGCAGGACGCCGATCACCGAGGGGGCGATGCCCCGGTGTTCGCCGACCACCGGCAGATAGGCGGTGAGGATGTCGGTCGCGGACAGCACGGACAGGCTGATGAGCATGCCCGCGGGCACGCCCCGCGCGCGCAGGATGCGGCCCACGGGGACGCGCGCGCCCGGTACCGCGGCGGACTTCACGGCCGTACGGTGCTCTATGCGCCACAGCGACGTCAGCGCGACCGCGCCGCCCGCGCCCGCCGCCACCAGAGCCACCGCGCTGCTGTGCGCCATGTCGGAACCGCCGATGACCGCGCCGGCCGCGATCGGGCCGACGAGCTGGCCCAGCGAGGCGCCGATGGTGAAGTGGCCGAAGTTGCGGTCCTGTTCGTGCGGCGCGGACTGGCGGGCCACCAGCGACTGCGCCCCGATCACGAAGCACAGGTGCCCCAGGCCCATGACGCCGCTCCACAGCGCCATCGCCCACAGGGAGCCGGCGGCGCCGCTGAGCGCGCAGCCGCCGGAGATCAGGACGACCCCGACGGGCAGCAGCGGGGCGCAACGGCCGTGGTCGGTGCGGCGGCCCAGCGGCACGGCGGCGAACAGCGGCAGCAGCGCGTAGACGCCCGCGATCACACCGACCGCCCGCTCGTCCGCGCCCAGCGCCAGCGCCCGGTACGAGACGGCGGGCCGGGCCATCGACACCGCTCCCTGCGCGAACGAGAAGGCGATGACGAGGCGGAGCAGCCAGCCTCGGTTCCCACCGGGCCTCGGCCTCATGAGCGAATCCTCCACTGTGCGGGTTCGGACGACCGGGTCGGACGACCCAGTTCCGACGGCCTGGTTCCGACGGCCTGGTTCCGACGGCCTGGTTCCGACGGCCTGGTTCGGACGACCGAATCAAACGACCGGATCAGACGATGCCGAACAGGATGCCCGCCGCGAGGACGGCCAGGCAGGTGAGAGCCGCCCACTTCACGACGAACCGGGTGTGGTCACCGAACTCCACCTTCGCCATGCCGACGAGCACGTACACCGCGGGGACGAGCGGGCTGGACATGTGCAGCGGCTGGCCGACGATCGAGGCGCGGGCGATCTCCAGGGTGGACACGCCGTGGGCCTGGCCGGCCTCGGCGAGGACCGGCAGGACACCGAAGTAGAAGCCGTCGTTGGACATGAAGTAGGTGAGCGGCAGGCTCAGCAGGCCGGTGACCAGGGCCATGTGGGGGCCCATGCCCTCGGGGATGGCGTTCACCAGCCAGTCGGCCATGTGGTCGACCATGCCGGTGCCGGTGAGGACGCCGGTGAAGACGGCGGCGGCGAAGACCATGCCGGAGACGTTGAGGACGTTGTCGGCGTGGGCGGCGATACGGGCCTTCTGGTCGGGCATGTGGGGGAAGTTGACGGTGAGCGCGAGCGCGGCGCCGAGCAGGAACAGCACCGGGATCGGCAGCAGCTCCATGATCATGGCGGTGAGCAGGGTGACGGTGAGCAGCGCGTTGAACCAGTACAGCTTGGGGCGCAGGGTGGGGCGGTGGGGGTCCAGGCCCTGGAAGTCGTCGGTGTCGGCCGTGCCGCCGGCCGCCGGGCGGGGTTCCGTACCGCCGCCGCCCGCACCCGCCCCGACCAGCACGGTCTCCTTCTCCTTCTCCTTCTCCGTCTCCTCCACCAGCACCTCGTCGAGGGTGAGGGTGCCGACCCGCTTGCGCTCGCGCAGGCCGAGGACGTAGGAGAGGACCAGGACGAACAGCAGGCCGACGGCGAGGGCCGGGATCATCGGGACGAAGATGTCGGTGGCGTCCACCTTGAGCGCGGTGGCGGCGCGGGCGGTGGGGCCGCCCCAGGGCAGCGTGTTCATCACGCCGTTGGCCATCGCGGCGACGCCGGTCATCACCACCAGGCTCATCTTCAGCCGCTTGTACAGCGGGTACATGGCCGAGACCGTGATCATGAAGGTGGTCGAGCCGTCGCCGTCCAGGGAGACGATCGCGGCGAGCAGGGCGGTGCCGACGACGATCCGCATCGGGTCGGCCTTGCAGAACCTCAGGATCGCCCGGACGATCGGGTCGAAGAGCCCGACGTCGATCATCACGCCGAAGTAGACGATCGCGAACATGAGCATCGCCGCCGTGGGGGCGAGGCTGGAGACGCCGTCGATGACGTAGTCACCGAGGTGGGCGCCCTTACCGACGATGACGCAGAACAGCGCGGGGATCAGCACGAGCGCCGCGATCGGCGACATCTTCTTCATCATGATCAGGACCAGGAAGGTCGCGATCATGGCGAAGCCGAGGATGGTCAGCATGAGTGAGTACCTAACGTTCGCCTTTGAACATCCCACCTGGGACCGGCGGTGCGATGACGTTAGGTGCCGTCGGACGGCGTTAACAAGATGTTGACACGCGAGCAATAAGCGCAAAACTCCAGGTCACGGCGTGGGGGTGAGGGTGACGGGGACGCCGTTGAGCACGGCGTTGCCGGACAGCGGGTCGAGCAGGCTGCCGTCGAGGAGCTGGTTGACGTTGACGCCGGGGTCGGTGGCGGCGTGGCTCAGGCGGGTGCCGGGGCGGTCGTGGCCCCAGCCGTGCGGCAGGCTCACCACGCCGGGCCGCACGCTGTCGGTGACCTCGGCGGGGACGGTCACCTCTCCCCCGGCGCCCTTGACCCGCACCGCCGCGCCGTCCCGTACGCCGAGCCGTGCGGCGTCCTCGGGGTGGAGGTGCAGGGTGCAGCGGTTGGAACCGCCGGTCAGGGCGGGGATGTTGTGCATCCAGCTGTTGTTGGACCGCAGGTGGCGGCGGCCGACCAGGACGAGTCCGGCGGGACGGTCGGCCAGGGCCCGCCGCAGCCGGGGCAGGTCGGCGGCGATCGGGCCGGGCAGCAGCTCGACCTTGCCGCTGCGGGTCTTCAGCGGCTGCGGCAGGCGTGGGCGCAGGGGGCCCAGGTCGATGCCGTGCGGGTGGGCGAGCAGCTTGTCCAGGGTCAGCCCGTCGGGCCGGGCGCCGAAGCCGTCGCCGTAGGGGCCCAGGCGCAGCATGAGGTCGAGGCGGCGCTCGGGGCCGTCGGCGCCGGTGAGCAGCGCGGTCAGCTCACCGGGGTCCCGGCCGTGGACCGGCGAGTGCGGTTCGCGGACCGCGCGCCGGAGGGTCTGGCCGATCACCGTGTCGTCCACGGCGGCCGGATCGGTGCCGCCCGGGCCGGTGGCGGTGGCGGTGGCGGTGCCGGTGCCGGTGACGGTGACGGCGAGGATCAGCCGGGCCATGATCTCGGTCTCGGCCATGCGGCCGGGCTCCAGGGGGACGGCGGGGCGGGTGTAGCGGACCTGATTGCGGACGGCGAGGGTGTTGAAGGCGAAGTCGTGGTGGGGGCTCTGCGCGGGCGGGGGCGGGGGCAGGACGACGTGGGCGTGTCGGGAGGTCTCGTTGAGGTAGGGGTCGACGCTGACCATGAAGTCGAGGGAGGCCAGGGCCTTGTCGAGGCGGTCGCCGTCGGGGGCGGAGAGGACGGGGTTGGCGGCTACGGCCACGAGGGCGCGGAGCGGGTGGGCTTCGGCGCCGGCGGGAGCGGCGGCGGTGCCCGCCCCGGCGACGGGGGTGCCGCTCCCGGCAGCGGCGGTGCCTGCCCCGGCAGCGGGGACGCCGCCCCCGGCGACGCCCGTGTCGATCTCCTCGGCGAGTGCCGCGAGCGGCAGTTCCCCCTTGGCCTCCGGGTGTCCGCTCACCCGGGAGCGCCAGCGGCCGAGCGCGAAGCCGCGGCCCGGTCCGGCGGGGCGCGGGGTCTTGTCGGTGGCGGCCTGCGGGAAGAGCGCGCCGCCGGGCCGGTCGAGGTTGCCGGTGAGGACGTTGAGGACGTCGACGAGCCAGCTGGCGAGGGTGCCGTGGGCGACGGTGCAGCTGCCGATGCGGGCGTAGACGGCGGCGGTGGGGGCGGCGGCGAGTTCGCGGGCGAGGGAACGGGTCGTCGCGGCGTCCACGTCGCAGGCCGGGGCGACGGACTCGGGGGTGAAGTCCCGTAGCGCTGCGCGGAGTTCGTCGACGCCCTCGACATGGGCGGCGAGGGCGCCGAGGTCCGTCAGCCCTTCCTCGAACAGCACGTGGGCGACGGCCGCCAGCAGCAGCGCGTCGGTGCCGGGGCGGATCGCGACGTGCCGGTCGGCGAGCTTGGCGGTGCGGGTGCGGCGCGGGTCGATGACGGTGAGGGTGCCGCCGCGGGCCCGCAGCGCCTTGAGGCGGCCCGGGAAGTCGGGGGCGGTGCACAGACTGCCGTTGGACTCCACGGGGTTGGCGCCGATGAGGAGGAGGTGGTCGGTGCGGTCGAGGTCGGGCACGGGGATGGCGTTCGCGTCGCCGAAGAGCAGGCCGCTGGAGACGTGCTTGGGCATCTGGTCGAGCGTGGAGGCGGTGAACACGGCACGGGTGCCGAGGGCGCCGATCAGGACGGGCGGGTAGAGGGCGCCGGCCACGGTGTGCACGTTGGGGTTGCCGAGGACGACGCCGACGGCCCCCGGCCCGTACCGCTCGACCAGGGGCCGGATGCCGTCGGCGACCGCCGCGAACGCCTCCTCCCAGCTCGCCTCGCGCAGCTCACCGCCGCGCCGCACCAGGGGCACCCGGAGACGGTCCGGGTCGGCGTCGAGAGCGCCGAAGGAGGCGCCCTTGGGACAGATGAACCCACGGCTGAAGACATCGTCGCGGTCACCGCGGGCGGCGGTGACGCGGGAGCCCTCGACGGTCAGGGTCAGGCCGCAGGTGGCCTCGCACAAGGGGCAGATACGCAGGGCGGTGCGGGTCACGGGTCCTCCCGGGAGGCGACGGCGGTGGCGCGCGGGCGGGGCATGAGCATGAGCACGGGCGCCGGCAGGGCATGGGACCGAGGCCGAGCATACCGACCGGTAGGCATGCCGGGGAGGGGTGGCGGGGAAACCTGGCCGACGGGCCGTCCGGCGCGTTCCCGCCCCGGGACGGGACGCTTGCGCCGTGGTGACCTCCGTCGGGATCAGTCGAGCACGCGCGCCAGATACGCCCGCAGCAGTTCCCGCGCCTCGTCGATGATCTTCCCGTCGCCGTCCGGCGCGACCCGGAAGGCGAGCTGGACCAGGGTGTCGGCGGTCTCCACGGCGACGAGGAAGACCCGGCGCAGATCGTCGTCGGGGCGGCGGTCGAGGGAGCCGGCGAGCAGCTCGGTGAGGCGGTCGGCGACGCGGTGGTTGGGCGCGGCCTGGCGGTCGCCGACCGGTATCTGGTTGCCGAAGTCGACCAGACAGAAGCCGGGCGCGGTCCGCTTCATCGCCAGGTACTCGTCGAGGACCGTGTCCAGCGCCGTGCGCCAGCCGCCGTCGCCGGCCCGCTCCAGGCGCTCGGTCACGCGCTGCGTGAAGCGCTCCAGGTTGCGCTGGGCCAGCGCGTCCGCCATCTGCCGCTTGTTGCCGAAGAAGCGGTACACCGAGCCGATGGGGACGCCGGCCCGCTGGGCGACGGCGCGGGTGGTCAGCTCCTCGTAGCCGACCTCGTCGAGGAGGTCGGCGCAGGCGTCGAGGATGCGGGTCAGCCGTTCGGCACTGCGCCGCTGGACGGGGGCACGGCGGAGCGAGGTCGCATGGGGCACGCCGTTCATGATGCCTGCTCGCCCCGGTCCGGTGAACCGGGGTCCGCCGTACCGCGCCGGCCGCTCCGGCCGCTTCGGGAAGCGGGGGCGAGCCCCGCGGGGACGAGGAGAACGCGCGCCCGGCCGGCCGGGCCCTCCCGGAGGACGGCACCCGACCAGCCGCGTCAGCATCCCCTCGCAGGACGGGTCCCGGACCACCCCGAGGACCTCTTGCGCACCGGCGGCCCCGAATCCTACGGTTCCCCAGAGGAATCGGCTCGCGACGGGATCTGCGAGGGAGCGATCATGAGCGCGGACGCACGGAAGACCGCCGCCGGCCCGGCCCACCTGACCGGCTTCGGCAACGAGCACAGCTCCGAGGCCGTGCCGGGCGCCCTGCCGGAGGGCCGCAACTCGCCGCAGCGGGCCCCGCTCGGCCTGTACGCGGAGCAGCTGAGCGGCACGGCGTTCACCGAGCCGAGGGCGCACAACCGGCGCTCGTGGCTGTACCGCATCCGCCCGTCGGCCGCGCACCCGGCGTTCACCCGGGCGGACAACGGCGCGCTGCGCACCGCGCCGTTCACCGAGTCCGTCCCCGATCCCAACCGGCTGCGCTGGGACCCGCTCCCCGCGCCGCCCGCCGGCACGGACTTCCTGGCGGGCCTGTGGACCCTCGGTGGCAACGGCGACGCGACGCAGCGCACCGGCATGGCCGTGCACCTCTACCACGCCACCGCCGGCATGGACCGGGTGTTCAGCGACGCCGACGGCGAACTGCTGATCGTCCCGGAGCGCGGCGGCCTGCTGCTGCGCACGGAGTTCGGGGTGCTGGCCGCCGAGCCGGGGCACATCGCGCTGGTCCCGCGCGGGGTGCGGTTCCGCGTGGAGCTGCTGGACGCCACCGCCCGCGGCTACGTCTGCGAGAACTACGGCGCCCCCTTCCGCCTCCCCGACCTCGGCCCGATCGGCGCCAACGGGCTGGCGAACCCGAGGGACTTCCACGCCCCGGTGGCGGCGTACGAGGATGTCGAGGGCCCGGCGGAGGTGGTCAGCAAGTACTGCGGCAACCTCTGGACGGCGGTCTACGACCACTCCCCGCTCGACGTCGTCGCCTGGCACGGCAACCTGGTCCCGTACGTCTACGACCTGCGCCGCTTCAACGCCCTCGGGTCGATCACCTACGACCACCCCGACCCGTCGGTCTTCACCGTGCTCACCTCCCCGTCCGACACCCCCGGCCTCGCGGGCGTCGACTTCGTCGCCTTCGTGCCGCGCTGGCTGGTGGGCGAGGACACCTTCCGGCCGCCGTACTTCCACCGCAACGTGATGAGCGAGTACATGGGGCTGATCGAGGGCGCCTACGACGCCAAGGCCGCCGGTGAGGGGGGCTTCGTGCCGGGCGGCGGCTCGCTGCACCCCATGATGTCGGCGCACGGCCCGGACCGGGAGACGTTCGACCGGGCGAGCGCGGCCGAGCTGCGCCCGCAGAAGCTCGACGACGGGCTGGCGTTCATGTTCGAGACGCGGTGGCCGGTGACGCTGACGCCCGCCGCGGCCGGGGCGCCCCATCTCCAACAGGGGTACGACGACGTATGGCGGGGGCTGGAGCGACACTTCCGTCCATGACGTCCACGTCCACGCCGTCCGGGTCCACGCCGACCGGGTCCATGCCGACCGGGTCCACGCCGTCCACGGCCTTCGCCCCGGACTCCCTCGTCCTCAACCGCAAGCTGCCGCTGTGGTACCAGGTGTCGCAGTCGCTGCGGGCCTCCATACTCGGCCGCGCCCCGCACGACCCGCTGCGCCTGCCCACCGAGGAACGGCTCGCCGGGCACTACGGCGTCAGCGTGCTCACCATGCGGCAGGCGCTGAAGGAGCTGGAGGAGGAGGGACTGATCACCCGGCACCGCCGGCGCGGCACCTTCATCGAGCCGCACGCGGTACGGACCGCCCCGGTGCGGCTGCTGGGCTCGGTGGACGCGATCGTGGCCCAGCAGTCGGGGATGCGCGGGGAGTTGCTGGCGCACGGAACCGGTCCGGTGCCCGCCGGGTTCGCCGACTGCTTCCCGGACCTGGCCGAGGTGGCGACGTACCACCGGCTGCGCCGCGACGCGGAGACCGGCGAGCCGACCAACCACGCGCGCAACTGGGTCCGTCCGGAACTCGCCGCCCGTGTCGACCCGGACGACCTCGCCCGGCTGCCGATGACGAAGGTGCTGCGGGACGTGGTGGGCGTGGCGATCGGCCGGATCACGGACACGGTGGAGGCGCGGCTCGCGGACCCCGAGACGGCCCGGCTCCTCGACGTCCCGCTGCTCAGCCCGATCCTGCACTACACGGGCGTCACCCGGGACCCGGCGGGGCGGGTCCTGGACGTGGCGGTCATCCACTACCGGGGCGACCGTTTCTCGTTTAGCGTCACCCTGGACGCCACCTGAGCCGGACGGCGGCCGTCGTACGATGCCCAGCGTGAGGCACGACGACGCTCCGCCGCTGGCGGACCTCATGCCGTGGTCCGTCGCACCGCCCCGGCTCGGCCGGGGCTGGCCGACGGCGCCCGACGCGGCGTCCCTGAAAGCCCGTTGGGACGCCCTGATGAAGGCCGACGGGCCGGACCGCGCGACCCTGTTCGAGCCGACGCGGGCCCGCTCGCCGCGTACCGCGGTCGCGCAGCTGCCGGGGGTCGCGGCGGGCACGGAGCGGCTGGAGCGGGCCTCGGGGCCGTGCCCGGAGCCGGTACGGGTGCTGCGCGCGCCGTTCGACGAACAGTGGCTGATCCCCGACCACCGGCTGATCGACGCGGCCCGCCCCGAGCTGTGGCGGGTGGCGGACGCGCACCAGGTCTTCGTCGTCGAGCCGCCCGGCACGCCCCACGCTCCGGGCGCGCTGCTGGCCACCTCGCTGCTCCCGCTGTTCGGTCCCGGCCGGGTCCGCCCGCTCTACCGCCGCCCCGGCGGCACGGAACCGAACCTGGCCCCGGGCCTGCTGGACCACCTCACGGCCCGGCTGGGCATCCGGCCCGCCCCGCTGGACGTGCTGGCCTGGGCGTTGACGGCGGTGCGCGCGGACGGGGCGGTTCCACTCACCTCGGACCCCGGCCTCTGGGAGCACGGTGTCCGGCTGGGCCGCCGCGCGCTGTGGCTGCTGCGGCGCGACGGCGAGCGCCCCAAGCTGCCCGGCGGTCGCCGCCCGTACGTCCGCGCCCCGCTGCCGCCGCGCCCGTCGGCCCCGCGCTACGACCGGGGCGAGGAGGCCCTGTACCTCGACGAGGGCCGGATCTCGCCGGTGCCGCCGGAGGCCTGGGACTTCGAGGCGGGCGGGGTACGGGTGCTGGAGCAGTGGTGCGCGGCGCGCACCGCCGAGGGCGAGCCGGGCACGCTGTCCGCGATCCGGCCGGCCGGCTGGCCGCAGACCTGGACGTCGGAGCTGCTGGAGCTGATCACCGTACTGGCCCTGCTGGCCGAAGTCCGCGCCGAGCGGGCCGGGTTCACGGTGACCGACCCGGTCACCGCGGGCGACCTGCGCGCGGCGGGTGTCCTCCCGGTCCCCCGCCCGGCCCGCGCGCCGGCCTCCGTGCTGGACGGCCGCGAGGAAGGCCCCGAGGGCCAGCTCGCCCTCCTGTGAGGCGCCGCGAGGGTCACCCGAATCCGTTCAGCACCCGCCGCAGCGCTTCCTCGAACACCGCCTCCAGGTCGATCGGCCCGGCGTCCTCGGTGAAGGCCGCCGCCAGCCGCGGGTAGGCGCCGCCGGCGATCTGGGAACCGAGGTAGGCGATCCGTACCCGCTGCTCCTCCTCGGGGGACCAGGGCAGGGAGCGGGCGCGCTCGGCGGTGGCCGGTTCGTTGCTGACGTAGGTCGTCACCACGCCGTTCACCAGCGCGATCAGCTGCATCTTGGTGCCGTAGGACTCCTCCAGCGGGTCCAGGCAGGCCAGGCAGTGCTCCAGGTAGCGCAGGGCGTTGGGGCTGAAGCCGTAGACCGGGGACATCAGGCGCGGCAGCCAGGGGTGGGCGTGCATCAGCGCCCGGGTGTCGCGCGCCACGCGGAACATGTCCGCCCGCCAGTCCCCCGTCGGCTCCCACCGCACGTGCTCCCCGCTGACGGCGTCCACCATCAGCTCGTGCAGGTCCTCCTTGCGGGGGACGTAGTTGTACAGCGACATGGTGCCGCAGCCCAGCTCGGCCGCGACGTGCCGCATGGAGACCGCGTCCAGCCCCCCGGCGTCCGCGAGCCGGACCGCGGCGGCCGCGATGTCGGCGCGGGTGTGGCCGGGCCTCGGTCCGCGGCCGGTGCGCTCGGGGCGCGCCCAGATCACTTCGGGTACGGCCACTCGGCCCGCCATCGGTCATCACCTCGGCCACCATCTTGGTTACGTACACCGTACGTAGTGCGGTACGTGCGTGTGGGCCGGGATCTTCCTGGGCCTGCTCACCCGGAACGAGGAGGCGGCCGGCCAGCTCGGCGGCGCGACCTTCCTGCTGCCGCTGCTGTCCAGCGCCTACATCCCGGCCGAGGGGCTGCCGGGCGGCCTGCGGACGGTCGCCGAGTGGAACCCGGTCAGCGCGGTGACGACGGCCCTGCGGGACCTGTTCGGCAACGCCCCCGTGCCCGGGGGCGCCGCCTGGCCGGTGGCGCACCCGGTCGCGGGGTCACTGGCGTGGTGCGCGGTGCTGCTGGCGGTCTTCGTGCCGCTCGCCGTACGCCGGTACGCGCGCGGCGCACGCTGAGCCCCTTGCCTCAGGCGGGAGGCAGGGGTCTTCGGGGCCGAGGTGGGCAACTGCTCGTGCCGGTGGACGGAGTCGGCCTCGGGGCGGCGCGGGGCGGGAACGGGAGGGCCCGCGCTCGGGAACACACCGGAGCGGCACCGTGTGCCGTGGGGATGGCGGACGACGGGTGTGCGACGCCGGGTGGTGTGACCGTTCGAGCGCGGGCTTCAGCTGCCGCCGAACAGCGAACGACGCAGTCGGCGCAGTGGCGCGAAGAGCGAGACCCGGCGGACCCGGGCACGCCTGGCGCTGTGCTCACGCGCGGGCTCCCGCGCGATCAGCTCCCGCATCAGCGAGGTCGCCTCGACCGTCTCACGCTGGGGCACGGCGGGACCGCCGAGCACCGCGAGATGGCGGTCCAGACGCGAACTGGTCGCGCTGCTCCCGCAGGTGATCGCAGGGACCCTGGCCCTGCTGCGCACTGTTATCTGTTCCATGTCACTCCCCACCCGTAACGAGTCCACCCGGCCCGGGCAGGCTAACCCTATCTCCCCCGCGGGGCTCTCGTGTATCGCGGTGGCAGGAGTCGCCTACCCCACAAGGGCGTTGCCGATTACTCTTCGAATCCGAGAGTTTCCAGGGCGAGTTGGACAATCGGGCGGCCGGTGTGCCGGGGGGAGCCCCCGCCGGGTCCTACGGTCACGCCCCGTGCTGACGCGGATCGGCCGAGGTCGCGGGCGCGGCGGGCGTGTCGCCGTCGGAGAGCCCCGGGGAGCGTGGTTGCGTGCCGGGGCGCACGAGCCCCGGCCGGTGCACGCGGTCGCCCGGCGGGACGTCCCGCCCGTCCGACGTCACGACCGCGCGCCCCTCGCCGGCCGGAAGGAGACGGGACGGCGGCGAAGAGCCGCCGACGGCACTTGACCGCGCCGCTTCTGGGCAGACATCACACGAGACGCGCGAGACCCGTACGAGACTCCTGGGGGGCGCCGGTGTTCGAGGAACCCGGCGGCGAGCGTGTGATCGCCGGCCGCTACCGTCTCCTGTCCCCGCTCGGCGAGGGCGGCATGGGGACCGTGTGGCGCGCCCGCGACGAGGTGCTGCGCCGCGAGGTCGCCGTCAAGGAGGTGCGCGCCCCGGCCGGTCTGCCGGCCGGTGACGTGGAGCGGATGTACACCCGGCTGGAGCGGGAGGCATGGGCCGCCGCGCGCGTCAGCCATCCCGACGTGGTCACCGTCTACGACGTGGCCACCGACGACGGCCGGCCCTGGATCGTGATGGAACTGGTCCGCGGCCTGTCCCTGGCCGATCTGCTGGAGGCCGAGGGACCGCTGACTCCCCGGCGGGCCGCGGGCGTCGGCGCCGAGGTGCTGGCCGCGCTGCGGGCCGCGCACGAGGCGGGGGTGCTGCACCGGGACGTGAAACCGGGCAACGTGCTGCTGGCGAACGACGGGCGGGTGGTGCTCACCGACTTCGGGATCGCCGTGGTCGAGGGCACCCCCGCGCTGACGATGACCGGGGAGGTCGTCGGCTCCCCGGAGTTCCTCGCCCCGGAGCGGGCGCTGGGCCGCACGCCGGGCCCGGAGTCCGACCTGTGGTCGCTGGGCGTGCTGCTGTACGCGGCGGTCGAGGGCTTCTCCCCGTTCCGGCGGGACACGCCGCTGAGCACCCTGCGCGCCATCGTGGACGAGGAGGTGCCGCCGCCGCGCCGGGCCGGGCCGCTGGCCCCCGTCGTCGAAGGGCTGCTGCGCAAGGACCCGGCCGAGCGGCTGCCCGCCGACCGGGCCGAGCGGGATCTGCGGACGGTCGCCGCGGGCGGCGTCCCGGGCACGGAGACGGTGCCGGTCGCCCCCACGTACACGCCGACCGTCGCGGCTTCCTCGGCGTTCGGACCGCCGCCGCCCGTCACCCGGGCCACACCGGCACCGGGCCCCGACGGCACGGCCACGACCGGCACCGCGCCCCGCCGCCGCGCGGCCGTCGCCCTGGCCGCCGGGCTCGCCGTGCTCGTACTGGCGCTGGCGGGACTGACGTACGTGCTGCTGGACCGGGACGACGACGGCGGCGGCGGGAAGGCGGGGACGTCCCAGGGGCCGGGCGGGGGGACACGGGCGAGTTCGCCGGAGGCGTCGGAGACCGGCGGGGCCGAACCGGCCCCGAGCACGGGAACCGGCGGCGAGGGGAACGGCGACGAAGGCGGTCCGGAGACCTCGCCGGCTCCGCCGCAGTCGGTCGAGGTCGGGGTGACGGGTTCGCGTACCGAGTACGCGGGGACCTGTCCGCCGCCCGAGGCGGAGGCGCCGGCGTTCACGGCGACGTTCCGGGTGGAGCGGCTGCCGGCGGAGGTCGTCTACCGCTGGGTGACGCCGGACGGCGCGCTGTCCGGGCACGGCTGGAAGACGCTGTCCTTCCCGGCGGGCGGCGACCGGGAGCGGCAGGACTCGGTGGTCGTGACGGCCTACGGCGGGAGCGGCACGGTCGAGAGCGAGATCGGCGTGGAGGTGCGGGAGCCGGTGGACGCCGCCTCGGACCCGGTGCCGTTCTCGGTGACGTGCGAGGGGGAGAGCCCGACGCACGGGACCTCCCCCTCGCCTTCCGCTTCCCCGTACCGTCCCTGACGGGACGGCGGGTCAGGCGGCGCTGTTCAGGGCCGGCAGGTAGCCGCCCGACTGGCCCGCGGCCGTCGGGTGGTAGGACTCGCCGATGTTGAGCCAGTTGACGCTGTGCAGCCAGGAACTGCCGGAGCAGATCTCGTGGCCGGTGAAGGTGGTGCGGACGTCGGCGAAGGTGTAGCCGTACGCGGCGGCGCGCTGGGAGATCACGGTGTTCAGGTGGTCGGAGGCGTCGTTGATCGCCTTCCGCTTGGTCTCGGACAGGCCGAGGCAGGTGGTGCCGAGCCGGTAGAAGCGGGGGTAACCGAGGACCACGACATGGGCGTTGGGGGCCTTGCCGCGGATCGCGGAGTAGACGGTGTTCAGGTTGCCGGGCAGCGTGGAGTCGACGTAGGCCCGCGCGGTGGCGATCCGCGAGAGGCAGCCGCTGTCGGACTGGAGCACACAGGTCGTCATGACGTCGGCGAAACCGGCGTCGTTGCCGCCGACGCTGATGGAGACCAGGCCGGTGGCGGAGCTGAGGGGACCGAGCTGTCCGGCGACGACATCACCCGTACGGGCGCCGGAGCAGGCGGTGAAGTCGAAGGACGAGGGTGAGTTGGCGTCGGCCCAGAGCTGGGGGTGGGCCAGGGTGCTGCGCTTGCAGTCGCCGCTCTCGGCGGTGTAGCTGCCGGCCCCCACGCCGGAGGAGTAGGAGTCGCCGAGGGCCACGTAGCCGGTGGCGGCGGCCGATTCGGCGGCCTGCGCGGTGGCCGCCCCGGTGAGGCCGGCACAGACGGCGAGGAGTACGGAACTCAGGTATCCGACAAGTCGGGAACGTCTCATGGAACCTCCCTTTAGCAGGTTCTCAGCAGGTTCTCTGCCACAACCGTGGTAACAGCTACGCGTGTTGACAGGAAGTGCTCATGCCAAAAATGACCCGAACGAGGTGCCGACAGGAGGCCGTCTTGACGATTTACGCCGGTCTGCGCGACATTGAGGCCGCTGCATGACAGGCAAACCAACAAAAACGTGAGGGCTCGTTCCAGGCCTTGCCATACGGGTTCAATCGTCAATACCGTCATACATCTCACCCGCATCGGTACCGTCAGCAAGCGGCCAGGGGAGGGCTCAAGACCGCGACGGTCCGGGCGGGGCGCGGTAGGGGGGTGCCGTGCTCGGTGACCGATCCACCAGCCGAGCCGGTCGTGCCGCGCGGTCGGCTGCCGTTTTCCGGGGCCGGCCAGTTTCGCCAGCTCACTGGCGTGCACGGAGCGTTGTGGACGCCGTGCCGTGGGTGGGACCAACCCCCCTTTCGAACCGGACACACAGCCGGACCGCCCCCGGGGCGGGCGGTCCGCCGGACGAGAGGGACCAGACTCATGAGCTCAGTTCTGCAGCCGCCGGCCACCGGCAACGACCCGACGGGCGCCACGAAGTACCGTCCGATCTCCTCGCATCTGGCCATCGCGCCGCCGGTGAGCGTGGTCATACCGGCGATGAACGAGGCGGAGAACCTGCCGTACGTCTTCAAGACACTGCCCGACTGGATACACGAGGTCGTCCTGGTGGACGGCAACTCCACGGACGACACCGTCGCCGTCGCCCGTGAACTGTGGCCGGACGTCAAGGTGGTGGAGCAGCGCGGCAAGGGCAAGGGGGACGCGCTGATCACCGGCTTCCAGGCGTGCACCGGCGACATCATCGTGATGGTCGACGCCGACGGCTCGGCCGACGGGCAGGAGATCGTCAGTTACGTCTCCGCCCTCGTCTCCGGCGCCGACTTCGCCAAGGGCTCCCGCTTCGCCAACGGCGGCGGCACCGACGACATGACCTTCATCCGCAAGATGGGCAACGCCGCGCTGTGCGCGGTCGTCAACCGCAAGTTCGGCGCCCGCTACACCGACCTGTGCTACGGCTACAACGCGTTCTGGCGGCACTGCCTGGACAAGATCGAGCTGGACTGCACCGGCTTCGAGGTCGAGACCCTGATGAACATCCGGGTCGTCAAGGCCGGCCTGAAGGTCCAGGAGATACCCAGCCACGAGTACCTGCGCATCCACGGCGTCAGCAACCTGCGGGCGGTGCGGGACGGGCTGCGGGTGCTGAGAGTCATCCTCCAGGAGCGCTCCAACCGGCGTGAGCTGCGCGGCAGCCGCGACCGGTCGCCGGTGCTCGGCACGGTCCGGGGGAAGGTGTGAGCGCTCCGGACATCTCCGTGGTGATCTGCGCCTACACCGAGGACCGCTGGGAGGACATCCTCGCGGCGGTCGCCTCGGTGCGGGCGCAGTCCCGCCCGGCCCTGGAGACGCTGCTGGTCGTCGACCACAACGAGGCGCTGCGGGACCGGCTGGGCCAGGAGTACAAGGAAGCCGGGGACGTGCGGGTGCTCGCCAACGCGGGCCCCCGCGGGCTGTCCGCGGGCCGCAACACCGGCATCGCCGCCGCGCGCGGCGGGGTGATCGCCTTCCTCGACGACGACGCCGTGGCCGAGCGCGACTGGCTGCTGCACTTCGCCGGGGCGTACGACGACCCGAGCGTCATGGCGGTCGGCGGGCGCACGGTGCCGGTCTGGGCGTCGGGGCGCCGGCCCGTCTGGTTCCCCGAGGAGTTCGACTGGGTGGTGGGCTGCACCTACCGCGGCCTGCCGCCCGGCCGGGTCCGGGTGCGCAACGTCCTCGGCGGCAACGCCTCCTTCCGGCGCGAGGCGTTCGACGCGGCCGGCGGTTTCGCCACCGGCATCGGACGGGACGGCGACAAACGCCCGCTGGGCTGCGAGGAGACGGAGCTGTGCATCCGGCTCACCCGGGCCCGGCCGGACGCCGTGCTGCTGATCGACGACCGGGCGGTCATCCACCACCGGGTGCCCGCCCCCCGCGAGCACTTCGCCTACTTCCGCACCCGCACCTACGCCGAGGGCCTGTCCAAGGCGCTGGTGGCGCGCAGCGTCGGCGCGGACAAGGGGCTGGAGTCGGAACGGCGGTACGCCTCCCGCGTGCTGCCCGCCGGAGTGGTGCGCGGGCTGCGGGACGCGGTGCTGGCCCGGCCGGGCGGCGCGGGCCGGGCGGGCGCCATCGTCGCCGGGGTGCTCACGGCGGCGGGCGGCTACGTGGTGGGCAGCATGCGGGCGCGGCGGGGCGCGGTGACGTTCTCGTCGGCGCCGATCGGCCCGTCGGCACCGGTCGGGGACGGCGTGCACGAGGACCGGGAGGGACACGCGTGGAGGACCGGGAGGGGCACGCATGAGTGACGATCCGCGCGTGCCGATCCTCATGTACCACGCCGTCGCCGCGGAACCGAACGACGCGACGCGCGCGCTGTCGGTGACCCCGGAGGCGTTCGCGGAGCAGATGGCGGTGGTGGCGGACCGCGGGCTCACTCCGCTCACCACCGCCGAGCTGGCCGCGGCCTGGCGCTCGGGCCGCCCGCTGCCCGCCCGGCCGGTGCTCGTCACCTTCGACGACGGCTACGAGGGCGTGCACCGCCACGCCCTGCCGGTGCTGGCCAAGCACGGCTTCCCGGCCACGCTGTTCGTCTCCACCGGCTGGCTGCGCGGCCCGTACGACACCGGGGGCGCCCTGGACACCATGCTCGACTGGGACCAGGTGCGCGAACTGGCGGGCGCCGGCGTGGAGATCGGCGGGCACAGCCACACCCACCCGCAGCTCGACCAGCTGCACGCCGGGGACCTGCGGCACGAGCTGATCCACTGCAAGGAGATCGTCACCGACCAGGTCGGCACGGCGCCGGTCTCCTTCGCCTACCCCTACGGCTACTCCGACCGCCGGGTGCGGGCGGCGGTGCGCGAGACGGGGTACGCGCAGGCGCTGGCGGTGGGCAACGGGCTGGCCCGGCGCGCCCAGGGGCCGTACGCCCTGCGCCGGGTGACGGTGCGCCGCAGCACCGGGGCGGAGGAGTTCGCGCGGCTGGTCGAGGGCCGGGCGATCGCCCGTACCTTCGCCCGGGACCGGGCGCTCACCAAGGGGTACGCGGTGGTCCGCCGGGCGCGGCAGGTGCGCGGGAGGTCCTTCGCCGGCGCGGACCGCTGAGCGCCGGGGCGGCGCGTCCGCCGGGAAACCGGATGCACGCGCCGCCCCCGTGCCGGATCATGGCGGCATGTCAGTCAACCCGCACGACGCGCTGCCGATCCGGCTCCACGTCGACGACAGCGACTCCCCGACCGACGTCGTCGACGCGCTGTTCCTCGGCCGCTTCGCGACGGGCGAGCAGCCTTTCTCGCACGCGGCCAACATCGACCGGGTGCGCTCCGGCGCGACGCTGCTGCCGCCCGGCGCCACGGTGCTGCGCGCCGCCCGCGACGGCGACCGCAGCGCGACGCTGGCCGAGGGCGACGGCTGGACGCTGCTGGTCTCCCGCTGGAACCGGGGCGCCGACGTCACGGTGACAGCGACCAGCGCCGACCTGGCCGAGAAGGTGCTCGGCGAGGCCACCGACGGCGCGGCCGACGAGCCGGAGCCGCAGCCGGAGAACGTGACGATGGGGTTCTGGTACGTCTCCCCGCGCCGCGGCCCGCACCGCACCACCCGGCAGATCTCCGCCGGTACGTGGGAGGAGGTGCGGCCCAACTACACGGCGCCGGTCGCGGACGCGATGGACCGCCTGATGAAGACCGGCCCCGAGGACATCGCGGGGCGCCTGCTCCTGCTGCACGGTCCGCCGGGCACCGGCAAGACCTCCGCGCTGCGCACCCTGGCGCGGTCCTGGCGGGACTGGTGCCAGGTGGACTGCGTCCTCGACCCCGAGCGGCTCTTCTCCGACGTCGGCTACCTGATGGACATCGCCATCGGCGAGGAGGACGCGGCGGGCAAGGACCGCTGGCGGCTGCTGCTCCTGGAGGACTGCGACGAACTGATCCGCGGCGAGGCCAAGCACACCGCCGGGCAGGCCCTGTCCCGGCTGCTCAACCTCACCGACGGCCTGCTCGGCCAGGGCCGCAACGTGCTGGTCGGCGTGACGACCAACGAGGACCTGGAGCGGCTGCACCCCGCCGTGGTCCGCCCCGGGCGCTGTCTGGCCCGCATCGAGGTCGGCCCGCTCACCCGGTCGGAGGCGGTGGGCTGGCTCGGCACGGAGGAGGGCGTCGGCCGCGAGGGCGCGACGCTGGCGGAGCTGTACGCGCTGCGCCGGGGCACGTCCCCGACCGCGCTGCCGGAGCCGCGGGAGGGCGCGGACGCGGGGCTGTACCTCTGATGAGGTCATGACCCCGTTCGTCCTCTCTAATGGGGTCATGACCCTGTTCGTCGGCACGTCCGGCTGGCAGTACCGGGACTGGCGGGACGTCCTCTACCCGTCCGGGCTGCCGGTGCGGCTGTGGCTGGAGGAGTACGCGGCGGGCTTCGCCACCGTCGAGGTGAACAACGCCTTCTACCGGCTGCCGGAGCGGGAGACCTTCGAGGCGTGGCGGGAGCGGGTCCCGGCGGACTTCGTCGTCGCGGTGAAGGCGAGCCGGTTCCTGACCCACGTCAAGCGGCTGCGGGAGCCGGAGGAGCCGGTGCACCGGCTGATGAGCCGCGCCGCCGGGCTCGGCGACCGCCTCGGTCCGGTCCTCCTCCAGCTGCCGCCCACCCTGCGCGCCGACCCCGCGCTGCTGGACGCCTGCCTCGCCCGTTTCCCGGCCGGCACCCGGGTGGCCGTGGAGCCCCGGCACGACTCCTGGTGGACGCCGGAGGTGGGCGAGGTGCTGTGCTCCCGGGGCGCCGCGCTGTGCTGGGCCGACGTGCTGTCCCGCCCGGTGACCCCGCTGTGGCGTACGGCCGGCTGGGGGTACGTCCGCTTCCACCAGGGGCGGGCGGCGGCCTGGCCGCGCTACGGCCGGCGTGCCCTCGCGGCCTGGGTCCGCCGGATCGCGGCGACCTGGCCTCCGGAGGCGGACGTGTACGCCTACTTCAACAACGACCCGCACGCGGCGGCCGTCCGGGACGCGGTGGCGTTCGCGCGGCTGGCGGGGGCGGCGGGGCTGCGGGTCACCCGCGTACCGGAGCGCCTGCCGGCGCCCTGAACCGGGTTCGTCCCCGCTCCGCCCCCGCGTGACACGGTCCCGGGGACGCGGGGCGGAGCGGGGGCGACCACCACGCACCCGCGGCCGGAAACGGCGCGGCGCTCACCCCCGAACACCGCCCGCAGGGCAGGCGCTCACCCCCCGAACGCCGCCCGCAGGGCATCCCGCACGGCAGCCACCGCGTCCTCCTCCGAAGCTCCCAGCCGCCGGGCCCGCGCAACGAACTCCTGCGCCGCCGCGGCCAGCTCCCGCTGCGCCGCCGCCCCCGCCGCGGCGACGAACGTCCCGTTGCGGCCCCGCGTCTCGATCACCCCGTCCGCCTCCAGCGCCCGGTACGCCTTGGCGACCGTGTTCGCGGCCAGCCCGAGGGTCTCGGCCAGACCGCGCACGGTGGGCAGCCGGTACCCGACCGGCAGCACACCCTCCCGGGCCTGCTCGGAGATCTGCGCGCGCACCTGCTCGTAGGGCGCGGCACCGTCGTCGATGTGGATCTTCAGGGTCACGGGCACGATTGTCCCGTACCCGGCGGAAAATGAGAGGCGGCCGACCGTGTCCCGCCGTAGCGTGCACGCACATGACCGTCTCCGTACGCGATCTGCGCCTCGACGTCCGGTCGGACGTCGAGGAGTTCGCCCTCGTCCGTCACCTGGCCCTGCCGTTCGTCCTCTGGACGCCGGACGCCGTCGTCCACCACCTCACCCACACCCATCCGGACACGCGGGCCCGCTCCCTGGTCGCGGAGGAGGACGGCGAGGTGATCGGCACGGCCCAGGTCGGCCTGGTCCACGAGAGCCCGGTGCCGGGGCAGGCGTACCTCAACATCTACGTACGTCCGGACCGGCCGCGGCGCGGCGCCGGCGGGCTGCTGGCACGGGCGGCCGAGGAGTACCTGACGGCCGAGGGGGCGACGCGGCTGCTCGCCTGGGTGCTGGACGCGCCGGGCAACCGGGCCTTCGCCGAACGGCGCGGCTACCGCGCCGGACGCTCGGCCCACTTCCTCCGCCTGGACCTGGCCGGCGGCGGCCTGCCCCCGCTCCAGTCCCCTCCCCCGGGCGTCGAACTGCGCCCCGCCGCCGACTACGCGGACGACCCCCGCCCCCTGTTCGAGCTGGACGCGGAGACGACGACGGACGAACCGGGCGACGTCGACACGGCGTTGGCCGACTACGAGGCCTGGCTCACGGAGACCTGGCGGCACCCGCTGCTGGACCTCGCCCTGACCACCGTCGCGGTCGTCGACGGCCGTCCCGCCGCCTTCACCGCGGCCTACACGGACGGCGGCGGCCGGTACGCCACGGCGATGACCGGCACGGCCCGTGCCCACCGCGGCCGGGGCCTGGCCAAGCTGGTCAAGAACGCCTCCCTGCACCGCGCCCGCGCGGCCGGGTGCACGGAGGCGTTCACGGGCAACGACACCGGCAACGGCCCGATGCTGGCCGTCAACAAGTGGTTCGGGTACGAGGTCTGCGCGACGGAGGTGCGGTATGTCCGTGAACTCGGCTGAGTACGCAGGGGAGACGGGCGGTGCGGTGGACGTGGTCCTGGTCAAGGGCGGCCGTACGAAGATCCGTTACCGGGCCGTGCTGCTGGGCGACGACGGCACCCGGATCACCGTCCGCGCCCCGTGGGCCGGCGCCGGCGTCCGGGACTTCGGCTTCGTACGGTTCGAGCCCGGGGACGTCTTCACCGAGCACTACTGGCGCGACCGCTGGTACTCGGTGAAGGAGGTCCGCGCGGGAACGGGCGCCCTGAAGGGCTGGTACTGCGACATCACCCGCCCGGCCGTGCGCACCGGCGCCGAGCTGGTCGTCGAGGACCTCGACCTGGACCTGTGGCGCTCCGCGGACGGCACGGACGTACGCCGGCTGGACGAGGACGAGTTCGCCGAGAGCGGCCTGACGGACCGGGACCCGCCCGCCGCTGCCGCCGCCGTCGCCGCACTGGCCGACCTGGAACGGCTCGCCCGTACGGGCGGTTTCGGGCCCGTGCTGTCTTAGAAGGCGACCACGACCGCGTACCGCTCGTCGGCCACCTCCTTCCCCCACAGCAGCGGATCGTCCGACAGCGGCTCCACGCGCACCTGCCCGGCGAGCGGCGCGAGGAGACCGGTGAGCCGGTCGGCGGATATGCCGACCGGCGCCACTCTCCCCCACACGCCCTCGACGAGGACCAGCCGCCCGCCCGGACGCAGCAGCCCCCGCCAGTGCCGCAGCACCCGGCCGGGGCCGGGCAGCGTCCACAGGACGTGCCGGGCCAGGACGACGTCGAAGCGCCGCTCCCCCACGGGCGGCGCCGAGGCGTCACCGGTCAGGAACCGGGCGTCACGCCCGGCCAGTTTGGCCCGGGCCCGCTCCAGCATCGCCGGGGACAGGTCGACGCCCGTGACCCGGTGTCCCCGCTCGGCCGCGAGGAGCGCGAGGCTGCCCGTGCCGCACCCCAGGTCGAGGACGTCGGCCGACCGCGCGGGCAGCCAGGAACGCATCCGGTCGGCCCAGGCGCGGCGCACCCTGGGGTCGCGCAGCCCGTGGTCCGGCTCGGCGTCGAAACGGGCGGCCTCGGCGTCCCAGTCGACACGTGGCGGAGTCGGTCCGTCACTCTCGTATGACATGCCCCAAGGGTGACACCCGCCACTGACAGTCGAATCGTGACAGTGGCCACTGACAGATCCGCACCGATGAGGAACTCTCGCGAAAAGGGTCTGCCCCCGTGAGATCGCGGAACCCGGTGGATCCGTGAGGAGGCAGCCATGCGCCGTGTGACCGTGCACAAGCCCCTGGACCCGAAGAAGAAGACGGACGCCCGCCGGATCCGGGAGGAGGCCGACGCGCGCCGTGCCGGCCGGCCCGAGATCCGCGAGGACATCGCCCGCACCTGGTGGCCGGACGCCTGAGCCGGGGCCGCTCAGGGGGTCCGCCGGGGCAGCCGCTTGCGGTAGTGGACGCGGTCGTAGGGCCCGTCCACCCGGCGCTCCACGACCTCGTAGCCGTACCGCGGATACAGCTTCTGGTTCTCCCACATCATCGCGTTGGTGTAGAGCCTGACCTCGGGCAGGCCCAGCGCACGCGCGCGTGCCTCCACGAACGTGAGCAGCCGCCGCCCGACGCCCCCGCCGCGGGCGTCGGGGTGGACGGCGACGCTCTCCAGGAACAGGTGGTCGGCGAACGCCTCGACCACCACCAGCCCCACCACCGGCTCACCCGTGACGAACACCTTCCCCGCGGCCACGTCCGCCGCGTGATCGGCCTCCATGGGAGCCGGCACCACGCCGATGCGCGGGAGGTACGGCCGGTAGGCGGCGTCGGTGACGGCCGCCACCGCGGGCACGTCACGGGCGTCGGCCGGTCTGATCGTCTCGTCGGTCATGATCACGCCGCCGACGGTAGCTACCTGAGCCCAGCCTGAGCACCCCCTTAACGCGACCATAAGGATCCCCGCCGTCGGCCTCCAGCAGGCGTTTCCACGGTTTTCCGGGGCTAGCGTGCTGGCACCCCCCACAGGTTCCGGACCGCCTTTCCCAGAAGAAACCGTTCCCGAGGAGTTCGCCATGCCCGCACCCCGCAGAGCCGCCGCCGTCGCCACCGTCGCCGCCGCAGGCGTCCTCCCCCTCGCCCTGACCGTGCTGACGGCCGCGCCCGCGTCCGCGCACGGCACGATGGGCGACCCGGTCAGCCGGGTCTCGCAGTGCTACGCCGAGGGGCCCGAGAACCCCGACTCGGCGGCGTGCAAGGCGGCGGTCGCGGCCGGCGGCACCCAGGCCCTCTACGACTGGAACGGCATCCGCATCGGCAACGCGGCCGGGCAGCACCAGCAGTTGATCCCGGACGGCAAGCTGTGCAGCGCGAACAACGACGAGTTCAAGGGGCTGGACCTGGCCCGCGCCGACTGGCCGGCCACCGGCGTGAGCAGCGGCTCGTACACCTTCAAGTACCGCGTGACGGCCCAGCACAAGGGCACCTTCACCGTCTACATCACCAAGGACGGCTACGACCCGGCCCAGCCGCTGGCCTGGGACGACCTCGACCTGTCCGCCCCGGTGGCGACGGTCACCGACCCGGTCGCCGCCGACGGCTTCTACACCTTCTCCGGCAGCCTCCCCGAGCGCACCGGCCAGCACCTGCTGTACGCCGTCTGGCAGCGCTCGGACAGCCCGGAGGCGTTCTACTCCTGCTCGGACGTCACCTTCGGCGGCACGACCGCCCCGCAGGGCGAGGACACCACGGACACCGAACCGGCCGCCGCCGAACCCGCCGCCGCCCCCACCGCCTCCGCCCCCTCCGACGAGCAGATCGAGGCCGGAGCCGACAAGTCGACGGTCGAGCACCACGGACACGGCGACCAGGATGCCACCACCACGACCGACCCGACCCCCACGGCCGAGGCGACGGAGGCCGCCGGGGAGGGCAGCCGGCTCACGGCCGCGGGCGGCGCCACGAACCTCGCCGAGACCGGCGGGGACAGCACCACCCCGTACCTCGCGGTCGGCGGAGCGGCCGCCCTGGCCCTCGGCGCGGCCACCCTCTTCGCCTCGGCCCGCCGCCGCACGGCCCACGGCAGCCGCTCCGGCCGCTGACCTGCCGGGGGAGCTACGCCGCCAGCGCCCCCGGCATCACCGCCCGGGGGCCGAACCTCGCTCGCGCGCGGTCCGCGGCCTCCTCGACGCGGCGGACCTTCTCGTCCACCGGGTCGAAGGTGAGCTGGTGGGACGCCTGTTCGGCGGGGGCGAGGCCCTCGGCGCGCAGGGTGATCGCGCGGACCCGGGCACGCTGGAGGCCGAGCGCCTCGTACATCTCGTAGGCGACCCGAGTGAGAGACGCCGAGTGGGCGGTCGGTTCGCGCAGGGTGCGGGTGCGGGTGGTGGCCGACCGGTCGGCGTAGCGGACCGTGAGGGTCAGGGTGCGGCAGATCTTGTCGACGGCGCGCAGCCGGGAGCCCAGTTCCCCGGCGGCCGAGAGCAGGGCGCGGCGGTGCCGGGCGGGGTCGAGTTCGTCGCGGGGGAAGGGGCGGTCGGCGGCGAGGGAGCGGGAGACGCCGTTGGGGACGACGCGGCTCCGGTCGATGCCGTTCGCCTTCTCGTGCAGTTCGCGGCCCGTCTTCGCGCCGACCAGGCGCTGGAGGGTGGACAAGGGCGCGGCGGCGACCCGGCCGAGGGTGTCGAGGCCGTACTCGCACAGGGTGCGGGCGGTGGCCCGGCCGACGCCGGGCAGCTCGGCGACCGGGCGTCCGGCGAGGAACTCCCCCGCCTCCTCCCCCGGCACCGCGCGGACCGCTCCCGGCCGGGCCTGACGCAGCGCCATGCGGGCCAGCATCGGGCCCGGCCCGAGGCCGATCGCGCAGTCCACGCCGTGCAGCGCGAGGGCGCGGACGCGGATCACCGAGGCCAGTTCCACGGCGTCGCGCCCGAAGTACCGTTCGGCGCCGCGCAGATCGGCCAGTGCCCCGTCCGGCGGCAGGGCCTCGACGACCGGCGTGAACTCCTCCAGCAGACCGAGCAGCCCCGGCAGGGCCGCCTCGTACATGGGCGGCAGCTGGAAACGTACGCAGAGGATGGTCATCCCGCACTCCCCGGACTCTGGTGCCACAACTTCCTTCCCACCGCGGGCCCTTCGCCCGCGGGGCGCAGATCGGCCCAGGGGTGCATCTCGTACCCCGTGGGCATGCGGACGGTCCGCCGCCGCTCCATCTCGTCCTGGGCGGCGGAGCCGGCCGGCGCGGGCCGGCCGTCCGAGCCGGCCAGGCGGCGCCGGGCCGGGCCGTCCCCGGGGGCATCCCCCTGGGTCCCCCCGGCCAGCCGGGCCGCGACCCCCTCCAGGCCCTCCTCCCGCCGCACCTCCAGCAGCTCGGCCAGGTTCCAGGCGGCGGCGCCCACCACGCCGTAGCTGCGCGGCCCGCGCCGCTGCACCACCCCGCGCACCAGCAGCAGCCAGGAGTGGAAGACGGTGTGCGCGCAGGCGTCGTGGGAGTCGTCGAAGAAGGCGAGGTCGACCAGGCCGGTGCCGTCGTCCAGGGTGGAGAAGATGACCCGGCGGCCGGAGCGGATCGGCGGCGTCTGGGTGGCCGCCTTGGCGCCCGCGACCAGCACCGTCTGCCCGTGCCGGGCCTCGCGCAGCCGCCGCGCCGAGACCACGCCCAGCTCGTCGAGGAAGCGGCGGTGGTCGTCCATCAGATTGCGCGAGGCGTCCATCGACAGCACGCCCAGCTCGGCACTGAGCTTCTCCGCCGAGGTGAGGTCGGGCAGCCCGGCCGACGCCGTCTTCCGGCCGCCGGACAGGGGGAGCTGATCCCCTCGTCCGGCGCGGGCCCCCCGGTGCAGTTCGGTCAGGTGCAGTTGCAGGTCGCGGCGGTTGGCGCCGAACGCGTCCAGCGCGCCGACCTGCGCGAGGCGCCCGGCGAGCGGGCGGCTGGGGCGGGCGCGTTCCCAGAAGTCGAGCAGGGAGGCGTACGGCTGCCCGGCGGCGATCCGCTCCGCCTCGGCCTCGCTGATGCCGTGCACGTCCAGCAGGGCCAGCCGCAGCCCCCACCTCCTCGAACCGGACACCAGTTCGATCCGGTGGGCGACCCCCGACTTGTTCACGTCCAGCGGCAGGATCGGCACCCCGCGCCGCCGCGCGTCCGCCAGCAGCAGCCGTTTGGGGTACATGCCGGGGTCGTGGGTGAGCAGCCCGGCGTAGAAGGCGGCCGGGTGGTGGGCCTTCAGCCACGCCGACTGGTACGTCGGCACCGCGAAGGCGACCGCGTGCGCCTTGCAGAAGCCGTACGAGCCGAACGCCTCGACGATCTCCCAGGTCCGCCCGATGGTCTCCGCGTCGTACCCGTTGGCCGCGGCGTGCTGCGCGAACCAGACCTTGATCCGTCCCTGCGACTGGGGGTCGGACAGCCCGCGCCGCACCCGGTCGGCCTCGCCGCGCCCGCAGCCGGTCATGACCGCGATGATGTCGATGACCTGCTCGTGGAAGACGACGACCCCGTACGTGCTCTCCAACGCCTCCGTCAGGTCCTCGTGCGGGTAGCGCACCGGGGCGCGCCCGTGCCGGGCCTCGATGAACGGCCGCACCATGTCGGCGGCGACCGGGCCGGGGCGGAAGAGGGAGATGTCCACGACCAGGTCGTGGAAGGTCGACGGCTGGAGGCGCCCCACCAGGTCCCGCTGGCCCGGCGACTCGATCTGGAAGCAGCCCAGCGTCTCGGTGGAGCGGATCAGCTCGTACGTCGCCGGATCGCCGTCCGGGACCGCGTCCAGGTCGACCCGCTCCCCCGACGCCCGCTCCACCTCGGCGACCGCGTGCGCCATCGCCGACTGCATCCGCACGCCCAGCACGTCCAGTTTGAGCAGTCCGAGGTCCTCCACGTCGTCCTTGTCGAACTGGGCCATCGGGAACCCCTCGCCGCTGGTCGGCATGACCGGCGTACGGGAGAGCAGGGAGGCGTCGGAGAGGAGGACGCCGCAGGGGTGCATGGCGACGCCGCGCGGGAGGGCGTCGAGGGCCTCGACCAGTTCCCAGAGCCGTCCGTACTTCTCCTGCTCGCCCGCCAGTTCCTTCAGCTCGGGCAGTTCGGCCAGGGCCGCGCGGGCGTCGCGGGCGCGGATGTGCGGGAAGGACTTGGCGACCCGGTCGATCTCGGCGGGGTCCATGGACAGGGCGGCGCCGACGTCGCGGACGGCGTGCCGGACGCGGTACGTCTCCGGCATCGCGACCGTCGCGACCCGCTCGGTGCCGAACCGGCCGATGATCGCCCGGTAGACCTCCAGGCGGCGCGCGGACTCCACGTCGATGTCGATGTCGGGCAGGACGACCCGCTCCTTGGACAGGAAGCGCTCCATCAGCAGCCCGTGCTCGACCGGGTCGGCGTGCGCGATACCGAGGAGGTGGTTGACGAGGGAGCCCGCGCCGGAGCCGCGCGCGGCAACCCGGATGCCCATGTCCCGTACGTCGTCGACCACTTGGGCGACGGTGAGGAAGTACGAGGCGAAGCCGTGGTGGGCGATGATGTCCAGCTCGTGGTGCATCCGCTCCCAGTATCCGCGCCGCCGCTCGTACCCCTTGCGGATCATCCCCGCCGCCGCCCGGGAGGCGAGCGTCCGCTGGGCGGTGCGGCGGCCCGCGCCGACCAGGTGCGGTTCGGGGAAGTGGACGGCGCCCATGCCGAGGTCGTCCTCGGGGTCGACCAGGCAGGCGGCGGCCGTCGCCCGGGTCTGCTCCAGCAGGCGGTGCGCGGCCTCGCGCCCAAAGCCCGCGGCCTCGACGATCCGCTCGGCGGCGTGCGCCATGGCGCTCGCGTCCTTGAGCCACGCCTGACCGGAGTCCAGTTCCCCGGCCGCGCCGACCGGGACCAGGCGGCGGGCCGCGTCCAGCACGTCGGCGACCGGGCCCTGGCCGGGGTCGGCGTACCGCACGGCGTTGGTCAGGACGGGGCGTACGCCCTGTTCGGCGGCGAAGCCGACGGTGCGGGCGGCCTGGCGCAGGGAGCCGGGACCGGTGCCGGTGCGGCCGTGCCAGACGGCCTCCAGGCGCAGGGCGTCGCCGTACACCTCCCGCCAGGGGGCGAGGAGCCTGGCGGCGCGGTCGGGGCGGCCGGCGGCGAGGGCGCGGCCGACGTCGGAGTCGGGGCCGAGCAGCACGGTCAGGCCGTCGGCGTGGTTGTCGGCCCAGGACAGGAGCGGGGTCCCGGGGCCGCGGTGCGCGGCGGAGACCAGCGCGCACAGGCCGGCCCAGCCGCGGGCACCGTCGCGGGCGAGGAAGGTGACGCGCGGAGCCGACTCGTCGACGAAGGCGCCGCCGCGCACAGGGGTACGGCGCCGGTCCCGGCGTACGGAGGTGTCGCCGCGCTCCGGCGCCGGGGCGGGCGGTGCCACCGCCAGGTCCGCGCCGAACAGGGGGCGGACGCCCGCCTTCGCGCACGCCTTGGCGAAGCGGACCGTGCCCGCGAGGGTGTCGCGGTCGGTGAGGGCGAGGGCGTCCATGCCCCGTTCGGCGGCGCGCTCGGCCAGCCGCTCCGGGTGGGAGGCGCCGTAGCGCAGGGAGAACCCGGAGACGGTGCGCAGATGCGTGAAACCCGGCACACGCACCTCCCGCACTGGTGACCTTCCGACCCTCTGTCGAACGTCTGTTCCAACAACCTCACCCCCACCATACCTCCATCTTCGAATGTGTGTACGACATCCGTTCGGCCCCGTCCCACCTGCGCAAACACCCTCCGGACGGGACCGTGGGGGCATGGCGCACACCTCAGGCGGCACCGGCGACCGGAACGGATCGTTCCTGGATGAGGTGAAGGACGCGGTCACCCCGCGGGCCACGCTGCTCGTGCTCGGCGTGCTCGCGCTCCAGCTGCTGTTCATCGCCTCCTATGTCGGCGCGCTGCACGATCCGAGGGCGAAGGACGTGCCCTTCGGGGTGGTCGCGCCCGAGGACGCGGCCGGGCGGACGGCGGCCCGCCTCGCACGGCTGCCCGGCACGCCGCTGGACCCGCGCCCGGTGACCGACGCGGCGGACGCCCGGAAGAAGATCATGGACCGGGAGATCGACGGCGCCCTGATCGTGGACCCGCGCGGCACCCGGGACACGCTGCTGGTCGCCTCCGGCGGCGGCACCGCGCTCGCCACCACCCTGGAGCGCCTCGTCACCGAGGCGGAACGGGCCGAGCGGCGGACCGTGGAGACCGTCGACGTGGCCCCGGCCTCGGCGCGGGACTTCGACGGGCTGTCGTCCTTCTACCTGGTCGTCGGCTGGTGCGTCGGGGGCTATCTGTGCGCCTCGATCCTCGCCATCAGCACCGGCGCCCGGCCGGCCAACCCGCGCCGCGCGGCGATCCGGCTGATCGTGATGGCGCTGGTCGCGATCGCCGGCGGGCTGGGCGGGGCGGTGATCATCGGGCCGGTCCTGGGGGCGCTGCCCGGCAGCGTGGTCGACCTGTGGGGGCTGGGCGCCCTGGTCACCTTCGCGGTCGGCGCCGCCACGCTCGCGCTCCAGGGGCTCTTCGGGGTCGTCGGCATCGGGCTGGCGATCCTGCTGGTGGTGATCGCGGGCAACCCGAGCGCGGGCGGCGCCTTCCCGCTGCCGATGCTGCCGCCGTTCTGGAAGGCGATCGGCCCGGCGCTGCCGCCGGGCGCCGGCACCTGGGCGGCCCGCTCGGTCGCCTACTTCAGGAGCAACGACCTGACCCTCCCGCTGCTGGTGCTGTGGGCCTGGGCGGTGGCGGGGACGGTGATCACGATGCTGGCGGCGGTGCCGCGCCGGCGACGGCCGGGGGCGGAACTGCCGACGCGGGCCGGCTGAACCCGGCCCGGAAACGGAAAGGTCCCGCCCCTCGCGCGCGGGGCGGGACCTCACAAGAGCCCGCGGGTCAGCCGATCTCGGTGCCCGTGGCCGACAGCGCCTCCGTCACCGGCTGGAAGAAGGTCTCCCCGCCGGAGGTGCAGTCGCCGCTGCCGCCGGAGGTGAGGCCGATCGCGCTGGAGCCGGAGAAGAGGGAGCCGCCGCTGTCGCCGGGTTCGGCGCAGACGTCGGTCTGGACGAGGCCGTCGACGATGTCGCCGTTGCCGTAGTTCACGGTGGCGTCCAGGCCGGTGACCGTGCCGTCGTGCACCTGGGTGGTGGAGCCGCTGCGGGTCACCCGCATGCCGACGGTGGCCTCGGCGGCGTCCGAGATGGACTGCGCCGAGCCGTCGTAGAGGTTGACCTCGCTCGGGTGGTCCACGTCGGCGGTGTACTTGACCAGGCCGTAGTCGTCGCCGGGGAAGCTGGAGACCTCGTTCTCCCCGATGACGGTGCCGGACGAGTCCGACCACGAGGTGATGGACTCGGTGCAGTGGCCGGCGGTCAGGAAGTACGGCTCGCCGCCCTTGGTGACGTTGAAGCCGAGCGAGCAGCGCCCGCCGCCGCCCGTGATGGCGTCGCCGCCCGCGACGAAGGGCTTGTACTCCCCCTTCGTCCGCTTCAGCTCGGCCGTGGCGCCGAGCCCGTCGACCACCTCGGTGAGCTTGGCCCACTCGGCCTTCGAGACCGTGCGGTCGGCGGTGACGACGACCTTGTTGGTGGTCGGGTCGGTCACCCAGGAGGTGCCCGGGACACGGGCGTCCCGCTCGAGGGTGGTGCGCGCGCTCTTCAGGTCGGCGAGCGAGTTCTCGACGATTCTCGCCGTGGCGCCGGCCTCCTCGACGGTCCGCGCGGCGGCGTCGTCGAGGACGTTGACCACCAGGCTCTCGGTCCGGGCGTCGTAGTAGGTGCCCGCGGCGTCGGCGCCGAGGTCGCCGAGCAGGGTGGAGGCGAGCTTTCCGGCCGCGGTGGCCGACAGGGTCTCGGGGGTGGCGGACGCCGGGGTCTCACTGGCGTTCGCGCTCTGGAACGTGACTCCCGTGGCGACCAGCGCGACGATGCCCGCGCCTGCCACGGCTGCCCGCCGCCTGGGTATGCGTCGGTGCTTCAACTCATGTCCTCCTGTGGGGGGTCGGCCCGTGGGGTTGTGGGGACCTCGCGGACCGGAAGGCCGGTTGACGAGCGCTTACTCTTCCGAACGGCACAGGTCGCACACAAGGTCGACTTCGAGACGTGCGCACGACAACTCCAGCGCGGACACGCGGCCTCCACCCTTTGCTCCCGGTCCAGGGAAAATTCGCAGAGCAAACACTCCGGGCGAGGAACCCGTCAGCGGAGCGTGAGGTCTAGTCCTGTCTGGATTCCACCTCTTGTGCTCCGCCGTCCTGGTGTGCATCTACGCGCGATGGCCCGCTCCGCGCGGCCTCCGGCGGGACCGGCTGCTGCGCCCGCTCCAGGAACCGCAGCAGTTCCACCGGGAAGGGCAGGACGAGCGTGGAGTTCTTCTCGGCGGCGACCGCCACCACCGTCTGCAACAGGCGCAGCTGCAACGCGGCCGGTGTCTCCGACATCTCCTTGGCCGCCTCGGACAGCTTCTTCGACGCCTGGAGCTCGGCGTCGGCGTTGATGACCCGGGCCCGCCGCTCCCGGTCGGCCTCGGCCTGCCGGGCCATCGAGCGCTTCATGGTCTCGGGCAGGGAGACGTCCTTGATCTCGACGCGGTCGATCTGCACGCCCCACCCGATGGCCGGGCTGTCGATCATCAGCTCCAGGCCCTGGTTGAGCTTCTCCCGGTTGGACAGCAGGTCGTCCAGGTCGCTCTTGCCGATGATGGAGCGCAGCGAGGTCTGCGCCATCTGCGAGACCGCGAAGCGGTAGTCCTCCACCTGCACCAGGGCGTCGGCCGCGTCCACGACCTTGAAGTAGACGACCGCGTCGACCCGCACGGTCACGTTGTCCCGGGTGATGCCCTCCTGGGCGGGGACCGGCATCGTCACGATCTGGAGATTGACCTTGTGCAGCCGGTCCACGAACGGCACGACCAGGGTGAGGCCGGGGCCGCGCACCTGCGGCCGGAGCCGGCCGAGCCGGAACACCACACCCCGCTCGTACTGCTTGACGACCCGCACCGCGGCCATCGCGTAGACCGCCGCCGCGGACGCGGCCGCCGCTCCCGCCGCCATCAGCTCCTCGACCATCACGGCCCCCAGGGTCCGAAGTGGGCGCATCGAGTGCTCTTTGTGCGCTCTTCGACGGTAACGCCGGTTCCGTGCAAAAGGGAGCCCCCGCACGGCAACTGCCGTGCGGGGGCTCCCGGTACTGCCGGCCGCGCCCGCCGGAACGGGATCGGTGAGGATCAGTAGACGCTGACGCCGTAGGCGCTCAGGGCCTCCGTGACGGGCTGGAAGAAGGTCGTGCCGCCCGAGGTGCAGTCGCCGCTGCCGCCCGAGGTCAGACCGTACGCGGTGCCGTTGCTGCCGTAGAGCGAGCCGCCGGAGTCGCCGGGCTCGGCGCAGACCGTGGTCTGGATCAGCCCGTAGACGATGTCGCCGCTGCCGTAGTTCACGGTGGCGTTGAGGGCGGTGACCCGGCCGCTGTGGGTACCGGTGGTGGAACCGTCACGGATGACGGTGGTGCCCACGCTCGGGGTCCCGGCGCTGGTGATGTCCACGCCGTTGGCGGTGCCGGGGCGGGAGACGGACCCGGTGTACCGCACGATGCCGTAGTCGTTGGTCGGGAAGCTGGAGCCCGCGGTGGTGCCGATGGCGGTGGTGCGCGCGGAGTTGGAGTACCAGGTGCCCGCGCCGTCGGTGCAGTGCCCGGCGGTCAGGAAGTACTGGGTGCCGCTGCTGCTCTGGACGTTGAAGCCGAGGGAGCAGCGCCAGCTGTCCGCGTAGATGGCGTCGCCGCCCTGGATCAGCTTGTTGAACGTGCCGTTGGTGCGCTTGATCGTGAGCGCGCCGGCCTTGTCGCCGGCCTGCTCCTTGATCTTCGCGATCTCGGCCTGGGACACCGTCTCGTCGATGGTGACCAGGACCTTGCCGCTCTTGCTGTCGACGGCCCAGGCGGTGCCGGGGACGTCGGCCTTCAGCACCGAGTTGCTGGCGCTCTTGAGCTCGGCGGAGCTGAAGGTGGTGGGGGTGTCGGCCGCGGTCGCGCTGGGGACCGCGATCGCGGCGGCGGCCACGAGGCCGGTGGAGACGGCGATCAGCCGGGTGCGTCTCGTGATACCGCTGCGGGGGGTGGTGCGCTTGATCCTCACTTTTCGTTCCTCCACGGGGGAAGTAGGGGGCCCGTTCGTGGGGTCGCAGGGCCCGTGAGGCGCAGCCAGGGGACCCCGGATGTCCGGATTCCGGAAACGGCGTGCCCCTGACAAGCGCTGAGTGGGAGTATTCGGCCGAACGAACGGTCGGCGCAAGGGTGCCTTTCGGCCGTCACCACTAGTACGACCGGTACGGCCGCCTCACTCAGCGCACCCGGCGCAGCTGCCGCTCCCCCGCCTCGACGCCGACGCCGAGGGTGTTCCCCGGCGGCGGGAAGGGACAGACGAAGTGGTCGGCGAAGGCGCACGGCGGCAGCTGCGCGCGGTTGAGGTCGACCGTGGTCCGCCCGTCGGCGTCCGGCGCCGGCGGGTACAGGAACCGGAAGCGGTAACTGCCCCGGCCGCTGGTGGCGTCCGCGAACACCGCCCACAGCGAGCCGTCCGCCTCGACGGCCACCTGGAGCGCCAGCTCCCGCCCGGCCAGGGTGAAGGCCACCTCCCCGCCGAGCCCGAGGCCGCGCTCGCGCCCGTCGGCGTTGGGCACCCGCACGCTGCGGTGCCCGCCGGCGTACGGGGTGAAGCGGCCGGGCACCGACCAGCGCGGGTCGTACGGCGTGACCTCGATGCCCCGGAACGCCCGCCGCGCCCCGGCCCCCGGGTCGAAGTCCCGTACCCCCCACACCCCCTCCCGGACCAGCACGACCAGCCGCCGCTCGCCGAGCGCCACCCGGGCCGCGTCCACCGGCCCCGCGTCGGCCGTGAGCCGCGCCTCACCGTCCAGGGGCCGGCCGTCCACGGTCAGCCCGTCGGCCGCCCCGGCGGTCAGCAGCACCCCGCCGGCGTCCGCGGTCCAGCGCCCCGGGACGCCGGGAAGCCGTCCGTCGGGGTGGTCGGGCAGCCAGTGGGTGCCGGTCAGCGCGAGCGGACCGTAGGGCGCGGAGACCGCCGCCACGCGGTCCTCGTGCCACCGCCGCCACCGCAGCTCCGCGTCCGCCGGGTCCGTCGTCGTCATGGATCAACCCTTTCACACCGGTACGGCGCGCGTCCGTGCCGCGTCGGCCTGAGCCCTCGTCAACACCGATATGAGCAGCCCGTCCCACTTGGGCATGATCCCGTACGGACGCTCCGTATTCCCCGCGCGAAGCGGCACACGATCCGCACAAGTGTGCCGTCCACCGGCCGACGGGATTCCCTCCCGGCCGGTGCCGGCAAGGGGTTCGGCGGCGCCCGGACACCGCCCCCGGCCGCCCCTTCCGCGACGCTGAACTGCGGCATCGGGCCGACCGCCGGGGTTCACCCGTACGCCCCGCCGCTCACCCGTCCGCCAGGAACAGTCATATTTCACTCATAGTCAGGGGCCGTTTGGGAAACGACCCTTGGGACACATGGACTCTCGACGGATTCGCTGTGCACCAGTACCGTCACAAACCCCCCGCGCGGCGTCTATCCACTTGGCGCGACGTCCGCATCATGGACGACGATAGGGATGCGGACAGCACGAAAGACCGCTTGAGAGGAGGCGTCCATGGGATCGGTACGCAAGGCGAGTGCGTGGCTCGGCCTCGTCGACGACAACGAAGACGAGCGCTACTACGACGACGACTACTCCGAGGGCAACGAATCCGGGGACGCCTGGGTCACGGACCCCCGGGTCAAGGTGGCCTCGGACACGGCCGAGGAGAGGGGCCGCCGCATCGGCACGGTCACCCCGGACAGCTTCCGGGACGCCCGCGCCATCGGCGAGCTGTTCCGGGACGGGGTCCCGGTCATCATGAACCTCACGGCCATGGAGGCCGGCGACGCCAAGCGCGTGGTCGACTTCGCGGCCGGGCTGATCTTCGGCCTGCGCGGCTCCATCGAGCGGGTGTCCAGCCGGGTGTTCCTGCTGAGCCCGTCCGACACCCAGGTCATCAACGGCGAACCGGCCGCGCACCGCACGGACGGGTTCTTCAACCAGAGCTGAGGCAGGGCCGCCCCCGCCGGCCCTGCCCCCCGCGCTCCACCCGGCCCTTACCGGAACGCGTCGAGTCCGGTGAGCGCCTTGCCCAGCACGAGCTGGTGCATCTCGACGGTGCCCTCGTAGGTGAGCACCGATTCCAGGTTCGTCGCGTGCCGCATCACGGGGTACTCCAGGGAGATCCCGTTGGCGCCGAGCACCGTCCGCGCCGTACGGCAGATCTCGATCGCCTCCCGTACGTTGTTCAGCTTGCCGAAGCTGACCTGCTCGGGACGGAGGCTCCCCGCGTCCAGGCGCCGCCCGAGGTGATGGGCGAGCAGGATCCCCTTGTGCAGCTCGACCGCCATGTCGGCGAGCTTGGCCTGGGTGAGCTGGAAGCCGCCGATGGGCCGCCCGAACTGCTCCCGCGTCTTCGCGTACGCCACCGCCGTCTCGAAGCAGGTGCGCGCCGCGCCCATGGCACCCCACACGATCCCGTACCGGGCGTGCGTGAGGCAGCTGAGCGGCCCGCGCAGCCCCGTGCCCTCCGGCAGCACCGCGTCGGCGGGCAGCCGTACGTCGTCGAGGACGAGTTCGCTGGTGACGGAGGCCCGCAGGGACCACTTGTGCTTGATCTCGGGCGCGGAGAAACCGGGGGTGCCGGCGGGGACGAGGAACCCGCGGATGCCGTCGTCGGTGCGCGCCCACACCACGGCCACACCCGCCACCGACCCGTTGGTGATCCACATCTTGCGGCCGTTCAGCACCCAGTCGGTGCCGTCGCGCTCGGCGTACGTGCGCATCGCGGCGGGGTCGGAGCCGTGGTCGGGCTCGGTGAGCCCGAAGCAGCCGATGACCTCGCCGGCGGCCATCCGGGGCAGCCAGGTCTGCTTCTGCTCCTCGCTGCCGAAGCGGTGGATCGCGTACATGGCGAGGGAGCCCTGCACGGAGACCAGGGAGCGGATGCCGGAGTCCGCGGCCTCCAGCTCCAGACAGGCCAGCCCGTACTGCACGGCGCTCGCGCCCGCGCAGCCGTACCCGGTGAGCGACATCCCGAGCGCCCCGATGCCGCCGAGTTCGCGGGCCAGCTCCCGGATGCCGGGCAGCTCGCCCTGCTCGTACCAGTCGGCGACATACGGCAGGACGCGGTCGGCGGCCCAGGACCGCACGGTGTCCCGCACCGCGAGGTCCTCCGGGGAGAGCAGGTCGTCGATGCCGAGAGGATCTGCGGGGTCGAACGCGGGCATGGTCTTCCCTCCAGGACATTTAACTAGCACTGCTAGTCACGGCTCCCGGCCGACGTTACGGTGCGTTCGCGGCGCACGTCCAGAGCCGCCGCACCCGCCGACGGTAAGCGAACGAGTGGTGCGCGGGCGGGAGAGGAAGACCCTCACACCGAGACACGCGACTCCACCGCGTCCCGGGGTGCGGGCACCCCCGCCCCCTCACACCGCATCCCCCGGGGCAACCGCAACGCCATCCCCGCCCCCGCCAGCAACAACCCCGCACTCACCACCAGCGTCACGTGCAGCCCGTGCACGAACGCCCCCTCCGCCGCCGACCGCAGCGCCACCCCGCCCGGCCCCCCGAGCCGCGCGGCGACCTCGTACGCCTCCCCCAGCGAATGCCCCGCCGCCGCCGACGCCGACGCCGGGACCCCCTCGACACGCGCCAGCCCGGGCGCGTACGCCGCGTTCATCACCGTACCGAGCAGCGCGATCCCGATCCCGGCGCCCAGCTGGTAGGAGGTCTCGCCGATCGCCGCCGCCCCGCCCGCCTGCTCCGCCGGCGCCTCGCTCAGCATCGACTCGTACGCCCCGAAGAGCGTGGTCTCCAGGCCGAACCCGAGCAGCACGAACCCGCCGAGCATCAGCGCCCACGCGTCGGCCCGGCCCAGCGCCGTCAGCAGCAGCACCGCCCCCGCGGTCAGGCAGAACCCGAAGCACACCATCCGGCGCGGCCCCAGCCGCCGCAGCATCCGCGCCCCCGCCAGCCCGGCCGCCATCGCCGCCAGGGTCAGCGGCAGCAGCCGCAGCCCCGTCTGCAGCGGCGACAGCCCGAGCACCAGCTGCAGGTACTGCGCCGCGATCAGCTCAAGCCCCACCAGCGCGAGCATCGCCAGCACGATGCACCCCACCGACGTACTGAACGCCGGCCGCCGGAACATCCGCAGGTCCACCAGCGGACGCGCCCGCCCCCGCTGCCGCCGTACGAACAGCACGAGCAGCGCGGCGCCCGCCGCCAGCGGCACCACCGTGGCCGCGCTCAGCGCCGGCTCACCGCCGCCGAGCCGTTTGACGCCCAGCACCACCCCGAACAGCCCGGCCGCCGCCAGCAGCGCGCCGACCACGTCCCAGGGCCCCTGTCCCACGCCTTCGGACGCGGGCTTGGACTCGGGCAGCAGCAGCCGCCCCACCGGCAGGCTGACCAGCATCAGCGGAATGTTCACCAGGAAGACCGAGCCCCACCAGAAGTGCTCCAGGAGGAAGCCGCCGAGCAGCGGTCCGACCGCCGCGCCCACGGCCGCGACCGCGCTCCACACGCCGATGGCCAGGGCCCGCTCCCGCCGGTCGGGGAAGACCTCCCGCAGCAGCGACAGCGTCGCGGGCATGATCATCGCGCCGCCGACGCCGAGCAGCGCGCGGGCCGCGATCAGCACCTGGGCGCTGTCGGCGCAGGCCGCGAGCGCCGAGGCGACGCCGAACAGCGCGTACCCCAGCAGCAGGATCCGCCTGCGGCCCACCCGGTCGCCCAGCGTGCCGAACAGGATCAGCAGCGAGGCGCAGACCAGGGGGTAGACGTCGACGATCCAGAGCAGTTCGACCGCGCCGGGCCTGAGGTCCTCGGTGACGGCGGGGACCGCCACGTGCAGCACGGTGGCGTCCAGCGCCACGAGCAGCAGGCTGACGCAGAGGACGACCAGGACCACCCAGCGGTTGGCACCGGCCCCGGCCGCCCGACGGCGCGGCGACGCGACGGCCGCGGTCGTCCCGGACATGTACGTACCTCCCAGCAGTTCCCTCGCGTGCGGCGGGCTCGCGGGGCGGGGAACTCCCGCGACTCGGCCGGAGGAAGCGGTGGTCTCCGGCCCGCGCGACGACGGCGAGTGGCTCGTCAGAGTACGCGAGTCCACGCGCGCCTCACGTGGCACAGCTCTCACCGGTCCCGGTCACAGGTGTGGCGTGCGCCACTGCCCCCACCGGCACCGCCGGTACCGACCGCCCGTACCGCCCGTACCGTCCCTACCGCCCCTACCGCCCGGCAGGCGGTCCCCGCCCCGCGCCGATAATCGAGCCCGTGACCGTGACCGATCTCAAGACGCGCGCGGCGCCGGGCCGCCCGGGTGCCCTGCGCCGGGCCGCCCCGGCACTCCTCGGCTTCGCGGCCGTCCGCGCCCTGGGCCTCGTCGCCCTGGCCCTGTGGAGCGCCGCGCGCGACAAGAGCGCGTACTCGCTGCTGACCGCCCGCTGGGACTCCCTGTGGTACTCCAGGGTGGCTGCGGGCGGCTACGGCCACGAGGTGCGGCTGCCGAACGGTGACGTCCACTCCGACCTGGCCTTCTTCCCGCTGCTCCCCTGGCTGGAGCGGCTCGGCGCGGCGGTGTCGCCGCTGTCGCACGCGGACGCCGGTTTCATGGTGAGCCTGCTCGCCTCCCTCGCGGCGGCCTGGGGGATCTTCGCGGTCGGTGACCAGGTGTACGGCCGCCGCGCCGGGATCTGCCTGGTGCTGCTGTGGGCGGTGCTGCCGGTCGGGATCGTGCAGTCGATGGCGTACAGCGAGTCGCTGTTCACGGCGCTGGCCGCCTGGTCGCTGTACGCGGTGGGCACCGGCCGGTGGGTGACGGCGGGGGCACTGGCACTGGCGGCCGGGCTGACGCGTCCGGTGGGGCTCGCGGTCGCGGCGGCGGTGTGGGCGGCCGGCGTTGCGGCATTCGTGCGAACCCGTGGCCCGGCCGCCGCGCACGGCGCTCCCGCGTCCGCACGCGCCCCCGGGGAGGGCGCGCGGTGTGCGTTCGGGATGCTGCTCGCACCCCTGGGCGCCGCCGGGTACGTCCTGTGGGTCGGCCACCGCACCGGCGGCGGCCCGTTCGGCTACCTGGACGTCCAGGCGGGCTGGCGCAACGGCTTCGACGGCGGCTGGGCCTTCGCCCGCTTCACCGCCGAGAAGTTCACGTCGTTCCCGTCGGCCCTGGCGGGCGCGGGGCTGGTCCTCGGCGTCGCCCTGGTGGTGTGGCTGTACGTCACCGGCGTACGGCGGCGCCTGCCGCTGCCGCTGCTGGTGTACACGGGGACCGTCACCGCACTGGCCCTGTGCGCCTCGGGCTATTTCGGCTCCAAGCCGCGGCTGCTGCTGCCCGCCTTCCCGCTGCTGCTGCCGCTCGCCGCGGCCCTCGCCCGGACGCGCACCGCCAGGTCGGCCGCGGTGGTGGCCGGGATCGCCGTGGCGTCGGCGCTGTACGGGGCGTTCTGGCTCAACGGCTCCGGCCCGCCGTGACCCACCGCGAACACCCTCGGTGAGCACCGGAAGAATTCCACACCAGCATTCGGTGAACGAATTCATAAGCACGATAAAACCGCCGCCTGGAATGATCAAAAGAAATGAAGGCCACGATCGGCATGGTCCGCCGAATCCAGGGAATTAGGACCGGTTCCTGAGAGGAATCCCACATCACATCGTCATCACAAAGCCGTTGATTCGTCGGAGATGCGAGCTCACTCGCTGTAACGTCGATTGGGTGCGTACCGAACGGAACCTCACCCGTCTGGACCGGGTGTTCGCGAGACTGGACCGGGAGCCGGAACGGCCGGTCCATCTCGACGTGCCGAAGATGAGCCGGCACAGAATCGCGTTGCTCGCCGGATCGCTCGCGTTCTACGTCGCGATCGTGTGGGCCGTGGTGATCACCTCCTGGCTGGTCCGGCTCGACTGGCAGGTCATGTTCTTCCGGCCGTACCAGCAGTGGTCGGAGATCCACGCGTTCGTCGACTACTACGTGGTGCTGGGCCAGCGCGGCCCCACCGCCGTGATGGTCGCCGCCTGGCTCGGCTGGCGCTCCTGGCGGCAGCACACGCTGCGTCCGCTGCTCGCGCTGGGCGTCTCGCTGCTGCTGCTGAACGTGACGGTGGGCGCCGCCAAGTACGGCATGGGGCGGCTCGGACCGCACTACGCGACCACGGTCGGCGCCAACGAGATGTGGGCCGGCGGCGATATATTTCCGAGCGGTCACACCGCCAACGCCGTGGTGACCTGGGGCATCCTGGCCTATCTGGCCTCCACGCCCCGGGCCCGCCGCTGGCTGTCCGCCCTGTCCGCGGTCACCTCGCTGGGCGTCGGGATGTCCACCGTGTACCTCGGTACGCACTGGCTGAGCGATGTGATCCTCGGCTGGGTCGCGGGGCTGCTGATCCTGCTGGCGCTGCCCTGGTTCGAACCGCTGATCGCCCGTGCCGAGTCCCTGATCCTCGGCCTGCGCGACCGCTGGGCGGCCCGGCCCGGGCGGACGGCGCCCGCGGCCCCTCCCGCGGCGCCCACCCCGGCCGCCGCCGACCAGGACGCCCCGGCCCGCGAGCCGGTCGCCACGGCCCGTTCCTCCCGGACGCCGGTCTACCTGGCCCCGGGCCCGCACAGCACCCGTGCGGAGCGCTCCCCGGTCACCCCGGCCGGCAGCCGTCGCCCGCCGCACTCCGACCGCCATCCGCGGGGCACGGCCTCGCCCGCCCGCCCCGTCTCGGGCGGCTGACCGTCCCGGTACGCACACGCAGGCCCCGGTCCTCCTGTGGGAGACCGGGGCCTGCGCCGTTCCTCAGCCCTTCCAGGCCCGCGTGACGCGGCCCTCGCGCACCTCGAAGTTGAGCCGGCCCGCGCGGTACTCCATGGTGATGATCGCGCCGGGCGGCAGGGACCGCACGGACGTCCATCCCCGCTCCCGCGCCCGCTCTTCGGCCGCGTCCTGGCCGAGGCCGAGGTATGCGTCCGGACTGTCCTGGGGTTCGCCCGAAGGTGACGGAATCGGTGCCATGGGGCCACGCTATGCCCTGGTTCCCGGCCGGGGAAGCCCGGATCGGTAACCGGTCCGCGACCCGTCTCCCGTCACACTTCTGTCACAGATCACGCTCTGCGTTTTGGCCGAACTCCGTCACCCGGACGAGCGGTTCCATACGGCCGCCCAGGGCCTGTGCGGAGCTTGTGCGGGGAATTCCCGCGAGTCCGCCCGCGCACCGCCCCGGCTCTTCGAATAACCGCGCGAAAAGGGCCGGACGAAATCCCCTGGGCGCCCTCTCGCATTCCGGCCACGGGCGGCGTTCTCGGCACGCACATGAATCACCGGGCAACCCGGTCCGGACACGGACCGCCACGGGCGGGCACGAGCGGGCACGGTCCGGTGCGGGCACGGAGCGCAGCACCGTCGTACGCCCCCTGTCGGCCGGCGGGCGGCGCGAGCATCATGGCGTGGGCGCGGAGGAGGGACCGGCGGGGCCGTGAGGCGACGACGACGGAGGGACGGCGGTCGATGGGTACGCAGACCTTGGGGGCCACGGCGGAGCCGGTGCGCGCCCGGCGGCGTGGCCGGGTGGTGGTGGACTGGCTGGCCACCACCGACCACAAGAAGATCGGCCACCTCTACCTGATCACGTCGTTCGCGTTCTTCCTGATCGCTGGTGTCATGGCCCTGCTGATGCGGGCCGAGCTGGCCCGGCCGGGGCTCCAGCTCGTCGACAACCAGCAGTTCAACCAGCTCTTCACGATGCACGGCACGATCATGCTGCTGCTGTTCGCGACCCCGAGCTTCGCGGGCTTCGCCAACGAGCTGATGCCGCTCCAGATCGGCGCCCCCGACGTCGCCTTCCCGCGGCTGAACATGCTCTCGTACTGGCTCTTCCTCTTCGGCGGCCTGATCGTGCTCGGTTCGCTGCTGGTGAGCGGCGGCCCGGCCGCCTTCGGCTGGTTCGCCTACGCGCCGCTCAACAGCCAGGCGCACTCCCCCGGCATCGGCGCCGACCTGTGGATCATGGGGCTGGCGCTGTCGGGGTTCGGGACGATCCTCGGTGCGGTCAACTTCCTCACCACCATCATCGGGATGCGCGCCCCGGGCATGACCATGTTCCGGATGCCGATCTTCGTCTGGAACACCCTGTTCACGTCGATCCTGATCCTGCTGGCGTTCCCGGTGCTCGCGGCGGCGCTGCTGGTCCTGGAGGCGGACCGGCGGTTCGGCAGCCAGGTGTTCGCCGCGGACAACGGCGGCGCGCTGCTGTGGCAGCACCTGTTCTGGTTCTTCGGCCATCCCGAGGTGTACATCATCGCGCTGCCGTTCTTCGGGATCATCAGCGAGATCATCCCGGTCTTCGCCCGCAAGCCGCTGTTCGGCTATCTGACGCTGGTGGCCGCGACGATGGCAATCACCGGTCTGTCGGTGGTGGTGTGGGCGCACCACATGTTCGTCACGGGCGCGGTGCTGCTGCCGTTCTTCTCCTTCCTGAGCTTCCTGATCGCGGTGCCGACGGGGGTGAAGTTCTTCAACTGGACCGGCACCATGCTCAAGGGCTCGCTCTCCTTCGAGACGCCGATGCTGTGGGCGACGGGCTTCCTGGTGTCGTTCCTGTTCGGCGGGCTGACCGGAGTGATCCTGGCCTCGCCGCCGCTGGACTTCCACGTCAGCGACACCTACTTCGTCGTCGCCCACTTCCACTACGTCGTCTTCGGCACCGTCGTCTTCGCGACCTTCGCCGGCTTCTCCTTCTGGTGGCCCAAGTTCACCGGGAAGATGCTCGACGAGCGGCTCGGCAAGATCCATTTCTGGACGCTGTTCACCGGCTTCCACCTCACCTTCCTGGTGCAGCACTGGCTGGGCGCCGAGGGCATGCCCCGCCGGTACGCCGACTACCTCGCCGCCGACGGCTTCACCGCGCTGAACACGCTCTCCACCATCGGCGCGTTCCTGCTCGGCGTCTCCACGCTGCCGTTCCTCTACAACGTCTGGAAGACCGCCAAGTACGGCCGGAAGGTCGACGTCGACGACCCCTGGGGCTTCGGCCGCTCCTTGGAGTGGGCGACCTCCTGCCCGCCGCCCCGGCACAACTTCACCGCGCTGCCCCGCATCCGCTCCGAGTCGCCGGCCTTCGACCTGCACCATCCGGCGTACGCGGGGCAGGCCCCGCAGCCCGAGCCGAAGCGGCACCAGGCCGGCTCCGAGCCGTCCTGAACCCCGCCACGCACATCAGTTCGAACACCCCCTCGGGCACCGACATTTTCCGGCACCCGCTTCATTCCCCGATTTCCTGATTTATCGACCAGTCACCGAGGCGACTCGCGACCCCTCTCGCCGCGTCAACTCCCCTGCCCAGCAGAAGAGTTGATGAGGTGTGCCGGATTCCGTCCGGCATATGACAGTGCGCGTCGGACGGTCGATTCCCTGCGCCGCCGGGCGTGACTCCCGCGACAGATCGCCCGTTGTCTTCTGCATGAGCCGGGGACCCACCCGGACCACGGGCCGGGGGTACCCCCGGCTTTGCCACGCATCGCATCCCGAGGGAGCCACCCGTGCCGCGCATGCTCGACGTCAGCGACGAGGTACGCGCCGAGATCGGCGACGAAGAAGCCGACCGCCTGCTCGCCGGAGAGACCGCCCCGGGCAGTTACGACTGCACGTCCTGCCGCACCCCGGGCGACTGCGAGCAGGAGCGCACCAGCACCGTGCTGTTCATCGGGGAGGAGACCGCCGTCCTGGCCTTCGCCCACGCCGGCTGTCTGCCCTCGCAGGTCGTCAAGGTGACCGAGGAGCAGCTCCAGGGGGCCGTGAAGTCCATCAGCGGCGGCGGCCCGCTCGGCGGTGCCCCGGAGCCGGAGAAAGCCGTGCCCGAGCAGGCGGTGCTCGGCGTGACCAGCGGACTGGTCCTGATCGCCGGGGAACTGCACCCGGCCCTGGTCGTGGAGCCGACCGCGCCCGTGGTGCGGCCCGGCACGAACGGTCCCGGCGACGAGTTCCTGCCGCTGCTGATCGAGCAGGGGTTCATGCCGGTCACCGAGCTGGCCACCGTACCGCCCGTGCTGCACGGCTGGTCCGTGCTGCTCGCCGTGGGCCAGCTGCACGCGGTGCTCCAGCCGGGGGCGGACGACGGGCGGCCGGTGGCCTGGTGGCAGGCGCACCAGCCGCTCCAGGTGACCGAGGGCTGGCGCACCGCCGCCAACAAGCACCAGCAGGTCCTGATGTTCGCCGCGCCGGTCGGCTCGATCGGGCGCCAGCCGCGCGAGGACCTGCTGCGGGACGCGTTGGACAAGGCCGCGGCGGGCGGACGGCTGGTCGCGGCGGCGTTGCCGCTGGCCGGCACCTGAGCGCACCCCCGCACCCCCGCCCCCCCCCTCGCACCCTCCGCACCGGCCCCTCACGTCCCCACGCCCTCACGTCCCCACGTCCTCGCGCCCACCCGCCCTCGCCCCCAGCACGCCCGGCCGTCACACCACCGCCCCGCCCGCCACGGCCCCGCGCCCCGAAGACGCACTGCTCAGCCGCATCTCTTCGGCCGCGGGGTCGTTTGCACGAATGTGCACACATACGACGCCTTCCACCGCCAAGGCGGCCCCTCGGCCACGCCGATCTACGACGCGCTCTACGCCGAGTACGTCAGGTCCTTCCGCGCGCTGCCGGGTGACCGCAGCGGCGAGGAGCATCTGGGGTTCGTCTCCTTCCGGTACATCCAGCGGGGCAGGGGCTCGTACAGCGCCTACAGCGCGGGGGCCCACAGCGCCCGGTTCGGTATGCACCACGTCCCGGCCGCCTTGCCGCCGGCCCCGCGCAGAGGCGTCTGACGGCGGGCAGTGTGAAGGGGGCTGACCCGGTGACCGGGTCAGCCCCCTTCACACTGCCGTCGCGGTCATCCCACCGCGCCTACTTCTTCTTCGCGCCGCGCTTCTCGCGCACCCGCACCGAGATATGGATCGGCGTCCCCTCGAAGCTGAACTCCTCGCGCAGCCGGCGCTCGATGAACCGGCGGTAGCCCGCCTCGATGAACCCGGACGCGAACAGCACGAACCGCGGCGGCTTGGTGCCCGCCTGCGTGCCGAACAGGATGCGCGGCTGCTTGCCGCCCCGCACCGGGTGCGGGTGGGCGGCGACCAGCTCGCCCAGGAAGGCGTTCAGCCGGCCGGTCGGCACCCGGGTCTCCCAGCCCGCCAGGGCCGTTTCGATCGCGGGGACCAGCTTCTCCATGTGCCGTCCGGTGCGCGCCGAGACGTTGACCCGCGGGGCCCAGGCGACCTGGCCCAGCTCGGTCTCGATCTCCCGCTCCAGGTAGTAGCGGCGCTCCTCGTCGAGGGTGTCCCACTTGTTGAAGGCGAGGACGACCGCGCGGCCCGCCTCCACGGCCATGGTGACGATCCGCTGGTCCTGCACCGAGATGTTCTCGGACGCGTCCAGCAGGATGACGGCGACCTCCGCCTTCTCCACGGCGGCGGCGGTGCGCAGCGAGGCGTAGTAGTCGGCGCCCTGCTGGAGGTGGACCCGCTTGCGGATACCGGCGGTGTCGACGAACTTCCAGGTCACGCCGCCCAGTTCGATCAGCTCGTCGACCGGGTCGCGGGTGGTGCCGGCCAGCTCGTTGACGACGACGCGCTCCTCGCCCGCCACCTTGTTCAGCAGCGAGGACTTGCCGACGTTCGGGCGGCCGATCAGGGCGATGCGGCGCGGGCCGCCGACCGCCGTGCCGAAGGTCTGCTCCGGGGCCTCGGGCAGCGCCTCCAGGACCTTGTCCAGCATGTCGCCGGTGCCCCGGCCGTGCAGCGCGGAGACCGGGTGCGGCTCGCCGAGGCCCAGCGACCACAGGTAGGACGCGTCGGCCTCGCCGCTCGGGCCGTCGACCTTGTTGGCGCACAGCACGACCGGCTTGCCGGCCTTGCGCAGCAGCCGTACGACCGCCTCGTCGGTGTCGGTGGCGCCGACCTTGGCGTCCACCACGAAGACGACCGCGTCGGCGGCCTCGATGGCGTACTCGGCCTGCGCGGCGACGGAGGCGTCGATGCCGAGGACGTCCTGCTCCCAGCCGCCGGTGTCGACGACCTTGAAGCGGCGGCCGGCCCATTCGGCCTCGTAGGTGACGCGGTCGCGGGTGACGCCGGGCTTGTCCTCGACGACCGCCTCGCGGCGGCCGATGATCCGGTTGACCAGGGTCGACTTGCCGACATTGGGGCGGCCGACGACGGCGAGGACAGGCAGCGGGCCGTGCCCGGCCGCCTCGATCGCGCCCTCGACGTCCTCGATGTCGAAGCCCTCTTCCGCGGCGAGCTCCATGAACCGCTCGTACTCGGCGTCGCCAAGCGCCCCGTGGTCGTGCTCCTCGCCCGAGCCCTCGGAGTGGATGTCGTCGTTCATGAAGTCCGTACCTCGTTCATCGTGGTGATCGGTGGCCACCCTGTCTGTCCCGGGTGATCCACTACTCAAGTGTTGCCTAGCGCCCGGTGAGGCGCCTGGCGTTTTCCAGGTGCGCGGTGAGCTGCTTCTGGATGCGCTCGGTGGCCTCGTCCAGCGCCTTGCGGGTGCGCCGCCCGCTGCCGTCGCCCGCCTCGAAGGGGTCGCCGAAGACGACGTCCACGCGGGAGCGCAGCGGGGGCAGCGCCTTTATCAACCGTCCGGGCCGGTCGGAACTTCCCAGCACGGCCACCGGCACGATCGGCGCCCCGCCGCGGACCGCGAAGTACGCGAGCCCGGCGCGCAGCGCGGCGAAGTCGCCCTCGCCCCGGGTGCCCTCCGGGAAGATCCCGAGGGCGCCGCCGGCCGCCAGCACGTCCAGCGCCCGGGTGATCGCCGTGCGGTCGGCGCCGGAGCGGTCCACCTTCAGCTGGCCGATGCCGGTCAGGAAGGGGTCCAGCGGGCCGACGAACGCTTCCTTCTTGATCAGGAAGTGCGTCGGCCGCGGGGCCACGCCCATGACCATCGGGCCGTCTATGTTGTGCGCGTGGTTGACGGCGAAGATCACGGGGCCGGCGGCGGGCACCTTCCAGGCGCCGAGCACCCGCGGCCGGAACAGCCCGTACATCAGACCGACGCCGATGCGCCGCCCGACCTCGGCACCCCGCTCGGAGGGCTCTGTCACTTGGCCGCCCGCTTCTCCTCGACGAGGGTGACGACACACTCGATGACCTGCTGGAGGGTGAGGTCGGTGGTGTCGACCTCCACGGCGTCGTCGGCCTTGGCGAGCGGCGACGTCTTCCGGCCGGCGTCGGCCGCGTCCCGCTTGATCAGCGCCTCCCGGGTCGCCTTGACGTCGGCGTCCTTCAGCTCGCCGCTGCGGCGGGCGGCACGGGCCTCGGCGGAGGCGGTGAGGAAGATCTTGAGGTCGGCGTCCGGCAGCACGGTGGTGCCGATGTCCCGGCCCTCGACCACGATGCCGGTCACCGCGGCGCCGGCGATCGCCCGCTGCAGCTCGGTGATCCGGGTCCGGACCTCCGGGACCGCGCTGACCGCGCTGACCTTGGAGGTGACCTCCTGGCCGCGGATCGGGCCGGCCACGTCCACGCCGTCGACGGTGATGGTGGGGTTCCCCGGGTCGGTGCCGGAGAGGATCTCGGGCTTCTCGGCGGCCGCCGCGACGGCCCGCGGGTCGTCGGTGTCGATGCCGTTGGTCACCATCCACCAGGTGATCGCCCGGTACTGGGCGCCGGTGTCCAGGTAGCTGAGGCCGAGCTGCGCGGCGACGGCCTTCGACGTGCTCGACTTGCCCGTGCCGGAGGGGCCGTCGATGGCGACAATCACGGCCGGGGCGGTCGGGGCGGCGCCGTTTTCCACGAGGGGACACCTTCCTGGTGCGGTGGGGTGGGGGTGACGGGGGTCACGGGGGGGCACGCGCGCCCCCCCGCACCAGGTTACTGGCTTGCCACCGCGCCTCCGACCGGCCTCCTCGGGGCCCGGCCGGCGGTCACTGCCGGATCGCCCAGCCCCGCTCCCGCAGCGCGGCCGTCAGCCCGGCGGCCGCCTTCGGCTCCACCATGAGCTGCACCAGGCCGGCCTGCTGCCCGGTGGCGTGCTCGATCCGTACGTCCTCGATGTTGACGCCCGCCTGTCCCGCGTCCGCGAAGATGCGGGCGAGCTGGCCCGGCTGGTCGTCGATGTGGACGGCGACGGTCTCGTAGACCCGGGGGGCGCTGCCGTGCTTGCCGGGGACCCGGACCTGCCCCGCGTTGCCCCGGCGCAGCATCTCCTCGACTCCGGCGGCGCCCTCGCGGCGCTTGTCCTCGTCGGCGGACTGCAGCGCGCGCAGCGCCCGTACCGTCTTCTCCAGGTCGCCGGCGACGTCGCCGAGCAGGTCGGCGACCGGGCCGGGGTTGGCGGAGAGGATGTCGATCCACATCGCCGGGTCGGAGGCGGCGATCCGGGTCACGTCGCGGATGCCCTGCCCGCACAGCCGTACGGCGGCCTCGTCGGCGTGCTCCAGGCGGGCGGCGACCAGGCCGGAGACCAGGTGGGGCATGTGGGAGACGAGGGCGACGGCGCGGTCGTGGGCGTCGGCGTCCATCACCACGGGCACGGCGCCGCAGAACGAGACCAGCTCCAGGGCGAGGTTCAGCACCTCGGTGTCGGTGTCCCGGGTGGGGGTGAGCACCCAGGGGCGGCCCTCGAAGAGGTCGGCGGTGGCGGCCAGCGGGCCGGACTTCTCCCGGCCGGACATGGGGTGCGTGCCGAGGTAGGACGTGAGGTCCAGGCCGAGCGCCTCCAGTTCGCGGCGCGGGCCGCCCTTGACGCTGGCCACGTCGACGCAGCCGCGCGCCCGGCCCCGCCGCAGCACGTCGGCGAGCACCCCGGCCACGTGGGCGGGCGGGGCGGCGACGATCGCGAGGTCGACCGGCCCGTCCGGGGCCTCGTCGGTGCCGGCGCCGAGCGCCGCGGCGGTACGGGCCTGCTGGGGGTCGTGGTCGGCGAGGTGGACGGTGACGCCCCGCCGGGTCAGGGCGAGGGCGGCGGAGGTGCCGATCAGGCCGGTGCCGATGACGAGTGCGGATCTCACTGGGCGATGTCCTTGCGCAGGGCCGCCGCGGCACCGAGGTAGACGTGCGCGATCTCGGCGCGCGGCCGGTCGGACTCGATGTGCGCGAGGATACGGACGACACGGGGCATGGCGCCCGCTATGTCCAGCTCCTGGGCGCAGATCAGCGGTACGTCGGTGATGCCGAGCTTGCGGGCCGCGGCGGCCGGGAAGTCGCTGTGCAGGTCGGGGGTGGCCGTGAACCAGATGCTGATCAGGTCGTCCCCGGTCAGACCGTTGCGCTCCAGCACGGCGGTGAGCAGCGCGGAGACCTGCTCGTCCATGTGACCGGCCTCGTCCCGCTCCAGTTGGACGGCGCCCCGGACCGCTCGTACCGCCACGGCATTGCTCCTCGCTGATCGACGTATCACTGATCCACGTACCGACTCTGATCCGTCCAGCGTAGTCAGCGCGTGCGGAACGGGAGTGCGCGCCCGGCCACTGAGACGGCGGCGCCCCGCGCACGACCGGGGCGCGTTTTGCCGTACTCATCCTGCTTGCTTCCCCTTCGCCCGCTTCGGTGCCATGCTCGTCCCCTCCCCCTCTCCCCTCCCCCCCTTTTCTCGGAGTGACGACATGACCCACAGCGCGACGCGCCGCACGGTTCTCCTCACGACGGTCGCGACGGGCGCGACGGCGTTCACCACGGCGGCCTGCGGCGGCGGGGACGACGACGGCGGCTCGTCGTCCGCGAGCCAGTCCCCGGCGGCGGACCTGGCGCGGACCGGCGACATCCCGGTCGGCGGCGGCAAGGTCTTCAAGGAGCGGAAGGTGGTGGTGACCCAGCCGGAGGAGGGCGACTTCAAGGCGTTCTCCGCGGTCTGCACCCACCAGGGCTGTGTGGTGGCGGACGTGTCCGGCGGCACCATCAACTGCGCCTGCCACAACAGCAAGTTCGCCCTCACCGACGGCGCGGTGCGGCAGGGTCCGGCCACCGAGCCGCTGCCCGCGCAGCAGATCACGGTGGAGGGAAATTCCGTCCGCCTGACGTGATCGCCCGCGTACGCTCCCGGGCATGACTCCTGCTGGCCCGGACGCCGAGACCCTGGTGCGCGAGCACACCGTCTACGCCTGTGTGACGGGGTCGCGCGCCTTCGGTCTGGCCACGGCGGACAGCGACACCGACCGCCGGGGCGTGTTCCTCGCCCCCACGCCGCTGTTCTGGCGCTTCACCAAGCCGCCGACGCACGTCGAGGGACCGGCCGAGGAGCAGTTCAGCTGGGAGCTGGAACGCTTCTGCGAATTGGCCCTGCGCGCCAACCCCACCGTCCTGGAGTGCCTGCACTCCCCGCTGGTGGAGCACACCGACCCCACCGGCCGCGAACTGCTCGCCCTGCGCGGCGCGTTCCTCTCCCTGCGCGCGTACGAGTCGTTCACCCGCTATGCCCTCGGCCGGCGCCGCAAGCTGGACGCCGACGTCCGCGCGCACGGCGCCCCGCGCTGGAAGCACGCGATGCATCTGCTGCGCCTGCTGGCGAGCGCCCGGGACCTGCTGCGCACCGGCGTCCTCACCGTGGAGGTCGGCGACGCCCGGGAGACCCTGCTCGCCGTGAAGCGCGGTGAGGTGCCCTGGCCGGAGGTCGAGGCGCGGATGGTCCGGCTGGCCGGGGAGTGCGAGCAGGCCGCGGCCCGCACCCCGCTCCCCGCCGAACCGGACCGGCGCCGGGTCGAGGACTTCCTGGTCCGCGCCCGCCGCGCCTCGGCCCTGCGGCCGGAGTGACTCAGGCGTCCCAGAGCGCCCCGAACGCCACCAGGTCGGACCGGTACTCGATCCGATCGGCCCACTCCTGCGGCCAGGCCCCGGCGCCCAGATGGGCCCCGGCGAAGGCGCCCGCGAGGCAGGCGATCGAGTCGGAGTCGCCGGAGGTGCAGGCGGCGCGGCGCAGGGCCGTCAGCGGGTCCCCGGGGAAGAGCAGGAAGCACAGCAGCCCGGTGGCGAGGGCCTCCTCCGCGATCCAGCCGGCGCCGGTGGCCAGGCACGGGTCGGTCTCCGGGGAGACGGTCCGCACGGCGCCGCGCAGCCGGTCGAGGACGGCCAGGCACTCGTCCCAGCCCCGCGCGATGAACTCCTGCGGCCCGGCGTCATGGGCCCGGGTCCACAGGTCCCCGAGCCAGCGCTCGTGGTACCGGGTGCGCTGGTGCAGGGCGTACGACCGCAGCAGCCCGACCAGTCCGGTCGGCTCGGCGCCCGTGGCGAGCAGCCGTACGGCGTGCGCGGTGAGGTCGGAGGCGGCGAGCGCGGTGGGGTGCCCGTGGGTGAGCGCGGCCTGCAACTGGGCGGCGCCCGCGCGCTGTTCGTCGCTCAGCCCGGGGAGGAGCCCGAGCGGGGCGACGCGCATGTCGGCGCCACAGCCCTTGGAATGGATCTGACTCGCGTCCTGCCAGCGCCGCCCGCGGTCCTCCAGCAGCTCGCAGGCGCGTAGGCAGGTGGTGCCCGGGGCGCGGTTGTTCTCCGGCGACCGGTTCCAGGCGATGAACTCCTCGCGGACGGCCTCGGCCATCCCCTCGGGCTCCAGCACCCCCCGGTCCGTCGCCGTGCGCAGACCGCGGGCCAGCGCCAGTGTCATCTGGGTGTCGTCGGTGACGTACGCGGGTGTGGGCAGCGCCATCTCCCGCCAGGGGCCGCACTTGGCGAGGATCGCCGGCACGTCGCTGAACTCCGTCGGGAAGCCGAGGGCGTCCCCGAGGGCGAGTCCGGTGAGCGCGCCGGTGGCGGCGCGCTCGGTGAGGGTGGTGGTCATGCGGGGCGTCCTTCCCGGGACGGTCGGAGCAGGGGCGGATGGAGGGCGCCGGCCGGGCCCGCGCGGTACAGGGCGGCCGGTTTGCCCCGGCCGCCGGTGAGCCGCGCGGCGCCGGGGACCGGTTCCACGAAGCCGGGGGTGGCGAGGACCTTGCGGCGGAAGTTGGGGCGGTCCAGGGCCGTGCCCCACACCGTCTCGTAGACCCGCTGGAGTTCCCCGAGGGTGAACTCGGGCGGGCAGAAGGCGGTGGCCAGGCAGGTGTACTCCAGCTTGGCGCCGACCCGTTCGCGGGCGTCGGCCAGGATGCGGTCGTGGTCGAAGGCGAGGTGGCGGGCCGCGTCGTACGGCACCCAGCGGGCCTCGGCCGCGTCGCCGCCGCCGTGCGGGTCGGGAGGGTCGGGCAGCAGACAGGCGAAGGCGACGGAGACGACCCGCATCCGGGGGTCGCGGCCGGGTTCGCTGTAGGTCCGCAGCTGCTCCAGGTGGAGTCCGGTCACGTCCGTGAGGCCGGTCTCCTCGGCCAGTTCGCGCCGGGCCGCCGTCTCCGCCGACTCGTCGGGCAGCAGGAAGCCGCCGGGCAGCGCCCAGCGGCCGGCGTACGGCTCCTGGCCCCGCTCGACGAGCAGCACGTGCAGCGCGTCCGCGCGGAGCGTGAGGACGGCGAGGTCGACGGTGACGGCGAAGGGCTCGTAGGCGTGCTTGTCGTAGGCGTGCTTGTCGTAGGCGTGTTTGTCGTGGGCGTGTTTGTCGTAGGCGCCCGCGGGACCGCTGGATCCGTCCATGACTCGACCACCCCCCTTTAATAGTCACCACGACTATAAAGAGGGGTGCGGTCTCGCACAAGCCCTCGGCCGGGCCCGCCGGCTCAGACCTTGGGCTTGTCCACGCAGGAGTGCGCGTCGATGAGTTCGTCCTCCGGCTTGTGCGTACTGATCCAGTCCGGCTGGTCCTGCACCAGCAGCGGCAGCGCCTCGCGGAAGTTGCCCTGCCACTCGCGGCCGCCGACATAGCCCTTGAGCCACTCGGCGAGCGCCAGGCAGTCGTCGCGGTGTCCCTTGGCGAGGCCGATCCCGTAGTGCTGCGGAGCGCCGACGGTCAGGCCGGGCACCACGTGCAGCCCGCCCTTCCCGGTCTCCTGCTGGGCGAAGCCGTACAGCAGCACCTGGTCCGTGGAGACCGCGTCGACCTGGTCGTCGCGCAGCTTCTCCACGCACTCGGCGGCGTCCGTGCCGCCCACCGAGACGATGTCCTTCAGTTCGGCCAGCGCCACCCTGGAGGTGGTGCCGTCCCAGGTGCAGACGCGTTTGCCCTTGAGATCGTCATGGGTGCGGATGCCGGAGTCCTCGTGGACCAGGAAGCCCTGGACGGTGGTGAGGTAGGGGCCCACGAAGTCGATCTCCTCCATCCGGTCCGGCGTGACGGAGAACGAGGCGATGATCAGGTCCGCGTCGCCCGACTGGAGCTTGGTGATGCGGGCGGCGGAGGGCACGTCGGCGTTCCGGGTGACCTGGACGCCCACCTCGTCCTCCAGCCACTTCTCCAGGTCGAGGAAGAGCGCGTTGTCGAAGCCGGAGTAGGTGTAGTTCTCCAGCAGCGACATGCCGGGCAGGTCCTTGTGCATGCCCACGTCGACCTCGCGCACGCCCAGGAACGTCCCGTCGTGCTGGTCCGACGAGCAGGCCGTCGTCACGAGTGCCGCGCACGCGAGCACCGCCGCCCAGCCCCGTGCCCGGCGTCCGGCGCGCGCCCGCCCCGCTCTCCGCCCGGCCGCTGTCCGTCTCACGTGTCCTCACGTCCCCTCGTCGTGGAGCTGTTCCGGTCGGTCGTGGAGCGCTGTTCCGGCTCAGTCGTGCAGAGCGGCCTCGGCGACGGAGGCGTGGATGCGGCACCCCCGGTCGGAGTGGAGCACCAGGTCCACCTCGATCTCGCCCTGGACGCCGCCCAGCGGCAGCGAGAACGTCTCCCCGCCGCGTACGTCCTCGACCCGGTGGGCCGAACTGCCCGCGAGCTTCGCGTCGTACGTGGTGGCCGGGACGCAGGACTGCGCCCCCGGCACGGCGTCGGTGAGTTCCAGGGCGAGCCGCAGGTGGCTGCGGCGCGGTTCGTTCTCCACCGTGACGGTCAGCCGCCGGCCGTCCGCCGCGGACGTCCCGCCGGTGATCCGGACCAGGCCCGTCACGTCCACCTCGCCGTGGCCGGCGTAGTGGTCCATGCCGAAGACGCCGAGGGACGCGAGCAGGACCGCGCCGAGGGTCACCAGCGGCTGGAGCCGGCTCCACCGCTCCTTGTTGCGGCGGGCCACCGCGCGGACCAGCCCGGCCACCCGGCACAGGGACAGGCAGAAGGCGGCCGCCATCAGGGCGTACACCCAGCCGAGCTGACGGACCGGGGCGTCGGGGGCCAGGGACAGGGCGACGGCCTCCAGCAGGAACACCAGGAAGAACTGCGGCCAGTCGGTCCAGCGCTGGACCTTGTCCGCGCCGACCTTCCACTCGGGTGCGCCCAGCATCAGCGCGATGACCTGATTGGCGCTGCCGATGCCGACGGAACCGGTGCCCGAGGCGTCGGCACGGCCGTGCACGGAGTCGTGCTCTCTCCCGCTCACCGCCGGTCCTCCCGGGGCTCCTCTCCGGGCTCGTCCCGTGGGTCGTCCGGGCGGTCCCTGATGTTCAGGCCGCCCATGTTCTCCACGTACCCGATGCCGAAGGCGCCGCGGCCCGACACGTGTGCGGTGGCGTGGATGTGCCGGGACGGCCGCACTGCCCTGGCCTCGTCCTCGATCAGGGCGCGCAGGTCCGCGGGCCGGTCGGCGAGCTTGGCGTCCAGCCAGGTGCCGACGGCCCGGTCCAGGGCCAGCCGGTCGGCGTCGGACAGGTTCCTGATCTGTTCCACGGCCGCGTCGGCCGCGGGGTCGGCCGGCTCGCCGGAGCGGCGCTCCAGCAGCCGGCCCACGAGGGCCCGTCCCCGCTGCACGACACTGTCCGCCGCCTGGTTCTGAGCGGACTGGACGACGGCGCCGGCGAACCCGGCGGCGGCGGTGGTGATCACGGGCGCGATGGTCTGTGCGGCGGTCAGCAACTCCGACATAGGACTCCCCCGGTCCTCGATGCAACCGTGCCGTCCGGCCGAACCGGATCAGGGGCTCACCGTGCTCGAACGCCTGACCGTCTCGACAGGTCCAGACTACCGGCTGACTACGCCGCGTGGGGGACCGGTTATCTTACGGTGACTCCAGTGGCACACGACCGTCACCGCCGCCGCACCGGACCCGGCCGGCCCGGCCGGGTCCTGCCGTCCGGATCGGGCCTAGAGGTCGACCTCCTGCATCAGCATGCCGACCTCGGTGTTCGACAGCCGCCGCAGCCAGCCCGACTTCTGGTCGCCCAGGGTGATCGGCCCGAACGCGACCCGCACCAGCTTGTCGACCGGGAACCCGGCCTCGGCGAGCATCCGCCGCACGATGTGCTTGCGGCCCTCGTGCAGGGTGACCTCGACGAGGTAGTTCTTGCCGGTCTGCTCGACGACCCGGAAGTGGTCCGCGCGCGCGTACCCGTCCTCCAGCTGGATGCCGTCCTTCAGCTGCTTGCCGAGGTCGCGCGGGATCGGGCCGACGATGTGCGCGAGGTAGGTCTTCTTCACGCCGTACTTGGGATGGGTCAGCCGGTGCGCCAGCTCGCCGTGGTTGGTGAGCAGGATCACGCCCTCGGTCTCGGTGTCGAGACGCCCCACGTGGAACAGCCGGGTCTCGCGGTTGGTGACGTAGTCCCCGAGGCACTGCCGGCCCTCCGGGTCCTCCATCGTCGAGACGACACCGGCGGGCTTGTTCAGCGAGAAGAACTGGTACGACTGGGTCGCCACGGTCAGGCCGTCGACCTTGACCTCGTCCTTCTCCGGGTCGACGCGCTTGCCCTGCTCCAGGACGATCTCGCCGTTGACCTCGACCCGGGCCTGCTCGATCAGCTCCTCGCAGGAGCGCCGGGAGCCGTAGCCCGCGCGGGCGAGGACCTTCTGCAGCCGCTCGCCCTCCTGCTCGGCACCCGGGAAGGTCTTGGGCAGCTTGACGTCCTTCTTGCCCGCGTAGCGCTCGCGGTTGCGCTCCTCGGCCCGCGCCTCGTACTCGCGGGAGGTCGCCGGGACGCTGCGTCCGCGCTGCTGGGGCTTCTTCGGACCGCCCTTGGCGCCGCCGCGGGCCGCGGGGCCGCGGCCCGACTTCGGACCGTCCTGGGTGGCGCCGGGGCCCACGTCGTAGCGCCGCTCCTCCGGGCGCGGCTTCTTCGGACGGCCGCTGCCCTGCTTGTCGTCACGGTTGTTGCCGGCGCCGCGGTAGTTACCGCGTCCGCCGCCGCTCCCGCCGCGGCCGCCGCTCGTGCCACCACGGCTCCCGCCGTTGTTTCCGCTGCTGTTCCTGCCGCTGCTGCTTCGCATCACATGTCCGTCTGGTCGTCTGCGTCATCGGGACCCGGCGCATCGGGTGCGTCCGGATCGAACGACGGAACCCCTTCCAGCGTCTCGGCCTCGATCGCCTCCGCCTCGGGGAGGAAGGGCGCCAGCTCCGGCAGCTCGTCCAGGCCGCGCAGGCCCATCCGCTCCAGGAAGTAGTCCGTCGTCACGTACAGGATCGCACCTGTTTCGGGTTCCGTGCCCGCCTCCTCGACCAGGCCCCGCTGGAGGAGGGTGCGCATCACGCCGTCGCAGTTCACGCCGCGCACGGCGGAGACCCGGCTGCGGCTGACCGGCTGGCGGTAGGCGACCACCGCGAGGGTCTCCAGCGCGGCCTGGGTCAGCCGGGCCTGCTGGCCGTCCAGGACGAAGCCCTCCACAGCGGCGGCGTACTCGGGCCGGGTGTAGAAGCGCCAGCCGCCGGCGATCAGCCGCAGCTCGAATCCGCGCCCCTGCGCGGTGTACTCGTCGGCCAGCTCGCGCAGGGCGTCCGCGATCCGGCGCCGCGGCCGCCCCAGTATCTTCGCCAGGTGCTCCTCGGTCGCGGGCTCGTCGACGACCATCAGGACCGCCTCCAGAGCGGGCTTGAGGTCGAGGTCCGCGACGGACGGCGCCGCGCCGGCTTCGTCACTCACGTGCTCTTCTCCTCCTCCGGCTGCTCGGGCGGCCGGTCGAACTCGTCGGTCACCGCCCCTTCGGCGGCCCCCTCCCCGCCGGTCCAGCGCACCAGCAGTTCACCGAGGGCGGTCTCCTGGTCGAGGGCGACGGCCTTCTCCCGGTACAGCTCCAGCAGGGCCAGGAAACGGGCCACGACGGTCAGGGTGTCGTCGGTGTCCGCGGTCAGCGTCCGGAAACTGGCCTCGCCCAGCTCCTTCAGCCGGGCGACGACGATCCCGGCCTGCTCCCGCACGCTGACCAGCGGCGCGTGGATGTGCTCGACGTACACCTGCGGCTTGGGCTTGGGCTGCATCGCCTTGACCGCCAGCTTGGCGAACCCCTCGGCGCCGATGCTGATGACGACGTCCGGCAGCAGTTCGGCGTGGTGCGGCTCCAGTCCCACGGTACGGGGACAGCGGCGGGCCTCGTCGTCCAGCCGCCCGCTGAAGATGTCGGCGATCCGCTTGTACGCGCGGTACTGGAGGAGGCGGGCGAAGAGCAGGTCGCGGGCCTCCAGGAGCGCCAGGTCGGCCTCGTCCTCGACCTCCGCGGCGGGCAGCAGCCGGGCCGCCTTCAGGTCGAGCAGGGTGGCGGCGACGACGAGGAACTCGGTGGTCCGGTCCAGGTCCCCGTCGGGCCCCAGCGCCCTGATGTGCGCCATGAACTCGTCGGTCACCTTGGACAGGGCGACCTCGGTGACGTCCATCTTGTGCTTGGAGATCAGCTGGAGCAGCAGGTCGAAGGGGCCTTCGAAGTTGGCGAGCCGGACCTTGAAGACCCGGTCGCCGGCGTCCCCGTCGCCGTCGGCCGCGGCGCCGCTCTCGGTGGCGGCCGGGGCCCCCGGGCCGGTGCCGGGCGCGGTCTCGGGCCGGGCGCGCGGGGCGCGGGGCGCGGCCTCGGGGGCCGTGGCCGGCCGGGCCCGGCCGTGGTCCGCCGGTCCGGCTTCCGGCGCGCGGGTCACGGCGTCCGGGGAACCCGGACCGGCCACCGCCTCATCCGGCTCGGCGCCCACTCCACGGGGCTCCGCCGCCGTCCCGGACGGCCGTGTGCCCGCCTCCGAGACCTGTGTGTCCGTCCCGGAGGGCCGGGCGGGCGTCCCGGAGGGCTCCGCCTCCGGTCCGGCGGAGGCGGCGTCGGTCGCGGGCGGTACGACGTCGGTTGCGGGCGGGACGGCGTCCGTCGCAGGCGGTACGGCGTCCGGTCCGGGATCGGAACTCGAAGCGGGATCGGACCCGGAACCGGAACCGGCACCGTGCTCCGGCCGTGCCCCGCCCGGGTCCCGCGTCGGCGGAGGCCCGGGCGGCGTGGTCGCCGGGGAGACTCCCGGCCCCCGCCCCAGCGCGCGCCGACGGCCGCCGGAGGCACCGGCGCGGGGAACGTCGTTGGAGGTCATGGCCTCCGCAGGCTACCGCTACCGTCCGCGCAGCCGGCGTACGAGGATGCTGGCGTCCCCGCGGGTCTCCAGGTCGGCGAGGACGACGGCGACCGCCTCGCGGACGATCCGGCCCCGGTCGACGGCCAGTCCGTGCTCGCCCCGGAGCACCAGCCGGGCGTGCTCCAGGTCCATCAGCTCCTCGGCGGAGACGTACACCGTGATCTTCTCGTCGTGCCGCTCGCGCCCGCTGGGGCGGCGGGCGGCGGCCCGGCCACGCTTGCGGGGCTGGCCCGCGGCAGAACCTTCCTGCGCCGCGTCCGGGCCCGCCCGGCGGGCGGAACGTTCCGCGCCCCGGCTGTGCGACTCGCCGTTCGGTCCCGGCTCCGCGTCCGCGGCCACGTGCTCGGCGCCCCGGCCGTCACCGCCCTGCGCGGGCACCGACTGCGGCGCGTCCTCGGCGGCGGCCGGGTCGCTCTCCCCGGCCGGAGAGCCGGCCGGCGCCGGCACCCGGGCCTCGCCGCCCGCCTGGCGCCTGGGGCTGGACGCCTGAAGCCCCATACCCCCTGTCGTGCGGAAGAGTTCGTCGGCCCCCGGCAGACTCACTCGGCGTGACACCGGGCGAGCACCTCCCTGGCGAGCTGGCGGTAGGCGGCGGCACCGACGGAGTTGGAGGCGTACGTGGTGATCGGCTCACCGGCGACCGTGGTCTCCGGGAAGCGGACGGTGCGTCCGATGACCGTGTGGTAGACGTGGTCGTCGAACGCCTCGACGACCCGCGCGAGCACCTCACGGCTGTGCACCGTGCGCGAGTCGTACATCGTGGCGAGGATGCCGTCCAGTTCCAGGTCCGGGTTGAGCCGCTCCTGGACCTTCTCGATCGTCTCGGTCAGCAGCGCGACCCCGCGCAGCGCGAAGAACTCGCACTCCAGCGGCACGATCACCTTGTGCGCGGCGGTCAGCGCGTTGACCGTGAGCAGGCCGAGCGAGGGCTGGCAGTCGATGACGATGTAGTCGTAGTCGTCCAGCAGCGGCTTCAGCGCGCGCTGGAGGGTCGACTCGCGGGCGACCTCGCTGACGAGCTGCACCTCGGCCGCCGACAGGTCGATGTTGCTGGGCAGCAGGTCCATGTTGGGGACCGCCGTCTTCAGCAGCACCTCGTCGGCCGCCATGCCCCGCTCCATGAGCAGGTTGTAGACGGTGAGGTCCAGCTCCATCGGGTTGACGCCGAGACCGACCGACAGCGCGCCCTGCGGGTCGAAGTCGACGAGCAGCACCCGGCGCCCGTACTCGGCGAGCGCGGCACCCAGGTTGATGGTCGACGTCGTCTTGCCGACGCCGCCCTTCTGGTTGCACATCGCGATGATCTTCGCGGGACCGTGGTCGGTCAGCGGGCCCGGGATCGGGAAGTACGGCAGCGGGCGTCCGGTCGGGCCGACGCGCTCGCGGCGCTGTCGGGCCGCGTCGGGCGCGAGCGTGGCCGCGTACTCGGGATCCGGCTCGTACTCGGCGTCCGGGTCATAGAAGTGCCCCTGGGGCAGTTCGTCGTAGTCGGCGAAGTGGTTGCGGGGCGCGCCACTTCCGTCGCCGGCCATGGCGTTCACGTGTTGGCCATCCATCTTCGGGTGTGCTGTCTGAGTTGCCTGCGGACTCTGGTGGGCTGCGAAGGTTCGCACAGCGACGGAGCCGACAGCCTCGAACCGCCCGGGGCCTCCGGGCCCTGCAGGCATTCCTGGTTGACCACCCCCGGGAGTAAATGTCGACTCATTCACAAGTCGTCTTACCTCCTTGGTGACCAGGAAACTTCTAGACAGGTCAGCGTGGCACCATGCCGACGATTGGCGACTCTATGGCGTGTCGGCGGTCCGCAGCAACACAATCCGCCGGACCCGGCCCGATGTGTCGGCAATGGAACACCCCTCTGTCAAGGGCGTACGGCCGTCGCACAGCAGGTTTCACCGGTGTACGAATGGGTTCAAGCGTTACGTTCGAGGCGAGTTGAACGAGAATCGCAAAGTGACCATACACACACCCGGCCGGACCTTGTCGACAAGGTCCGGCCGGGTGTGTGGCATTGACGACCGAAGTTGACGTGTCGCCTTTACTGGATGACGACTTGCCAGGTCACGGCTTGCCAGGTCACGGCTTGCCCGAGGGCGACCTGTCAGCCGAGCAGGGCGGACAGTTCGACGTGGTCCAGGCCGTGCGCCTCGGCCACCTCCTTGTAAACGACCTTGCCGTCATGGGTGTTGAGCCCCTTGGCCAGCGCGGGGTCGCGGCGCAGCGCCTCCACCCAGCCGCGGTCGGCCAGTTCGACGATGTACGGCAGCGTGGCGTTGGTCAGCGCATAGGTGGAGGTGTTGGGCACGGCGCCGGGCATGTTGGCGACGCAGTAGAAGACCGAGTCGTGCACGGTGAAGGTCGGCTCGGCGTGGGTGGTCGGGTGGGAGTCCTCGAAGCAGCCGCCCTGGTCGATCGCGATGTCGACAAGGACACTCCCCGGCTTCATCCGGGAGACCAGCTCGTTGCTGACCAGCTTCGGCGCCTTGGCGCCGGGGATCAGGACGGCGCCGATCACGAGGTCGGCGTCCAGGCAGGCCTTCTCCAGCTCGAAGGCGTTGGAGACGACGGTCTGGATCTTCGTGCCGAAGATCTTGTCCGCCTCCTTGAGCTTGTTGATGTCCTTGTCCAGCAGGGTGACGTGGAAGCCCAGGCCGATGGCGATCTGCGCCGCGTTCCAGCCGGAGACGCCGCCGCCGATGACGACGGCCTTGCCGGCCAGCACGCCGGGGACGCCGCCGGGCAGCACACCGCGGCCCCCGTTGGCGGCCATCAGGTGGTAGGCGCCGACCTGCGGGGCGAGCCGGCCCGCGACCTCGGACATCGGGGCGAGCAGCGGCAGGGCGCGGTTGGGCAGCTCGACGGTCTCGTAGGCGATGGCGGTGGTGCCGGACTCGATGAGGGCGTCCGTGCACTCCTTGGAGGCGGCCAGGTGCAGGTAGGTGAAGAGCGTCTGGTCCTTGCGCAGGCGGTGGTACTCCTCCGCGACCGGCTCCTTGACCTTCAGCAGCAGGTCCGCGGCGGCCCAGACCTCGTCGGCGGTGCCGAGTATGTCCGCGCCCGCGGCGACGTACTCGGCGTCCGGGATCGAGGAGCCGACGCCCGCGCCGCGCTCGACGACGACCTGATGGCCGTGGCGCACCAGCTCGTGGACGCCGGCGGGGGTGATGGCCACCCGGAACTCGTTGTTCTTGACCTCGCGGGGGATGCCGACCTTCACGTCGATCACGGTCCTTGGCTCAGGGAGTGGGCTACTACAAGACATACCCGGGCATGCGAGGGCACACCGGGAGAGACCGCAGGAGAACGTGCGGCAGAGCCAGTCTAATGAAGGTGTTCCCGCTGTCTAGCCTTTCAAAGCATCAATCGGTGGCGGGTGTGCTACGGATTTCGTAGGTGTTAGGGCCTTGTTCCGGCTGGAAGTCGTCCTCCAGCAGCCGCTCGGACCGGCCGCGGTGCAGCCCGGCCGCCGCGGGGTCGCCGAGGTGCTCCAGCGTGTCGGCCAGCCTGAGGTGCAGGGCCGCCTGGAGCCGGGTGTCCTCGGCGCGGCGGGCCCACTCGACCGCCTCCTGGCAGGTCCGGAGCGACTCCTCGGGGCGTCCGGCGTACTCCTGGACCCGGGCCAGCTCGCTCAGGGCCCGTGCCTGGGCGGCCACGTCGCCGGTCCTGCGGTGGCCGGCCACCGCCGCGCGCCAGTTGCGCAGGGCCTCGCCGTAGCGCCCGGCGTAGGTGTGGGCGGCGGCGATGCGGCCGTAGAGCCGGGCGGCGTCCGCGCGCTCGTCCCGGGCCAGGCGCTGGGCCAGGGCCCGGCCGAACCAGTCGGCGGCCCGGTCGTAGTCGCCCAGCTCCAGGTGCGCGCCGCCTACGGATTCCATCGCGCGGCCGGTGGCGTACGGGTCGTTCGCCTCGCGTCCGGCGTCCAGCGCGGCCCGGTAGCGCACCAGCGCCTCGGCGGTGCGGCCGGTGCGGGCGTCCAGGTCGGCGAGGTTCAGCAGGGCGGCGGCCTGCTCGCGGGGCAGGTCGCGGCGGACGGCCACGTCCAGCACCAGCCGGTGGATGCCGTACAGGTCGGGGGCGGCCGCCTGGGTGCCGGTGTGCGCCACCATGGCCCGTACCAGCTGGGACATCAGCCGCCGGGCGAGGGTGTCCAGCTCGCCGTCGGCGACCGCGAGGCGGGCCGAGGCCAGCAGGGCGGGCCGGCGCAGCCGCAGCCACTCGGCGGCGTCCCGGGGGGTGGCGAAGCGCAGCGCGCGGGGCATGCCGAGGAGCTTCTCGCGGGCTCCGGGGCTGTCGGTCTCGGTGATCGCCCGGCAGGACTGGAGCAGCCGGACGGTCCGCTCCAGCATGCGGGCGCGGGCCAGCTGGAGTTCGGCGGGCCGGTCGTGGGTGCGGGCGTGGGCGGCCAGGAGGGGGTGCAGGCAGCCGGGGACCTCGTACTCGGGCAGCGGGGAGTCGAGGGGGCGCAGCAGGCCGAGGGCGACGAAGTCGTCCAGGGTGGTGCGGGCGCTGCCGACCGAGCAGCCGGCCAGGGCGGAGGCGGTGTGCGGGTCTACCAGGCCGGCCGGGGCGAGGGAGAGCAGCCGCAGCATCCGGGCGGCGGCGCTGGGCAGGGAGGCGTGGACGAGCCGGAAGACGCGGGCGACGGGGTCGCTCTCGTCGGTCCCGGCGGCGTGGAGTTGCTTGGCGAGGTCGGCGACGGCGGCCTTGGGGCGGGCGGCGAGCCAGCCGCCCGCCAGGGCCAGTGCGGCGGGCCGGCCCTGGCACTCCTCGGCCAGGGACTCGGCGGCCCGGGGGTCGACGGTGATCCGTACCGAGCCGATGCGCCGCTGGAGCAGTTCCACGGCCGACTTGGTGTCCAGGCCGCCCAGGGTGCAGGGGCGGACGTCGGCGATGCCGGTGAGCGGGCCCTCGGCGACGGCGACGACCAGGCAGCCGGGGCTGTCCGGGAGCAGCGCGTCGACCTGCTCGGCGTCGGCGGCGTCGTCGAGCAGGAGCAGGGTGCGGCACCGGGCGAGGGTGGTGCGCAGTTCGTGGGCGAGGTCGTCCTCGGCGGCGCCGGGCCGGGTGGTGCGGCCCAGGGCGGTGAGCAGGTCCCGGGCGAGGGAGCCGACGGGCACCCGGGTGCCGTCGGGTTCGCTGAGCCGGGCCCGCAGCAGGCCGTCCGGGTAGTCGCCGGCGACCTGGGCGACGAGTTCCTCGGCGAGGGCGGTGCGGCCGGAGCCGGGGCGGCCCGCGACCAGCAGCACCCGGGCGCGGGGGGCCTTGCGGCCGGAGAGGGTGTCCAGTCCCGCGCGCGCGATGTCCGCGCGCAGCGCCTTCAGCTCCCTGGTACGGCCGAGGAACCGCGGTTCCCCGGCAGCGCCGCCCGACAGCCGCGCGCCGTCCGGCCGCGTTCCGTCCGACCTCACCCCGTCCGGCCGCACGCCGTCCGACCTCACCCCGTCCGGCCGCGCGCCGTCCGACCTCACCCCGTCCGGCCGCGCGCCGTCCGACCTCACCCCGTCCGGCCGCGCGCCGTCCGACCGCACGCCGTCCAGCCGCACGCCGTCCGTGTCCACCGCCTGATCCGTCACGGGCCACACTCCCGATCCCACCGCGCACCGGTGCCCGCCGGAACCCCCGGTTCGGGCGTTTTCCGAGCCTAGTTCAGGCTCCGGCGGGTTCCGGCGGGAGCAGGGCGGCAAGATCGCCCAATCGGATCAGCAGATCGTCACATCAACTGAAGCAGCCGCTCAGACTTCGAACGGACGTGCGGGCCACGGCGCCTGGGCGGGCCGCAGCGCGTCGAGCCCGTCCCCCTCCCGCGCGGCGACCAGCGAGAGCACCCCCACCACGAGGCAGTTGTTGTGCAGCTCACCGGCGAGGACGCCCCGGACCAGGTCGGCCACCGGCACCCGCGCCAGCTCCATGTCCGCTTCCTCGTCCTCGACCTGGAAGCGCTCGCCCTCGGCCTCCGACAGCTCCCGGGCGAGGAAGATCCGTACCGCCTCGTCGCAGCCGCCGGCGGTGGTGTAGACGTCGGTCAGCACCCGCCAGTCCTCGGCCTTGACGTGCGCCTCCTCGTACAGCTCCCGCTGGGCCGCGTGCAGCGGGTTCTCGCCGGGGACGTCGAGCAGCCCGGCCGGGATCTCCCACAGCTTGTGGCGCACCGGGTGCCGGTACTGGCGCAGCACCACGACCCGCCCCTCGTCGTCCAGGGCGAGCACGGCGACGGAGCCGGGGTGGACCTGGTAGTCACGGGTGACGACAGTGCCGTCGGGCATGACCACCTCGTCCGTGCGGACCGAGGTCTTGTTGCCGCGGAAGGGGGTGTCCGTCTTCCGGATCTCCCACTCCTCGGGGGTGTCCTTGATGGTCATGCCCTGTCCTCCCAGACGTACGCGAAAGCCGGGGCCCGCCCCGTTCGAAGGGCGTGCCCCGGCCACCGTACAACTGTCGTGTTACTTCGCGGTCTTCCGCTCGACGGCCGCCTTGACCAGCCCCGCGAAGAGCGGGTGCGGGCGGGTCGGGCGCGAGCGCAGCTCCGGGTGGGCCTGGGTGGCGACCAGGTACGGGTGGATCTCGCGCGGGTACTCGACGTACTCGACGAGCTTGCCGTCCGGGGAGGTGCCCGAGAAGACGATGCCGGCCTTCTTCTCCAGCTCCGCGCGGTAGGCGTTGTTCACCTCGTAGCGGTGGCGGTGGCGCTCCTCGACGTACTCCTTGCCGTCGTACACCTCGCGCACGATGGAGCCCTCGGCCAGCTTCGCCGGGTACATGCCGAGCCGCATGGTGCCGCCCATGTCGCCCTCGCCGGCCACGATGTCGAGCTGCTCGGCCATGGTGGAGATGACCGGGTGGGCGGTGGCGGGGTCGAACTCGGTGGAGTTGGCGTCCCCGATCCCGGCCAGGTTGCGCGCGGCCTCGACCACGATGCACTGCAGGCCCAGGCAGAGGCCGAGCAGCGGGATCTTGTTCTCGCGGGCGTACTTGATCGCGCCGACCTTGCCGAGCACGCCGCGGTCGCCGAAGCCGCCCGGGATGCAGATGGCGTCCACGTCACCGAGCTGCGCCTGGGCGCCGGCCGGGGTCTTGCAGTCGTCGGAGGTGACCCACTTGATCTTGACGCGGGCCCGGTTGGCGAAGCCGCCGGCGCGCAGCGCCTCGGTGACCGAGAGGTAGGCGTCGGGCAGGTCGATGTACTTGCCGACCAGCGCCATGACGATCTCGTGCTCGGGCTTGTGGACGCGCTCCAGCAGGTCGTCCCAGGTCGTCCAGTCCACGTCGCGGAACGGCAGGTCCAGCTTGCGGACGACGTAGGCGTCCAGGCCCTCGGCGTGCACGACCTTGGGGATGTCGTAGATCGAACGGGCGTCCGGGCAGGCGACGACGGCGGCCTCGTCGACGTCGCACATCAGCGAGATCTTGCGCTTGATCGCGGTCGGCACCTCGCGGTCGCAGCGCAGCACGATGGCGTCCGGCTGGATACCGATGTTGCGCAGCGCGGCGACGCTGTGCTGGGTCGGCTTGGTCTTCAGCTCGCCGGAGGGGCCGATGTAGGGCAGCAGCGAGATGTGCACGACGAAGACGTTGTCCCGGCCCACCTCGTGGCGGACCTGGCGGACGGTCTCCAGGAACGGCAGCGACTCGATGTCGCCGACCGTGCCGCCGACCTCGGTGATCACGACGTCGACCTCGTCGGTCGCCATGCGGCGGATGCGGTGCTTGATCTCGTTGGTGATGTGCGGGATGACCTGCACGGTGTCACCGAGGTACTCGCCGCGCCGCTCCTTGGCGATCACGGTCGAGTACACCTGGCCGGTGGTCACGTTGGCCGAGCCGTCCAGGTCGCGGTCGAGGAACCGCTCGTAGTGGCCGATGTCCAGGTCGGTCTCCGCGCCGTCGTTGGTGACGAAGACCTCACCGTGCTGGAACGGGTTCATCGTGCCAGGGTCGACGTTGAGGTAGGGGTCGAGCTTCTGCATCACGACGCGAAGGCCCCGGGCCTTGAGCAGCATGCCGAGGCTGGAGGCGGTCAGCCCCTTGCCGAGAGAGGAGGCGACACCCCCGGTGACGAAGATGTGCTTGGTCGTCGAAGCTGTGCCGGATCGAAATGCGGCGGGCGGCATGGCCAAGAGGGGGCTCCCGTGGTCGCGGTCTGGGGTGCGATTCGGCGGTCCGCCGGAGGTGTCCGGGGGTGGTGCCGTCGCTGCGGTTCGGGGGTTTCGTTCCCACCGGTCCACGGGCTACCAGCGTAACAGCGCCGGAGAGCGATGGCTTCCGGCCACGCTCCGCGCACGTCCGGACACGTCCGGACATGGGCGAACGCGCCTCCCGCCCCGCCCGTCGACCGCTCACTCGTTCGGCCGAGCCGGGTTGTCCGGAGCTGCGCACAGACCGTCTACGTGCGTCGTATCCTGCTCGGACCTTCACTGCCGAGCCCGGCCGGCGTCACGGCACCACCCCTCGCCCGTACGCACCGGAACAACGAGAGCTCGTCAGTTCGTTGAACAACAATTGTCGTCCAGGGCCACAGAGTTTGGCTTCAGGCCCGGGCGACTGCTTTGCTTCATCGATCAACGACGCATGACATCCACCCCTTGACCGCACCAAGCGACAACCCCCTTGCGGGGTGACGTGGCCGTTCGACTGGAGTTGCACGTGGCCGGGCGCATCGAAGACTACGCACTCATCGGAGACATGCAGACCGCCGCGCTGGTCTGCCGGGACGGCACAGTCGACTGGCTGTGCCTGCCCCGTTTCGACTCCCATGCCATCTTCGCCGGTCTGCTGGGCACCGAGGAACACGGATTCTGGCGGCTCGGACCGGCCCACGCAGCCGGTGCCGAGCCCCCGGCCGCCGCCCGGCGCGGCTACCGCGGCGACTCGCTGATCCTCGAATCCGAGTGGGACACCCCGCGCGGCACGGTCCGGGTGACCGATTTCATGCCGCCCCGCGACGGCGCCCCGCAGCTGATCCGGATCGTGGAGGGCGTCTCGGGCCGGGTGCCGATGCGCTCGGAGCTGCGGATGCGCTTCAGCTACGGCCGGGTGGTGCCGTGGGTGCACAAGCACGAGGGCCGCACGGTGGCCGTCGCGGGACCGGACTCGGTGTGGTTCGACACGGAGGCCGAGACCTACGGCAAGGACCTGACCACGTACGCGGACTTCACGGTCGCGCCGGGTGACCGGATCGCGTTCACCATCTCCTGGGAGCCCTCGCACAAGCAGCCGCCGCCGCTGCCGGAGCCGGAGCAGTCGCTGACGGCGACGGAGGACTTCTGGCGCGAGTGGGTCGAGCACTGTACGTACCACGGCCCCTACCGCGAGGCCGTGATCCGCTCCCTGATCACGCTGAAGGCCCTGACCTACGCCCCCACCGGCGGCATCGTCGCCGCGCCCACCACCTCCCTGCCGGAGGACATCGGCGGCGTCCGCAACTGGGACTACCGCTACACGTGGCTGCGCGACGCCGCGATCACCCTGTCCTCGCTGCTGCGCACCGGCTACCGCGAGGAGGCCCGCGCCTGGCGCGAGTGGCTGCTGCGGGCGGTCGCGGGCGACCCGGAGAACCTGCAGATCATGTACGGCATCGCGGGCGAGCGCGAGCTGGGCGAGGCCGAGCTGGACTGGCTGCCGGGCTACGAGGACTCCGGCCCGGTCCGGGTCGGCAACGGCGCCGCCCACCAGCTCCAGCTCGACGTGTACGGCGAGGTCACCGAGGCCCTGCACCTGGCCCACATGACGGGCCTGGCCCGCAACGACTACGCCTCCGTCCTCCAGCTCAAGCTGATCCGCTACCTGGAGGACCACTGGAACGAGCCGGACGAGGGCATCTGGGAGGTGCGCGGCCCGCGCCGCCACTTCGTGCACTCCAAGGTGATGGCCTGGGTCGCGGTGGACCGCACCATCAAGCTCATCGAGTCCGGCGACGCCGACGGCCCGCTGGAGCGCTGGAAGGAACTGCGCGACGACATCCACCGGGACGTGTGCGAGAAGGGCTACGACAAGGAACGCAACACGTTCACGCAGTCCTACGGCTCGCGCGAGCTGGACGCGTCCCTGCTGCTGATCCCGCAGATGGGCTTCCTGCCGCCCGACGACAAGCGCGTGATCGGCACCATCGAGGCGATCCAGCGCGAGCTGTCCACCTCCGACGGCTTCATCCTGCGCTACCCGACCGACGGCGAGGACGAGGGCGTCGACGGCCTCCCCGGTGACGAGGGCGCCTTCCTGGCCTGCTCGTTCTGGATGGCCGACGACCTGGCGATGATCGGCCGCGTCGACGAGGCGCGGAAGCTGTTCGAGAAGCTGCTCTCGCTCCGCAACGACCTCGGTCTGCTGGCCGAGGAGTGGGACCCGCGCCTCAAGCGCCAGGTGGGCAACTTCCCGCAGGCGTTCAGCCACGTCCCGCTGATCGACACGGCCCTGCGGCTGACGGCCTCGGGGGCGTACGGGGGCTGACCTCGGGCGCGGACGACGGGCCGGGGTAGCGTCCGCCCATGGACGTGGGCGAGGGCACCGGGATCACCGTGCGGCGCGCGCTGGAGCTGCCCGGACTGCGCGCCGGGCTGCCCGAGGTGGTCACCGGCGCCGACGGACTGGGCCGCACCGTGCGCTGGGCGCACGCCGGTGAGGTGCCCAACATCGCCTCGCTGCTCAAGGGCGGCGAGCTGCTGCTGACCACCGGCTACGGGTTCGGGGTCCGCTCCGCCGACCAGCGGGCGTTCGTCCGTACCCTCGCCGAGCGCGGCATCGCGGCGCTGGTGGTGGAGCTGGGCCCGCGGCTGGCCCGGCTGCCCGCCGCCGTCGTCGACACCGCCCGCGCGGCGGGGCTGCCGCTGGTCCAGCTGCACCGCGAGGTGCCGTTCGTGGCGGTCACCGAGGAGATCCACACCGAGATCGTCAACGGCCACTACGCGCTGCTGCGCCGGGCCGAGGAGGTGCACCGCCGCTGCACCGAGGCGCTGCTCGGCGGCGGCGGAGTGCCCCAGGTGCTGGACGTCCTGGCGGGCTTCGCGGGCAACCCGGTGTTCCTGGAGACCCCCGACGGCCGGCTGCTGTACGCCGCCGGGGCGGGCCCCGAGGGCACCGATCCGCTCCAGGTCTGGGAGGGGCTGCGCGGCCCGCGCAAGGAAGCCCCGCCCCCGGCCGGCTCGGTCCTGGTCGACGTACCCGGCGGCGGCCCCGGCACCGGCTCGGTGCGGGCCCGGCTGGTCCTGCTGCCGGTCCGGTCCACGCCGGCGCCGGTGCACCGGATGGCGGCGGAGCGGGCGGCGGACGTCCTCGCCCTGGTGCTGATGCAGGCCCGCCAGGAGGAGGAGCTGGCGGCGCGCGGGCGCGGCGACTTCCTCACCGACCTCGCCGAGGGGCGGATCGCCGCCGCCGACGCCCCGGCGCAGGCCCGCGTCCTGGGCTTCCGGCCCGGTGACGGCCCGCTGCTGCCCGTGGTGATGCGGCTGGGCGACGCCCTCTCCCCCGCCGACGGCGGCTGGGCGGTGCTGGCCCGCGCGCTCGCCGAGGAGCTGGCGGCGCTCGGGGTGCCCGTCCTGCTGGGGGTGCGGCCGGTCGAGGGCCGGGTCCCGCTGCTGCTCGCCCTGCGCGCACAGGCGGACCGGCCGGACCTCGCCGGCCGGGTCGCGGCGGCGCTGCGGGCGGGCGCGGAACGGGGCGCCCCGCGGCGGCCGGGCGCCCGGCCGCCGGTCGTGGTCGTCGGGGTGCCCGGCGACTGGTCCCAGGTGCCGGCCGGGCTGCGGCACGCGGCGGAGGCGGCGGCCGCGGCGCAGGGGCTGCCGGACCGCCCCTGGTACGACGCCCGCCGCCTCGACACCGACCTGCTGCTGTGGCGGCTGCGCGACCATCCGGACCTGGCGGCCTTCGTGGACCGCGCGATCGGCCCGCTGCGCGACCACGACGCCCGCTCCCGGCCGCCGCTGCTGCCGACCCTGGAGGCGTATCTGGCGCACGCGGGCCGCAAGGCGGAGACCGCCCGCGACCTCCACCTCAACCGGCAGACGCTCTACAACCGGCTGGCCCGCATCGAGGAGTTGCTCGGCACCGGCCTCGACGACCCGCAGACGGTACTGACCCTGAGCCTGGCCCTGCGCGCCCGCCGGCACGTGCCCTGAGGCGCCTCAGAGCAGCGGCCGGGGCTGCGTCAACTCGTCGTACACGCTCAGCACTTGGGCGACCGTCTCGTCCTCGGTCGGCCAGCCGGCCGCCTGCCGCGCCCCGTCGTCCCGCAGCGACTCCCGCCGCCCGGGGTCGCCGAGCAGCCGCACGACCGCGTCGGCGAACGCCCCGGAGTCGCCGGACGGAACCAACTCGGCGGCGTCGCCCACGAGTTCCCGTACGTCGTCGACGTCCCCGGCGACCAGCGGCACGCGCGCGTGCAGGGCCTCCCGGGCCAGTACGGAAGCGGTCTCGTGGCGGCCCGGCAGCAGCGCCAGGTCGGCCGCGGCGAGCAGGTCGGCGACGTCGTCGCGGCGGCCGACGAGAGCCACCGGCAGTTCCTCCTCCTCGATCCGCCGCTGCAGCGCCGGCCGCAGGGACCCCTCCCCGGCGACGACGACCAGCGGCTCCAGGTCCAGGTCGCGCCACACCCGCGCGGCGTCGAACAGCACCTCGTACCCCCGCTGCCGTTCCAGCGCGCCGATCGCGATCAGCAACGGGCGTCCGGTGGCGCCGAGTTCGGCACGGACCTTCAGGCGCCGCAGGTCGGCCTCCTCGGGATCGGCGCGCGGGCGCGGGCCGGGCAGCGCGACGGCGGCCAGCCGGGCGTCCCGGGCACCGCTGCGCCGCGCGTGGTCCACCAGCCCCGGGGTGGTCCCCAGGACCACCGTGGCGGCCTTGGTCACCCGCCGCTCCAGGACCCGCAGCAGATGCGCCCGCGGGCCCTCGGCGTGGACGCGGTCGTGCCAGGTGGCCACGAGCGGGGTGTGGACGCGGCGCCCGCCGAGGGCGAGCACGGCCCGGAAGGAGGCGTGCAGACCGTGCGCGTGCACCAGGTCGGCACCGGCGCAGGCGGCCCGCAGCCCGGCGACCGAGACCGGGTCGCTGCTGCGCGCCACGTCCACGTGGTCGGCGCCGGCCCCGGTGAAGTCGTAGCGGCGCTCGGCCTCGGCGGGGGCGCACACCGTGACCCTCACGCCCCGTGCCACCAGCCCCGCGGTCAGGGAGCGCACATGCGCGCTGCTGCCGGCGTTGCCCCCGCCCAGCACCTGCACGGTGCGCAGCGGGGACTGGCCGTGCGGGACGTGGCTGCTCGCGGGGGTCACGTGGCCGGGGCTCCTGGTTCTGCGGCGGGCGTTCACGGAGAAAGTACCGAAGGGTGGAGCGGAGGAGCACGCCGCGCGGTCTCCCGCGCGTACGACGTCAAGGATGCCAGGACGTACGGGTGTTCCGGGAACGGCGGCGGTCGACGGGCTCCTGACGCCGAGGCAACGCGGCACCCTCAGTCACTCACACGAGTGACCGCGCCCAGGCGCTGACCTGCTCCCCGTACACCGCCGCCGCCACGACGGCCGCGGCGTGCGCCACCAGACCCGCCCGTGTGTTCCCCTCCACGACGGCGGCGCCGAGAGCCGCGCCCAGCGCGTGCGCCCCGGTGTCGCCGAGCATCTCGCGCTCCCTGAGATCGTCCGGGAGCACGGCCGCGGCGGCCCCCGTCGCGGCGGCGGCCAGTTCCGCCGCGGCGCCCCGCTTCAGCAGTCCCGGCACGCCGAACACCAGCACGGCCCCGGCGGCCCGTCCCGGGCGTACGTCGACGAGGTTGACGGCGTGCGCGGCCCCGGCGACGACCACCCCGGCCAGCACCTTGTCCAGCGGCCGTTCCTTGAGCACCGCGCCCGCGACGAGCCCGGCCGCACCGATCCCGAACAGCTTCACCGCCCCGCTGGTGACCTCACCGTCCCGCAGGGCCGACAGGTGCGCCCGGAAGCCGCGCCGGTCGTCTCCGGCCCCGGCCACGTCGTCGTACGCCCCGCAGACCCCGGCGGCCAGCACCGCGAACCCGGCGGCGGGCCGGACCCGTCCCGCCACCAGCGCCGCCGCGACGGCGGACGCGGGCCCGGCGTACAGCCCGACCGCGCGCCCGGCGTGATTGGTCCGCGTCCAGTGCTTCCGTCCGCCCGGCGCGGTGGCGCGCAGTACGGCGGCACCGGCCCGGGTGAGCGCGGCGGCGAGGGCCAGGACCTGTCGACGGGAGCGGGTCCGGGGAGCACGGTCGATCATGCGCTCACCCTACGGCCGCCCGCCGCTACAGATCGGCGCGGGCGGTGGCCAGCAGTTCCTCGGCGTGCGCCCGCGCGGTCTCCGAGTCCTCCTGCCCGGCGAGCATCCGGGACAGCTCCCGCACCCGCTCCTCGCCCTCCAGCGCCTTCACACCCGACCGGGTCACCGACCCGTCGTTGGTCTTCTCCACCAGCAGCTGCCGGTCGGCGAAGGCCGCCACCTGCGGCAGATGCGTGACGACCACGACCTGCGCCGACTTGGCGAGCTTGGCCAGCCGCCGCCCGATCTCGACCGCCGCCTTGCCGCCGACCCCGGCGTCGACCTCGTCGAAGAGGTACGTCGGCACCGGATCGGTCCCGGCGAACACCACCTCCACGGCCAGCATCACCCGCGACAGCTCACCGCCGGAGGCACCCTTGGCGATGGGCCGCGGCGGCGCCCCCGGGTGCGGGGCGAGCAGCAGCTCGACCTCGTCGGCGCCGGACGGCCCGTAGCCGACCGTCCGCCCGCCGACCTCCACGCCCTCGGGGTCCTCGGTCTGCCGGATCTCGAACGACACGCGCGCGTGCGGCATGGCGAGGGACGCCAGCTCGGCGGTGACGGCGGCGGCGAACCGGTCCGCGGCCTCCGTCCGGGCGTCCGTCAACGCCTGCGCCAGCGCGCCCAGTTCGTCCCTGAGCGCGTCCCGCTCGACGGTCAGCTCCGCGATCCGCTCGTCGTCGCCGTCCAGTTCGGTCAGCCGCGCCGCGCTCTGCTCGGCCCAGGCCAGCACCGCGGCGATGTCCTCGCCGTACTTCCGGGTGAGCCCGTTGAGAACGGCCCGCCGCTCCTCCACGGCCGCCAGCCGCAGCGGATCGGCGTCCAGGTCGTCGGCGTATCCGGCCAGCTCACCGGCCACGTCGCGCAGCAGGATGCCGACCTCGCCGATGCGGTCGGCGAGTCCGGCCAGCGCCGGGTCGTGCGACCGTACGGCGTCCAGCGCCCGCTGCGAGCCCGCGACGAGCGTCGCCGCGTCGACCCCCTCGGGGTCCTCCGGGTTGCCCGCGAGCGCGGCGTGCGCGGCGGTGGCGGCCGACGCCAGCGCCTCGGCGTTGCCCAGCCGCTCCGCCTCCTCCGCCAGCTCCACGTCCTCACCGGCGCGCGGCTCGACGGCGGCGATCTCGTCCAGCCCGAACCGCAGCAGGTCGGCCTCCTGAGCCCGCTCACGCGCGCGCGTGGTGATCTCTTCCAGCTCCGTGGCGACGGCCCGCAGCCTCCGGTACGCCTCCGCGTACTTGGCGAGCGGCACGGCGACCGCGTCCCCGGCGTACCGGTCGAGCGCCTGCCGCTGCCGGGCCTGCTTGAGCAGCCCCTGCTGGTCGGTCTGCCCGTGCACGGCGACCAGTTCGTCGGCGAGTTCGGCCAGCACCCCGACGGGCACCGACCGCCCGCCCAGGTGCGCCCGCGACCGCCCTTCCGCCGACACGGTACGGCTGATCAGCAGCGCCCCGTCGTCCAGCTCGGCCCCGGCCTCCTCGGCCCGGACGGCGGCCTTGGCGTCCGGGGGCACGGTGACCCGCCCCTCGACCACCGCGTTCTTGGCACCGATCCGAACCAGCGCCGGGTCCGCCCGCCCGCCCAGCAGCAGGCCCAGGCTGGTGACCACCATGGTCTTGCCCGCGCCCGTCTCACCGGTGACGGCGGTGAACCCGGGCGACAGCTCGACGACGGCATCGTCGATCACGCCGAGCGACCGTATCCGCATCTCCTCCAACACGGACACGACCTTACGAGGTCCAGGCACCCGAGCGCACATGTCACCCCGGCGAGCGCACGCCGCCCAGGGGCGCGGGGAACCGCGCGACCAGCCACGACGAACCCGCACTCGCCGTCCATGAGAACCACCCCATCGAGACCGCCCTAGTGCGGCGCACCCCGCCACCCAGCCACCGGCAACGCGAACTTCGCCACCAGCCGGTCAGTGAACGAGGCATGGTGCAGCCGGGCCAGCCGCACCGGCACCGCCCCCCGCCGCACCTCCACCCGCGCCCCGGCCGGCAACTCCACCGTCCGCCGCCCGTCGCACCACAGCACCCCCGGCGGAATGTGCGGCAGCACCTCCACCGCCAGCACCGAATCGGGCGACGTCACCAACGGCTTCGCGAACAGCGCGTGCGCGCTGATCGGCACCATCAGCAGCGCCTCCACCTCCGGCCACACCACCGGGCCCCCGGCCGAGAACGCGTACGCCGTCGACCCGGTCGGCGTCGCCAGCACGACCCCGTCGCACCCGAACCCGGTCACCGGCCGCCCGTCGACCTCCAACACCACTTCCAGCAGCTTCTCCGCCCCGGCCTTCTGCACGGCCGCCTCGTTCAGCGCCCAGTCGGTGTGCACGATGTCGCCGTTGCGGTGCACGACGACGTCGACGGTCATCCGCTCCTCGACCTCGTACGCCCGGCTGACCACCCGGTCGACGACCTTGTCCAGGTCGTCCCGCTCGGCCTCCGCGAGGAACCCGACCCGCCCCAGGTTGACGCCGAGCATCGGCACCCCGGACGCCCGCGCGAACTCGGCGCCCCGCAGCAGCGTCCCGTCACCGCCCAGGACGATCAGCAGCTCGCACCCGTCGAGGCACTGCGGCGTGGCCTCCCTGACCAGCTGCACCTCGCCGGGCAGCGGCAGATCGCACGCCTCGGCCTCCAGGACGCGCACCCCGAGCCCGGCCCGCAGCAGCCCCTTCACCACCAGTTCGGCACTGCGCACGGCGGCGGGCCGCCCGGTGTGCGCCAGCAGGAAAACAGTACGAGCTCGGTTCTGTGTCAACGCGGCCCCTCCGCCACTGCACGATCGACGTCGGCCGGGTCCAGTGGGTCGGCCCCGGCCCGCAGCCACAGAAAGTACTCGACATTGCCGGAGGGGCCGGGCAGCGGACTCGCGGTGACACCCCGCACCCCGAGCCCCAGCTCCCACGCCCTCTCCGCCACCCCCCGCACGGCCTCCGCCCGCAGCTCGGGACTGCGTACGACTCCCCCGCTGCCCAGCCGCTCCCTGCCCACCTCGAACTGCGGTTTCACCATCATCACCAGGTCGGCGTCCGGCGCCGCGCACCGCACCAGGGCGGGCAGCACCAGCCCGAGCGGAATGAAGGACAGATCCCCCACCACAAGATCCACAGGCACCCCGTCGATCGCCTCCAGCGTCAGCTCACGCACGTTGGTACGGTCCTTGACGGTGACCCGTTCATCGCTCTGCAGCGACCAGGCGAGCTGCCCGTAGCCGACGTCCACGGCGACCACGTGCGCGGCGCCCGCCCGCAGGAGCACATCGGTGAAGCCGCCGGTCGACGCCCCGGCGTCCAGGGCCCGCCGGCCCTCCACCACCAGCCCCAGCGGTACGAACGCCGCCAGCGCGCCCGCCAGCTTGTGCCCGCCTCGGGAGACGTAGTCGGGGTCGCTGTCGTCCTTCGCGACGACGATCGCCGCCGCGGTCTCCACCTGCGTGGCGGACTTGGTCGCCACGGTCCTGCCGACGGTGACCCGCCCCGCGGCGATCAGCTGCCCGGCGTGCTCACGCGAGCGCGCGAGCTTCCGCCGGACCAGCTCCGCGTCGAGACGGCGACGTGCGACTCCTGCCACGTTCGGTTCAGCTCCTACTGCCATACGGGGACGGGGGCGCCGGAGGTCCCGGGCGGGCGTCGAGCGCGGTGAGCGCGTCGCGCAGCCCCCGGTGTACATCCTCGTACACCTCCAGGTGCCCGTCGGTGGGCAGGTGGTCCACGTCGGCCAGCCGCTCCAGCAGGGCGTCCGTGCCGGCGTCACCCGTGGCGGTGCGGGGGACCTCCAGGGGGGCGGGCGCGGCCGGGGTGCGCTCGGCCGGTGCTTCCGGCTCCGGGACTGCGTCGCTCATGCCCCGACGCTACCCCGGACCACTGGGGTACGGTCGGGGGCGATGGCGACGATCGAGGAGTGCCGCGCAGCACTCGAGAAGCTTTCGGAGAACATGCGGGGCGCGGAAGGCGACGTGCGGGCCGCCACCGAACTGGACCGTTCGGTGAGCTGCCACATCACGGACCTGGACGTCACCTTCGCCGGCCGCATGGCGGACGGCGGGATCGACGTGCGCGAGACCCTCACCGGCCCGCCGCCCCGGAAGGCGGAGATCAGACTGGCCATGACCGGCGACGACCTGGTCGCGCTGGTCGACGGCGAGCTGAACTTCGCCAAGGCGTGGGGCTCGGGGCGGGTGAAGCTGGAGGCGGGCCTGCGGGACCTGTTCCGCCTCAGGAAGCTTCTGTGACCGCGACCCGGTCACGCGCCTTGCGCGCGGCCGGCACCACCAGCGGCGTCCCCGTCTCCGGGTCGTCGATCACCTGACAGCGCATCCCGAAGACCTTCTCGACCAGCTCGGCCGTGACGATGTCCTTCGGCGCGCCCTCGGCGATGACCTGACCGTCGCGCAGGGCGATGAGGTGGGTGGCGTACCGGGCCGCGTGGTTGAGGTCGTGCAGCACGGCGACGAGCGTGCGGCCCTGCTCCTCGTGCAGGTCGGCGCAGAGGTCGAGGACGTCGATCTGGTGCTGGATGTCCAGGTACGTCGTCGGCTCGTCGAGCAGCAGCAGCGGGGTCTGCTGGGCGAGCGCCATGGCGATCCAGACGCGCTGGCGCTGGCCGCCGGAGAGTTCGTCGACGTACCGGTCGGCCAGCTCGGCCACCGCGGTCTGCGCCATGGACTCCTGTACGACCCGCTCGTCCTCGGTGGACCACTGGCGCAGCAGGCCCTGGTGCGGGTAGCGGCCCCGGCCGACCAGGTCGCCGACGGTGATGCCGTCGGGCGCGATCGACGACTGGGGCAGCAGACCGAGGGTGCGGGCCACCTGCTTGGCGGGCATCGACTGGATCACCTGCCCGTCGAGCAGGACCCGGCCGTCGCTGGGCTTGAGCATCCGGGACAGGGCGCGCAGCAGCGTCGACTTGCCGCACGCGTTGGGGCCGACGATCACCGTGAACGAGTTGTCGGGTATCTCCACCGACAACTGCTCGGCGATGACGCGCTGGTCGTAGGCGAGGGTGACGTTCTCGGCGGACAGGCGGTTCACGTTGCTCCTTCGGTTGTTCAGCCCGCTGGTGACGCCGGGGCGGGTACGCGTACTCATATCCGGCCCGCCTTGCGCTCGGTGACCAGCAGCCACAGCAGGTAGACGCCGCCGAGCACGCCGGTGACCACGCCCACCGGGAGCTGGCCGGCGCCGAAGGTCCGCTGCGAGATCCAGTCGGCGGTGACCAGCAGGGCGGCGCCCATGCACAGCGACGGCAGCAGGTTGGGGCCGGGCGCGCGGGTCAGCCGGCGGGCGAGCTGCGGCGCGGTGAGCGCGACGAAGCCGACCGGTCCGGCGGCGGCCGTGGCTGCGGCGACCAGCAGCACGGCGACCACCAGCAGCAGCATCCGTACGCGCTCCACCCGCACCCCGAGGGCGTACGAGACGTCGTCGCCCATCTCCATCATCCGCAGCCCCCGCCCGTTGGCCAGGGCGACCGGCACCAGGACCGCGCACAGGACCAGCAACGGCCAGACCTGCTCCCAGTCCCGGCCGTCGAGGCTGCCGGTCATCCAGACCACGGCACGGGAGGCGTCCACGATGTCGGCCCGGGTCATCAGATAGCCGTTGACCGCCGTGACCATCGCGGCCACGCCGATACCGACCAGGACCAGCCGGTATCCGTGCACCCCTCGCTTCCAGGCGAGCACGTAGATACCGAACCCGGTCACCAGACCGCCCACCAGCGCGCCGAAGGTGACCTGGGCCGCGCTGCCGGAGAACAGCACGATCATGATCAGCGCGCCGGCCGTCGCGCCCTGCCCGAGCCCGAGCACGTCCGGACTGCCCAGCGGGTTGCGGGAGATGGCCTGGAACAGCGCGCCGCCCAGCCCGAGCGAGGCGCCGACCAGCAGCCCCACCAGCACGCGCGGCAGCCGCAGCTCCCGGACGATGAACTCCTGGCCCGCGTTGCCGTCCCCGAACAGCGTGCGCAGCACATCGGCGGCCGGGATCGGGAAGTCGCCGGTGCCGATCAGCACGACGCTCGCGGCGAGCGCGGCGGCCAGCAGAAGGACGACGACGGTCAGCGACCTGACGTCCAGCCGGACCGAGAGCCCGCCGGCGGTGCGCACGGCACGGACGGCACGGACGGTACGGGCGGTACGGGCGGTACGGGCTGTCTTCGCGGGGGTCTTCACAGCTGGGCCGTCCTCCGCCGTCGTACGAGAAAGATGAAGACCGGGCCGCCGAGCACCGCGGTCACGATGCCGACCTGGAGCTCCGAGGGCCGGGCGACGATCCGGCCGAGGACATCGGCGCCGAGCAGCAGCACGGGCGACAGGACCGTGGCGTACGGCAGGATCCAGCGCAGGTCGGGGCCGGTGAAGGAGCGCACGACGTGCGGCACCATCAGGCCGACGAAGACGATCGGCCCGCAGGCTGCGGTGGCGGCCCCGCACAGCACGGTCGCGGCGAGCATCGCCAGCGCCCGGGTGCGGGTCAGGTGGGCGCCGAGGGCCCGGGCGGTGTCGTCGCCCATCTCCATCGCGTTCAGCGGCCGGGCGAGCGCCAGGGCGAGCACCGTGCCGATGGCGAAGAACGGCAGGACCTGCGTGATGGTCGCGTCGTCCGCCGAGGACAGCGAGCCGACGGTCCAGAAGCGCATCGTGCCCAGCGCCGCCTCGTCGGTGATCATCACGGCCTGGAGGTAGCCGTAGAGCGCGGCGCTGATCGCGGTGCCGGCCAGCGCCAGCCGCACCGGCGTCGCGCCCCGGCTGCCGCCCAGGAACCAGACCAGCGCCCCGACCGCCGCCGCGCCGAGGAAGGCGAACCAGACGTACCCGCTCAGCGAGGTGACGCCGAGGAAGGTGACGGCGGTGACGACGGCGGCGGAGGCACCGGCGTTGATGCCGAGCAGGCCGGGGTCGGCGAGCGGGTTGCGGGTGAGGGCCTGCAGGACGGCCCCGGAGAGACCGAGCGCGGCACCGGCGAGCAACCCGAGCACCGTCCGCGACAGCCGCTCGCCGACCACCACGTCACCGTACGAACCCGAGTCCTCGAACAGGCCGTGCCAGACCTGCGCCAGGGACAGGTCCTTGGCACCGACGGCGATGCTCGCCACGGCGACACACACCAGGATCGCCACGGAGACCAGCAGCCCGGCAGCACGGACCACCCGGCGGTCCGGGGGCGCGGCAACGGTCTCGGCGCGCGCTTCGGGGGGACTGTCGACCAACACCCGGTTAGGTTAGCCTACCCTCCTATTCGATCACGATCCCCGAGCCGCCGGACGCCGACCGCCGACGCCCGTCCTGCCCGGGCGGCCTCACAACCCCAGCCGGGCCAGCGCCTTCTCCGCGTCCAGCGCACAGGTGCCGTCCCCGGCCGCCGTCCACGCCGCCGCGCACAGTGCGCGCAGCCCGTCGAGGCCCTCCCCCTCCCCGTCCAGCTCCAGCCGCTCCTCGCCCGCCTTCGCCGTCCAGCCCCCGCACCGGAAGCCGCCCCCGTCCGCGTCCGTGACCTCCGGCTGTCCGGTGAGCAGCCCGCGCAGGTCGGCGTCCACGTAGGTCGGCCGGTGCTGCGGCGGCGCGGCGAGCAGCTGCCGGCCGTCCGTGACCCCGGTCAGCACGAGCAGCGAGTCGACGTCACCGCCGAAGGCACCCTCGATGTCGGTGTCCAGCCGGTCGCCCACCACCAACGGCCGCTCGGCGCCCGTACGCAGGATCGTCTCCCGGTGCATCGGCGGCAGCGGCTTGCCCGCGACCTGCGGCTCGGCACCGGTGGCTGTCCGCACGACCTCCACCGCGGCGCCGTTGCCCGGCGCGATCCCCCGCGCGCTGGGAATCGTCAGGTCCGTGTTGGACGCGTACCAGGGCACGCCCCGGGCGATGGCGTAACAGGCCTCCGCGAACCGCCCCCACGGCAGCTCGGGCCCCCCGTACCCCTGCACGACCGCCACCGGAGCGTCGTCGGCCGACTCCACCGGCTCGAGCCCCCGCTCGCGCAACGCGACCCGCAGCCCCTCCCCGCCGATGACCAGCACCCGCGCCCCCGACGGCACCTGCTCGGCGACCAGCCGCGCCACCGCCTGCGCGGAGGTGATCACGTCGGACGCCTCGGCGGCGATCCCCAGCTCCGTCAGATGCGCGGCCACGGCGTCCGGTGTCCGCAGCGCGTTGTTCGTGACGTACGCCAGCTGCATCCCGCCCCCGCGCGCCGTGGCCAGCGACTCGACGGCGTGGACGATCGCCTCACCGCCCGCGTACACCACCCCGTCGAGGTCGAGCAGCGCCGTGTCGTACGCCTCGCTCAGGGCCTGCCCACTGCCCTCGGGCCTGGTCCGGACGCTCCGGCTCATCACACATCGCTCCTCGTCATCGCCGCGTCGTTCCCGCTCATCCGTCTTTCCCCGATCATCCCCCATGCCACTGACACACGTACGATGCCGGGATGGATACCGCAGGTCACTCGGAAGCGACGGCGCACCGGGGCCTGGAACTCACCCCGTTCCGAGGTCTCCGCTACGACCCCGACCGGGTCGGCAGCCTGGCCGCCGTGACATCCCCTCCCTACGACGTCGTGGTCCGCCCCGACGGCCTGCTCCACCTGGAGTCGGCGGACCCGTACAACATCGTCCGCCTGATCCTCCCCCAGGCCGCCACCCCCACCGCCCGCGACGAACAAGCGGCCCGCACCCTGCGCCGATGGCTCGCCGAGGGCATCCTGACCCCCGACCCCGAGCCCGGACTGTACGTCTACGAGCAGCGCGCCGACGACGGCCTCCTGCAACGCGGCGTCATCGGCGCCCTGCGCCTCCCGGAGCCCGGGGACCGGTCGGTGCTGCCGCACGAGGACGTCATGCACCACGTCGTCGCCGAACGCGCCGCCCTGATGCGGGCCACCTCGGCCAACTTCGAACCCCTCCTGCTGACCTACCGCGGCGACAGCGCGCCGAACCCCACGAGCACGACCGTGGAACGCGCCGCCGAACGCCCCCCGCTGCTGGCCACCACCACGGAGGACGGCTACCGCCACCGCCTGTGGGCGGTCACCGACCCCGGGGAGATCGCCCGGGTCCGCTCGGACCTCTCCCGCCACCAGGCGCTGATCGCCGACGGCCACCACCGCTGGGCGACCTACCACGAGCTCCGCGCCGAGCACCCCTCCCCCAGCCCCTGGGACTACGGCCTGGTCCTCCTGGTCGACACCGCCCGCTACCCGCTCCGCGTCCGCGCCATCCACCGCCTGCTGCACGACCTGCCGGTCGCGGACGCCCTGACCGCCCTCAAGGGCCACTTCCGCATCCACCGTGTCGACGCCCCCCTGGACGAGGCCCTGGCCACGCTGGCGGAAGCGGCCGAGGAGGGCAACGCCTTCCTGCTCGCCGGCGACGGCGCCTTCCACCTGGTGGACCGCCCGGATCCCGAACTGCTGTCCCGCACGGTCCCCGCCGACCGCCCCGCGGCCTGGCGCACCCTCGACGCGACCGTCCTGCACAGCACGCTCCTCGCCCACCTCTGGCACGTCCCCGAGGACTCCGCGGCCCACATCTCCTACATCCACGACACGGCCGCCACCGTCGAGAAGGCGGAACGCGACGGCGGTACGGCCGTCCTGCTGCACCCGGTCCGCGAGGAGGTCGTCCGCGACCTGGCCCGCCAGGGCGTCACGATGCCCCGCAAGTCGACGTCGTTCGGCCCGAAACCGGCATCGGGCCTGGTCCTGCGCACGCTGGACCTCTGACGGGCACCCCCGGACATGAGTGAGGGGCGGAACCGTCCCCGGTCCCGCCCCTCACTCACCTCACGACGGTTCAGTCCTCGCCACGCTCACGCGCCCCGGAACCGCCCTCACCCTCACTCTCGGCCTCGCTCTCGCTCTCGTCGAGGGCGTCCACGAAGTCCACCCCGTCCAGCTCCGCCAGCCGGTCGGAGGCGTCCGTGCTGCCGTCCCGGTCGGACTCCACGGTCTTGGCGAACCACTCCCGCGCCTCGTCCTCACGACCGGCGGCCAGCAGCGCGTCGGCGTACGCGTACCGCAGCCGCGGGGTCCACGGCTGTACGGAGCTGGAGGCCAGCTCGGGGCTCTGCAACGTCACGATCGCCGCGTCCAGCTGCCCCATGTCCCGCCGGGCCCCGGCCGCGACGAGCCGCATCTCGACCTGCCCGGCCTTGTCCAGCTTGTGCACCTCGGGAGCCCCGGCCATGTCCAGCGCCTTCTCCGGCCGCCCGAGCCCACGCTCGCAGTCGGCCATGACCGGCCACAGGTCCACGGTGCCGGTCATCCGCCGCGCGGCCCGGAACTCGGCGAGGGCCTCCGAGTACTTCTGGTTCGCGTACGCCGCGAATCCAGCGGCCTCCCGTACGGCGGCCACGCGCGACGCCAGCCGCAGCGCCACCCTGGAGTACCCGTACGCGCCCTCGGGGTCCTCGTCGATGAGCCGGGCCACCATCACCAGGTTCCTGGCGACGTCGTCCGCGAGCGTCTTCGGCAGACTCTGCAGCTCCTGCCGTACGTCCTTGTCGATCTCCTCGCCCGTGACGTCCTCGGGGATCGGCAGCCGCTTGATCGGCTCGCGGTCCCGGTCGTCACGGAAACGGCCTCCGCCACGGCGGTCGTCACGCCCGTCACGACTGTCCCGGCCGTCCCGGCCACCCCGGAAGCCACCGGGCCGGCCGCCCCGGTCGTCGCGCCGGGGCCCGCCCCGACCACCACGGTCGTCCCGACCCCGGAAACCGCCACGGTCGTCACGCCGGTCATCACGACGGAAACCACCGCGGTCCCCACGGTCGTCACCCCGCCGCTCGTCACGCCCCCGGAACCCACGGTCCCGGTCGTCCCGCCGGGGGTACCCACCACGGTCACTGTCCCGCCGGTCATCACGACGATCGTCCCGCCGGTCATCACGGCGATCATCACGACGGAAGTCCGGCCGGTCGTCCCGCCGGCTGTCCCGCCGGTCGTCGCGCCGGAAGTCCGGCCGACCTTCGCGGCGGTCATCCCTACGGTCGTCACGGCGGTCATCGCGACGGTCGTCACGACGGAAGTCCGGCCGGTCGTCACGACGGAAACCACCGCGCGGGCCACGATCGTCACTTCGCCGGTCGTCACGCCGGCCGTATCCGCCACCACCGCGGTTGTCGTCCCGACGGAAACCACCCCGGTCGTCATCACGCCGGAACGACGGACGATCCCCACGATCGTCCCGCCGCGGCCCACGATCCCGGTCGTCACGACGTCGGTCATCACGTCGGTCATCACGCCGATCGTCGCGCCGGTCATCGCGGCGGAAACCTCCACGGTCCCCGTCACGACGCACGGGACCGCCACGACCGCTGTCGCGACGGAAACCGCCTCGATCACCGCGGTCACCACTGTCCCGTCGCCGCTGGTCGCGCTCCGGTCGGTCGTCGGGAGAGTTGGTGGCCATCGGTGACTCCTGTCTTAGGTACTGCAAGCATTGTAAAAACAAAAGGACCCCTGGTCCCAGCTGAACGCTGGGACCAGGGGTCCTTCCAAAGATTGTTCGGCGGCGTCCTACTCTCCCACAGGGTCCCCCCTGCAGTACCATCGGCGCTGTAAGGCTTAGCTTCCGGGTTCGAAATGTAACCGGGCGTTTCCCCTACGCTATGACCACCGAAACCCTAATGGTTTCGAGCGAACAAGCACACTCTTTACTTGTATGTTCTGCTCAAACCGGCAACGGTCGTTGCCTCAGAACTAACACAGTGGACGCGAGCAACTGAGGACAAGCCCTCGGCCTATTAGTACCAGTCAACTCCACCCGTTACCAGGCTTCCATATCTGGCCTATCAAC
>NZ_JBIVWS010000026.1:0-91483 GCF_044768905.1 Streptomyces sp. NPDC090994
GCCCGGTTACATTCCGAACCCGGAAGCTAAGCCTTACAGCGCCGATGGTACTGCAGGGGGGACCCTGTGGGAGAGTAGGACGCCGCCGAACAATTCTTAGAGCGCTGGCTCTTGGGCAGACTGCCCGAGGGCCAGCGCTTTTTTGCGTTGAGGTAAGGTCGGGGAGCATTGTTGGCTTATTTCATCCAGGAGGCCCCCGGGTGGAGGTCCAGGAGACCCGCGTCCAGACTGACCGGGTCCTCACCATCCCGAACATCCTCAGCATGGCCCGTCTTGTCGGCGTGCCCCTTTTTCTGTGGCTGATCCTCAGGCCCGAGTTCGGCGGCCCCAAGAGCGACGGCTGGGCGCTGCTGGTCCTGGCCCTCAGTGGAGTCAGCGACTACCTGGACGGCAAGCTCGCCCGGCGCTGGAACCAGATCAGCAGCCTAGGCCGGCTGCTGGATCCCGCGGCCGACCGGCTCTACATCCTGTCCACGCTGGTCGGGCTGACGTGGCGGGAGATCCTGCCGCTCTGGTTGACCGCTGTACTGCTGGCGCGCGAGCTGGTCCTCCTCGTCATGGTGGGCATCCTCAGGCGCCACGGCTATCCGCCGCCGCAGGTGAACTTCCTGGGGAAGGCCGCGACGTTCAACTTGATGTACGCCTTCCCGCTGCTGCTGCTCAGTGACGGAAGTGGATGGATCTCGTCACTCGCTGCTATTTTCGGATGGGCGTTCGCCGGATGGGGTACAACGCTGTATTGGTGGGCAGGAGTCCTCTACATGGTCCAGGTCCGCCGCTTGGTCCGCGCGGACACCATGGCCGATTGAACTCGCCCACCGTGCGGCCGTAACGGCCCCGATGGCCCGTGCTGGAAAAGTGCGGGACAATCGAGGCGGGTGAAGTCGGTCAGACCGTCGTCTCTTAGAGGAGGACGCTTCCGACATGAAGGCCGTCGTGATGGCCGGAGGCGAAGGCACGCGCCTTCGCCCTATGACCTCAAGCATGCCCAAGCCGCTCCTGCCGGTGGCCAACCGGCCGATCATGGAGCACGTTCTGAGGCTGCTCAAAAGGCATGGGCTCAACGAGACCGTCGTCACCGTTCAGTTCCTGGCCTCCCTGGTCAAGAACTACTTCGGTGACGGTGAAGAGCTCGGAATGGAGCTCACCTATGCCAACGAGGAGAAGCCACTCGGTACCGCCGGAAGCGTCAAGAACGCCGAAGAGGCGTTGAAGGACGATGCCTTCCTCGTCATCTCCGGCGATGCGCTGACCGACTTCGACCTCACCGAGCTCGTCAATTTCCACAAGGAGAAGGGCGCGCTGGTCACCGTCTGCCTGACGCGGGTGCCGAATCCCCTTGAATTCGGAATCACCATCGTCGACGAGGACGGCAAGGTCGAGCGCTTCCTGGAGAAGCCGACCTGGGGGCAGGTCTTCTCGGACACCGTGAACACCGGCATCTACGTGATGGAGCCGGAGGTCTTCGACTATGTCGAGGCCGATGTGTCCGTCGACTGGTCCGGCGATGTCTTCCCGCAGCTGATGAAGGAAGGCAAGCCGATCTACGGCTATGTCGCCGAGGGGTACTGGGAGGACGTCGGCACCCACGAGAGCTATGTGAAGGCCCAGGCGGATGTCCTGGAGGGCAAGGTCGACGTCGACATCGACGGTTTCGAGCTGTCGCCCGGAGTGTGGGTGGCCGAGGGTGCCGAAGTACATCCCGACGCCGTGCTGCGCGGGCCCCTGTACGTCGGTGACTACGCCAAGGTCGAGGCCGGTGCCGAGATCCGGGAACACACCGTCATCGGTTCCAATGTCGTCGTGAAGAGCGGGGCCTTCCTGCACAAGGCGGTCGTGCACGACAACGTGTACGTCGGGCCGCACAGCAATCTGCGTGGCTGTGTCGTCGGCAAGAACACCGACATCATGCGCGCCGCGCGGATCGAGGACGGCGCCGTCATCGGTGACGAGTGCCTGGTCGGTGAAGAATCGATCGTTCAGGGCAATGTGCGGGTCTATCCGTTCAAGACGGTCGAGGCCGGCGCGTTCGTCAACACCTCGGTCATCTGGGAGTCGAGGGGCCAGGCGCACCTGTTCGGCGCCAGAGGCGTCTCCGGCATCCTGAACGTCGAGATCACGCCGGAACTCGCCGTGCGGCTGGCCGGTGCCTACGCGACGACCCTCAAGAAGGGCTCCACCGTCACCACCGCCCGCGACCACTCGCGAGGCGCGCGTGCGCTCAAGCGCGCGGTCATCTCCGCGTTGCAGGCCAGCGCCATCGACGTACGGGACCTGGAGAACGTACCGCTGCCCGTGGCACGGCAGCAGACCGCGCGGGGAAGCGCCGGCGGCATCATGATCCGTACGACGCCCGGGGTACCGGACTCCGTCGACATCATGTTCTTCGACAGCCAGGGCGCCGACCTGTCGCAGGGCAGCCAGCGGAAGCTGGACCGGGTGTTCGCGCGGCAGGAGTACCGGCGGGCGTTCCCCGGGGAGATCGGTGACCTGCACTTCCCGGCCAGCGTCTTCGACTCGTACACCGGGTCGCTGTTGCGCAATGTCGACACGGCGGGGATCGCCGAGTCGGGGCTGAAGGTCGTCGTCGACGCCTCCAACGGAAGTGCCGGCCTGGTGCTGCCGAGTCTGCTGGGCAAGCTGGGTGTCGACTCGCTGACCATCAATCCCGGCCTCGACGAGTCCCGGCCGACCGAGTCGGCCGACATGCGGCGGTCCGGGCTGGTGCGGCTCGGTGAGATCGTGGCGTCCTCGCGGGCGGCGTTCGGCGTGCGGTTCGACCCGGTCGGTGAGCGGCTGTCGCTCGTCGACGAGAAGGGCCGCATCATCGAGGACGACCGGGCGCTGCTGGTGATGCTGGACCTGATCGCCGCCGAGCGGCGCAGTGGGCGGGTGGCCCTGCCGGTGACCACCACTCGGATCGCCGAGCAGGTGGCGGCGTACCACGGCACCCAGGTGGAGTGGACGACCACCTCGCCCGACGACCTCACGCGTGTGGGCGGTGAGGAAGGTACCATCTTCGGCGGTGACGGCAAGGGCGGGTTCATCGTCCCGGAGTTCAGCAGTGTCTACGACGGCACGGCGGCCTTCGTACGGCTGATCGGGCTGGTGGCGCGGACGCAGCTCACGCTGAGCCAGATCGACGCCCGGATCCCGCGGGCGCACGTCCTCAGGCGGGATCTGGCGACCCCGTGGGCCGTCAAGGGGCTCGTCATGCGGCGCGTCGTGGAGGAGGCGGGAGACCGCTCCGTGGACACCACCGACGGGGTGCGGGTCGTGGAGGCCGACGGGCGCTGGGTCATGGTGCTGCCCGACCCGGCCGAGGCCGTCACCCACCTGTGGGCCGAGGGTCCCGACGACGCCTCCGCGCAGGCACTGCTCGACGAGTGGTCGGCGGTCGTGGACAGCGCGGGCCGGTAAAACACGCAGTACGCGCGCGTGCCGGACAAGTGCCTCCAAGGGGGCCTGTCCGGCACGCCGGTGGGCCCGTTCGGAGGCAGGGGCGGCGGCGTGCGACGATGTGCGGCATGCCGCAGCAACCCCCCGTTCGGAGCACAGCTACGCGGCCCCCGCGCCCGGACGCGTCCATGTCGTTGCTCACCAACGTCATGGACCACAGCCTCGACGACGGTTACGCCGAGGCGGCGGCGCGCAAGCGGGCCGAGGGCACCGGCGGGCTGCCCAAGACACTCAGCGCCAAGCTGGGCCTGGCCGCCGGGCTGGTGCTCGCCGCCCTGGTGGTGACTGTCGGAGCCGCCCAGGCGCGGGTCGCCGCCCCGGCCGCCGCCAAGGAGCGCGAGGAGCTGATCGACCGCATCGACCAGGAGACCTCGGCGGCGGACGACTTGGAGGACGACGTCGACGCGCTGCGCGCGGACGTGAGCGCGCGCCAGCGTGCGGCGCTCCAGCACACCGGGGACGGCGAACGGGGCGAGCTGGTCGGGATCCTGTCCGGAGCCGTCGCCGTGCACGGGCCGGGGGTGAAACTCGTGGTGAACGACGCCAAGGACGCCTCCACGGGCGGGGACGGCGAGCCGCGCGGGACCTCCGGCTTCTCCGACACCGGCCGGGTCCGCGACCGGGACCTGCAACGGGTCGTCAACGGGCTGTGGGCCTCCGGCGCCGAGGCGATCTCCATCAACGGGCAGCGGCTGACCGCGCTCTCCGCGATCAGGGCCGCGGGTGACGCGATACTGGTGGACAACAGGCCGCTGGTGCCTCCCTACACGGTGGTCGCCGTGGGGGACGGACAGCGGCTCGGCACCCGGTTCGGGAACAGCGCCGACGGGCTGTATCTGAACGCCCTGAAGGAGAACTACGGCATCCGGACCGGTGTCTCCACGGAGGACGACCTCCGGCTGCCGGCCGCGCCGAGTGTGATCGTACGTACCGCACAACCGAAAACCGAGAAGGGCACATCGTGATCGCCGTACTGGGCCTCGTCGTGGGAGTCGTGGCCGGCCTGCTGGTCCGGCCGGAGGTTCCGGCCGCCGTCGAGCCTTATCTGCCGATCGCCGTGGTCGCGGCGCTGGACGCCGTGTTCGGCGGTCTGCGGGCCATGCTCGACGGCATCTTCGACGACAAGGTCTTCGTGGTGTCGTTCCTGTCGAACGTGGTCGTGGCCGCGCTGATCGTCTTCCTGGGCGACAAGTTGGGCGTCGGCGCCCAGCTGTCCACCGGTGTCGTGGTCGTCCTCGGCATCCGGATCTTCTCCAACGCCGCGGCGATCCGCCGGCACGTCTTCCGGGCGTGAGGCCGATGACCGCCGACGACGAGCAGCAGGGGAAGGCCGGGAGCCGGCTCCGTGCCGCATTGCCGCAGGAGGTGGCGCCGGTCCCTCGGCCGAGCGCGGAGCAGGGACCCGCGGCACGGCAGGAGCCCGGACTGACCGGGCGGCAGCGACTGGTGCAGGGGCTGTGGCCGCCCCGGGTGACCCGGGCTCAACTGATCGTCGCCCTGCTGCTGTTCGGCCTCGGTTTCGGCCTGGCCGTTCAGGTGGCGTCCAACAGCGACGGGGACAGCGCGCTGCGCGGCGCCCGGCAGGAAGATCTTGTCCGCATCCTCGATGAACTCGATGACCGTACGCAACGTCTTCAGGACGAGAAGCAGGGCCTCGAGGAGCAGCGCGACGAGCTGGAGAACAGCTCCGACCAAGCCGAGGAGGCCCGCAAGCAGACGATCGAGAAGGAGCGGCAACTCGGCGTCCTGGCGGGCACGGTGGCCGCGCAGGGGCCGGGCATCACGATGACGATCGCGGACACGAGGGGGACGGTCGAGGCGGACATGCTGCTCGACGCGATCCAGGAACTGCGCGCCGCCGGCGCGGAGGCGATCCAGGTCAACGGGGTACGGGTCGTCGCCGGTACCTATCTGACGGACTCCGGTGACGGAGTGAGCGTCGACGGGAACAAGATCGACGCGCCCTATCGTTTCAAGGTCATCGGCAAGCCGCAGGACCTCGAACCCGCGCTCAACATCCCTGGGGGAGTGGTGCAGACTCTGGAGAAGGAACAGGCCACCGCTACTGTTGAGCGGTCGAGCGAGATCGTCGTGGACGCCTTGCGAGCGGCGAAGCAGCCTGACTACGCTCGGTCGTCCTCCGAGTGAACCGGGGGCGCATGGGCGCTGTCCGGCGGGGGCATGAGGTTGCGGGGGGTCGGCGCACCGAATGGGTGGTGCGTGGTGGAAACTGTCTGGTGGAGACGGACGTTGTCAGGATGTCCGGGTCGGCCAGTACGTTCAGTCAGGGTTCGTCCTGCCCCACGGGCGGGTCTGTTTCGGTCAAGGGGAATCGCCCGTGAAGTTGTTTGCGAAGTTGTTCGGCAAGAGCGCGCGAGAGAGCGGCGAGAACGCGACCGCTCGCCATCGCGCGCAGCCCGACGCGGAGGGTCAGCGTCCGCTGTTCCGCGACCAGGTGGGTGGTCAGGGCGCGCCGTCTGTTGACCCTGCACAGTCCGGCGGCATAGGTTTCGGGCAACCGTCGACCTCAAGTACGGGTTCAGGGTTCGGCCCCGGTCCGTACGCGTCCAACACCCCGGCGGGACAGCCGCCGCAGGAGGATCCGTCCATGTCGGCCCTGGTGTGTACGAGGTGCGGTAACCGCAACGCGGAGAACAGCCGCTTCTGCTCCAACTGCGGCGCGCCGCTGCGGGCCGGGGCGCACCCGGAGCGTCCCTCGGAGACGACGTCCACGATCTCGATCTCCGGCCTGGAGGCCTACGACGCCGAGGTCACCGGACAGACCCAGATGCCGACGCTCTCCCCGGAGGCGCAGGCCGCCGTGGAGGCGCTGCCGCTGGGCTCGGCGCTGCTGGTCGTGCGCCGGGGTCCGAACTCGGGCAGCCGGTTCCTGCTGGACGGGGAGCTGACCACGGCCGGGCGGCACCCGCAGAGCGACATCTTCCTGGACGACGTGACCGTCTCCCGCCGGCACGTGGAGTTCCGCCGGCAGCAGGACGGGTCGTTCACGGTTGCCGACGTGGGCAGCCTCAACGGTACGTACGTCAACCGGGAGCGGATCGACGAGGTCGCCCTGTCCAACGGTGACGAGGTGCAGATCGGCAAGTACCGGCTGGTCTTCTACGCGAGCCAGCGGGGCTACTGAGCCGCCCCGGGCTCCGTCCGGGGAGATCCCCAGGGAAGGGCCATGCTGCAAACACCGAGCGGTGGTGCCGGTCACGGCACCACCGCCACGGACGGACTGATGAGCATCGGCGCGGTGCTGAACGTGCTGCGCGACGAGTTCCCCGACATCACGATCTCGAAGATCCGTTTCCTGGAGTCGGAAGGGCTCGTGGAGCCGCGGCGGACGCCCGCGGGATACCGCAAGTTCAGCGCCCGTGATGTCGAGCGGCTCGGGCACGTCCTGCGGATGCAGCGGGACCACTATCTGCCGCTCAAGGTGATCCGCGAGCACCTGGACGCCATGGAGCGCGGGGAGGCCGTGCCGCTGCCCACGCTGGGGCGGCAGCGCGACGGTGAGGCGGCGCCGGAGCCCACCGCCGGGGCGACGGCGGCCCGGATCGGGCGGGAGGAACTGCTCGCCGCCGCCGGCATAGAGGAACGGCAGCTCGACGAGTGGGAGGCGTACGGGCTGATCGCGCCGCTGCCCGACGGGGCCTATGACGCGGAGGCGGTGACCGTGGCCACTCTCGTGGTGGAGCTGGGACGGTCCGGGATCGAACCGCGGCACCTGAGGGTGATGAAGGCCGCCGCCGACCGGGAGGCCGGGCTGGTGGACCAAGTGGTGGCCCCGCTCAAGCGCCACCGGAACCCGCAGACCAGGGCGCACGCGGAGGCCCGTACCAAGGAGCTGGCGGGGCTCGCGGTCAAGCTGCACGCGGCGCTGGTGCAGACCGCTCTCGGGGTACGGCTGCCCTGAGGCGGGACCGGATCGGCCCGAGGAGGGGCCAGGACTGCCCTGCGGGGGGCATGGATCGGCCCGAGGAGGGGCCGGGACCGCCCTGTGGAGGACCTGGATCGGTCACCCGTTCCCGGCCCGACTACCCAAACGTCCCGGGCACGGCCTAGGGTTGCTGTGTGAACGAGCTCGATGTCGTAGGTGTCCGGGTCGAGATGCCCTCCAACCAACCGATCGTGCTGCTGCGTGAAGTGGGAGGAGACCGTTACCTCCCCATCTGGATCGGTCCCGGGGAGGCGACGGCGATCGCCTTCGCCCAGCAGGGCATGGCTCCCGCACGGCCGCTGACCCACGACCTGTTCAAGGACGTGCTGGAAGCCGTCGGCCAGGAGCTCACCGAAGTGCGCATCACCGACCTGCGGGAAGGTGTCTTCTACGCCGAGCTGGTCTTCGCCAGCGGAGTCGAGGTGAGCGCCCGGCCGTCGGACGCCATAGCGCTGGCGCTGCGCACCGGGACGCCGATCTTCGGCAGTGACACGGTGCTGGACGACGCCGGTATCGCGATCCCGGACGAGCAGGAGGACGAGGTGGAGAAGTTCCGCGAGTTCCTCGACCAGATTTCGCCGGAGGACTTCGGCAGCAGCAATCAGTGACAGCCGTCCGAAAAGGACATTCGGCTAGCCTTTCCCCATGAGAGGGCACGGCAAACCACTCTTAGGGTGATTATCACTCGGCGTGCCGAGTGTGGCGATCGTTGACGCACCCTTGGTGACTGCCTACCTTCGAGGAGGCAGGTCAAGGACGGAGGTCGGCGTGAGAAGCAGCGGCGACGGTACGGTGGGGCGTGCTCCTGCACGCGGTCTCGGGGCGAGCGCTCCGTACCCTCCCGAGAGTTCTCGGATTCGTCCGGGTGGAGGATGCCCGCAGCCCGGCGGTACGGCCGGCCACGCCCCGCGGCGGCCCGCGGCGGTGCCGAGCGGCGAAGGGGCGGCGTCCATGGCGTCCGAGCAGATCGGTTACCGGGGGCCCACGGCCTGCGCGGCCGCCGGTATCACCTACCGGCAGCTCGACTACTGGGCCCGTACCGGACTCGTCGAACCGAGTGTGCGGCCGGCCCACGGGTCCGGGACGCAGCGTCTGTACAGCTTCCGTGACGTGGTCGTCCTGAAGATCGTCAAGCGGTTCCTCGACACCGGCGTGTCGCTGCAGAACATCCGGACCACGGTTCAGCACCTCAGGGAGAGCGGTTTTCGCGACCTGGAGCGGATGACGCTGATGAGCGACGGCGCCACGGTCTACGAGTGCACCTCGCCCGACGAGGTGCACGCGCTGCTCCAGGGCGGCCAGGGGATCTTCGGGATTGCCGTCGGCGTGGTGTGGCGGGACGTGGAGGCCGCCCTGTCGCAGCTGCACGGGGAGCGGGTGGACACGGGCGAGACCCTCGTCGGCCACAACCCGGCGGACGAGCTGGCCCGGCGGCGCAACCGGGCGGTCTGACCCCACGCCGGGCGTACCGGGGGCGGGGCCGTTGTCAGTGGCGTAGGGCAGCATCGGAGATGTGAGAACCGCGCCCACGATCCTGCATCTCGACATGGACGCCTTCTACGCCTCGGTGGAGCAGGCGTCGAAGCCGAGCCTGCGCGGGAAAGCCGTCGTGGTGGGCGGGCTGGGCCCGCGTGGCGTGGTGGCCACGGCCTCCTACGAGGCCCGGGTCCACGGCGTCCACTCGGCGATGCCCATGTCCCAGGCCCGGCGGCTCGCGCCCAACGCCGCCTACCTGGTGCCGCGCTTCCAGCTGTACCGCGCGGTCAGCGAGCAGGTGATGGGGCTGCTGCGGGCGCTGTCGCCGCTGGTGGAGCCGCTGAGCCTGGACGAGGCGTTCGTGGACCTGGAGGCCGGCGGGGCCGCCTGGGACGCGGACTCGGCGCGGCTGACCGGCGCGCGGCTGCGGGCGGACATCCGGGCCGTCACCGGGCTCACGGGCTCGGTGGGGCTGGCCGCGTCCAAGATGCTCGCCAAGATCGCCTCCGAGGACGCCAAGCCCGACGGGCTGGTGCTGATCGAGCCCGGCACCGAGCGGGACCTGCTCGCGCCGAAGTCCGTGCGGATCCTGCCCGGCGTGGGCCCGGCGACCGGCGACCACCTGCGGCGGGCCGGCATGACCACGGTCGGGGAACTTGCCGAGGCGGGCGAGGACGAGCTGGTCCGGCTGCTGGGCAAGGCGCACGGACACGCGCTGTACGCGATGGCGCTGGCGCACGACGAGCGGCCCGTGGTGGCCGAGCGGGAGGCCAAGTCGGTGTCGGTGGAGGACACCTACGACGTGGACATCCATGACCGCACCCGGGTCGGTCTGGAGGTGCGGCGGCTGGCCGGCCGGTGTGTGCGGCGGCTGCGCGAGGCGGGGCTGTCCGGGCGCACCATCGTGCTGAAGGTGCGGCGCTACGACTTCTCCACCCTGACCCGGTCCGAGACGCTGCGGGGGCCCACGGACGACCCGGCGGTGGTCGCGGAGGCGGCGGCGCGGCTGTTGGAGGCCGTGGACACCACCGGCGGGGTGCGGCTGCTCGGCGTGGGGGTCACCGGGCTGGCCGACTACACGCAGGAGGACCTGTTCGCACAGGCGGCCGGGGAGCGGGCGGGGGCGGAGGAGCCGGATCAGCCGTCGGCGCCGGCCGAGGAGGCCGACCGGGGCGGGACCGCCGAGCCTGACCTCCCGCCCGCCGAGCGCCGCTGGCCGTCGGGGCACGACGTGCGGCACGCCGTGTACGGGCACGGGTGGGTGCAGGGAAGTGGTCTGGGGCGGGTCACGGTGCGGTTCGAGACGCCGTTGTCGACCCGGCCGGGGCGGGTGCGGACCTTCCGGACCGACGATCCGGAGCTGGAGCCGGCGGATCCGCTGCCGTTGGTGGAGCGAAGACCCTCGGCCGCCGCCGGTCCGGTGGACGCGGTGGGGCCGGCGGGTGCGGGGTGACGGCCGGGGTGGGCGCGGTGGGCCTGTCGGCCGGTGCGGGTGGTGCCGATGGTGCTCGTGGTGCCGGTGGTGCGGCGGGGTGCCAGTGGTGCCAGTGGTGCCGGTGGTGTCGGTGGTGCGATGTGGTGCCGGTGGTGCGCGATGGTGCCAGTGGTGCGGGATGGTGCCGGTGGTGCGGGGTGGTGCAGGTTGGCGCGGGACGCGGTTGGTGTTGGTCGGGTCGGCGGCGCGCGCCGTGGACGCCGGTGAAGGGGGCGAGGTGCTGAGGCAGGTGGGGCGGACCTCGCGAGCGCGTTGATTCCGGAGCAGCGGCGCCACTCGTCGTCGCTGATTTCCAGCACGGGCCGGGCGGGTGGTCTGAGGTGGCCGTCCGGCGGCTCAGCGGTGCCGGGCGCGCCCCGTACCCGTACGCCTCAGGTCGGCTCCTCCTGGCCCGCCAGCTTGCCGAAGTCGCGGTCGGGCAGGGGGGACGGGGCTGCGGTGTCGAGGCCGTAGTGGTGGTAGAGCTGGAGTTCCTGCTCCGGGGAGAGGTGGCGGCCGACGCCGAAGTCGGGGGCTTCCTTGATGAGCGCGCGGTCGAACGGCACCCGCAGCGTGCCGTCGACCAGTTCGCTGGGCTCCAGGGGGACGAACGCGTCCCGGCCGAAGAGGCCGGTGCGTATGGCCGCCCATTCGGGTACGCCGGTGGCGTCATCGAGGTAGACCTCGTCGACGGTGCCGATCCTCGTGCCGTTGCGGTCGAACGCCTTGCGGCCGATCAGGTTGCGCGGGTCGATGTCGGTACGCACGGGCCCTCCAGGTGGTCGCCAACCATCCGGTACATCATCCGTAAGCACTACAAAAGAGCACATTCGGACGGGCGGCCACTCGAAAGACCGTGCGTGGGCCTCGCTGGTAGGCTGACGAACGGCTGCTGACCCCGTGCGGGAGAGTCCTCCGGATACCTCGGAGGCGCCGAAGGAGCAAATCCTCCCCGGAATCTCTCAGGCCCACGTACCGCACGGACGAGGTCACTCTGGAAAGCAGGGCGGGTGTCGACGGCTTCCGCTCTCACCGACGGTGAAAGCCGGGACGGCCCGACAGGATCCCGGTGAAGCTCTCAGGTCGAGATGACAGAGGGGGAGGCCGTCGGGGCACCCGTGCCGTGGTGCCCCTCGCAGGTCGCGTCAGACCAGGAGGCCTCCGCACAATGACAGCCCACCGCACTCCGCTCTCCGAGCTCGAACAGGGAACGCCGTTCGAGCAGCGCCACATCGGTCCCGACCACGAGGCCCGGGCCAAGATGCTCGCCCAGGTCGGGTACGGCTCGCTCGACGAGCTGACGGCCGCCGCCGTGCCGGACGTGATCAAGAGCGCCGGCGCCCTCGACCTGCCCCGGGCGCGCACGGAGGCCGAGGTGCTGGCCGAACTGCGCTCGCTGGCCGACCGCAACCAGGTGCTCGACTCGATGATCGGGCTCGGGTACCACGGCACGTTCACGCCGCCCGTGATTCTGCGCAACGTCATGGAGAACCCGGCCTGGTACACCGCGTACACGCCGTACCAGCCGGAGATCTCGCAGGGGCGCCTGGAGGCGCTGCTCAACTTCCAGACGATGGTGGCCGAGCTGACCGGGCTGCCGACCTCCGGGGCCTCGCTGCTCGACGAGGGCACGGCCGCCGCCGAGGCGATGGCGCTGTCGCGGCGGATGGGGAAGAACAAGAAGGGGCTGTTCCTGGTCGACGCGGACGCGCTGCCGCAGACCATCGCCGTGATCCGCACGCGGGCCGAACCGACCGGCGTCGAGGTGGTGGTCGCCGACCTCACCGACGGCATCCCGGCTCAGGTCGCGGAGCGGGAGATCAACGGCGTGCTGATCCAGTACCCGGGCGCCTCCGGTGCCGTACGCGACATCAAGCCGGTGATCGACCGGGCGCACGAGCTGGGCGCGCTGGTCACCGTCGCCGCCGATCTGCTCGCGCTGACGCTGCTGAAGTCGCCCGGTGAGCTGGGCGCCGACATCGCGGTGGGCACGACCCAGCGGTTCGGGGTGCCGATGGGCTTCGGCGGGCCGCACGCCGGCTACCTGGCCGTTCAGGAGAAGATGGCGCGCAGCCTGCCCGGGCGGCTGGTGGGCGTCTCCGTGGACGCCGACGGGAACCGGGCCTACCGGCTGGCGCTGCAGACCCGCGAGCAGCACATCCGCCGCGAGAAGGCCACCAGCAACATCTGCACCGCGCAGGTGCTGCTCGCCGTGATGGCCGGGATGTACGCCGTGTACCACGGCCCCGAGGGGCTGCGCGGCATCGCCCGGCGCACCCACCGGTACGCCGCCGTCCTCGCCGCGGGGCTCGCGGCGAGCGGTGTCGAGATCGTCCACGGCGACTACTTCGACACGGTCACGGCGCGGGTGCCCGGGCGGGCCGTCGAGATCGTGGCCGCGGCCCGGCAGAACGGGGTCAACCTGCGGCTCGTCGACGCCGACCACGTCTCCATGGTCTGCGACGAGACGACCACGCGCGCGCAGATCGGCGGAGTGTGGAACGCGTTCGGGGCCGAGGGCGACATCGAGGCGCTGGACGCGGCGACCGGGGACGCGCTGCCCGAGGGGCTGCTGCGCACCGACGACTTCCTGACCCACCCCGTCTTCCACCAGCACCGTTCCGAGACCGCGATGCTGCGCTACCTGCGCCGGCTGGCCGACCGGGACTACGCGCTGGACCGCGGCATGATCCCGCTGGGCTCCTGCACCATGAAGCTCAACGCGACCACCGAGATGGAGCCGGTGACCTGGCCCGAGTTCGGGCAGCTGCACCCCTTCGCCCCCGCCGAGCAGGCGCAGGGCTACCTCACGCTCATCCGGGAGCTGGAGGAGCGGCTGGCCGAGGTCACCGGGTACGACAAGGTCTCGCTCCAGCCCAACGCCGGGTCGCAGGGCGAGCTGGCCGGCCTGCTCGCCGTACGCGGATACCACCGGGCCAACGGCGACGAGCAGCGGACCGTCTGTCTGATCCCGTCCTCCGCGCACGGCACCAACGCCGCCAGCGCCGTCATGGCCGGGATGAAGGTCGTCGTCGTCAAGACCGCCGAGGACGGCGAGATCGACGTCGAGGACCTGCGGGCCAAGATCGAGCAGCACCGCGAGGAGCTGGCGGTGCTGATGATCACCTACCCGTCCACGCACGGCGTCTTCGAGGCGCACGTCGCGGACATCTGCGCGGCCGTGCACGACGCGGGCGGCCAGGTGTACGTGGACGGCGCCAACCTCAACGCCCTGGTCGGGCTCGCCCGGCCGGGCCACTTCGGCGGCGACGTCTCCCACCTGAACCTGCACAAGACGTTCTGCATCCCGCACGGCGGCGGCGGTCCCGGCGTCGGCCCGGTGGGCGTGCGGGAGCACCTCGCGCCGTACCTGCCCAACCACCCGCTCCAGCCCGCGGCGGGCCCGCAGACGGGCGTGGGGCCCATCTCGGCGGCGCCCTGGGGCTCGGCGGGCATTCTGCCCATCTCCTGGGCGTACGTCCGTCTGATGGGCGGTGAGGGGCTCAAGCGGGCCACGCAGGTGGCGGTGCTGTCCGCCAACTACGTCGCCAAGCGCCTGGAGCCGCACTACCCGGTGCTGTACACGGGGCCGGACGGGCTGGTCGCGCACGAGTGCATCATCGACCTGCGCCCGCTGACCAAGGCGACCGGCGTGAGCGTCGACGACGTCGCCAAGCGGCTGATCGACTACGGCTTCCACGCGCCGACGATGTCGTTCCCGGTGGCCGGGACGCTGATGATCGAGCCGACCGAGTCCGAGGACCTGACCGAACTGGACCGTTTTTGCGACGCGATGATCGCCATCCGTGCGGAGATCGAGAAGGTCGGCTCGGGCGAGTGGCCCGCGGACGACAACCCGCTGCGGGGCGCCCCGCACACCGCCGCCGCGCTCGCCGGCGAGTGGGAGCACGCGTACGCCCGCGAGGAGGCCGTCTTCCCGGCCGGGGTGTCGGCCGCCGACAAGTACTGGCCGCCGGTGCGCCGCATCGACCAGGCCTTCGGTGACCGGAACCTGGTCTGCTCCTGCCCGCCGCTGGAGGCGTACGAGGACTGAGCAGGACACGAGGAAGGGCCCCGCCGACCGGCGGGGCCCTTTCTGTTTCCGTCACACCGGGGAGCCGTAAAAGGTTCGCGGTATGAGTCGAATGTTTCGGCCTCAGGAGGCGGTCGGGATCCGGCGAGGACAGATTCGTTGTGTACGAGGGGTTGCCACCGATTACGCGCGGTCTCTAGGGTGCGGCAGCAACGCAGCTTTCTGGATTTTCTCCGAAACTTTCGCACTCAAGGAGCGCATCATGGGCGACCCGGCACTGTCCCGCCGCGGGTTCCTGGCGGCCTCGGCCGCGGCCGGTCTGGGCATGACGGTACTGAGCGGTTGCGGCGGTGACTCGGACGAAGGGGCGTCCGGGACCACCACCATCGAGTGGTGGAACATCTCCACGACCCAGCCGACGAAGGACGTCTGGGCGGCCCTCGCCAAGAAGTTCGAGGCACAGAACCCCAACGTCAAGATAAAGATCGTCCAGCTGGAGAACGACGCCTACAAGTCGAAGATGACGGCGCTCATCGCCTCCGGGAAGCTCCCGGACATCTTCCACACCTGGGGCGGCGGTGTCCTCAAGCAGCAGGTCGACGCGGGGCTCGTCGAGGACCTCACCGACCGCACCAAGGAGTGGTCCGACGGCATGCTCCCGGTCGCGAAGGAGCCGTACCTGATCGACGACCGGCTCTACGGCATCCCGTTCGACAGCGGCATGGTCGGCTTCTGGTACAACAAGGCGCTCTTCAAGAAGGCCGGCATCAGCGCTCCGCCCACCACCTGGAGCGGCTTCCTGGACGCCGTACGCGCGCTGAAGTCGGAGAACATCACGCCCATCGCCCTGGCCGGCAAGGAGAAGTGGCCCGGCATGTACTACTGGGCCTACCTCGCGATGCGGGTCGGCGGTGCCGAGGCCGTGCAGAAGGCCGCCGACGACAAGGACTTCACCGGGGCCGCGTTCGTCCAGGCCGGGCAGCACCTGAAGGAACTGGCCGCGCTCCAGCCGTTCCAGAAGGGCTTCCTCGGGGCCGCGTACTCCGCCCCCAACGGGCAGGCCGCCGCCGTCGGCAACGGCAAGGCGGCGATGGAGCTGATGGGCCAGTGGGCACCGGTGGTGCAGGCGGACTCGGGCAAGGGGCTCGGGGACGACCTCGGTTTCTTCCCGTTCCCGGCGGTCGAGGGCGGCAAGGGCGCCCTCACCGAGGTGTTCGGCGGGGCCAACGGGCACGCCCTGCGCAGGGACGCCCCGCAGGCGGCCGTCGACTTCCTGAAGTTCTTCGCCTCCGAGGCCACCGACCGGGAACTGGTCGCCAAGACCGGTGTCCTGCCCGTGGTCCCGGCCGCCGAGAGCGCGCTGACCGACGCCGACCTGAAGGCCGTACAGCAGCAGTTGAAGGGGGCCACCGGCTTCCAGCTCTACCTCGACCAGGCCTACGCGCCCGCCGTCGGGCAGGAGGTCAACGACAGCGTCGCCGCGCTCATCGCCGGCTCCAAGTCCCCCCAGCAGGTCGCCGAGTCGATCACCAAGGTCGCGAAGGAAGAGCAGTAACCACCGATGACCTCCACGTTCCTGCCGGACGAGCGGACCGGCCCCGGTGCCGACCTGCCGCCCCCGCCGGCCGCCGCGGCCCGGGGGCGGACCCGGCGCCGCATCACGCACTGGCTCACCGCGGTCGGCTTCCAAGTGCCCGCCCTGGTGCTGTTCCTGGTCCTCGTCGTGCTGCCGATCCTGTTCGCGCTGTACGCCGCCTTCTTCAGGTGGGGCGGCTTCGGCATGCCCTCGGACTACATCGGCACCGACAACTTCACCCGCCTCTTCGACGACCCGGTCTTCCTCGGCGACCTGTGGCGCTGCCTGGTCCTGGTGGTCCTCTCCCTGGCGCTGCAACTGCCGTTCGCGCTGGCCATGGCGGTCCTGCTGAACCAGCGGATGCGCGGCCGGGCGGTGTACCGGATGCTGTTCTTCGCCCCGTACGTGCTGTCCGAGGCCATCACCGGCGTGCTGTTCGGCATGATCTTCGCGCCGGACGACGGGCTCGCCGACCGGGTGCTGGGCGGCGTCGGCCTGGGCGGTGTCGGCGGGGAGTGGTTCGCCGACCCGTCGATGGTGATGGCGACCCTCTTCCTCGTCATGACGTGGAAGTACTTCGGCTTCCACATGATGCTCTACCTGGCCGGACTCCAGTCCATCCCGAAGGAGTTGACGGAGGCCGCGCTCATCGACGGGGCGGGCGCCTGGCAGCGCTTCCGCAACGTCACCCTGCCGCTGCTGGCGCCCACCCTGCGCATCAGCGTGTTCCTGTCCGTCATCGGCGCCATCCAGCTGTTCGACCTGGTGTGGGTGGTCACCCAGGGCGGACCCGACCACCACTCCGAGACCATGGCCGTGACCATGTTCCAGTTCGGGTTCAAGCGGTACCAGGTCGGCTACGCCAGCGCGATCAGCGTGGTCATGTTCGGCATCAGCCTCGTCTTCGCCCTCGCCTACCAGCGGTTCGTGCTGCGGCGCGACCTCCAGGGGGCCACCACGACCATGAGGGGAGACGGCAAGTGAGCGCCAAGTCCCGGGGGCGGACCCTGCCCCTGCACCTCGCCCTGACCCTCGTCGGCGCCGTCATGGCCGTACCGCTGCTGTACGCCGTGCTGTCCGGGTTCAAGTCCTCGGACCAGCTCTCCGACAACCCGGTGGGGCTGCCGAGCCCGTGGGTGTTCTCCAACTACACGGACATCCTCGGCTCGGGATCCTTCTGGCGGCTGGTCGGCAACAGCACGCTGATCGCCGTGGCGACCACCGTCCTCGTGGTCGCGGTCTCCGCGCTCGCCGCGTTCTCCTTCGCCCGGTTCGCCTTCCGCGGCCGGGAGGCGCTGTTCACGCTGTTCACGATGGGGCTGATGTTCCCCTTCGCGGTGGCGGCGCTGCCGCTGTTCCTGCTGCTGCGCTCGATGGGCCTGCTGGACAACCCGCTCGGCGTGATCCTGCCCCAGGCCGCCTTCGGGCTGCCGATGACCATCATCATCCTGCGCGGCTTCTTCCGGGAGATCCCCGGTGAGCTGGAGGAGGCGGCCACGCTGGACGGCTGCGGGCCGTTCGGCTTCTTCTGGCGGGTGCTGCTGCCGATGGCCCGGCCGGCGCTGGGGACGGTGTCCGTACTGGCCGTGGTCACCAGCTGGAACAACTTCTTCCTGCCGCTGCTGGTCTTCACCGACTCCACCTGGTGGACCATCCCGATCGGCGTCCAGCAGTTCCAGGGCCAGTACTCCGCGGACACCGCCCGGGTCTTCGCCTACCTGGTGCTGGCGATGGTGCCCGCCCTCGCCTTCTACTCGGTGGCCGAGCGGCAGCTCGTCGGCGGGCTCACGGCCGGGGCCACGAAGGGGTGACGGGGCGGTCAGGCGGCCGTCATCACCTGGCCGGCACCGAGCGGGCGGTGCGGGGCGATGATCCGGCCGTCCGGCAGGAGTTCGCCGGTGTCCTCGAAGAAGAGGACACCGTTGCACAGCAGGCTCCAGCCCTGCTCCGGGTGGTGCGCCACGAGACGCGCGGATTCCCGGTCGGCGGAGTCGGCTGACGGACACGGTGGCTGGTGCTGGCACATGGCGGGGTTCTTTCGCTCCGGAGTGATGGGTGGGTGTGCTGTCGTCTCTGTTCCGCGGCGTGACACGTGGTTCATGGCCGCCCCCCGTTGCATACGTCGGTCCGGACCCAGTGTTGCCCCACGGACGTCGATCCGCAGGTATTTCGCGGCACCGCCTCTCACAGGTTGAGGACGCGTCACCCGCCCGGACGGTTCAGTCCAACTGCGGTGTCCGTGTGGCCGGTTCACGGGGCCTGGAGGAGCCGGTCGGGGTGGGTGCCGGTTCGTGCGAGCGCGGGTGACCCCGCCGCCCTGTCGCCGGGCGGCGGGGTCACGTGGGGTTCGGTCTCTGTGGGGTTCGGTCTCTGTGGGGTTCAGGCGGGGGAGCGGAGCAGGGGCGTCGGTGTGGCCCGGTGGGTCAGGACCGGGAGCAGGTCCGCGACCCGGTGCGGCCGGTGCGCCGCGATGCCGGGCGGGGCCGGCGCCAGCGGCACCAGCAGGTCGCCGGCGTCCGGGTGGCCGACGGCGGCGTCGGCCGTGTGGTCGCCGTGCAGCCACAGGGTGAGCATGTACAGGCCGGGCACCGACAGCAGCCGCGGCTGGAACGGCTGGGCCACCGACTCGGCCTGGCGCAGCGCGCGTTCGGTCGCGGTGACGTAGGGGCCCTCGAAGAAGTGCGAGAAGGCCCAGCCGTCCGGGGTCAGCATGGTGTCCGCCGCGGCCACCACGCCCTCCCCGCTGCGGATCAGGAAGCGCCACCCGGCGAGCCGGACGGCCGGCACGCCCTCGGGGGTGACGTGGTCCAGGACGTGCACGGGCAGCGGCAGCTCGGGCGTGACCGGGCCGCGGGCGCCGAGCAGGGACGGGGTGCGGGCCTCGCGGACCGCGGTGGGCGAGGAGAGCGCGGTGAGGACGGTGCGCAGGGCGGGCGCGGGAGCCGGGGGGACATGCAGCGGCATGGTGGGTCGCCTCTCAGTCGAAGGCACGGTGGCGCGAGGGCGGGGCAGGGCGGCGTGGGGGCCGGGCGGACGACGCTGTCAGCTCGCAGGGGCAGAGAGACGAGGCCGGGTCCGAACGCCGGCAAGCGGGGGTGAGGGCTGCTGTACGTCGCCTCGGCGATCTCGACCGTAGGCGCCAGCTCTCTGCCGTGTCCGCAGAGTTTATACGACAAGTGTTCGTGGTGGGTTTCGGCTAGCGCTTTCCGGCAAGACGAACAAGGGCGCATCCGGTCGGCGATATGTGGAGGTTACCCTGATTTCGAACGGGCTGAACGCCGATGACCTCGGTGAATATCCGGGAAGTGGTCGGCCAATTGTCGTCGGGCTTTTCCACGAGTTCCCGGAGTCCGAAACCGGGTGTGCGCCATGCCCGGCGAATGTGCCTCCGGTCACATCGCGCCAGCGTAGCGGCTCGCGGGTCCGCGCGGGGACGTTATCGATCGCATCGGCTGGGCATCATCCATCCTGACCGGCACCCACCGGCGGCCGGACCCGGCCGCTGATCCGAGGAGGACGCTTCCATGGGGGAGAAGGTCGCGGCAGGCCAGGTGGACCTGTCCGATCGCCAGCACTACCGCGACAAGCTCCGCCGCTGTCTGACGGGTTTGGAGCGACTCCTGGCGGAGAAGCGGTTCGACCGTCCGAAGAACCTGATGGGGCTGGAGATCGAACTGAATCTCGTCGGCGCCGACGGGATGCCCAAAATGCTGAACGGGCAGGTCCTGGAACGCATCGCGAGCCGGGACTTCCAAACAGAACTCGCCATGTTCAACCTGGAAGTCAACATCGCTCCACACCGGTTGGAGGGCCGGGTATTCGACCGGCTCGCCGAGGAAATCGGCACCTCCTTGGCATATGCCGACCGAAAGGCCGGAGAGCTGGACGCGGGAATCGCGATGATCGGCATTCTGCCGACCCTGGACCGGGACGACCTGGTCTCCTCCAACCTTTCCGACGTGGACCGCTACGCCCTGCTCAACGACCAGATCGTGGCCGCCCGCGGCGAGGACTTCCACCTGGAGATCGACGGCGTCGAACGCCTCAGCTGCACCTCGAAGTCCATCGCCCCCGAGGCCGCCTGCACGTCGGTGCAACTGCACCTCCAGGTGACGCCGGAGCGTTTCGCCGGGGTGTGGAACGCCGCGCAGGCCGTCACCGCCGCGCAGATAGCCGTCGGGGCCAACGCGCCCTTCCTGTTCGGCCGCGAGCTGTGGCGGGAGTCCCGCCCGCCGCTGTTCCAGCAGTCCACCGACACCCGGCCGCCCGAGCTCCAGGCGCAGGGCGTGCGTCCGCGCACCTGGTTCGGGGAGCGGTGGGTTACCTCGGCCTACGACCTGTTCGAGGAGAACCTGCGCTACTACCCGGCCCTGCTGCCGATCTGCGACGACGAGGACCCCCTCGACGTCCTGGACGCGGGCGGCGTGCCGTCCCTCGCCGAGCTGGTGCTGCACAACGGCACCGTCTACCGCTGGAACCGGCCCGTCTACGGCGTCGCCGACGGCCTCCCGCACCTGCGGGTGGAGAACCGGGTGCTGCCCGCGGGCCCCACCGTCACCGACGTCATCGCCAACGCGGCGTTCTACTACGGTGTCGTCCGCGCCCTGGCCGACGAGCCGCGGCCGGTGTGGACGCGGCTGCCGTTCGAGGCCGCCGCCGCCAACTTCGACGCCGCCTGCCGGTACGGCATCGAGGCCCGCTTCCAGTGGCCGAGGCGCGGCCGGCTGGGCGGCACGGGGGAGGTCGACGCGGCCGTCCTGGTCCGGGACGAGCTGCTGCCGCTGGCCGAGGCGGGACTGGACGCGTGGGGCGTCGAGCCCGCCGACCGCGACTTCTACCTGGGCGTGATCGACGAGCGGTGCCGGCGCCGGGTCAACGGCGCCGGCTGGCAGGCGGCCACGTTCCACCGGGCGCTGGAGGCGGGGATGTCCCGCGAGGCCGCGCTGGCCGCGACGACCCGGCGCTACGTCGAGCTGATGCACAAGGGGGACCCGGTCCACCTGTGGCCGATCGGGCGGCCGTAGCGGTGACTGCGCGGGGCCGGGCCGGTCGTCCCGGCCCCGCGCCCGCCCCCGCCGGTGTCCGCCCCATACTGATCGGGCAAGCTTGACGTCCCGGTCGAGGCAGGTGTGCATGGCGGAGGCGGGCCCGGTGGTCGATTCCATCCCTCAGGAGCGGCTCTCGCGACGGAGTCTGCGGGACGAGACGCTGCTCGTCCTGGCTCTCTCGCTGGGCGCGAGCGGGGTCTCCGCCCTGATCAGCTTCATCGGTTCGGTGACCCGGCCGGGCGGTCTGAAGGACCAGGCGGCCACCCTCAACGCCTCCGCCGCGCCCGGCCGCCCCTGGCTGGACCTCGCCTGGCAGCTGTTCGGCATCGCCACCGCGCTGGTGCCGGTCGCCCTCGTCGCCCACCTGCTGCTGCGGGAGGGGCGGAGCCTGCGCGTCCTGGGCTTCGACCGCACCCGGCCGGGTCCCGACCTGCTGCGCGGTGCCGTGATCGCGGCCGTCATCGGCAGCAGCGGCATCGCCTTCTACCTGGCCGCCCGGGGCCTCGGCTTCAACCTCACCGTGGTGCCCGAGGCGCTGCCCGAGGTGTGGTGGAAGTACCCGGTGCTGATCCTGTCCGCCCTCCAGAACTCGGTCCTGGAGGAGGTCATCGTCGTCGGCTACCTGCTGCGCAGGCTCGACCAACTGGGCTGGACGCCCCGGGCGTCGCTGGTCGGCAGTTCGGTGCTGCGCGGCTCGTACCACCTCTACCAGGGCATCGGCGGCTTCATCGGCAACATGGTGATGGGCGTGGTGTTCGTGTACCTCTACCGGCGCTGGGGCCGGGTGGGGCCCCTGGTCGTGGCGCACTCGCTGCTCGACATCGGGGCCTTCGTGGGCTACGCGCTGCTGGCCGGGAAGGTGAGCTGGCTGCCGACGGCGTGACGGCCGGGCAGCCGGCCCCGCTCCGGTGTCACCAGGCGAGCAGGTCGCCCTCGATCACCGTCACCGCGCGCCCGCTCAGCAGCGTGCGGTCGCCGCGCGGCTCCACGCGGACCAGGCCGGAGCGCGGTGAGGCCTGGAGACCGGTGAGGGCGGGGCGGCCCAGGCGCTCGCACCAGTAGGGGGCCAGCGCGGTGTGCGCGCTGCCGGTGACCGGGTCCTCGTCGATGCCGACGTTGGGGAAGAAGCAGCGGGAGACGAAGTCGTAGCCGCGCGCGGGGTCCTCGGCGCGGGCGGTCGCGATGACGCCGCGCTCGGAGTGGGCCGCCAGCGCCTTGTGGTCCGGTGTCAGCTCGCGGACGGTCGTCTCGTCGGCGAGTTCGACCAGCAGGTCACCGACGTTCGGACCGGTGTCGAGGACCGCGCGGGGCTCGGCGCCGAGGGCCTCGGCCAGACCCGCCGGGACCGCGGCCGGGGTCAGCGGCGCGGTCGGGAAGTCCAGGGTGACCGAGCCGTCCGCGCCGGGCGTGGCGACGAGGACGCCGCTGCGGGTGGCGAACCGGACGGGCCCCTGATGGGCGCCGGTGGTGTGCAGGACGTGGGCGGTGGCGAGCGTGGCGTGGCCGCACAGGTTCACCTCGGTGGCCGGGGTGAACCAGCGCAGCGCCCAGTCGGCCGCGCCGCCCTCGGGCAGCGGGTGGGCGAAGGCCGTCTCGGCGTGGTTGACCTCCAGGGCGACTTGCTGGAGCAGGCGGTCGTCCGGGAAGGCGTCGAGGAGCAGGACCCCGGCGGGGTTGCCCGCGAAGGGCCGGTCGGTGAAGGCGTCGACGATTCGGATGCGCATGTCCCGACGCTACGGGAGCGGCAGAAGCGCAGGCCAAGGCCAATGGGCGACCGGTGGACCGGGTTTCGGGTCGCCGGCCGGCCGGACGGGTCTTCGGCGAGGGGTTGTCGTATCCAGTTCTCCGATATATCGTTGAAGCATCGCGACAGATCAACGATGGAATGGAGTGGTGGCGATGCGTACCCACGGATACGAGCGTGGACACGGTGGACGGGGCGAGGGCGGCCCCTTCGGGCGCGGTGGCTTCGACGGGCGCCGCGCGGCCTTCGGCCCCTTCGGGCCGGGCGGTCACGGCGGCCCCGGACCCTTCGGACCGGGCTTCGGTCCCGGGCCCTGGGGCGGCCGGGGGCGGGGCGGTCCGCGGGGCAGGGCGCGGCGCGGCGACGTACGCGCGTCGATCCTGGCCCTGCTCAAGGACCGGCCGATGCACGGCTACGAGATGATCCAGGAGATCGCCGAGCGCAGCGGCGGGGCGTGGAAGCCCAGCCCCGGCTCGGTGTACCCGACCCTCCAGCTGCTGGAGGACGAGGGGCTGATCGCCAGCGAGAGCGAGGGCGGCAAGAAGCTGTTCGCCCTCACGGAGTCCGGCCGCGCCGCCGCCGAGGAAGGGCCCGAGGCCCCCTGGGAAGAGGCATCGCGCGGGGTCGACTGGGAGGCGCTGAACGACATCCGGCAGGCCGGCTTCGGCCTCATGGAGGCGTTCGGCCAGGTCTGGAAGACCGGCAGCAAGGAACAGCGGGAGAAGGCGCTCGACGTCATCAACGAGTCCCGCAAGAAGCTGTACCGGATCCTCGCCGACGAGGACTGACGGCGAGGATGTGCGGCGCCCCGCGGACGACTCCGCGGACGACTCCGCGGGGCGCAATCGTCCCGGGCAAGAGGCCACGCCGGTCAGGGGGAGTGAACGGCCTGATCTCATCCGTGAGGAGGAGATCACGGCCCTCGGCGTCCACTTCGCGTGGGACGTCGAAATGCTCCCCTCCGGGGATGACCCGGGGCCATGGGGGCTGATGGGGTGGAGTGGTGCAATCCCGTATCCCCCGGCAGCCGGCCGGCGAGCAAGGCGTCCGGCGGCCCGACCACCCCGACCGCACCGACCACGATGACCGGCTCGGCCCCGGACTGGCAGCGGTGGTCTCCGGCGCGCGCCGCAGGGCGGTACGGGACGGGGACCGGCAGATCGACACGGCGCACCTGCTCCACTCGCTCCTGGAGTACGACCCCGAGGTGTGCGCCGTGCTGGGCGACGGGCCGCAGATGGCCCGACTGCTCGGCTATCTGGTGCAGCGCAGCATCGGCTACGGGCTGCGCTGGCAGGGCACCGTGGAGGACTCCGGAGCCGTACCCGTCGTCAAGGAGGCCGCGGGCTTCTCGCCCTCGGCCGCCACCGCGGTCGACCGGGCTCGCGAGCGCGCGGTACGGCGCGGCGCCGCCCGGGCCGGCGGGGTGGATCTGCTCGCCGCCCTGGTCGCGGACCCGGGCACGCGGGCCGTCGAGGTCCTCGTCCGGGCCGGCGTCGACCCCCAGGCCCTGCTCGCCCGCGCCGACGGCCACGCGGAGCCGACGGCGTAGGCACCCGCCGAGTCCGTCCGCCTCCGGCTCCGGCTCCGGCTCCGGCTCCGGAGAGGTTGCGGAGCCCGTCCTTCGGCACGGCCGGCGTCCGGTCCGCGAGACAGGTGTCATCTGGGGTGACGGTCATGTCGTGCCCTGTCATCATGTGCCGGTGCATACGACTGACAGCGGCCGGGGCGGCAAGGGCGTCGGGCTCGGCGTCGCGCTCGTCTCCGCCCTCGCCTTCGGCGGATCCGGTGTCGCGGCCAAGCCTCTGATCGAGGCGGGTCTCGACCCGCTCCACGTGGTGTGGCTGCGGGTGACCGGCGCGGCCCTGGTGATGCTCCCGCTCGCCGTGCGGCACCGCGCGCTGCTGCGCCGCCGTCCCGGTCTGCTCGCCGGCTTCGGTCTGCTCGCCGTGGCCGGTGTCCAGGCCTGCTACTTCGCCGCGATCTCCCGCATCCCGGTCGGCGTGGCCCTGCTCGTCGAGTACCTGGCGCCCGCCCTGGTGCTCGGCTGGGTGCGGTTCGTGCAGCGGCGGCCGGTGACGCGGGCCGCCGCGCTCGGCGTGGTCCTCGCCGTCGGCGGCCTCGCCTGTGTCGTGGAGGTCTGGGCGGGGCTGGGGTTCGACGCCCTCGGCCTGCTGCTCGCGCTGGGCGCCGCCTGCTGCCAGGTCGGCTACTTCGTCCTGTCCGACCAGGGCAGCGACGCGGGCGACGACACGCCCGACCCGCTCGGCGTGATCGCCTACGGCCTGCTGGTCGGCGCGGCCGTGCTCACCGTCGTGGCCCGGCCCTGGGGCATGGACTGGCAGGTGCTCGCGCACACCGTGCCGGTCGACGGCACACCGGTCGCCGCCGCGCTCCTGCTGGCCTGGATCGTGCTGATCGCCACGGTGCTCGCCTACGTCTCCGGCATCGTCGCCGTACGCCGGCTGTCGCCGCAGGTCGCGGGCGTCGTGGCCTGCCTGGAGGCGGTCATCGCGACCGTCCTGGCCTGGGTGCTGCTCGGCGAGCGCCTCTCCGCCCCGCAGATCGCCGGCGGCGCGGTGGTCCTGGTGGGCGCCTTCATCGCCCAGGCGTCGACACCCGCCACGGGATCGGCGCAGCCGGTGGCGGCGGGCGGCCCGGGACGGGAGTTGTCCCGCCGGGGACCGGTCGCCTAGTCTGCCGATCATGCATTCGGACGCCCTCGTTCTTCCGCCTCCGGCCGCCTGAGGCGGGTCCACCGGTGAGCAGCCCGGCGCGTCGCCGTCGGGCGGAACGGTGCTGCCCGCGGACGAGGTCCGTAGGGCCCCGGCGGTTCATTCCCGTCGGTTCAGGGGCCCTTGCCGAACTTCCGCGCTCATCGCGCGACTGCGGAGTGAATCATCGTGTCGAATGCACAGTCCGGCCTGCCCGTAGGGCGTGGCCTCCTCTACCTGATCGTCGCCGGCGTCGCCTGGGGCACCGCGGGCGCCGCCGCCTCGCTGGTCTACCGGCTCAGTGACCTGGGCCCCGTCGCCCTGTCCTTCTGGCGCTGCGCGGCCGGCCTCGTGCTGCTGCTCGCCGCCCGGCTGCCGCGCCGCCTGGCAGGGGCGGCCGGTCCTCGGCGGCGGTCGGCCGGCCGCCGAGCACGGCCCGTCGGTCCTCGGCGGCGGTCCGCCGATCGCCCGGTACGGTCCGTCGGCCTTCGGCGGCGGTCGGCCGGCCGCCTGGTACGGTCCGTCGGCCTTCGGCGGCGGTCGGCCGGCCGCCCGGTACAGCCCGCCGTGTCCGAGCCGCTCGGCCGCAAGGTGCTGCGGACCGCCGCCACCGGGGTCGGCCTCGCCGTCTTCCAGACCGCCTACTTCGCCGCCGTGCGGTCCACCGGACTGGCCGTGGCGACCGTCGTCACCCTCGGCGCCGGTCCGGTGCTGATCGCGCTCGGCGCCCGGCTCGCCCTCGGGGAGCGCCTGGGCCGGGGCGGCGTCGGCGCGGTCGCCGGGGCGCTGGCCGGGCTCGCGGTGCTCGTCCTCGGCGGGGGCGGCGCGACCGTACGTCCCTGGGGTGTGGTCCTGGCGCTGCTGTCCGCGGCCGGGTACTCGGTGATGACCCTGCTGACCCGCTGGTGGGGCCGGGACGGCGGGGCGGACGCCGCCGCCACGTCGGTCGGCGCGTTCGCCGTCACCAGCCTGTGCCTGCTGCCCTTCGCCCTGGCCGAGGGTCTGGTGCCGCACACCGTGGAGCCGGGGCCGCTGCTGTGGCTGCTGGCCTACGTCGCTGCCGTGCCCACCGCCCTCGCCTACGGCCTGTACTTCGCGGGCGCGGCCGTGGTCCGGTCTGCCACCGTGTCCGTGATCATGCTCCTGGAGCCGGTCGCCGCGGCGGTGCTGGCCGTCACCCTGCTCGGTGAGCACCTCACACCGGCCACCTCGGCCGGCACGCTGCTGCTGCTCGGGTCGGTCACCGGCCTCGCGGTCGCGGAGGCGCGTCAGGCGCGGGGGCGGCCGGCGCTCGTGTGACCGGGACGGGGGCCCTCCCGGGCGGGAGGGCCCCCGCGGCCGGTGTCACGGCGCGGAGAGGTAGTCCGGCAGCGCGGTGCCGGGGGCCAGGCCGGGGTCGGCGACCGGGGCGTCGTAGCCCTTGCGCAGCGGGAGGAGTCCGGCCCAGTGGGGGAGGGCGAGGTCCTCGGGCTCGTCGTTCACGCCGCCGGAGCGGGCCTTGGCGGAGACCTCGCGCAGGTCGAGGCGGAGGACGGCGGTGGCCGCCAGCTCCTTCCGGTTGGCGGGCCGGGAGTCGCGGGAGCGGCCCGCCACGACGTGGTCGACCAGGGCGTCGAGGGCGGTGCGCTTCTCCTCGGGGTCCGTGACGTCGTACGCGGTGCCGTGCACCACCACCGACCGGTAGTTGACGGAGTGGTGGAAGGCGGAGCGGGCCAGCACCAGCGCGTCCACGTGCGTGACCGTCAGGCACACCGGCAGCCCCGGGTCGGCCTGCCCGGCCATGCGCAGCGGGCGCGAGCCCGTCGAGCCGTGCACGTAGAGCCGCTCGCCGACCCGGCCGTACAGCGTCGGCAGCACCACCGGGGCGCCGTCCCGGACGAAGCCGAGGTGGCAGACGTACCCCTCGTCGAGGATCGAGTGCACCACGTCCCGGTCGTACGAGGCGCGGCCCGGGGAACGGGTGGGGACGGTGCGGTCGGTCGGGGGGTAGGCGGTGGCGGGCTGTGCCGTGGACCCTGCGGTCCCCGTGGTCCCCTGCATGGTGGTCTCCATTGCACTAGTGCATAATAGGCTTTGTGCTAGGAGACTATCCGATCAGTGGGCGGCGCGCAGCCGACATTTCCGCGAGCGTCGAGCGCGCGGTGGGCGCGGGAGAGCTGGAACCGGGGCAACTACTGCCTCCCATGAGGGAGTTGGCCGAGCGGCTCGGGGTGAACCCGAACACCGTGGCCGCCGCGTACCGCACCCTGCGCGAGCGCGGGGTGATCGAGACGGCCGGGCGCCGGGGCAGCCGGGTGCGGGCGAAACCGGCCACCACGGGGCGCGAGTTCCTCCGGGTGGAGGTGCCCGAGGGCGTCCGTGACGTGTCCGACGGCAACCCGGACCCGGCGCTGCTGCCCGCGCTCGCCCCGGTGTTCGCCGCCGCGGCCGAGCACAACGACCGGCATCCGGTGCTGTACGGGCACGAGCCGGCCGAACCCGAGCTGGTCCGCCTGGCGCGGGCCGAACTGGACGCCGACGGGGTCCCCGGCGGCCCGGTGGCCGTCACGTCCGGCTCGCTGGACGCCATGGAACGCGTGCTGGCCGCGCACCTGAAACCCGGGGACGCCGTCGCCGTCGAGGACCCGGGCTGGGGCAGCCTCCTCGACCTCGTCCCGGCGCTCGGGCTGCGCACGGTGCCGGTCGGCGTCGACGACGAGGGGCCGCTGCCCGACGACGTGCGCCGCGCGCTGACGTCCGGCGCCCGCGCCCTGGTCGTCACGGACCGGGCGCAGAACCCGACCGGCGCCGCGCTGAGCCCTCCCCGCGCGCGTGCCCTGCGCTCCGTGCTCCGCGAGCACCCGGAGACCCTGCTGATCGAGGACGACCACGGCCACCGGATCGTCGACCTGCCGCTGTGCCCGCTCGCCGGTACGACGCACCGCTGGGCCTTCGTCCGCTCGGCCGCCAAGGCGTACGGACCCGACCTCAGGCTCGCCGTCCTCACCGGCGACGCGGTCACGCTCGACCGGGTGCGCGGGCGCCAGCGGCTCGGCCCCGGCTGGGTCAGCCGCATCACCCAGCGCGCCGTGGCCCGGCTGTGGGCCGACGGCGCGGCGGACCCGGCGGTGGTGGCCGCGGCCTACGGGCGGCGACGGGAGGCGCTGCTCGACGCCCTCGCCCGGCGGGGTGTGCCGGCGCACGGCCGCAGCGGTATGAACGTGTGGATCCCGGTGCCGGACGAGACCGGCGTGGTCGCCCGGCTGCTGGGCGCCGGGTGGGCGGTCGCGCCGGGGGCGCGGTTCCGGATGAGCGCACCGCCGGGGGTGCGGGTCACGGTGTCCACGCTGGGGGAGGGGGATGTGGGGCTGCTGGCCGACGCGGTGGCCGGGGCGCTCGGCCCCGGGCCGGTGCGGAGTTATGTGTAGAGCGGGTGCGGGGGAGCTGGCGTGCGGCTCCCCGCGCTCCTGCGGGCGCGGCTCCTCGTGCTCCTGCGGGCGGGGCTCCTCGTGCTCCTGTGGGCGGGGCTCCTCGTGCTCCTGCCGGCGCGGCCCCCGTGCTCCTGCGGGCGCGGCTCCTCGTGCTCCTGCCGGCGCGGCCCCCGTGCTCCTGCGGGCGGGGCTCCCGCGTTTCTGAGGGCGCGGTCTACGGCGGTGTCAGTTTGCGGAAGTCCCAGGAGACCGTCTTCCGAGGGGTGAGGCGGAGCCAGGCGTGGCGGCCGTCGTGGGGCAACTCGTCGACGCCGAAGTACTTGCGGGCGAACAGCGTCTCCGGCAGGTCCAGTTCGGCGCACAGCTCGCCCGTGCGGGGCACCTCGCCCACGGGTTCGACGCTGCCCGACAGCTCCACGCCGCGCAGTTCGTCGTACTCCTCCCCGGTGTCGACCACGACCGCCACCCGCGGGTCGCGGCGCAGATCGGCCCAGCGCCTGCTGCGCACCACCGAGTACAGCCACAGGGAGCCGCCGTCCCAGACGAACCACAGGGTGCTCACGTGCGGGGCGCCGTCGGCCGACACCGTGGCGACCCGGCAGGTGCGCTCGGTGGTCAGGAACGCGTCCAGCTCGCCGGGCGTCATCATGATCCGGCGGCCCCGGCGCTGTGTCACGGTCATACCAGTGAGATCGACTCTCCGTCGACGGCGATCTCCACGGCGGGCAGCGGCTCGCGCGCGGGGCCGCTTTGCACACTGCCGTCCGTGATGGAGAAGTTGCTGTTGTGGCAGGGGCAGTTGATGACGCCGTCGGAGACTTCCTTCACGGCGCACCCCTGGTGTGTGCAGGTCGCCGAGAACGCCTTGAACTCACCGGCCGAGGGCTGCGTCACGACCACTTTCTGCTCGGCGAAGACCACGCCGCCGCCCTCGGGGATGTCGGCGGCCGAGGCGAGGGCCTGCGCGGTGGCGCCCTCGGCGGGGGAGGACGCCGGGCCGGTCGCGTCCGGTGCGCCGCCGGAACCCGAGCCGGTGCCGGAGCCCGTGCCCGTCCCCGAGCCGGTGTCGGAGCCGGTGCCGGAGTCCGTACCGGAGTCGGAGCAGGCGGACAGCGCGACGGCGAGTCCGGCCGCTCCGGCCGCCGCCACGACGGTGCGCCGGGCCGGTCCTGCCGAGGGGTGGAGCGATGCGCGGGTCATACGGACGTTCCCTTCCGGGGGACGACGGTGGATGATCTGCCGTGGGGTACGGCCGTGGGACACGTGCTGTTCAGACCGTGCCGAGATGCTGGCGCCCGCGCGGTAGGACGGGCGTGAGCCACAGCTGTCGCCGAGCTGTCGGGCGGCCCCGGCGGCCGGTCGTGCCGCCGGTAGCCTGGGGCGATGCTCAAGGAAGTCATCGCGACCCGTTACATCACGCCGCTGCGTGAGGGCGGTTCGCTGCCGGGGCTCGTCGAGGCCGACGACTTCGGGACGTACGTCCTGAAGTTCCGCTCGGCCGGCCAGGGCCGCAAGACGCTCGTCGCCGAGGCCGTCTGCGGGGAGCTGGCCCGCCGGCTGGGCCTGCGGGTGCCCCGCCTGGTGACCGTCGGCCTCGACCCGGTGCTGGGGCTCGGCGAACCCGACCCGCAGGTGCAGGAACTGCTCAGGTCCAGCGGCGGCACCAATCTCGGCATGGAGTTCCTCTCCGGCGCCCTCGGCTTCGACCCGCTCGCCTTCGCGGTCAGCCCCGAGGAGGCCGGGCGGATCGTCTGGTTCGACGCGCTGGTCAACAACGTCGACCGCTCCTGGCGCAACCCCAACCTGCTGCGCCACCGGGGCGACCTCTGGCTCATCGACCACGGCGCCACGATGATCTGGCACCACAACTGGCCCGGCGCCGAAGCCTCCGCCGCCCGCCCCTACGACGCCGCCGACCACGCCCTGGCCTCCTTCGCGCCGGACGTCCGCGCCGCCGCCGCGCAGCTCGCCCCCCGCGTCACCGAGGAACTCCTCGCCGAGGTCACCGCCGAGATCCCCGACGCCTGGCTGGACGGCGAGCCCGGCTTCGACGCGCCGGACGACCTGCGGCGGGCCTACGCCCGGCCCCTGCTCGCCCGGGCCGCCACCGTCCACGAGCGGATCACCGGAATCGAGGGGGACAAGTGAGCGAGCGCCACATCCACATGGCCGGCAGCGTCGTCGAACGGCACATCATCCGGGGCGGCGAGACCAACGAGCGGGACGTCTACGAGTACGTCCTCCTGCGCGTCGTCCCCCGCGTCGAGCGCGGCGAGTGCGTCAACGCCGGGGTGCTCCTGTACTGCCGCGCCAAGGCGTTCGTCGCCGCGCGCACCCACCTGGACGAGGCCCGGCTGCTCGCCCTCGATCCCCGGGCGGACGTCGAAGGGGTGCGCGCCGCCCTGCGCGCCGTGGAGGCCGTGTGCGCCGGCGGCACCTCGGCCGGGCAGGCCGCCGGCGACGACCCCGGCCGCCGCTTCCGCTGGCTGATCGCCCCCCGCTCCACCGTCGTCCAGCCCGGTCCGGTCCACACGGGCCTCACGGCGGACCCGGGGGCGGAGATCGAACGGCTGCTTGAGCTGCTGGTGCGCTGAGCGGGCCGGTGGGCCGGGGCGCACGGGGGTGATGAATCACACCGGCACGGTGTCCCGTTGACACCGCGTGCCAGGGCTTCTAGCGTCACGTCTGCCGAAGGTACTAAGCGGTCGCTCACCCGCACGAGGGCGAGGCCGCCGCAGCCGCATCCCCAGGACGAGGAGAAGCAGCATGTCCACCACTGAGCAGCGGGTCGCCGTAGTCACCGGTGCCGCGCGCGGCATCGGTGCCGCCACCGCCGTACGACTGGCCGCCGAAGGCCACGCCGTCGCCGTGATCGACCTCGACGAGGCCGCCTGCAAGGACACCGTGGAGAAGATCACCGCGGCCGGCGGCAAGGCCCTCGCGGTCGGCTGCGACGTCTCCGACGAGACCCAGGTCGAGGCGGCCGTCACCCGCATCGCCGAGGAACTGGGCGCGCCGGTGATCCTCGTCAACAACGCCGGTGTGCTGCGTGACAACCTGCTGTTCAAGATGAGCGTCTCCGACTGGGACACCGTCATGAACGTGCACCTGCGCGGCGCCTTCCTGATGTCCCGGGCCTGCCAGAAGTACATGGTGGACGCCAAGTACGGCCGCATCGTCAACCTGTCCTCGTCCTCCGCCCTCGGCAACCGCGGCCAGGTCAACTACTCCGCCGCCAAGGCCGGTATGCAGGGCTTCACCAAGACCCTCGCCAAGGAACTGGGCAAGTTCGGCGTCACCGCCAACGCCGTCGCCCCCGGCTTCATCGCCACCGACATGACCGCCGCGACCGCCGAGCGTGTCGGCATGGGCTTCGAGGACTTCAAGGCCGCCGCCGCCACCCAGATCCCGGTGCAGCGCGTCGGCGAGCCCGACGACATCGCCAACGCCGTCGCCTTCTTCACCGGCGAGGCGGCCGGCTTCGTCTCCGGCCAGGTGCTGTACGTGGCCGGCGGACCGCTCGACTAGGAAGCTGGGGACAGACGGACATGACGGAACTCTCGGGCAAGGTCGCGCTGGTCACCGGCGCCAGCCGCGGCATCGGCTACGGCGTCGCCGAGGCCCTGGTCGCGCGCGGCGACCGGGTCTGCATCACCGGACGCAACGAGGACGCCCTGAAGGAGGCGGTCGAGAAGCTCGGCGCCGACCGGGTCATCGGCGTCGCGGGCAAGGCGCACGACGAGGCCCACCAGGCCGTAGCCGTGGAGCGGGTGATGGAGGCCTTCGGCCGGGTCGACTACCTGGTCAACAACGCCGGGACCAACCCGGTGTTCGGGCCGATCGCCGACCTCGACCTGAACGTCGCGCGCAAGGTCTACGAGACCAACGTGATCTCCGCGCTCGGCTTCGCCCAGAAGACCTGGCACGCCTGGCAGAAGGAGAACGGCGGCGCGATCGTCAACATCGCCTCCGTGGCGGGCATCGCGCCCTCGCCCTTCATCGCCGCGTACGGGGTCAGCAAGGCCGCGCTGATCAACCTGACCGGCCAGCTCGCGCACGAGTTCGCGCCCAAGGTGCGGGTCAACGCGATCGCGCCGGCCGTGGTGAAGACCAAGTTCGCCGCCGCGCTCTACGAGGGCCGTGAGGAGGAGGCCGCCGCGGGCTACCCGCTGGGCCGCCTCGGCGTGCCCTCCGACGTCGGCGGCGCCGCCGCGTTCCTCACCTCGGAGCAGTCCGCCTGGGTCACCGGGCAGACGCTGGTGCTCGACGGCGGCATCTTCCTCAACGCGGGCGTGAGCTGAGGCACGGCGGGGGCGTTCTCCGGCAACGGACGGCGCCCTCGCCGCGCGGGCATCTGGCTTCTTCACGCAGAGAACACTTGCCTTCTTCGCGCGGAATGATCTCCTCCAGGGCATGACAACGTAGTCACCCGTCGAAACGATCAAAACGCCTGTTCAAAGCGGGTCCGGAGGGACAGCCGCTGCGATATGGTCGCCCGAGTTCGGCACCGCCACACGGGGGATCGATGAACGTGCGCGTGTTCAACCGGAACCGGAACCGACGCCTGCGCTGCGTGGCCGCGGGGGCGGCCCTGTCCTTACTGGCCGCGGGATGCGGCGTCCTCTCGCCCGACGACCCGGACCGGGACGAGCCGATCGTCGTCGGCACCACCAGCGCGCCCAGCACGCTGGACCCCGCAGCCTCCTGGGACGGCTCCTGGGAACTGTTCCGCAACGTCTACCAGACCCTGCTGAGCTACCCCAACGGCGCGACCACGCCCCGCCCCGACGCCGCGCGGAACTGCGCGTTCACCGACAGTTCGAACCAGGTGTACCGCTGTGAGCTGCGTACCGGACTGACCTTCTCGGACGGCGACCCGCTCGACGCTGCGGCCGTCAAGTACTCGATCGACCGGATCAGGGCCATCGACGTCGACGGCGGACCGGCCGGACTGCTGGGCAGCCTGGAGCGGGTCCAGGCGCCGAGCGAGCACGAGGTCGTCTTCCACCTGAACAAACCGGACGCCACCTTCCCGTTCGTGCTCGCCACCCCCGCGATGTCCCTCGTCGACCCCGACACCTACCCGGCCGACGCGGTGCGCCGGGACGGCGAGGTCGTCGGGTCGGGGCCGTACGTCCTGAAGTCCTTCGAGGACGGCGAACGGGCCGAACTGGTCCGCAACGACCGGTACCAGGGCTACGCGGAACGCCGGAACGACGCGGTGACCATCGAGTACTTCGATTCCTCCCCGGCCATGGTGAAGGCGCTGCGGGCCGGGCGCATCCAGGTGACCTTCCGCGGTCTGGCCGCGGACGACGTCATCGACCTGGAGAGCGGCACCGCCGACGAGGAGGACCTCCAGCTGTTCGAGGGCACCGGGGCCGACATCAGCTACCTCGTCTTCGACCCCGACGACCCCTGGACGGGCCGCAAGCCCGTACGGCGGGCCGTCGCCCAGGTGATCGACCGGGCCGCGATCGCCCACGACGTCTACCGGGACACCGTCGACCCGCTGTACTCGATGGTCCCGCAGGGCGTGACCGGGCACACCACCGGCTTCTTCGACGAGTTCGGCGACCCCAGCGCCGACAAGGCCCGCGCCATCCTCACCCGGGCCGGCATCGACGAACCCGTCCCCCTCACCCTCTGGTACACCACCGACCGCTACGGCTCCGAGACCGCCCTGGAGTTCAAGGCGCTCGAACGCCAGCTGGAGGCCTCCGGCCTGTTCACGGTCACGCTCAGGAGCCGCCCGTGGAAGACGTACGTCGCCGGCTACCAGAAGGGCGAGTACCAGGTCTTCGGCCGGGGCTGGTTCCCCGACTTCCCGGACGCCGAGAACTTCATCGCCCCGTTCGTCGGGGAGCAGAACGCCCTGGGCACGCCCTACCGCGTCCCCGCGATCACCGACGACCTGCTGCCGCGCTCCCGCCGGGCGAGCGACCGGGCCGAGGTGGTGGAGGAGTTCGAGGAGGCGCAGCGCGTCCTCGTCGACGACGCCCGGCTGCTGCCGCTGTGGCAGGGCCGGCAGTACGTGGCGGCCAGCGAGGACATCTCCGGCGCGGAACGGGCGCTCGACCCGTCGACGATCATGATGGTGTGGGAACTGCACCGCAAGACGAGCTGGTAGGCCGGGTTGCCGGTCTTGCCGGTCTCCCGGTCTCCCGGCACCGGTTGTCAGTGGTCGCCTGTAGGTTCTGAGGTGCTGGAGCGACCGCACACCGTAAGGAAGTTGACGTGACCGACATCGCCATGCTGCCCGAGTCCTGGCGCGAGGTGCTCGGCGGCGAGCTGGAGCAGCCCTACTTCAAGGAGCTGACGGAGTTCGTCGAGGAGGAGCGGGCGAAGGGTCCCGTCTACCCTCCGCGCGAGGAGGTCTTCGCCGCCCTTCAGGCCACGCCGTACGACCAGGTGAAGGTGCTGGTCCTCGGGCAGGACCCGTACCACGGCGAGGGGCAGGGGCACGGCCTGTGCTTCTCGGTCCGCCCGGGCGTGAAGATCCCGCCGTCCCTGCGGAACATCTACAAGGAGCTGCACGCGGAGCTGGACGTCCCGATCCCGGACAACGGCTATCTGATGCCGTGGGCGCAGCAGGGCGTCCTGCTGCTCAACGCGGTGCTCACGGTCCGCGCGGGCGAGGCCAACTCGCACAAGGGCCGCGGCTGGGAGCTGTTCACGGACGCGGTGATCCGCGCGGTGGCCGACCGGCCCGACCCGGCCGTGTTCGTGCTGTGGGGCAACTACGCCCAGAAGAAGCTGCCGCTGATCGACGAGGAGCGGCACGTGGTGGTCAAGGGCGCGCACCCGTCCCCGCTGTCGGCGAAGAAGTTCTTCGGCTCCCGGCCGTTCACGCAGATCAACGAGGCGGTCGCGGCGCAGGGCCACGAGCCGATCGACTGGACCATTCCCGACCTCGGCTGATCTGGCCGCGTCTGCGGGGTGATCGGCGGGCGGGGGCCTAACGTCGTCGGCAACAGCCGGATGAGTGGCGCGGAGGACGCGGTGGCCCAGGGACAGGAGCGGACGGCACCGGACGCCGTACCGACCCGGATCGCGCAGGTCGTCATGTTGCATCACGCGGGCGACCGCGAGGAGGCCCGCAACCGGTACCTCGGCCTGTGGGCGGAGATCGGCGAACAGGGCTACCCGCTGCACCGGTGCACCCTGGCCCACTACCTCGCCGACACCCAGGACGACCCGGCGGACGAACTGGCCTGGGACCTGCGGGCCCTGTCCGCCGCGGAGGAACTCACCGCCGGGTGCCCGGCGGACCACGAGGGCGCGCTCGCCGCGCGTTCCCTCTATCCCTCCCTGCACCTGAACCTGGCGGCCGACTACGACCGGCTCGGCCGCCCCGAGGCCGCCCGGCTGCATCTGTGGCGGGCCCGCCGCGCGGCCGAGTCGCTGGGGGACGACCGCTATGCCGCGGGCGTCCGCGCGGAGATCGGCCGGCTGGAGCGCAGCCTGGGGGAGGGCGGTTCCTCGCCGGACGGCCCTTGGGGGCCGCCGCGGCAGCGGCCCTGAGCGGGGAGGCGGGAGAACGGGGGTGTGCGCGGGGGCGGTTCCGGGTCCAGGGGGGGGCGGGGCCGGTGGTTTCAGCGGCCGTACGTCTGGCGGCAGATGGACGCCTCGGGACTGTCCGGATGCCAGCGGCCGTACGTCCGGCCCAGGGCACACACGTCCGCGCCCTCGCCGCGCTGTCCGCGGGCGGCTGGTGGGGCTTCGGGGAGCGCCGGGGCGGACCGAGGAGGCCGGGCCGGCCGCGGCCGGGCCTTCGGCGGAGCGGCCGACGGGTGCCGTCGGGGCGGGGCGGCGGACGGTGCCGGGCCGCCGCGTGCCGCGTCGTTCTTCCGGGAACGCGGTCCGTTCGGTCCCCTCGGCCCGTTGGTCTCCTCCCGCCTGTCCGCCGCGCCGGTCTGATCCGCGTCGTCCGGCTCGTCCGGCTCGTCCGGCTGGTCCGGCTGGTCCGGCTGCGAGGAGGGGCCGGTCGACTGCAGCGATTCGCGGGCCGGAGCCTCAATCGGCGGGGGCCGCCGGGAGCCGTCCGGGCGCGGGGCGGAGGGCCGGGCCGCCTCGCCCGCCGCCGGGCCGGGGGCGGGCGGGCGCTGGACCGTCACACAGCCGGTCACGGCCGTGACGGCGGCGGTTATGGTCGCGGTCACCAGGAGCGTCACGGAGGTCGTCGTTCGCTGCACCCGCGCCACTCTGCTGGCCGCCCGCTCCCCACGGCGCCGGACCGGCCCAGGATGCCCCGCACGGGTGATCCCCGGGCCCGCCGCCGACCCCGGCCCGCAGCCCCGGCCCCCGGGCCCGCAGTGGCTGGCGCGTCCGTCGGCCCCCGGCGTCCGTCCGTCCGTCCCGGCCTCCGCCCCCGGGCCCGCCGCCGACCCCGGCCCGCAGCCCCGGCCCCTGGGCCCGCAGTGGCTGGCGCGTCCGTCGGCCCCCGGTGTCCGTCCGTCCGTCCGTCCCGGCCTCCGCCCCCGGGCCCCCGGCCCGCCGCCGACCCCCCGCCCGCAGCCCCGGCCCCCGGCCCCCGGGCCCGCCGCGGCCGACGCGACCGCGCGCACCCTCGCCACCCGCCACCCGCCACCCCCGTATGCTGCCGAGCGCACCCGGGTCGGCGACCACGGGGCGACCACCAGAAGAACCCCCTTGAGGAGAACGCCCGTGAAGGTCGGCTGCATCGGACTCGGTGACATCGCGCGCAAGGCGTACCTCCCCGTGCTCGCCTTCCAGCCCGGCATCGAACCGCACCTGCACACCCGGACCCCGGCGACCCTGACCCGCGTCGCCGACGAACTGCGTGTTCCGCCGGCCCAGCGCCACGCCGACCTCGACGCGCTGCTCGCCCAGGACCTCGACGCCGCCTTCGTGCACGCCCCGACCGAGGTCCACCCCGAGATCGTGACCCGGCTCCTCCAGGCCGGCGTCCCGACCTACGTCGACAAGCCCCTCGCCTACGAACTGGCCGACTCCGAGCGGCTGGTGGCCCTCGCCGAGGAACGGAACACCAGTCTCGCCGTCGGCTTCAACCGGCGCCACGCCCCCGGCTACACCCAGTGCGCCGAACACCCCCGCGAGCTGATCCTCCTGCAGAAGAACCGCATAGGGCTGCCGGAGGAGCCGCGCACGATGATCCTCGACGACTTCATCCACGTCGTCGACACCCTGCGCTTCCTCGTTCCGGGCGAGGTCGACGACGTCACCGTGCGGGCCCGCGTCCGGGACGGCCTGCTCCACCACGTCGTGCTGCAGCTCGCCGGCGACGGCTTCACCGCGCTCGGCGTCATGAACCGGCTCAGCGGCTCCGCCGAGGAGATCCTCGAAGTCTCCGGCCAGGACACCAAGCGCCAGGTGGTCAACCTCGCCGAGGTGATCGACCACAAGGGCCAGCCGACGGTGCGGCGGCGCGGCGACTGGGTGCCGGTCGCCCGGCAGCGCGGCATCGAGCAGGCGGTGCTCGCCTTCCTCGACGCGGTCCGCGCGGGCAGGGTGCTCAGCGCCCGGGACGCGCTGCTGACCCATGAGCTGTGCGAGCGGGTGGTACGCGAGGTCCAGGAGCGCTCCGCCTGAACCGCAGCGCCCGTACGCCCTCGACGGCGGCCCAGACGACGAGGACGGCGAGCGCCGCGTACGGCGGCCAGTCGCCGAAGCGGACGTAGGGGGTGGTGCCGTGCGCGAGCGGTACGTCGTACACCTGGGCGCCGCTCGTGTCGGTGCCGAGCCGAGGCCCGGTCCGCGCGCCGCTCGCGTCGTACACGGCGGAGACCCCGGTGAGGGTGGCGTGCACCATCGGGCGCCCGGTCTCGGCGGCGCGCAGCGCGGCCAGCGACGCGTGCTGCGCGGGCGCCCAGCTCTCCTGGAACGTCGACGTCGACGACTGGGCGAGCAGCACCTCGGCACCGTCCTCGGCGAGATGGCGGCTCATGTCCGGGAACGCGCTCTCGAAGCAGACCATCGGACCGACCCGCAGTCCGTCCCCGACTTCCATCACCACCTGCGCCGTGCCCCGTCTGCGGTCCTCGCCCGCCGCCTCGCCGACGGAGGTGGCCCAGCCGAGCAGCGAGCGGGCCGGGACGTACTCGCCGAACGGGACGAGCCGCATCTTGTCGTACCGCGCGCCGGTCGGTCCGTCCGGGCCGACCAGGACCGAACTCTTGAAGATGCCGGGCCGGTCCGAGCGCCGCGCGTCCACGTTGACCAGGACGTCGGCACCGGTCTGCCGGGAGAGCGCCGCGAGCCGCCGGGCCAGGTCGGGCCTGGCGCCCAGGTCGAAGCCGACGCTGCTCTCGCCCCACACCACCAGGTCGACGTCCTGCCCGGCCAGGCGGCGGGTCAGCTCCTCCTCGCGGTCGAAGCGGCGGGCGGGGCTGCCGGTGCCGGCCACCACCCCGGCCTGCACGACGCCGATCCGCACCCGGCCGTCGGCGCCCGACGAGGAGGCGGGCGGCGGCGACCACACCCAGGCCGCGGAGCCGGCGGCGGCCGTGGCGAGGAGCCCGGCCACGGCGGTCACCCGGGCCCGCCGCACGGCGACCAGCACGACGACGGCGGCGTTGACGGCCACGATCAGGAAGCTGACCAGCCACACCCCGCCGACCGAGGCCAGCCGCAGCACCGGCGCGACCTGCCACTGGCTCGCGCCGAGCACGCCCCACGGCCCGCCCAGCCCCTGCCAGGAACGGACCAGCTCGATCGCCAGCCACCCCGACGGCACCACGACGAGCGCCGCCGCCACCCGGCCCGGCCCGGGTGTCCCGCCCAGCAGCCGGCGCACGAGCCACCCCCACGGGGCCCACAGCGCGCCGAGCAGCGCCGCGATGACGAAGGTGAACACGTGCAGGTTCGGCAGCAGCCAGTGGTGCATCGCCAGCATGAACCCGAACCCGCCGCACCAGCCGTCGTACGCCGCCCGCCGCCCGGTCGGTGCCGCGCGCACCAGCAGCAGCCAGGGGACCAGCGCGAACCACGCCCACCACCACAGCGACGGCGCGGGGAAGGCGAGGACCGGCAGGGCGCCCGCGAGCGCCGCGACGAGGGAGCGGCGCCAGGGGGCGGTGAGCCAGTGGCCGAGGGTCTTCATGGGCGCCTCCCTACCCCGCGGTGTCTCCAGTGTGCGCCGTCGCGGTGGACCGATCAGCGGGAGACCCGTTCAGTTGATCACACCAGGGCCGGAGCCGCCGTCCGTCGCTAGGATGATCGATGATCGATCAAAACTCTCGGTAGGAGGTACTCGTGGCGCGTCCCATCACGGTGGTCACCGGCGGCAGCCGGGGCATCGGCGCGGCGACCTGTCTGCGGCTGGCGGCGGACGGGCACGACGTGGCCGTGGGCTACGTCCGGGACCCGGCCGCCGCCGAGGCGGTGGCGGCCGGGGTGCGGGAGGCCGGCGGGCGGGCCGCCACCGTGCGGGCGGACACCTCGGAGGAGGCGGACGTCGAACGGCTCTTCGCCGAGGCCGAGACGCGGCTCGGACCGGTGACGGGACTGGTCAACAACGCGGCGGTGACCGGCCCCCTGGGCCGCCTAGCCGACAGCGACACCGCCGATCTGCGCCGGGTCCTCGACGTCAACCTGCTGGGCACCCTGCTGTGCGCGCGGCGCGCGGCGCAGCTGATGTCCGCCCGGGACGGCGGCGCGATCGTGAACGTCTCCTCGGGCGCCGCGACCCTCGGCAGCCCCGGGGAGTACGTGCACTACGCGGCGAGCAAGGCGGGCGTCGACGCGCTGACGGTGGGCCTCTCCAAGGAGCTGGGCCCGGACGGCATCCGCGTCAACGCGGTCGCGCCCGGCCTCGTCGACACCGACATGCACGCCGCGATGGGCGCCCCGGACCGGGTCCGGCAGATGGCCCCGGGCATCCCGCTGCGCCGGGCCGGGCGGGCGGAGGAGATCGCCGCGGCCATCGCCTGGCTGCTGTCGCCGGACGCCTCGTACACGACGGGCGCGGTGCTGCGGGTGGCGGGCGGACGCTGAGCCGTTCCCTCAGGGGACCGGCCGTATGCGCCGACGGCGGCGGTGCGTACGGCCGGGAAGGCACCGTCCCCGCCCTCACGCCGCCTCGATCACCTCACCGCGCATCGCCGCCGCCCACTCCACCACGAGCAGCTCGTACTCCTCGCGCTCCTGGGCCGACAGCGACCCGCCCGCGCGCTGCCACAGGGCGCGGATCCGCTCGTTCAACTCGGCGGCGGAGCACACGGAATCGAGGACCGGGGCATCGGGGAACATGCCGACAAGCCTAGGGGCAAGCACTGACAGTCCGCTACCGGACGGCTACGGAGGCCGATGGACGGCGGTCCTGGTGGGCCGGCTCGCCCGCGTCCGGGCGCGGGTCGACAAGACACCCGACGACCACGAGAGACGGCTCGACAGGCTGGAGCGGTCGCAGGGGCCGCTGCCGTCGTCGGCGGCCCTCGTCGCGGCCGGGGCGCTCGGCGTCGTCCTGCGGCAGGCGACGCGGCGCTGACTCCGACGCCCAAGGGACCTTGCCATCTGCCCCATGCGGGCAGGCTCCGGGCCGTTCAGTCGTGCCTGGGTACGCTGCCCGCATGATTCGCGCAGTGATCTTCGATGTCGGCGAGTGCCTCGTGGACGAGACCCGGGAGTACGGCACCTGGGCCGACTGGCTCGGCGTTCCCCGCCACACCTTCGCCGCCATGTTCGGCGCAGTCATCGCCCAAGGCCGCGACTACCGCGACGTCTTCCAGGAGTTCCAGCCCGGCTTCGACCTGTACGCCGAGCGAGAGCGCCGCGCCGACGCCGGACAGCCGGAGACCTTCGGGGAGAACGACCTCTACCCCGATGTCCGCGACGCCCTCACCACCCTCCGCGCCGACGGGCTCTGGCTCGGCATCGCCGGGAACCAGACCGTGCGCGCAGGCCGCATCCTCCGCGAGTTGTTCACCGAGCACGTCGACCTGATCGGCACCTCGGACGACTGGGGTGCCAGCAAGCCCGACCGTGCGTTCTTCCACCGCGTCGCCGAGGCCGTCCCGGCCGAGCCCGGCGAGACGCTGTACGTCGGCGACCGCGTCGACAACGACGTCGCGCCCGCCCGCGCAGCCGGGATGCACACCGCGCTCGTGCACCGCGGTCCGTGGGCGACGATCCAGTGGCGCAGCGAGCAGGCGCAGAAGCTCCCCACCTTCCGCGTCGAAAGCCTGCTGGAGCTGTCGCCGCGGATCAAGGCGTTCAACGAGCGAGAGCGCTGACGGTCGTACCCCACTGGTACAGCCGGTCGTCCAGGTCCCGCACGCACTGCTCGTGCTGGTACGGCGCCAGCGCGCGCCGTACCTCCCGCACCCGGTCCATGCCCATCGCGTACCACGTCCGCTCCAGCAGGCCGAGTGCGCGCTGCGCGTACTCGCAGGCGGCCTCCGGGGTGCCGGTCGCGGCCTCGACGGCGGCGAGGTCCCCGAGCACGACCGTTTGCTGCTTCTCGTCGGCCGGACCGAGCGCGTCGAGGACACCGAGGAGCGTCTCCCGTGCCTGTGGTAGGTGCCCGGCCTTGAGCTGGGTGTTGCCCTTGAACGCGGCCAGCCGAACCGGGCTGAACCAGTCGAACCACTCCGGCGACTCGTGCTCGCTGCCCGCGGCGAGGACGTCCTCGGCGTGGCCGATCAGGTGCAGTGCCGTCCGAGTGTTTCCGCAGCGGGTCTCGCACTCGGCTTCCACCGCGTCGAGCCACGCGAGCAGTTCGGCCGACGCAGGGCCGCGCCGCGCGTAGGTACGGGCGGCCACCATCCGCTCGACCGTCTCGTCGCGGCGGCCGGCCCAGCCGGGGATGAACGCGGTGTGCGCGAGGACCGCGGTGCCGAGCAGCGGATCGTCGGCCTCACCCGCTGCCTGAAGCGCGCGCAGCAGGGTGTCCCCAGCACGGTCGGCGTCTCGCATGTCGAAGAACTCGATCCGCCCCGCCAGCAGGTAGGACTCGGCGAGCGCTGCGGCGATGCGGGCCCGGGTCTGCCCGACGGTCTCCGCGAGCAGGGCGCAGCCGAGGGTGGCGTGCGCGAGCGCGGCCGGGTGCAGCGTGGCCGGGGCGACGGTCCAGTACAGGCGCCGGTGGGAACGGGTGACCGCCTGGTAGTCCTCGGCAGCGCTCGCGGGCTGCACCGCCAGGGCCTGCGTCGGCACCACAGCAAGGCTTACGGCGCCAGCGGCGGCGGCGAGCATCGTCCGGCGGGGAGCCCCGGAAGTGCTCCCCCCAGGTGGGATGAATCCCAGGTCCTCCAGGGACTGGCCGAGCATCCGCGTGAGAGCCTGCCCCTGCTCGGGCTGCGGCCAGGGCGGGGTGTCGGACTCCCACCGGCGGACCTGCCGCACGCCGACACCGAGGGCCTTGGCGAAGGACTCTTGAGAGTGGTAGCCGGCCGTGAGCCGGGCTGCCTTGAACCGGGTGTTTCCCACGGGGACCTCCTGTCGGGGCTCACGCCAGTGTCGCCGAAAGACCTCTGCGTGACTAGCTATCACCCGGACGATCGAAAGAAAGTCCTCTTTCCGGCAGCGAAGAGACCTGTGCAAGTCCTCGTTCAATGGCAGGAAGGGGGCCACTCTTGTACCCATCTGATTCACCCGGTACGAGGAGCCCACATGCCGACGCCCCTACAGCCCGGCGCCTGCACCCTGGAAGACGTTGGCCGCGACTGGGACGCCATCCGCATCCCCCGCTCCGTCGGTCTCTCCGCCGCAGACGTCCTCGGCGCCCGCTCCGGCGCCATCCTCGACGACGGCGCCGTCGTCTACTTCTTCGTCCCCGTCGGTACCGCCAGCACCTGGACGGACGACACCACCCGCGCGTTGGGCACCGGCTCGACCCTCGTCGTGCCGCCGCGGCGGCGGACGGCAGGCCCGGGCCCGTTCTGGCGGATCTGTCCCAGCGACGGCGGCATGCTCACCGACCCCGGCGCCCTGGCTGCTGCGCTGGGTGACGTCACCCGGTCCCCGGTCGGGGGGCACACATGACGGCGCTCACCGAGCGAACCCCCGCGCAGCAGGCGTTCGTCGCTCTCGCCGACCACTGCGTGACCTGCCCGGTCTGCCGACCGCCCGACCTTCGCCCCGCGTCCGAACGGGACCGGTGTGAGACGGCCGAGCAGTTGGAGCGGGTTCACCGCCGGCTACTCCGAGAGGAGGGACGTTCGTGACGAGCGCACACCGCTGGGGCAGCGTGCCCGTCCCGTACATCACCCCGTGGAGCGCGGAGACCGCCACCAGCACACCCCTCACCATCCGCCACGGCCGCCTCGCCTACGAGCGTGAGGGGCCTTACGACCGGCACGACGGCGTGCTCTGGGTACGCGTGGCCTACGCCCAAGGCGCTGGCCGCCCGTATTTCCCCGGCATACACGCGTGGCGGCAGCGGCAGGCCGTCATGCACGACCTCTGCCAGATCTGCGCCGAGCCCGCCCACCTCGGCGGACGGTTCCTGTTCCTCCTCGCCGCCCGCGACGGACGGCCGATCCAGGAGGGGGAGACGACGGCGGTCCCTCCGATCCACCCGGCATGCGCCCGCCAAGCTGTCCGCCACTGCCCGCACCTCCGCACAGGCTGGGCCGCCGCCCTCGTCACAGGCACTCCGGCGTGGGGCGTGGCCGGCATCCGGTACGCGCCCGGCTCCCTGGTGGCGCTGCCCGGTCCGGACCCGAAGTGCCCGGAGGAGCTGGCGCGCGTCGCCTACACCGACGACGCCGGCCTCCGATGGGTGCTCGCGGCCCGGGAGGTCATCGAGCTGCTCGACGTCGAGCCGGTGACCGACCTGGACGCTATCGGGCAGGCGGGCATCGGATGAGGTCGCCGGGTCGACGTACGGGTGGCGTGGTTCGCTCCCGGGTGGAGCCTCCGTCCTGGTCCCGACCCATGGTCGGTTGGCGAAGAAGGGCCCTGCCGTCACTTGAGTTCCAGTGCCGCATCAGGCAACGTTCGCCTCTTTGTGACGCGCCGTTCGGGTACAGGCCCGGACGGCGCGCGTGAGCCATGCTGTCCTGGTGGCTGAACGGGTGCGGGTGCGGTAGATCGACGACGATGAGGGCCAGAGGCTGCTGGGCATCATCCGCCGGGGCACCGGGTCCGTGTGACCTGGCGGCGCGCCCAGATGGTGCTGCTGTCCGCGCAGGGCATGCCCGTCGACAAGATCGCGACGGTGACGTTCACCAGTCCAGACCGCGTCCGCGACGTCCTGCACAACTTCAATGCCGACGGCTTCGACTCGCTCTACCCGAAGTACAAGGGTGGGCGCCCCAGGACCTTCACGCTGCCCGAGCGGCGCGAGATCAAGAAGCAGAGCGCGGCGGCAAGCACAAGGCCCCCGACCGCGAGCCACGGCCCCGCCGCCGTGCGACCTACACCCGCCCGCACGGCGTCCGGCAACTGTTCGCCGCCTACGGCCTGGGCAAGGACCAGCTCTACGGCCACATCAAGAAAACCAAGAACCGCTCCAAGTTTTTGGAGTTCTGCCGCTACCTGCGCTCCCTGCACCCCGTCGAAAAGCGCATCGCGATCGTGTGCGACAACTACTCGCCGCATCTGACCACGAAGCGGTGCCGCCGGGTCGCCAACTGGGCCGAGGCCAACAACGTCGAGATCGCCTACACCCCGACCCACTCCTCATGGCTGAACCGGATCGAGGCCCAATTCACCGCCCTGCGCTACTTCACCCTCGACGGCACCGACCACGCCAGCCACAAGGAGCAGGGCAGCATGATCCGCCGCTACATCATCTGGCGGAACAAGCACGCCCAGGACGAGCGCCTACGCGCGGTCGTGAACAGGGTGAACGTCGCCTGATGCAGCCGCACCCCGACGGAACAACGCGGTCCACAGGAAGGTCACGCCGAACAGCGCTGACTCAGGGGGTTCCTCCCGCATCCGGCGCAGTTCCACCTCGACCAGGTCGGAGAAGATCCAGCGCAGCGATTCGGGGGTGTAGGCGAGGCCACCCTGCAACTCGCGTTCACGGTAGAGGTCGGCGTCGGTGAGTTCCGACCCCATTCCGGCCTCGCCGGCGACGAAGCTGGTGAGCGCGAGGTGACCGCCCGGAGCGAGGGCCCTGTCGAGGAGGGCCAGGTAGCTGACCCGGCGGTGGGGCGGCAGGTGGTGGAAGCACCCTGAGTCGACGACCAAGTCGTACGGGCCGCTCAACTCGGCAGCGGGGAGAGCGAAAGCGTCACCACACAGGAAACGGACGTCAACTCCGGCCTCGCGAGCCCGGTCCTCACCCCAGGCCACGGCCACCGGGGAGAGGTCGACGGCGTCCACCTCGAAGCCGTGCGAGGCGAGGTACAGGGCGTTGCGGCCGGGTCCGCTTCCCAGGTCCAGGGCCCGGCCGGGAGCGATCAGGCCCTGGTCGAGGTAGGCGGCCAGGTGCTCGTCCGGCTTCGACACGAAGAACGGCACCGGCCTCGACCGGTCGGTATAGAAGCGGTCCCAGAAGTCCTTGCCGTCGCCCGTCGCCAAGCGGCCAGCCTCGGATTCAGATGCGAAGAGCCCATCCAAGAGCGCGAGAACGTCCTCGACAGTGCGTACGGTCCGGTCCATCCGGCCCCCTTTCGACCGATGTCGACCATAGGAGCGAGAATGATAAAAGACCAGATGAGACAGTGTATTGCGAAGGCTGGAGAGGGCTGTTGCGAGCCCCGGAGGTCACCGGCAGGCAACCCACTCCAGCCCCCGGGCCGGCGTCCGCCCAGCCAGCCGTCAACGGCCAGAACGGGGCCACCCTCGGCTGCGGCGGGGAGACTGTTTCGACGAGTTTTCCAGCGGTGCTACAGGGCGAACGTTGTCTGATGCGGCACTAGTGTTCGTCGCAACACCCCAGCTCAGGGGATGCGATGGACTTCGAGGTTCGGGCGAACCGAGGGCCGCACGGCCCCAAGAAGTTGAGCCGCGAGCGGGAGACGTGCCTTGCGCTCGTGGATCAAGGAACTTCTCACCTTGACGCCTGCCGGATCGTTGGCATCGACGACCGGACAGGCAGGCGATGGCGTAACGGCCGGCAGGCGAACGGGAAGAACGAGGCGGCACTGCCCCTCGTGAAGACAAGACGGAGCCATGGCAGAGAGGGCTAATAACCGTACTCACCGCCCCTGCGCGGCTTACGTGGCGCCTTCCCCCAGGGGCCGGCAGGCCGTTCCTGCCGAACCCTTGCCACGAATTCGGCACGGGTCGAAACGGCCCGTGGCTTCGGGCGCAGGAGCGACTCTGCGTTCCACGGCTCGACATCCGTCCACCCGAACCGGAAGGCGATCTCGTCGAAGACCGGTGCGAAGTCCGCACCGACCAGCTCCGGCATCTGGTAGCGAAGCCCGCGAACCCGGGCGACGAAGTTCGCGGGCAACGGCACGTGGTACGCCTCCAGGTAGTGCGCAAAGTCCGCGCGCCATACTCACATGCCATCGGTTACCAGCGAGGAGCAGCCGGACGTGTGCCGATGGACCTCTCCCGTGACGACATCGGCCCCTGCCTCCATGAAGTACGTGAGGCGATGGCCGACGTCGAGATACTCCACGATTTCCGCTTCATCCGGCTCGCCGGACGCTTGCACCTGAGCCCTCAGCGGTCCCGCGGCCAACTCGCTCGAATAGCCGAAGTCATCGAAGAAGCCGAGCAGCCTCAGCACGCGTACCCCCGTCAGCCTCTGCGACCTGAGCAACAATCGAGGCGAGCATACGCAGACTCGAGGGTCGCCAGTACGGCCCATACGCGACCGTGGCCGCCCGGCCGCGTGATCGTCACCGAGTGACTGCTTGATTCTCTGTGCTGCACGTCAGAGATCCCGTCTTGCGGCGACCACTGGAATCCGCCTCAAGGCGGGACCCTTCGTAGTGTTCGAGTGGGAGAGTGGGAGACGGGTGGGAGACGGCCGAGGAAACTGGACCCGGGCGAGCGCGAATCTCCGGGAGTTTCCGGTAGGCCACCGCTACCGGAAACCCTCGGTCAGATCCACCGTCAGTGAGCCGGCTCGCCCGCGTCCGGGCTCAGTACGCCCAGGCTGACCAGGACGATGAGCACGATGCCGAGGATGACGCGGTAGTAGACGAACGGCATGAAGCTCTTGGTGGAGATGAACTTCATGAACCAGGCGATCACGGCATATCCGACACCGAAGGCGATGACCGTCGCGAAGATCGTCGGGCCCCAGGCGATGTGGTCGCTCTCCAGCGCGTCCTTCAGCTCGAACAGGCCCGAGGCGAGCACGGCGGGGACGGCGAGCAGGAAGGAGTAGCGGGCCGCGGCCTCGCGCCGGTAGCCCATGAACAGGCCGCCGCTGATGGTGGCGCCGGAGCGGGAGACGCCGGGGATGAGCGCCGCGGCCTGGCAGAGCCCGAAGATCAGGCCGTCCTTGACGCCGAGGTCGGTCAGCTCCTTGCGCTGCTTGGCCACCCGGTGCCGGCCGCCGTTCTCGTCGCGCGCCGCCAGCCGGTCCGCGACGCCGATCACGATGCCGACCACCACCAGCATGGTCGCGGTGATCCGCAGGTCGCGGAAGGGGCCCTCGATCTGGTCCTTCAGGGTCACGCCGAGCACACCGATCGGGATCGAGCCGACGATCACCAGCCAGCCCATGCGCGCGTTGTGGTCCTTGCGCATCTCCTTGTCGGCCAGCGACTTGCTCCACGCCCCGATGATCGACGCGATGTCCTTGCGGAAGTAGATCAGCACGGCGGCCTCCGTGCCGATCTGCGTGATCGCCGTGAAGGCCGCCCCGGGGTCGTGCCAGCCGGAGAACGCCGCGGTCAGCCGCAGGTGCGCGCTGGAGGACACGGGGAGGAACTCGGTCAGCCCCTGGACGAGTCCGAGGATGAGGGATTCAAACCAAGACATGAGGTACGGAGTCCAAGTGCCGATCGTGAACGGGCGACGACGGACACACCTGGCCGACGCCTGTGATGATCAGGATCGAGGGGTGTCGAGGGCAGCGTAGCGCCCCCGGATGACAGCCCGGGCACAGGGCCCGGTCAGTACCCGGTCGGCCCCGGTCAGCGGGCGCGCAGCCGGTTCCGCTTGCGCCAGGCCACCACGGCACCGGCGAGGCCGGGCAGCGCGATGCAGGCCAGGGCGATCAGGAAGGCGGGGGAGGTCGGCGTGGAGGCCCGGGCGCCGGCGACGACGTACGCGGCGGTGTTCGGGATCGAGCCGAGCGCCGTCGCCAGCAGGAACGCCGGCAGGCTCATCCGGGAGACCGCGGCGCAGTAGTTCGCCGCCGCGAACGGCACGCCCGGGAACAGCCGGGCCGCCAGCATCGACCGGAAGCCGTGCCGGCTGAGCTGCCCGTCCGCGGCCTTCAGCCACTTGCCGCGCAGCAGCGGGCGGAGCGCCTCCTGGCCGAGGACGCGGCCCAGGCAGAAGGCGATCCCGGCCCCGAGCACCGTGCCCGCCAGCGCCGCGCCGAGGCCCAGCGACGAACCCAGGAGGGCGCCGGCCGCCAGGTTGAGCAGCGGACGGGGCACGAAGGCGACGGTGCACAGGCCGTACGCGACCGCGTACGCCAGTGCCGCGGCGGCTCCGCCCAGTTGCGGTGGCCAGCCGTGCACCAGCAACTGCTGCGGCTGGAACAGCAGCACCGCCGAGGCGGCCGAGACCAGGAGCAGGACGAGCAGCGACAGCCGGGACCAGGGCGACAGCAGGATTCTCGTCGCGCGGGCGGAGATCCCGGCCCGGGCGACGGCCGGGGCGGGTGTGACGGTGGTGGCCCGGGGAGAGGCCGTGGCGGTGCCCCCAGAGCGGGTGGTGGCATCGAGCATCCGGTGACACTAACCGACGAATCCGTGTGATCGCCGTATGGTGCGTGTCATGACTGTCACAGGCGGGCGAACTCCGGCCGTGCCGAGCAGTCCGCTCGCCGACCGCGTCCTGGAGCGGCTCACCGCCGTGTACCCGGCCGACGCCGACCCGGAGCGGGCCGCGCCGATGCGCGCGTACATGCGGGACGTGGCCCCCTTCCTGGGCCTGACCAGCCCGGTCCGGCGCGCGCTGTCCCGTACCGTGCTGCGCGGCGTGCCGCGTCCCGGGGAGGCGGACTGTGCCGCGATCGCGCTGCGCTGCTGGCGGCTGCCGGAGCGGGAGTACCACTACTTCGCGGTGGATCTGCTCCGCCGTCATGTGTCCGTACTCACCCCCGGTTTCCTGCCGGTGGTCCGGCACCTGGTCACCACCGTCCCCTGGTGGGACACCGTGGACCTGCTCGCCGCGCACGTCGTCGGCGGCCTGGTGGCGGCCGGTCCGCGGCTCGGGGCGGAGATGGACGCCTGGATCGAGGACGACGACCGGTGGCTGGTCCGCGCGGCCCTGCTGCACCAGCTCCGGTACAAGGAACGCACCGACACCGCCCGTCTCTTCGCCCACTGCCTGCGCCGCGCGGACCACGACGACTTCTTCGTCCGCAAGGCGATCGGCTGGTCCCTGCGCGAGTACGCCAAGACCGACCCGGAGGCCGTGCGCGGCTTCGTGGCCGCGCACCGGGAACGGCTCGCCCCGCTGTCCGTACGGGAGGCCCTGCGGGCCGTCGGCCCCTGAGCCGCACCGGATCGTCGAACTCCCGTGCCATAAAAAACCATTCGACGCGGGGCAAAGCGTCGGCAATGATCGGCGTCATGTTCCGGTACGCCTTCCACCTCGTCGCCTCCGCGGTCGCGGACGCACCGAAGGCTGCCGTCCCCTTCTTCCCCGGGGCCTTCCCGGCCACTGCCGGCGGCGCCCGAAGCTGACCCTCTCCGGATCGTCCGGCGGACCCCGCAGGGGGAGGGTCGGCCGGTCACCGGGGTCCCCACCTTCCTTCGAGCGAGGCTTCGAGGTACCGCCATGTCCAAGACGGCGTACGTCCGCACCAAACCGCACCTCAACATCGGCACCATGGGCCATGTCGACCACGGCAAGACCACCCTGACCGCCGCCATCACCAAGGTCCTCGCCGAGCGCGGCGGCACTGCCTTCGTGCCGTTCGACCGCATCGACCGCGCCCCGGAGGAGGCGGCGCGCGGCATCACCATCAACATCGCGCACGTCGAGTACGAGACCGACACCCGCCACTACGCGCACGTCGACATGCCAGGTCACGCCGATTACGTCAAGAACATGGTCACCGGCGCCGCCCAGCTCGACGGGGCGATCCTCGTCGTCTCCGCGCTGGACGGGATCATGCCGCAGACCGCCGAACACGTGCTGCTGGCCCGGCAGGTGGGAGTCGACCACATCGTGGTCGCGCTCAACAAGGCCGACGCCGGCGACGAGGAACTGGCCGACCTGGTGGAACTGGAGGTCCGCGAGCTGCTCACCGCCCACGGCTACGGCGGCGACACCGCGCCCGTCGTACGGGTCTCCGGGCTGAAGGCGCTGGCCGGCGACCCCCGCTGGACGGCGTCCGTGGAGGCGCTGCTCGACGCGGTGGACACGTATGTGCCCCTGCCGGAGCGGTATCTGGACGCGCCCTTCCTGCTGCCGGTGGAGAACGTGCTGACCATCACCGGGCGGGGCACGGTCGTCACCGGAGCCGTCGAGCGCGGCACCGTGCGGGTCGGTGACCGGGTCGAGGTGCTCGGGGCCGGCGTCGAGACGGTGGTCACCGGCCTGGAGACGTTCGGCAAGCCGATGGCCGAGGCGCAGGCCGGGGACAACGTGGCGCTGCTGCTGCGGGGCGTCCCCCGGGACGCGGTCCGGCGGGGGCACGTGGTGGCGGCGCCGGGGAGCGTGCTGCCGCGGCGGACCTTCACCGCGCGGGTGTACGTGCTGTCGACGCGGGAGGGCGGGCGTTCGACGCCGGTCGCGACCGGGTACCGGCCGCAGTTCTACATCCGTACGGCGGACGTGGTGGGGAACGTCGACCTCGGGGAGGCGGGCGTGGCCCGGCCCGGGGAGACGGTGACCATGACCGTGGAGCTGGGGCGGGAGGTGCCGTTGGAGCCGGGGCTCGGGTTCGCCGTCCGGGAGGGCGGACGGACGGTCGGGGCCGGGACCGTGACCCGAGTCGCGTGAGGCGTGCGGGGCCGGGGCCGTGATCGGCGTCACGTGAGGTGCGCGGGGCGCGGCGCGCACGGGCGCTGCTGAAGGCGCGCGCCCGGGCACAATGAAGAGGTGAACGAAGCCATACCCGTCTCCCGCGTCACCGGCCAAGGCACCGTCAAGCTCATGCCGGACGTCGACCGGGAGCGGGCGTGGCTGCTGACGGTCGACGGGGCGCCGCAGTCGTACGTCGACCTGGACGAGCCCGAGCACCTGGAGTTCGAGTACGCGCGGCGGCTCGGGCACGTGCTGGACACCGTGGCCGAGCCGGGCCGGCCGCTGGACGCGCTGCACCTCGGCGGGGGCGCGCTCACCCTGCCCCGGTACCTGGCGGCGACCCGGCCCGGCTCCCGGCAGGACGTGGTGGAGTTCGACCGCGGACTGCTGGAGCTTGTCGCCGAGTGTCTGCCGCTCCCGGACGGCGCCCGGATCGCCCGGCACGCGGCCGACGCCCGCGCGTGGCTGTCGGCCGCCCCGGCGGACTCGGCGGACGTGCTGGTCGCCGACGTCTTCGGCGGCTCCCGGGTGCCCGCGCACCTGACCTCCGCGGAGTACGCCGAGGAGGCCGCGCGGGTGCTGCGGGCCGACGGCGTCTACCTGGCCAACCTCGCCGACGCCGCGCCGTTTGCCTTCCTCCGCTCCCAGCTGGCCGCCTTCGGCGCCCTGTTCGCGGAGCTGGTGCTGATCGCCGAGCCGGGCGTGCTGCGCGGGCGCCGCTTCGGCAACGCGGTGCTGGCCGCCGCCCACCGGCCGCTGGACGTGGCCGCGCTGGCCCGGCGTTCGGCGGCCGACGCCTTCCCGGCGCGGGTGGAACACGGGCCGGGGCTGCGGAGGTTCATCGGCGACGCGCGTCCGGTGCGGGATGCGGACGCGGTGCCGTCACCCGAGCCCCCCGACGGGGCGTTCGGCATCGGCTGATCCGGCGTCGGCGTCGGCGCCCGCGGCCGGCGTGCCCAGGGTCACCGGTTCCGTCCGGCGGCGCAGATCGCGTACCTCCGGGACGAACAGCACGGCGGACGTGACCACCACGACCAGCGCCGCACAGCCCCACAGCGACTCCGTCCGCCCGAACGCGGCCTCCGAGGGACCCGCCAGGGCGGTCGCCGCCGGCACCAGCGCGACCGAGCCGAACCAGTCGTACGCCGAGATCCGCGACAGCTTCTCCTCGGGCACCTCCTGGTGCAGCGCGGTCATCCAGCTCACGCCGAACACCTCGATGGACAGGCCGGTCACGAACATCACCGCGCACAGCGCGCCGGCCGGCACCGGGACGGCCAGCGCGGCGGCGGGCAGGGACAGCGGGAAGACGCACAGGGTGCCGGCGAGCAGCAGACGGCGCGGTTTCCAGCGGGTCATCAGCAGCGCGCCGCCGACCGTGCCGGCGCCGAAGCAGGCCAGCGCCAGGCCCCAGGGCCCGGCTCCGCCCAGGTGGTCGCGGGCGACCAGCGGGCCGTAGACCGCCTCGGCGGCGCCGACCACCGCGTTGGCGATCGAGAACTGCACCACGATGCCCCACAGCCACGGCCGTCCGCTGAACTCCCGCCAGCCCTCCCGCAGATCGGCGAGGAGGCCGTCGCCCGGAGTGCGCGGCGGAATGTGCTTCACGTCGAGCAGCCCGCGCAGCGCCGCCGCGCACGCGAACGCCGCCGCGTCCGCCGCGAGCACCCAGCCGGGCCCGATCGCGGCGACCATCGCCCCGCCCAGCGCCGCGCCGCCCAGGCCCGCGCCGTGCATCGCCATCCGGAACACCGCGAAGGCCCGGGCGGCGTGTTCGCCCTTGACCGAGGACATCAGCATGCCCTCCGCCGCCGGGGCGAAGAACGCCTGGCCGGTGCCGCCGAGCCCGGACAGCAGCATCATCTGCCACAGCCGCGGCTCCCCGGCGAGGACCAGCACCGCGAACGCCGCCTGCGACAGGCAGTTGAGCGTGTTGGCCGCGACCATCACCTGGTGCCGCGGCAGCCGGTCCGCCAGCGCGCCGCCGATCAGCAGGAAGAGGACCAGCGGGAGGGTGCGGGCGGCGGCGACCAGGCCCACGTCGCCGCCGTCGCCGCCCGCCTCCAGTACGGCGAAGGCGGCGGCGATCAGCGCGCCGTTGCTGCCGAGGCTGGTCACCACGGTGGCGGCGGTCAGCAGGGAGTAGTTGCGGCTCGCCCAGGCGGGGGACCAGGGGGCGCGGCGGCGGGGGCGCGATACGTACGGCACCTGGCGACTATCGCCGGGGCGGGGCCTTTCTGCCAATGCCCCGTACCGATACCTGCCCGGCGGGGTCTGGCCCCAGAAGCTACCTGCGGGTAACTTGTCGCTCATGAGCGCAGACCAGATGTCGATCGGCGAGATGCTCGCCGCCACGGTGCCGATGGTGCGGACCCTGAACCTGGAGTACCTGGAGACCGGTCCGGAGCGGGCCGTGCTGGCCCTCCCGGACCAGAGCGAGTACCGCAACCACGTCGGCGGGCCGCACGCCGGGGCGATGTTCACCCTCGGCGAGTCGGCCAGCGGGGCCGTCGTCCTGGCCGCGTTCGGCGACCAGCTCTCGCGTGCCGTACCGCTGCCCGTGCACGCCGAGATCGCGTTCAAGAAGATCGCCCTGGGCCCGGTCACGGCCACCGCGACGCTCGGGCGGCCCGCCGCCGAGGTGGTCGCGGAACTGGACGAGGGGCTCCGTCCCGAGTTCCCGGTGACCGTGGCCGTCCGGCGCGAGGACGGCGCCGTCACCGGGGAGATGACCGTGACCTGGACGCTGCGGCCGAGCGGCTGAGGCACGGCACGCGGCACCGTTCGAGGGCCCGGCCGGGTGGTGCCTGGCCGGGACCTCGGTCCATGGGGGCGTCAAGCGGCGAGAGAGCCCCCGGCGTCGCGGGCGCCCGTCCCGTCCCCGGTGTCCTCCAGCCCGGCCACGAACTCCTTCAGCCAGGACGTGAACGCCGGTCCCAGGTCGGGCCGTTCGCAGGCCAGCCGTACCACCGTGCGCAGGTACTCGCCCTTGTCGCCGGTGTCGTAGCGCGGTCCGTCGAAGACCACCCCGTGCACCGTGCCGTCCGCGGCGAGTTCCTGGAGGGCGTCGGTGAGCTGGATCTCCCCGCCCCGGCCCGGCGGAGTGCGCTCCAGGACCCCGAAGACGGCCGGGTCCAGCACATAGCGGCCGATGACCGCGTACCGGCTCGGCGCCCGCTCGGGGGCGGGCTTCTCCACCAGCCCGGTGACCCGGACCACCCCGTCCTCCCCGCTGGGTGCGACGGCGGCGCAGCCGTAGAGGTGGATCTGGTCCTCCGGCACCTCCATCAGGGCGACGACGCTTCCCCCGTGCCGGCCCTGGACGTCGAGCATCCGGCTGAGCAGCGTCTCGCGCGGGCCGATCAGGTCGTCGCCGAGCAGGACGGCGAACGGCTGGTCGCCGACGTGCCGGCGGGCGCACAGGACCGCGTGGCCGAGGCCCAGGGGCTCGCCCTGCCGGATGTGGTGGACGGCCGCGAGCCGCGCCGGGTCGCGGACCGCGTCCAGCCGTACGGTGTCGCCCTTCGCCGCGAGGGTCTGCTCCAGTTCGAGGGCGTTGTCGAAGTGGTCCTCGATGGCCCGCTTGTGCCGTCCGGTGATCATCAGCACGTCGTCCAGACCGGCCGCCGCGGCCTCCTCGACGACGTACTGGATGGCCGGTTTGTCGACGACCGGCAGCATCTCCTTGGGGGTGGCCTTCGTGGCGGGCAGGAACCGCGTGCCGAGCCCGGCGGCCGGCACGACCGCCTTGCGCACGGCGCGGGCGGGACCGGTCGTGGTCGGAGTGGGGGAGGCGATCATGCGGTCATGCTGACCCGGCCGGATGGGAACCGGCCGAGAACCGCCTCTCAATGACCTGTGGGTGCGGCCGGGCGCATGGTTCGGGAGGGTGACGGTCCGGGTGCGTTGCCGGCGTGAGCGATCCGGGCGGTTGCCGCCGGGGAGCGATCCGGGCGGGTTCGCGCTGCGCCGGGGAGTGATCCGGGCGGGTTCGCGCCGCGCCGGGGAGCCTGACGGCGTGTCAGACCCGCCGTGACGCATAGTGCCTGCGTGCAGACACCCGAGGAGCCCCAGACCGTGACCCGCACCGCCTCCCGGCGGTCCGCCCTGCGCCTGCTGGCCGGCGCCGCCGTCACCGCGACGGCCGCCGCTGCCGGGGGCACCGAAGCCGCCGCCGGCACCGGAGGCACCGAAGCCGCCGCCGGCGCCGGAGGGCATCCGCGCGCCGCGACCGCCCCCGGCACCCGCGTCGACGACCTGGTCGCCCGGCTCACCCTCCCCGAGAAGGTCTCCCTGCTGCACGGAGCGTCCGACCCGCACCCCCTGGGCCAGGCCGGCCACGTCCCCGGCGTCCCCCGCCTCGGCATCCCGCCGCTGCGCCTGGCCGACGGCCCGGCCGGCGTCCGGGTCGCCGCCCGGGCCACCGCGCTCCCCGCCCCCGTCCTGCTGGCCGCCGCCTTCGACCCCGGACTCGCCCGCCGCTACGGCCAGGTCATCGGCCGCGAGGGCCGCGCCCTCGGCCAGGACGTGCTGCTCTCCCCGATGGTCAACCTGATCCGCACCCCGTACGCGGGCCGGAACTTCGAGACCTTCGCCGAGGACCCACTGCTCGCCGCCGACCTGGTCGCCGCCGAGACCGAGGGCATCCAGGGCGAGGGCCTGATCGCCACCGTCAAGCACTTCGCGCTGAACAACCAGGAGAAGGACCGCGAGACCGTCGACGTCCGCGTCGGCGAACGCGCCCTGCACGAGGTCTACCTGCGCGCCTTCGAGGCCGCCGTCGCCGCCCGCACCGGCGCCGTGATGGCCGCCTACAACAAGGTCGGCGGCACCCACGCCGGCGAGAACGCGGACCTGCTCACCGGCGTGCTGCGCGAGCGCTGGGGCTTCGACGGCCTGGTGATGAGTGACTGGTCCGCCACCCACTCCACCGCCGCCGCCCTCGCCGCCGGCCTCGACCTGGAGATGCCGGACGGCACGCACTACGGCGCCCCACTGCTGAAGGCCGTGACGGACGGCACCGTCCCCGAGGCGCACGTCGACCGCGCCGTACGCCGCGTCCTGACCGTCATGGACCGCTTCGGCCTGCTCGACGCCGACCCGCCGCCGCGCCCCGCCCGCGACGCCGCCGCCGGTGCCGCCGTCGCCCGCGAGGTGGCCGAGGCGGGCGCCACCCTGCTGCGCAACGAACGCGGCACCCTGCCCCTGGTCCCCGGCCGTACCGTCGCCGTGATCGGCCCCACCGGCGACCGTCCGCTGGTCGGCGGCGGAGGCAGCGCCCATGTCGTCCCCGACCGCGCCGACCGCCCCCTGGATGCCATCGGCGCCCGCGCGGCGCGGGTGACGTACGCGCTCGGCGAGGACGTCTTCGGCAAGCGCCTGCCCGCCGACGCCCTCGCCCCCGCCGCCGACACCGACTCCCGGCACGTGCCCGCCGACGAGACCTGGACCTACGACGGCACGCTCACCGTCCCCGAGGCCGACGAGTGGACCTTCCTCCTGCACTACTCCGCCGAGCCCACCCGCCGCCCCGAGGTCCGGCTCGGCGACGAGAACCTCTTCCCGCTCGCCCCCGGCTACACCGAGTACTTCCCCGGCGGCCTGGTCACCGCCGCGCCCGACGGCCTCGCCGTGCGCCGCCGCACGCTGCGGCTGACCGCGGGCGGGCACCGGCTGCGGATCACCGCGGCGGGCGGGAAGGACGGGCAGACGTTCCGGCTGCGCCGGATCACCGGCGCGACCCGCGCGGCCGACGTCGCCGAGGCCGTGCGCGCCGCCCGCGCCGCCGACGACGTGGTCCTGTTCGCCTACGAGGACGCCACCGAGGGCCAGGACCGCACCGCCCTCGCCCTCCCCGGCGGCCAGGACCGGCTGATCGACGCCGTGACCCGGGCCAACCCCCGCACCACCGTCGTCCTCAACACCTCCTCGGCCGTCACGATGCCGTGGCTGGCGCGGACCGGCGCCGTGCTCCAGATGTACTACCCCGGCCAGGAGGGCGCCGCCGCCACCGCCGCCGTCCTGTACGGCGAGTGCGACCCCGGCGGCCGGCTCACCCAGACCTTCCCGGCCGACGGCGACCGCCACCCGGTCGCCGGGGACCCGCGCCGCTACCCGGGCACGCACGGCACCGTCGAGTACACGGAGGGCGTCCACATCGGCCACCGCTGGTACGACGCCCGCGGCGTGCGCCCGCTCTTCCCCTTCGGGCACGGACTGTCGTACACCTCCTTCGCCTACACGGACCCGGAGGCGCGGCCGGTGCGGGGCGGTGGGCTCGACGTCTCCTTCACCGTCCGCAACACCGGCCGCCGGGACGGCGTGACGGTGGCGCAGGTGTACGTGGGCCCCTCGCCCGACCTGCGGCTCGACCAGCCGGTACGGGCCCTGGCGGGGTACCGGCGGCTCGCCCTGCGGGCGGGGGAACGGCGCCGGGTGACGGTCCGCGTCACCTCCCGCACGCTCTCCTGCTGGGACCCGCGCCGCCACGACTGGGTGCTGGGCACCGGCCGGCGCACGGTGTGGATCGGGGCCTCCTCGGCGGACCTGCGGCTGCGCACCGGCGCGGACGCGGGTGCCCTCGCGTGACCCAGTAGGCTTCCCGGGACAGCAGGAGCGAAACCGCGAGGAGCCCGCAGTGCACGTCCAGGAATGGCTCGACACCGTGCCCGCGGCGGCCGTCTACGCCGTGGTGGGACTGGTCATCGGTCTGGAGAGCCTGGGCATCCCGCTGCCCGGCGAGATCATCCTGGTGTCGGCGGCCCTGATGTCGTCCCAGCACGGCGGCATCGACCCGGTGATCCTCGGCGCCTGCGCCGTCGCCGGCGCGGTGATCGGCGACTCCATCGGCTACGCCATCGGCCGAAAGGGCGGACGGCCGCTGCTGGCCTGGCTGGGCCGCAAGTTCCCCCGGCACTTCAGCGAGGGCCACGTCGCCACCGCCGAACGGTCCTTCACCAAGTGGGGCATGTGGGCGGTCTTCTTCGGCCGTTTCATCGCCCTGCTGCGCATCTTCGCGGGACCGCTGGCCGGGGTGCTGCACATGCCCTACTGGAAGTTCCTGATCGCCAACGTCCTCGGCGGCATCGTCTGGGCCGGCGGCACCACCGCCGTCATCTACTACGTCGGTGTCGTCGCCGAGTCCTGGCTCAAGCGCTTCTCCTGGCTGGGCCTGGTGGCGGCGGTGCTCATCGGCGCCACGTCCATGCTCGTGCTGAAGCGCAGGGCGAAGAAAGCGGAGCCGGAGCCGGAGCCCGTTCCCGCCGCCGAGTAGCCGTCCCTCAGTCCCCGTACGCTCCCCGGTGCACCTTCGCCAGCTCCGCGTAATGGGTGCCGTTGAGCGTGACACCCGCACGCTCCTCCTGGGTCAGCGCACGCCTCACCTTCGCCGGCACCCCGGCGACCAGCGACCCCGGCGGCACCACCATCCCCTGCGGGACCAGCGCCTGGGCCGCGACCAGCGACCCCGTCCCGATCACCGCCCCGTTGAGTACGGTCGCCCCCATCCCGACCAGGCAGTCGTCCTCGACCGTCGCCCCGTGCACCACGGCGTTGTGCCCGATGGACACCCGCTCCCCGACGGTGACCGGGAAGCCGGGGTCGGCGTGGAGCGTGCAGTTGTCCTGGACGTTGCTGTCCGCCCCGACCGTGATTCCCTCCACGTCGCCGCGCAGCACCGCCCCGTACCAGACGCTCGCCCCCGCGCGCAGCGTCACGTCCCCGATCACCGAGGCCGTCGGCGCCACGAACGCCTCCGCGTCCACCTCGGGTTCCCTGCCGCCGATGCCCGTGATCAGTGCCTGGTGCGTCATCGTCGCCTCCTGGTCGGTGATGTCACCGGCACGGTAGTCCACCCGGTGGGGTGAAGATCACAGCCCTTCCCGGTCAAGGCCGCGCGGCGCGCTGAGTACCGTGAGCGGGTGCCGAAGCGCGAGAACACCCATCCGTCCCGGCGGCGCCGCCTGGCGCAGCGCGCCGTCCACGCCGTCTGGGCCTGGGCGCAGCGCACCGGCTCGGTCACCGCCGAGCACCCCGGACGGTTCCGCTTCGCCGCCCTCGGCCACGGCACCCGGCTCGCCTTCCCGCTCGGCACGGTCTTCGGCGAACCCTGGATCCGCCTCGGCGCCCACTGCGTCATCGGCGAACAGGTCACGCTGACGGCCGGCCTCATGCCCGACCTGGACCTGGGCCCGGAGCCGATCCTGCGCATCGGCGACGGAGTCGTCCTCGGCCGGGGCAGCCACGTCATCGCCGACACCACCGTCACCATCGGCAGCGACTGCTACTTCGGCCCGTACGTCTACGTCACCTCGACGAACCACTCCTACGACGATCCCCACCAGCCCATCGGCAAGCAGTGGCCCCGGATGGAGCCGGTGGAGATCGGCCCCGGCTGCTGGATCGGCACCGGCGCGGTGATCCTGCCGGGCGCGCGGATCGGCCGGAACGTGGTGGTGGCCGCCGGCGCGGTGGTCCGGGGCACGGTGCCCGACCACGCCGTGGTGGCGGGCGCCCCCGCCCGCGTCGTACGGCGCTGGACGCCCGACGGCGGCTGGCAGCCGCCGCTGCGCACGCCGGCCCCGGTGCCGATCCCGGACGGGGTCACGCCGGAGCAACTGCGCGCCCTGTCGCAGCTGGACGAGGAGACGGTTGCGCAGCTCGCGCGGCCGGCCACCGAGTCCTGACCGCACCGGTCCGCAGTACAGTTTCAGTCCATTCCCTTGCACGCATGGGTACAGCCGAGCATCACCCTGGACGGAACGTGTCGGACCTCGACCTGCTGACCCAGTCCCTCGCGCGCAACGTCAGGCGCTGGCGCACCGAACGCGGTTTCACCCTGGATGCCCTCGCCGCACGGGCCGGGGTCAGCCGCGGCATGCTGATCCAGATCGAACAGGCCCGCACCAACCCCAGCCTCGGCACCGTCGTCAAGATCGGCGACGCGCTCGGCGTCAGCGTCACCACACTCCTCGACCGCGAGCAGGGGCCCCGCATCCGGATCGTCCCCGCCGAGCAGGCGGTACGGCTCTGGCACACCGAGGAGGGCAGCTACAGCCGCCTCCTCGCCGGGACCGAGGCGCCGGGCCCGCTGGAGATGTGGGACTGGCGGCTGATGCCGGGCGAGCACAGCACCTCCGACCCGCACCCGGCGGGCACGGTCGAGCTGGTGCACATCACCGCCGGGGAGCTGACGATCACCGTGGACGGCACGGACCACCGGGTGCCGGCCGGAGCCAGCGCCTCGTACGCGGCGGACACCCCGCACACGTACGCCAACACCGGCACCGTACCGATGGAGATGATCCTGGCCGTCTCGGTGCCACCGCCCCGCTGAGGCGTTGTTACCGTGCGGGCATGCAGCCACCCATCGGACACTTCGACCGTGCCGTCCCCGCCCCCGACTGCCTCGACGAGCTGACCCGCCCGGTCGCCGACGCCGTACGCCACTGGCGCGGCGCCGTCCCCGCCGAACAGATCCTCTACGTCGACACCGACCCGGAGTGGGCCGACACCGCCACCTTCGTCGAGCACTACGGCCGCGAGCTGCTGGAGCAGTCCGCCAACTGCGTCGTCGTCAGCGGCAAGCGGGGCGGCGAGACCACCCTCGCCGCCTGTCTGGTCCTGTCCACCACCCGGGTCGACGTCAACGGCGTGGTCCGCCGCCACCTCGGCGCCCGCAAGGCGTCCTTCGCGCCGATGGACACCGCGACCGGCGAGACCGGCATGGAGTACGGCGGCATCACGCCGGTCGGTCTGCCCGGCGACTGGCCGGTCCTGGTGGACTCCGCCGTCGTCGACCTGCCGTACGTCCTGGTCGGCAGCGGACGGCGGCGCGGGAAGCTGCTGGTGCCGGGCAAGGCGTTCGCGGAACTGCCGGGGGCGGCCGTGCTGGAGGGCCTCGGCGTGGCCTGACGGCCGCCAGGCTCGGCGTCCGCCCGACGGTCCCGTACGGCCGTCCCGTCAGACGGCGGTCCGCGTCCCGAGGTACTGCTCGGCGAACGCCGCCGCGGCGACGGGGGAGTCGAACAGGCGGCGCAGCCGGGCGAGCGTGGTGGCCGCCCGGTACGGGTCGCCCGACGCCGTGCCGTGGTACACCTCCGACAGCCACTGAGAGAACTCCTGGTAGTCCCAGACCAGCCGCAGGCAGGTGTCGGAGTAGCGGGCGAGGACGCCGTCGTCCCCCTCGGTCAGCCGCGCGACCAGCCCGTCGGCCAGCAGGAAGGCGTCGTGCAGGGCGAGGTTCATGCCCTTCGCGGCGATCGGCGCGGTGAGATGGGCGGCGTCCCCGGCCAGGAACAGCCGCCCGGACACCATCGGCTCGACCACGTAGTTGTGCATGTCGAGCACGCGCTTCTCGATCAGCCGCCCCTCGTTCAGCTCCGGCGCGTCCGCCGCGCGCAGCCGCTGCCGCAGCTCGCCCCACACCCGCTCGTGCGGCCAGCTCTCCGGATCGTCGCCCGGCGGGCACTGGAGGTAGTAGCGGGTCACCTCGGGGCTGCGCTGCATGTGCCCGGCGAAGCCGCGCGGATGCATGCCGAACACCACGCACTCCGCCGACGGCGGCGCCTCGGCGAGCAGCGCCAGCCAGCCGATGCCGTAGTCGTACCGCGAGATCCGCGTCCGCCCGGCCGGCACCGCGTCCCGCGTCACCCCGCGCGCCCCGTCGCACCCGGCGACGAACGCGCACTCCGCCACCCGGCGTTCACCGCTGTCGGGGCAGACGTACGACACCGAGGGCCGCTCCGTGTCCAGACCGTGCAGCCGCACGTCCCGCACGCCGAACCGCGCCGCGCCGCCCCGCACGTCCACGTACTCCCGCACCAGATCCGTGACGAGGAAGTGCTGCGGATACACCCAGTGGTGACGGTCCGTCATCTCCCCGTACCGGAACAGGTACCGCTCCCCGCCGAACCGGAACTCGCACGCGGTGTGCCGCTGCGCCCGCGCCAGCAGCCGCCGGGCCAGCCCCCGCCGCGCCAGCCCGTGCACCGCCCACTCCTCGATCACCCCGGCCCGGGGCCGCCGCTCGACGAACGCGCGGGTCTCGCACTCCAGCACCAGACAGTCCACCCCGGCGGCCCGCAGCACACAGCCCACGGTGAGCCCGGCGGGACCGGCACCGACGATGACGACCGGGAACCGCTCGGCGGCGGCGGAAGGGGTGGCCATCCGGGCATTATGGCGGCGCCGGGCCCTCCGCTCCATCCTCCGCCGGGGCCCTCGCTAACCCCGCAGGTCCAGGCGGGGGATCTCGATGGCCGGGCACCGGTCCATCACCATGTCGAGCCCCGCGGCACGGGTCCGCCCGTACGCCGCCTCGTCGATGACCCCGAGCTGGAACCACACCGCCTTCGCCCCCTTGGCGACGGCCTCGTCGGCGACCGCCCCCGCCAGCTCGCTGTTGACGAAGACGTCGACGACGTCCACGTCGAAGGGGATGTCCGCGAGGGAGGCGTACCCCTGCTCGCCGTGCACCGTCTCGGCCTTGGGGTGGACGGGCACGATCCGCTTGCCGAACCGCTGGAGCACGGCCGCGACCCCGTAGGCGGCCCGCCGCTGGTTGGCGGAGAGGCCCACCACGGCCCAGGTGTCGCCCCGCTCGGTGAGGATCCTGCGGACGGTTTCCTCGTCGCCGTACATGCTGCGCCTCCGTGAGTTCGCTCCTGTGCGCAGAACGCGGGGGGCCGGGACAAGATTCCCGGCCGACGGGGCCCGGAGGCGGGCGGAGGGCGAGCGCATAGGCTGGCCGGATGCCAGACGAGTACCGCACCGTCGCCCGCGCGGGCGTGCACGAGACCGAGATCAACCGCTCGCGCTTCCGGTGCGCCCTCGCCCCGGTCGCCACCGAGCGGGAGGCCCAGGAGTTCGTCGCGGCCGTGCGCAAGGAGCACGCGGACGCCACCCACAACTGCTGGGCCTACGTCGTCGGCGCCGACGCCTCCGTCCAGCGGGCCAGCGACGACGGCGAGCCCGGCGGCACCGCCGGGCTGCCCATGCTGCAGATGCTGCTGCGCCGCGACATGCGGTACGTGGCCGCCGTCGTCACCCGGTACTACGGCGGGGTCAAGCTCGGCGCCGGGGGACTGATCCGGGCGTACGGCGGTGTGGTCGGCGAGGCGCTGGACACCGTGGGGTCGGTCACCCGGCGGCGGTTCCGGCTGGCCGTCGTCACCGTGGACCACCAGCGGGCCGGCAAGCTCCAGAACGAACTGCGCGCCACCGGACGCGAGGTGCGTGACGTGCGCTACGGCGAGGCCGTCACGATCGGGATCGGGCTGCCGGAAGCCGACGTGCCCGCCTTCCGGGCCTGGCTCGCGGACGTGACCGCCGGGACGGCCGGGTTCGAGCTGGGCGGCGAGGCGTACGGGGACGCGTGACCGGCCGCCCGCGTCGTCAGGGGTTCTCGATGGCGACGCAGGGGGCCCACTGGCTCAGCGGGTGCTCCACTTCTGGTTGTCCTGGCCGTTGCAGTCCCAGAGCTGCAAGGGGGTGCCGGCGGCGGTCTTCGCGTCCTGGACGTCCACGCACTTGTCGGACTGCGGGTTGACCAGGTCGTTGTTGCCGTTCAGCACGAACTGCTGGGCCGGGTTGCCGCTGCACCAGGCGATCTGGATCACCGCGCCGTTGTCGTGGGAGCCCCAGGCCACGTCCATGCACAGGCCCATGGAGCGGATCGTGCCGTCGGAGCGGAAGTCCCACTTCTGGTAGTCCTTGCCGTTGCAGTCGGCGATCCGGAGGGGCGAGCCGTCCGAGCCCTTGTGGGAAGCCATTTCGATGCACCGGTTCGAGGCGTGGCTGTAGAGCGTGGTGCCGGGGGCCGTCGTCACCGTGGCCGTCACCGTCGGCTTGGTGGCGGACTTCTTCGACGTGGAGGAGTTCTTCTTCGTCGCCTTCTTCGTCGCCTTCGGGGTCTCCTCCGGGCTCTCCGCCGCCGCTCCGGCTCCCGCCGCTGCCGCCGCGCCCGCCCCCGACTTGCCCTTGCCGTCGTCCCCGTCGCCCTTGCCGGCGCTCGGGGAGGAGGAGGGGGAGGACGGGTCGGACGGGTCCGGGGCCGCCGAGTCGTAGGCGCCCGCCGCGGGGTCCTTCGCGCCGTCGTCCAGCACCGTGCCCGCGTTGGCCACCTTGTCCGACGGGCCGCCGTCGTCCGAGCCCGACCTGTCCAGCACCCCCGCCACCAGGAACGGCACTCCGACCAGCAGCGCCCCCGCGATCGCCGCGCCCGCCAGCAGGCCCCGGGAGGGGCGGCCGAAGGGGCGGGGGAACGTGGCCTTCTCCTCGGCGGTGGTGGTTGCGGCGGCGGTGTCTTGTTGGCCGGCTGCTTCCGTCGCTTGTGCCGCTTGTGCCGCGGCTGCGGCTTCGGGTTCCTCCGGATCGGCGGCGGGGGAGGGGGTGGAGGGGGTGGAGGGGGTGGCCTCGGAGGCAGCCTGCCGCTCGGTTCCGGTTCCGGTTTCGGTTCCGGTTCCGGTTTCGGTTTCGGCCGGGGCGGGCGGCGCCGTCTCCTTCTTCGTCTGCGGCGTCGTGGGTGACGTCTCCTCCGGCGCGGCCTGGCTCGCCGGAAGCGCTGCCTGAGCCGCGGCCTCGTGCTGCGGGTTGTTCTTGCCGGACATGGTGTTCCTTCCGAGAAGCGGTCAGTCGTCGTCCGCGGCGAGCGGGACGGGGGAGAAGCGGTTGCCGTCGAAGTACAGGATCAGCGCGGTGCCGTCCTCCGGTCCGAAGGTGAGGGCCGTTCCGCCGGGGCCCAGCACCCGCACCGGTCGTCCGGTCCGCCGGGCCACCAGCGCGGCCAAGGTGGCCACGTAGTCGGGGGCGTCCGGGGCGGCCAGGAGCAGTTCGAGGCGCGCGGAGTCGGTCAGTCCGGCGTCGCCGACGGTCACCTGGCCGTTCTGGAGGATCGACTGCGCGCGCAGCGACTCGGTGAGCGCGCCGATACGGGCCAGGTCGTCGATGCTCACCGAGCTGTCGTCGTCCGGGAGCGGCGCGTCGTCCGGCACCCCACGGGACGCGACGTCCTGCCGCGCCCACGCGCGGAGCGCGCCGTGCGGATCGCGGGACCGGGTCCATGCAGGGGTGGCGCCGGAGTCGGTGAGCAGCCGGGAGAGCGAGCGGACGAACGAGTCGGGGCGCTCCCCACGGGACACCGGCTCTTCCTCGGCGGCCGGGTCTTCGTCGGATCCGGGTTCGTCGTCGGAATCCGGGTCTTCGTCGGATTCGGGTTCGTCGTCCGCTTCCGGGTCGTCCTCGGATTCGGGTTCGTCGTCGGACGACGCCGGGTCCTCCTCCGGGGCCGGCTCTTCGCCGGACGCCGGTTCGTCGTCGGATTCCGGCTCCTCCTCGGAGTCCGACGAGTCTTCCGGCTCCACGTCCGCCGCCCGTACCGGCGCCGGTCGCGTCCCCCGTCGTGGCCAGCCCGCGGGGGTGCGGGCGAACGAGCCCGTCGGCAGTGCCACCGTTCCGTCGCCCGCCGTCGTCCGTGCCGCCTCCAGCAGGGTCACCACGTCCGTCAGGCCGTTCTGGGCGTCGCGCTGACGTGTCGCCTGACGGGTCTGTTCGGCGAGGGCCGCGGTGACCTCGCGTTCGAGGGCGGTCAACGCCTCCTGCGCCTCGTCGCGGGCGGCGACCGCCGCGTCGTGCCGTGCCGTCGCCTCGGTGAGAGCCTCCTGGGCGGTCTCCTCGGCCCTCCTCGCCGTCCCGGCCGTCTCCCGCGCGGTGTCCAGCGCCCGGGCCGCCGCGTCCGCCGCGTCGCGGGCCATGCCGAGCCGGCGCTCGGCGTCCTCGGCGGCGTGCCGGGCGGCGTCGGTGGCGCGGCCGGCCGCCTCCGCCGCCGTCCGGGCCTCGGCCAGCGCGGCACGGGCCTGGTCCCGTCGGGTCGTGCGCCGGGAGACGGAACCGCTCGACGACGTACGGGACGACGTACTGGACGGTGCGCTGGACGACGTACTGTCCGTGCCGCGTCGGGGGGCGCCGGTGCGTGACCCGTCGGCCCGGGACTCCGCGTCCCGCGCCGCCTGGAGCGCGGCCTCCGCCGTCCGGAGCGCCTCCTCCGCCTCCCGGAGCGTCCGCCGTGCCGTCTCCGCGTCCTCGGCCGCCTCCGCCGCGCGGCGCGCGCGTTCGCCAACGTCGGCCGTCAGCTCGGTGACGCGGGTGCGCCGGTCGCGGTCCGCGCGCTCGGCCGCGGTGAGCGCCCGCTCCGCCGCCGTACGGGCGTCCTGGGCGTCGCCGGCGGCGGCGCGGGCATCGGCCAGCTCCCGCTCGGCCGCCGTCACCGGGGGACGGGACTCGTCCACCGTGCGGCGCGCGTCCGGCAGTCGGACCAGCAGGCCCGCCTCGGCCGCCCGTGCGGCCTCCTCCGCCCGCGCGGCCTCCTCCAGCGCGGTCACCTGGGTCCGCACGGCCTCCCAGCCGGGCTCGTGCTCCTCGTCCCCGGCGCGTTCCGGCTCCCCGTGCGCGTCGAAGCGGCGGAACCGCACCCCCGCGTCGTCGCGGAGCGCCAGCTCGACCGACCTCCCCAACAGCGCGGCCGTGCCCGAGGCCGCGTACACCGCGCGTGCCGTCTGCTCCGGTCCGCCGTCCACGGCGAACCACAGCTGCGGGGTGCCGTCGTCCCCGCTCGCCCGGACGCCGTCCGCCAGCAGCCCCGGCAGATCCCGCAGCGGCAGCCGCCGCCAGTCCCGCAGTACGCCGTCCGCCACCGCGTCCGCCGGGGCGCCCGCCGCGCGGACCCGGGCGTCGGCGGCCTCGCGGGCCAGCGCCGTACCGTCGAACACCCCGGCGTCCGTGCGGGCGCCGGTGACGCCGAGCCCCAGCACGTCACGCTCCAGCGGGCGCATCCGTACGGTGCCGGTCACGTACCGGACACCGTCCGGGCCGTGCACGGTGATCAGCGCGTCGGCGAGGATCTCGTGGCTGCGGGTGCCGCGCGCGCCCTCGGGGGCGCTGGTGTTGCCGTGCTTGAGCCAGTCCCGGCGGGTGCCGCCGACGCTCGCGCCCGGGCCGGGGGCCTGCGGCTGGCGGGCCAGCACCGGCACGGTGAAGTTGACGATCTGCCGGTTGTCGTCGGTCGCGCTGAGCCCGCCCTGCGCCGCGAGCCCGGCCGTGACGCCCGCCTGCGAGGAGGAGCCCGCGCTGAACGTGCTCAGCCGCAGCCGGTCCACCGTCACATCGCCGGTGTCGGTGACCGGACGCGGGCGGTACAGCTCCACCGAGAGGCGGGGCGGGGTGTCCGGCGCGCCCTGGAAGGGATAGGCGCCCGGCATCGTGGTGGTCAGGCCGGCCGGGCCCCGGGGGTGGTCGAGCGAGAGGGCGCCGGACTGGATCAGCTCGCCGACGCGCACCGCTGTTGCGTCCGCCGAGCCGGAGGTGGTCAGCGAGCGCCAGGACCGGGTCAGCGCCGGGGCCACCTCGCGCAGCGCCGTGGCCAGTTCGGCGCCGCCGTCGAAGGCGAACACCGGCGCCGGGCCGTGCGGTACGAAGCGGTCCCCGGTGACCGTGGGACGCGTGGTGTGCCGCGCCACCGGCACCGGCGGCTGCTCGGGTGCCGGGTCGGCCGTCTCGCTGCCGGTGAACCGCAGCGCGGCGGCGGTGTGCACGGTGGCCGACCGGGCCGGACGGCCACTGAACAGGTGCGTGATCCGGTCGGCGAGCGTGGCGTCCGCGTCGGTCAGGCTCAGCACGCCGTGCTGGAACAGGCTGCCGGGGAGGTCCAGCAGCCACTGCGCCGTCGGCGTCGAGCGGACCTCGGCCACCACCCGGTACGGCACGCCCTCGAAGTCCGCGGCGTTGTCGGTGCGCAGCCAGAAACGGTCCTCGGCGGCGCGGGTGGCGCGCACGGCGTTGCCGCGGGTCGTGTCGGCGCTCAGCAGCGCGCCCGCCCGGTCGGTGCGCGGCCCGCCGGTCGGCCGCGGGAACCGCGACTGGAGCTGGACGAAGCCGCCGTGCCGGACGCTGCGCGCGGTCCGGTCGGTCACCGCGGACGGGACGTGGGCCAGGAACTGCTCGATGCCCGCGCCCGACGCCACCGGGTGGCCGCGCAGCTGGCGCAGCGCGTGGTCGTCGGCGTCCGGTTCGGTGCGCAGGGTCACCTCCACCAGTTGGGCACCGCCGTAGCCGAGGTAGCGGAAGCGGAAGCGCTGCACGTGCCCCGGGCCGCGGCCCGCCAGGGTGCGCAGGCCCGCCGTCGAGGCCAGGTCCGCGACGCGGGTCGCCACGCCCGGCAGGTAGGCGGAGTGACCGGGCCGGGTCACCCCGGGCGCCTCCGCCTCCACCAGCGCCAGCAGCCGTTGCCGCAGTACGTCGGTGCGCCGCACCGACCGCGTCGCGTCGGTGAACTCGTCCACCGCCAGGACGCTGCCGAACCCGACCTCCCGGGAGGCCGTGAACCGGCGGGGCAGCGGCACCGAGTCCACCACCGGGTCCGGCACCGTGAGCCCGGCCACCCGCGCGAAGAACGCGGCGTGCCGCCGGATCTGGGCCGGCGTGGCCAGGAACCGCACGGCGTCCGGCAGATCCACGGCCACCGTCACGGCCCGGCTCTCGCCCTGCCCGAACGCGTTGCCGACGATGTTGCGCCGCCCCCGCCGGAACGTCACCAGCAGCGTCGCGTCGGCCGTGACGCGGTGCTGGGTGCCGCTCTCGGTGGCGGTGCGGTACGCGGCCGTCGTCGAGCCCAGCGCGCGGGACTGCTCGCGCCGGGCGGTGCGGGTGTAGCGCGCGGACGGGTTGAGGGTGCTGCCCGGCCGGGTCGCGGGCTCCCCGTTCCGCTCCGCCTGCTGCGGTTCGGCGCGGGTGACCAGTACGTCGTCGACGTCGTTGCCCGCCGCCTGGTCGGCGGCCGGGGACTGGGCCGACGAGGTGTTGCGGACCGCGCGGAAACCGCCCGCCCACTGCGCCGTGCGCGCCGCGCCCCGCTGCTGCGCGGCGCCGTCGGTGGCGCTCAGGCCGGTCTCGAAGTACTGCGCGAAGCCGTCCGTCGCCCGCGGCCGGCGCAGCGCACCGCGGATCTCCACGGACAGCACCTCGTCCGCGGCGAGCCCCGGCAGGGTCAGGCCCTCCACCACGTAGGCGCCCTTGAACACCTGGTGCCCGCGGGCCAGCAGGGCGGCGGGGCTGCGGGCGGCGGACAGCATCTCCGCCGCGACCGTGGTCGGATCGGTCGCCGCCGCGCCGGCCAGCGACTCGCCCAGCGCCCGCCCGGCCCGCGCCACCGGCGCCGGGGTCCGCCCGGCCACCGCGTCCCGGACGTCGTCCAGCAGTCCGCGCGCCGGATGGCCCGGGTAGGTGTTGCCCAGGACGGCCCCGAACGCCCGCTCCAGCGCGGCGGACGCCCGGAACACCTCCATGACCGCGTCGTCCGGGAGCAGCACCGTGTCCGGCAGCGGCGCACCGTGGTCGTCGGTCAGCGCGAGCAGGTCCCGGTCGGCCGGTGTGGCCGCGCGCAGCGTGGGCGCCGCGGGCGCCGCCGGCACGGGCGCGTCGGCGGGCAGCGTCCGGTGCGTCGGCACCGAGAGGCGCAGCGTGCCCGGCACCCGGTCCGGCGGCGGACCCTGCGGCGTGGCCGGCGCGGTGCCGTGCGGGACGTACGGCTGCTCCACCGTGTCGTGCGCGAACCGCACCGAGGGCTGGTCGCCCGGCCCCTCGTAGAGGTCCAGCGCCAGCTCGGCCGGCACCTCGAACACCTCGCTGCGCTGCCCGGCGCCGCTGCCGATGAACAGCTGGTCGTGGCCGACCGCCGACTGCGCGCTGTTGTCGTGCCGCACCTGGTGGCCGCGGACGTAGTCCCCGGTGCCGCCCAGCGTCCACGCGCCCCGCGGCAGCCCGAACGACCCGCCCCCGCCGTACGACACCCCGTAGGACGAGCCCCGGTGGTCGGTGCCCGCCGCCGACAGCGACGCCACGCCCATGCCCTGCACGTCCGGCAGCACCCGGGTGTGCACGCTCGGGCCCGCGCCCCGCACCGCGCTCAGCACCAGCCGCACCCGGCGCGACCCGGTCGCCGTCGGGACCTCCAGGAACAGCGAGTGGCCGCCGTCCACCATGGCGTCCGTGGCGGCCCGCTGCCCCACCTCCGACCGCGCCTGCTCGAACCGGCGCAGATTGTTCAACTGGGCCTGCACCAGCGCCTCGTCGGGCAGCACCCGGGTGCGTTCCTGGGTGTCGCCGGGCAGGAAGCCCTCGCGCCGCAGCCAGTTCTCGGCGTGAACGAACAGCGGTGCGGCGCCCTCCACGCCCAGCGGCGTCGCCGTGGTGCCCACCGACCGCAGGTGCTCCAGCTCGGCCGGCAGCCGCCGCAGCTCCTCCGCCGACGGCGCGTGCCCCCGGGCGTCCTCGGCGGTCAGCAGCCGCAGGTGCATGCCGCGCGGCCAGGCGTCCGCCGGCGCGAACTCCCGCCGCCCGCCGCCCGGCAGGTGCAGCACCAGCGTGTGCCGCACCGCGGCCGGTGCCAGCAGGTGGCTGCGGTTGCTGCGCACCGCGTGCATCAGCGCCGTACTGCCGCTCTGCACCAACTCCTCGTGCGTCCCCGCCTGCGCCGACAGCCGGCCCAGCACACCGCCGCCGGGCCGGCGCGCCGCGTCCGGATGCCCCCGCTCGCGGTCCGCGGTGAGCGCCGGACCGGCGCTGCCGGACAGGGACAGCCCGCTGCTGAACCGCGACTGGGAGTCCAGCTTGACCACCTGGGTCAGATGGCTCTCCAGGTTGATCTTCCCGGCCACGCTCCGCCGCAGCGGCGGGCCCACCTCCACCTCGGTACGGAGCTGGAACATGCCGATCGCGCGCCCCGACGTGTCCAGCAGGACCGGCGAGAACACACCCCGGTCCCGCTGCATCGGCAGCGTCCCCCGCAGCAGCGGCTCCGACAGGAACGTCTCCAGCTCGGCCGCCGAGTCCTCGTCCAGCGTGCTCAGTTCCGTACCGAAGAAGGCCAGCGCCTCCGCCAGCAGCCGCTGCGGTTCCGCCACCGTGTCCACGCCCCACACCGGCAGGTCGTCCAGGTCGGCCGCCTCCGGCAGCTCGCCCTCCTCGTCCCGCGCCAGGTGCTGCGGGAACCAGAACGTCACCGGCCCGTGCGTCCGCGCCGCGCCCCAGGTGACCGGCGGGGCCAGCCGCGGGGTGTCCACCCGCACCTCCCACGCCGCCTCGAAGTCGTACGGCTCCGAGGGCTCGTTGCTGCGCTGCGCCGACGTCGTCTGCACCACCGTCGTCACCGACGACGTCGACGAGAGCTGGTTCAGCGTCATCGCCAGCGTCAGCGCCACGTCGACCCCGCGCACCGGGATCGCCCGCGTCACCGGGAACAGCCCGGTCCAGGGCAGCAGCAGGGTACGGACCGTGCCCGACGCCTCCGCCGACACCGACTCCTGCGTACCGATGCCGCGCCGCTCCACCCGCACGTCCCGCTCGGCGCCCTCCGCCTGCCCGTAACGGGCCGCCGCCACCGGGTTCGCCAGCCGCATCCGCAGGTCGACCGTCCGGTCCCGGCCGTCCACCCGCAGGGTGATCCGGAAGCCCAGACTCCCGCGCAGGTAGGGCAGGTTGAGCACGAGCTGCTCGCCGCTCGCCACGGCCCGCAACTGCTCCCGCACCGGGTGCGTACCGGGCGCGTGCGCCAGCCCCAGCGCCGCCATCACCTGCTCGTGCAGCCCGTCGACCACCGCCGGCGGCAGCGGCTCCAGGTACACCAGGCCGACGTTGCCGTCGAGCTGGGCGCCGTAGGCGAGGACGTAGGTCGAGGACGGCGCGGGGGCGGGTGCTTGGGAGGTGGGCCAGGTGGGTGGGTCGGTGGTGGGGAGGGGGGTGGTGTCGGGGTTGGTGGGGGTGGCGTTTTGGGTGGTGTTGTGGCTGTGGTGGTGGTTGTGGAGGGATGTGTTGGTGTCGGTGGTGGTTTCGATGGTGGTGAGGTAGCGGAGGGGGATGGGTGTGGTGGGGGTGGTGGTGGCCATGAGGCCGTCGGTGTGGACGGCGGTGTTGTGGGGGTGGTTGCGGAAGAGGTGGTCGTTGTCGTGTTGTTCGTCGGGGAGGCCGAGGTAGTGGAGGAGTTCGTGGAGGAGTTGGGTGTCGGTGTGGTTGAGGTCGAGGTGGCGTTGGTTGGGTCGGGTGGGGTGGGGGGTGTGGGTGAGGGTGTTGGTTTCGGGGTGGGTGGGGTCGTTGATGAGGTTGATGTTGAGGTGGAGTTGGTCGCCGGAGGTGGGGAGGGTGTAGCGGTTGTTGAGGTGGGTGTCGGCGAGGTGTTTGAGGCGGGTTTGGAGTTGGGTGGTGTGGGTGGGGTTGGTGGTGGTGACGGGGAGGTTGAGGGTGTAGTCGCGGATCCATTGGCCGGTGGGGGCTTGGATGCGGCGGATCTGGGCGCGGATGAGGGTGGTGGTTCCGGAGAGGGTGCCGGGGCGGGGTGGGTTGGTGAGGGGGTCGGTGTGGGGGTCGAAGCGTTCGGTGTGGAGGGTGGTGGGTTGGGTGTGGGGGCGGAGGTGGTGCCAGGTGTGGGGGTGTGCGGGGTTGGTGGTGTGGGGTGCGGGTTGGTTGTCGTTGGGGTTGCGGTGGGGTGCGGGGCGGTTGCGGCCGGGGGGTTGGGTGCTGGGGGTGTCGTGGGGGCCTCGGGGGGCGTTGGAGGTGGTGTGGGAGGTGGTGTGGGAGGTGGTGTTGGTGGGCGTGGTCGTGGTGAGGGGGCCCGCGTCGCTCGCGCTGTAGTGGTTGCGTCCCGTGTAGTACAGCTCCATCGCCGGCACGGTGGCGTCGGTCCGGCCGTACGGCAGCACGATGCCCCGGGGGCCGCCGGTCGGGGTGAGGGCGGTGGCGTCCGACACCGGCTGGAAGACGTGGATCGGCACACCGAGGGTGTCGGCGAGCAGCGGCAGGAAGGCGTCGCCGACCGGGTTGTCCCACTCGTCCGACCAGTCGCGCACCGCCTGTTCGAGGGCGTTGGCCTCGGCCGTGGCCAGCGGTGCGGTGCTGCCGTGGTAGCGCGCGACAAGCAGGTGCCGGCGCTCGTCCGGTGACATCGTGGCGAGCGTCGGCAGCGCGTTGAGCGAGCGCAGGTAACCGTACATCTGGCGGTTGCTCGGCGGAGTGCCGGGCGGAGCCGGCGGCGCACCCGGCGCGGACACCGCCTGGAGGTAGCGGAACTGGAGGTCGTCCGGGTCCATGTCCTCGGCGCGGGTCACGCCCTGGATGTTGAACTGGGCCAGCCGCTCGTCGACCCAGCCGACGGGCGCGGTCGACGCCTGCGCCGCGAACTGCCCCACCAGGACGCCCCGGAGCTGGCCGAGCACCTGCGGCGACAGCGGGGCGGCACCGGCGCGGGCCGCCGCCAGCCGGGCCAGCACCAGGTCCTGCAACCGCCGGCGCGTGGCGCGCAGATGTCCGGTGCCCTGGTCGGTGGCCGCGGGGTTCACCGCGAGCGCCGTCAGCGTGTGCCGTACCTGGTCCGGACGGGCCAGCCAGGCGGCGGTCCCCGGATCGAGGGCGGGGCCGGCCTGCGTCAGGCGGTTGCCCACCACCTGGGGTGCGCTGCCGATGACCGCGTACAGCAGGCAGTAGCCGTCCCCGGGCGTCTGGACCTGGGCGCCGCGCGGGGCGACGTACGGCGAGGAGCCAGGGGGTGCCGGAGGTGTCGTGAGGGCCGTGGGGGGCTTCGGCGGAGCGAGCGGGGCCTTGCCCTTGGCGCCGGGCTTCGTTTTCGGGTTCGGCTTCGGCTTCGGGGTGGCCTTGGCCACCGGCGTCTTCTCGGGTGCCGCGCCCGGCGTGTGCGTCTGGCCGCCGGCCGGGAGGGGGGCGGGGCGGCCGTCGGGGTCGGGCCAGCGGGGCGGGACGGTGGCGAAGGTGGTGCGCAGCGACTGCTCGGGCGCGGGGGCGTCGTCCCGCACGGCACCGGCCAGGTCCGGCAGCGCGGCGGTGGCCGCCATCAGGTCGGCGGCGGCCCGGTGCTGCGCTGCGACGGCGGCGGCGAGCTGTCCCTCGCGGCGGGTGACCTTGCGCCCGGTGCGCTGTGCCCGCAGCCCCGCGCGGTTCTCCCGGAACTGGGCCACGCGCAGGTTCTCGGCGCGCCGGACCACGGCGGCGGCGTCCTTCCGGGCCGCGTCCTCGGCCCGGTCGCGGGCCTCTTCGGCGGCGCGGATGCCGGCCGGTGCGATCCCGATGACGCGCCGCGCCTCCGCCAGGGCCTCGCGGTCGGCCGTCAGCCGGCCGGTGGCCTGCTGGACGGCGGTCTCAGCGGCGGTGATCGCCGGGAGGACCGCCTGTACCCGGGGGTCGTCGGCTACGTCGGCGGCCGGTCGGCTGGAGCGCGGCGTCGTGGTGGAGACGCCGGCCTGCGGGCCGGGCGTGTCCTTTCCAACGGCTTTCCCGGCTTCCTTCCCAACGGGCTTCCCAACGGCCTTCCCGGCTTCCTTCCCGGCTTCCTTTCCGGCTGCCTTCGCGCGGGCCGCGCGCACCGCGTTCTCCGCCTCGGTCAGCCGGGCCAGCGCCGTCCGCAGGTCCGTGCGTCCCTGCGTCTCCTTGCGCTCGTTCGCGGCGATGACGGACGGCAGGGTGGCCGCCGTGCGCTGGGCGTCGGCGTACGACTTCTTCCGCCGGTCGACGAGGTTCTGGGCGTCCCGCGCGGCCCGCGCCGAGGTGGTGGCCCCGGTCCGCGCCCGTTGCAGTGCCCGCGTCGCCTCCGTCACCGCGCCCCGCGCCCGCCCGACCGCCTCCAGGGCGTCGGAGTGGGCGCGGTTGGCGTGCTGGAGGGAGGCGGTGAGGCGGGCCAGCCGGGCCGGGGTGTCGGAGAGGGTGTCGGCGGCGGCGTGCAGCCGCTCGGCCTCGGTGTGGAAGGGCGTCCACGCGGCCGTGAGAGCGGCGTCGGCGGTGACGAGGGCGCCGTCCGGGGCGAACTCCCAGCGGCGCACACCCGCCGCGTCCCGGGTCATCAGCTCGACCGGGCGGTTGCCCAGGACGGCGGCGCGGGACGCGCCGTAGAGGGCCTGGCCCAGCCGGGTGCCGTCCGGGTCGGCGCCGAGGGCCACCCAGAGCTGCACGCCCCGGTGGCCCGGTGTGAGCGCGGAGGTGAGGCGCTCGGCCAGGGCGTGCGGCTCGGCGGTGGCCCAGTCGGGGACGAGCGCGGGCAGGTCGCGGACGGCGTCCGGGGACTCGTCCGGGGCGATGAGGCCGTGGCCGAGCAGGTCGCGTTCCTCGACGCGGAGGGTGACGGTGCCGGTGACGTGGCGGGTGCCCGCGGGCCCCTCGACGAGCAGGTGCACGTCGGCGTCGACGGCGTAGCTGCGGGTGCCGCGGGCACCGCTCGCGGGCGCGGAGGTGGAGCCGGACTTCAGCCAGTCGCGCCGGCTGCCGGTGGTGGTGCCGCCGAACGCGGACGGCTGGGTCGGGCGCTGGGCGAGCGGCACCGTGAACCCGGCCAGGTGGTGGTTGGCGTCGTCGGCGCTGAGCAGCTCGGTGAAGGCGGTGGCGAGGGAGTGGTCGGCGCCGGCCGAGGTGCTCACCGTGTCGGTGGTGTTGTGCAGCTGGTCGAGGGTGACGTCGTCGGCGTGGGTGGCGCGGCGCGGGTTGTAGAGGGTGATCTCGATGGACGGCGCGTGCGCGGGCGCGCCCTCGAAGGGGCGGGTGCCGGGCATCCGCCGGGTGAGGTCGGCGGCCAGCCGGGTGCGGTCCAGGGAGATGCGGCCCGCCTGGACGAGCTGGCCGAGCCGGACCGCGCGGCCCTCCGCCGACACCGAGGTCAGCTGCGAGTGCCAGCGGCCGTCGGTCAGCGGCGCCACCTCGTTCAGCGCGGTCTCCAGGTGCCCCCAGCCGTCGAAGGCGAACGCCGGGGTCGGCCCCGCCGGGTGGAACATCTGGGCGTCGGCCAGGTACGGGGTGGCCGTCGGGCCGGTCCCGCGCACCCGGTTGCGCGGGTCGGTGGTGGACAGGGCGGACGGCGCGGTCACCGACGCCGGGGAGGTACGCGCGCCGGTCTCGGTGCCGGTGAAGCGCAGGGACAGCACGACCGGCACGCTGCGGGTACGCGGCTGCCCGCGCCGCAGCAGCTCGTCCATCCAGCGGCGTACGTCGCCGTCCGCGTCGGACCAGGCGATGACGCCGTTCTGCACCAGGCCGCCGAGCACGTTGGGCGGCCAGTCGGCGACCAGCGCCGAGCGTACGGAGACGACGTAGTCGTACTCCAGGCCGTCGAAGTCGGCGCCGTTGTCGGTGCGCAGCCAGAAGCGGTTGTCGGCGGTGGCCGCCCGCCGGGCCGACCTGCTGGTGGCCGCCTGCGGGGTGAACACCGGCGCCGCCCGGTCCACCTTGCCACCGTCCGCGCCCTGACCGGGGCGGCGGTAGCGGGTGGTGAGGCTGGCGGCGAGCTGCTTCTGCCGCACCGAGGCCCGGGTCGTGGTGCGGCCCGAGGAGGTGTGCGACTGCCACTGCTCCAGGCCCGAGCCGGGGCGCGAGGCGCCGCGCACGCCGGTCAGGTCCTGGGCGCGCCGCGGCACCGCAGTCAGCGTCACCTCGACGAGGCGCTCACCGCCGTACCCGTGGTGGCGGAAGTGGAAGCGGGTGGTGGCCCGCCGGGGCGTGCCGTCCGGACCGCGGCCGGGCAGTGCGCGCAGACCGCCGGTGGAGGCGAGCTGGGCGATCCGGGTGTGCACCCCGGGCTGGTAGCCGGGGTGCCCGGGGGTGGTCGAGCCGGGCGCCTCCCGCTCCACCAGGTCGAGCAGCGCCCGCCGCACCTGGCCGCGCCGCTCCCGGGGCCGGACCGGGCCGAGCGGGACGGCGCCGCTGTTCGGTCCGGACGACGGCACCGGCGCGGCGGTCGGTGTCTCGTACTCGACGACGGACGTGACACCGCCGAGGCCGAGCTGCCGGTCGCGGACGTACGACGACGGCAGCGGCGCCGTCAGCGCCGGGGCGGGCGCGGGGGCCAGCCCGGCCACCGAGCCCATCCAGCGGGCGTCCCGCGCGAGCTGGCCCTGCGTCATCAGGAACTGCAGCCCGTCCGGCACGTCCACGGCGTACGTGACCGGGTCGACGGTGCCGGGCTCGCCGGGGACGCCGCCCAGGACGTTGCGGGAACCCGCGCGGACCGTGACGAGGTAGGTGACGTCCGCGACGATCCGGTACAGCTGACCGCTCTCGGTGGGGGTGCGGTTGACGCCGGTGCTGGAGGCGAGGGTGTCCGCGGTGTCCGTGCGGGCGATGTAGCCGAGGCGTCCGGACGGGTTGAACAGCCCCTTGTACGACTTGCCGGTGGTTCCGGTGGTTCCAGTGGTTCCGGTGGTTCCGGTGGTTCCGGTGGAGGAGGCGGAGCCCTCGGTCTCGGGGCTGGTGTGGCCGGCCGCGTTGTCCGGTCCCGCGGGCACCGTCGGCGGGTTCTGCGTGAGCGTGCCCACGCCGCCGAACTGGTGCGACTTGCCGAGCGACTTGAGCTGCTGCGCGCTGTCGGTCGCCGAGACGCCGGTCTCCAGGTACTGCTTGGTGGTGTCGAGCAGGCGGGGCCGGTGGGCGACGGCCTGGATCTCCACCGAGTACTGGCCGTCCGCGACCGTCCCCGGCAGCGACAGGCCCTCCACGACGTAGGAGCTCTTGAAGAGGGCGTGCCCGTGCGCGACCAGGCTGCCCGGGGTGAGCGCGGCGTGCCGGATCTCGGCGGCCCGGGTGCGGGGGTCGGCGAGACCGTGCCCGGCGAGGGGGGAGAGGCGGACGCCGGACGGGGTGGCGGCGGTGCCGGTCGCTGCGGGGGTGGTCGCCGTGCCCGGGTTCGGGGCCGTCACCGGCAGGATCGGTCCGCCGGCCGGCGCGGCCGTCGGCGGTGTGTTCGCCGTCTCGCGGCGGATGTCGCCGGCTCCCCGCTGGAAGGCCGACTCGATGGCGGCGGAACCGCGCACCGTGTCGATCAGCGCGTCGTCGGGGACACGCACCAGCTCCGGACGGGGAGTGCCGGCCGCGTCCGTGCCGTCCAGGCGGGCGTGGTCGGTGGCGTCGGGGCGCCGCGGCACACCGTCCCGGCGCGGCGCGGGCGACGCCGGTGCGCCGCTCGGGGACGGCGCGTGGGTACGGCCGTGAGGCACCGCCAGCCGCAGCGTCCCGGCGACCGTCGGCGGGTTGGGGGCCGGCGGCGCGGGCGGTGCTCCGGGCGCGGGCGGTGCCGGGGCGGGCGCGGGGTTCTGCCCGAACCGCTCCGTCGGCCGGTTGCTGTCGTCCGCGTACAGGTCCAGGCCCAGCCGGACCGGCACCTCGAAGTCGTGGCTGTCCTGCCCGGTGCCGATGTAGAACTGGTCGTGCCCGGTCGCCCCGCCCACGGTGTCCCCGTGTGTGACCTGGTGGCCGTACTGGTAGTCGCCGCCGAATCCGATCGAGCCCCAGCCGCCCAGCGGAGCGGTGACACTGCCCGTCGGGCCGAGCGCGCCGCCGTAGGACTCGCCGCGCTGCTCGGTGTCGCTGCCGGCCGCCTGGGCCAGGCCCATGGTCTGGATGCCGGGCAGCATCCGGCGGTGGACGGTCGCCCGGGCGGCGTCCCGCTCGGCGGTGAGCAGCAGCCGGACGCGGCGGACGCCGGTGTCCGTGCTGTTGGGCACCTCGAAGTGCAGGGCGTGCCCGCCGTCGACCATGGCGTCGGTCGCGGCCCGCCGCCCGGTGCGGGACCGTGCCTCGCGCAGCCGGCGCAGGTTGTTGAGCTGGGCGTGCAACCGGATCTGGTGCTCCGGCTCATGGTCCCGGACCGTCTGCCGCAGCCGTCCGCCGAGCCCGCCCGGCCCGTCGGCCGTCGCCGCGGCGGGCGGCAGGAAGCCCTCGCGGCGCAGCCACCGCTCGGCGCGGTCGAACAGCACGTCCGTGCCGGTCACGTCGAGCGGCGCCGCGCTCAGGCCGATGCCGTCCAGCCGCTCCAGCGCGTCCGGCAGCTCCCGGACCTCGTCCCCGGCCGGCGGGTGCCCGGTGGCGTCCGCCTTGCTGAGCACCCGGAGGTCCATGCCGTGTCCGTGGGCCAGCGGCGGCGCCGCGGTCTCGGTGCCGTCGGGCCGGATCAGGGTGACCTGGTAGGTGACGGCGGCCGGGGCGAGGAGATGGCTGCGGTTGGTGCGGATGGCGTGCATCGTGCCCGAGGCGGAGCCCGCACCGTAGGTGTTGGTCACGGCCGCCGTGGCCTGGCCGCGCAGGCCGAGGTTGCCGCCGATCACCCGCGAGGCGTCCGGGTGGCCCTGCCGGTGGTCGGCGGTGAGCGCCGCGGCCCCGGAGCCGGTGAGGGCGACGCCGCTGGTGTACTTCGAGGACAGGTCCACCTTCGAGGTGTTGACCAGGTGGCTTTCGAGGTTGATCTGACCGGCGGTGCTCTGCCGCTGCGGGGTGCCGACCGTGGGCGTGGTGACGAGGTGCAGCATGCCGACGGCGTTGCCGGAGGCGTCGGTCAGGACAGGCGAGTAGAGCCCGCCCTCCAGTTGCATCGGCAGCGTGCCGCGCAGCACCTGCTCGGAGAGGAAGTCGGCGACCTGCCCGGCGGCGGCCTCGTCGAGGTCGGCGTGGAAGGACCGGTGCACGTGCTCGTACAGGGCCCGCGGGTCGATCACCGAGTCGACGCCGTACAGCGGCAGGTCGGCCGGCGCCGCCGGGGCGGGCAGCGAGCCGGGCGCCGGGTCGGCGGTGGTGAGGTGGCGCGGGAACCAGATGGTCGTCGGCCCGTGCGTCCGCGGGGTGCCCCAGCCGTCCGGAGCGGGCGCGGTCGTGGCGCCGGCCGGTGCCGTGGCGGCGGGCGGCGCGGTGACCGCGGGCGGCGCGGTGACCGCGGGGGCGTCGACGCGGACCCGCCAGACGGTCGTGAACTCCACCGGGTCGGACGGCTCGTTGGAGCGCTGGGCGGAGGTCGTCTGCACGATGTGCGTGACGGTGGTGGAGTCCGACGCCTGGTTGTGGGTGACCGCGCCCGACAGCGTGCCGTCCACGGCCCGCACCGGCGTCGGCGCGCCGACCGGAGCGGAGGCGATCCACGGCACCGTGAACGTCCGGTAGGTGCCCGACGGCTGCCCGGAGAAGTTCTCCCGGGTGCCGATGCCGCGCCGCTCCACGTGCTTGTCGGGGTCACGCGCGTCGAAGCGGCCCTGGCGCAGGGAGGCCCGGGGGTCGGACAGGGTCAGCTGTACGTCGACGGTGCGGTCCCGGCCGTCGACGCGGACGGTGACGCGGTGGCCGCCGTTGGCCCGCAGGTACGGCAGGTTGAGGGCCAGGCTCTCGCGGCCGAGCCGGTCCCGCACCTGGTCGCGCACCGACTCCGGAGGATCGTCGGGATCCAGGCCGAGCGCCTCGTACACCTGCCGGTGCAGCCCCTCGGCGACCTCCTCGGTGAACGGCTCCGGATACACCAGCCCGACCTTGCCGTCCGGGACCGATCCGTAGGTGTTCACGTAACTCGACGGCAGCGGTGTCCGCGCGGACGGGGTGGCCGTGGGTGCTTGTGAGGTGGGCCAGGTGGGTGGGTCGGTGGTGGGGAGGGGGGTGGTGTCGGGGTTGGTGGGGGTGGCGTTGTGGGTGGGGTTGTGGTGGTGGTTGTGGAGTGTGGTGTTGGTGTCGGTGGTGGTTTCGATGGTGGTGAGGTAGCGGAGGGGGATGGGTGTGGTGGGGGTGGTGGTGGCCATGAGGCCGTCGGTGTGGACGGCGGTGTTGTGGGGGTGGTTGCGGAAGAGGTGGTCGTTGTCGTGTTGTTCGTCGGGGAGGCCGAGGTAGTGGAGGAGTTCGTGGAGGAGTTGGGTGTCGGTGTGGTTGAGGTCGAGGTGGCGTTGGTTGGGTCGGGTGGGGTGGGGGGTGGGGGTGTGGGTGTGGGTTGCGGGGTGGGTGGGGTCGTTGATGAGGTTGATGTTGAGGTGGAGTTGGTCGCCGGAGGTGGGGAGGGTGTAGCGGTTGTTGAGGTGGGTGTCGGCGAGGTGTTTGAGGCGGGTTTGGAGTTGGGTGGTGTGGGTGGGGTTGGTGGTGGTGACGGGGAGGTTGAGGGTGTAGTCGCGGATCCATTGGCCGGTGGGGGCTTGGATGCGGCGGATCTGGGCGCGGATGAGGGTGGTGGTTCCGGAGAGGGTGCCGGGGCGGGGTGGGTTGGTGAGGGGGTCGGTGTGGGGGTCGAAGCGTTCGGTGTGGAGGGTGGTGGGTTGGGTGTGGGGGCGGAGGTGGTGCCAGGTGTGGGGGTGTGCGGGGTTGGTGGTGTGGGGTGCGGGTTGGTTGTCGTTGGGGTTGCGGTGGGGTGCGGGGCGGTTGCGGCCGGGGGGTTGGGTGCTGGGGGTGTCGTGGGGGCCTCGGGGGGCGTTGGAGGTGGTGTTGGACGTGGTGTGGGAGGTGGTGTTGGTGGGCGTGGTCGTGGTGAGGGGGCCCGCGTCGCTCGCGCTGTAGTGGTTGAGCCCCAGGTAGTGGACCTCCACGACCCGGCCGGCGGTGGGTGAGCCGACGCGGGTCACCGTGCCGAGGCCCGTGGAGGCATCGGGCCGCAGCACCTCCACCGTCAGGTCCAGGGTGTCGGCGAGCAGCGGCAGGAACATCTCGCCCTGGTTGGTCTGCCACGAGGTGGACCAGTTCCGCACCGCGTCCAGCGCGTGGGCCATCTCGTCGTCGGTGAAGGGCCGGGTGCTGTCGGCGTAGGAGGAGTCGACGACGGCCCGCAACTGGGCGTCGGTCAGATCCTCCAGCGCGGGCAGACGGCCGGTGTCCCGCAGGTACGCGAACATCGTGCGGACGCCCGGGTCGGCCGGGACGTCCGTCTCGCCCTCCGCCTCCAGCGCGGCGCTGTAGCGGGCGACGAGATCGTCGTTGATGTCCTCCGGCGACCGCACCCCGTCGATGCCGTACTGCCGGGCGACGGCGTCGAGTTGGGCCCGGTCCATGGTGGCGGTCCACTCGGTGAACCGCTGCGCCAGCGTACGGCGTACCTGGCCCACGACGTCCTGCGGCAACGGCCGTCCGCCCTGCCGCGCGTCGCGCAGCCGGCGCTCCGCCGCCGCGCGCAGGTGGTCGGCCGCGATCAGCAGGTGGGCGCGGGCCTGCCGGGCCGCGGGGGAGGTGTCGCCCTGAGCGGTCTGGACGAGTCCGGCGCGCACGGCGTCCGGGTTGCCCAGCCAGGCGTAGGTCTGCGGGGCCGTGGTGCTCAGCCCCGGCAGCCGGTCGCGCACGCGCTGCGGGTCGGTGCCGATGAAGGTGTACAGGATGCACCGGCCGTCGCCGGGCGTGAGAACGGAATCGCCGCGCGGGGCACGGACCTGGAAGGGTTCGGGCGGTGGCGGCACGACGCCCTCGGTGCCGGTGTCCCCGGTGTCGGTGCCCTCGTCCGCGTCCTGGTCGGAGGCGTCGTCGTCCTTCGGCGGAGTGTCCTTCGGTGGGGCCGGGGGCGGTTCGGGCACCGTGAGGGCGGTCTCCGCCTCGGAGTGGCCGTCGTCGGTGGTTGCGTCGGTGGTGTCGGTGCCGGTGTCGGTGTCGGTGTCGGTGGAGGTGTCGTCGTCGGAGGTGTCGCTGTCCTGCGGCGTCGCCGGGACGTTGCCGGTGGACGGGCCCGCTGCGCGGGGGAGTCCCGAGCCCGGCCGGCGCGCGGGAATGGAGGCCAGCGTCGTGTGCGAGGAGGGCAGTGCGGCGGGGCCTGCGGACAGCACCGGCCCGGACACGCCGGGCAGCGTGGTCTCCGCGGCCGCTCGCCGGGCGGCGGCGTCGTCGCGTCGGCCGAGGGCGTTGTCCAGCGCGGTGTCGATCTCGCCGAGCCGCTGCGCGGCCCGGTCGTGCGACTCCTGCGTGTCCTGGAGGGCCAGGGCCGAGTCGTCGGCGCGCCTACGCTTCTCGCCGGCGGTGGCGCGCAGGTCCCGCGCGGTGTCCTGGAGACCGGGGCGTCGTTCCTGTTCCCTCTGCAGGGCCGCCCTGTCCCGGGCCAGGGAGGTCACGGCCTGCCGTAGGTCCGCACGGTTCTGTGCCAACCCGGTACGCAGTTCGCTCAGTTCGGAGACCAGTCGGTCGACCTCGGCGGTGGCCGCGTCGATCCGGGCGGTGAGCCGGGGATCGACGGCGGGCGGCGCCGGGCTGGAGCCCTGGTCTGCCGTCTCCGATGACTCCGCGGTCTCCGGTGACTCCGCCGTGTCCGCGGTCTCCGCCGTCTCCGCGCTCTCCGCTGTCTCCGCTGTCTCCTCTGATCCGGCCGTCGCGTCAGCGGCCTGGGCGGTCAGGTCGGTCAGGTGCGCGCGGGCCGTGTTCACCTGCTGGTCGAGACGCGTCTCCTCGCGCTCGCCCCGGGCGACGGCGTCGGCCAGCGTGTCGATCGTGGGGCCGGCGTCGGTGATGGCCGAGGTCAGTGCGTCGATACGGTTGTTCAGGTCGCGGAGGTCCCGCTCGGCGCGGGCGGCGTCGGTCTCGGCGTCGGTGGCCGTCGCGTCGGTCTCGGCGGCGTCGGTGCGGGCGGCGTCGAGTGCGATGACCGCCTCGGACAGCGTGTCCGCCGCGTCGGGGCGCAGGTCCCGCAGCTCACGTTCGTCGGCGAGGGCCTTCTCGTGGTCGGCGGCGGCCCGGTCCAGGTCGGCGGCGACGGCCTCGAAGCCGCTCCAGGCCCGGGCCAGGGCCGGGTCTCCGGAGGGGGGTACCGTGCCGTCCGTCCCGGGGGCCGGGCCCGGGGACGTGGTCAGGGTGCCGTCCGGGTCGAACGACCAGATGCGCAGCCCCTCCGGACCGCGCGTGACCAGCTCCACCGGGTGGCCGGTCAGCCGTGCCGTACGGGAGGCCCCGTAGAGGGCGAGGGCCAGCCGGGAGCCGTCCGGATCGGTGCCGGTGGCCAGCCAGAACTGATAGCCGTCGTCCTCCGGGTCGAGCCCGGCGACGAGGGCCGACGGCACGTCGTGCACCGGCGTCGACGCCCAGTGATCCGGCCCCGCGCCGGTGTGCTGGTCCAGCAGCGCCGGCAGGTCGTACACCCTGGGGCGGGGGCGGGGCACGGTGATGCCGTGCCCCAGCGCGTCGCGCTCCTCGATGCGTAGGGTGGCGGTGCCGGTGACGTGCCGCACGCCGTCGGGCCCGGAGACCTCGATGTGCACGTCGGCACGGACCTCGTAACTGCGGGTGCCGCGCCCGCCGTCGGCGGGGAGGCTGGTGCTGCCGGTCTTCAGCCAGTCCCGGCGCGTGCCGGACACGTTGCTGCCGAAGTTGCTCGCGTCCACCGGCCGTTGCAGCACCGGCGGGGTGGCGCCGAGCAGGTTGCGGTCGGGGTCGTCGGCGCTCAGTACGAACGGCAGGGACAGCCCGGCGGTGGTGTCGCCGCCGGAGACGGTGCTGTCGCTGTCGAGGGTGACGCGCAGCCGGTCCATGGCCACGTCACCGCCGTCGGTGACCGGCCTCGGCCGGTACAGCGACACCGTCAGGGTGGGCGGCACCGGGCCGTCCGACAGCGGGAACGCGCCCGGCATCGACGACAGCATGCCGCCCGTCCGGCGCGGGGTGTCCAGCGTGACGGAGCCGGCCTGGAGGAGTTCGCCCAGCCGGACCGAGGCGTTCTCGTCGGACTGGGAGGCGGGCACCGCGCGCCAGCCGCTGCCGGTCGCCGGGGCCACCTGGTCGAGCGCCGTGTAGAGCTGGTCCCAGGCGTCGAAGCCGTACACCGGCACGTTGCCGGTCGGGTGGAACAGCTCCGTGTCGTGCAACGGCGCCCGGCCGTTGTAGGCCAGCCGGGGGTCGACGGACGACACCGAGGCGACCACCGGGGCCCGGCCGTCGTCGGCGGGTTCGGCGCTCTCGCTGCCGGTGAAGCGCACGCTGACCAGGGCCGGAACCCGGGCCTGCGCGCCGAGTTCACCGGAGAGGGTGCGGCTCAGCCAGCTCCGGGTCGTGGCGTCGGCGTCGTCCCAGGTGATGACCCCGCGCTGGATCATCGCGCCGAGCACGTTGGGCGGCCAGTCGGTGACGTACGTGGAGCGGACCGTGGCGGTGAACTCGTAGGCGAGGTCGTCGAAGTCGGCGGCGCTGTCGGTGCGCAGCCAGTACCGGTCCTCTGCGGTACGGCCCCGCTTGTCCACCTTGCTGGAGACCGACGCCACCTGCACGGAAGGACCGAGCCGGTCCGTGCGGTCGTCCATGTCGGGGCGGGTGAAGCGGGCCAGCGGGTTGCCGGTGAAACGGTGCTGCCGGCTCGTCGTGTTGGTCGTCTGCCGGCCCGCCGCCGTGTGCGAACCCCAGTTCTCGATGCCGGACTTGTCGCTCGGTACCGCGGTGCCGCGCCGTGCGGCCCGGTCGGCGACGCTCGTCGTGGGGCGGGCCGAGAGCGTGACCTCGATCAGGGAGGCACCGCCGAAACGGTGGTGCCGGAAGCTGAACCGGACCTCCCGGCCGCCGCGTCCGATCAGCGCCCGCTTGCCGGCGACGCTGGTGTGGTCCGCGATCAGTGCGGCGACACCGGGCAGGTAGGAGGCGTGGTTGGGGGTGGTGATGCCGGGCGCGAAGCGGTCGACGAGCTGCCGCACCTCGCGGTGCAGCCGGCCGCGCTGCTCGGGCGGTGCCGTACGGTTCGCCGTGCCGGCCGTGTCTGCCGTGTCCGTCGTGTCCGTCGTGTCGGCCGTGTCGGTCGTGTCGGTTCCGGTCGTACCGTCGGTTCCGGCCGGACCGTCGGTTCCGGACGTGCCGTCGGTTCCGGTCGTGCCGTCCGTGGCGGTCGGGGCGAGTTCGGTCACGGAGGTGACCGTGGCCAGGCCGAGCGTGCCGTTGCGGATGTACCGGCTGGGCAGCGGCGGACTCTCCAGACCAGCGGGCGGCACGTCGGCGGGCAGCCCCACGACGCCGCCCATCCAGCGCCGGTCACGCCGCAGCTGGCTCTCGGTCATCAGGAACTGCAGGCCGCGCGGCACGTCCACGGCGAGTGTGACGGCCGGTGAGGGGCCGTAGCCGACGGTGTTGGCGAAGACGTTGCGGTGCCCGGAGCGGACGGTGATCAGATAGGTGACGTCGGCCGTGATCCGGTGCTGGAGGCCGGACTGGGTGGGCACCCGGTTGGTCACCGTCGTACTGATCAGAGTGTCCGACTTGTCTGTCTTACGGTCGTACTGGTAGCGCCCGGACGGGTTGAAACGGGACGGCTTGCGGGTTTCGGTGCCGGTGGGCTGCGCCGTGGACGAGCCGCTGTCCGGGTTCGGCTCCGGGTCGGTGGCGGGGCCGGCGGGCGACGACGGGTTGTTCTGCGTCAGCGTGCCGGCCACACCGAACCCGTGGGTCTTCGAGAAGCCCTTGGACTGCTGCGCCGAGTCGACGGCGGAGATGCCCGTCTCCAGGTACTGGCTGACGCTCTGCGCCAGCCGGGGCGTGTGGGCGACGGCCTGGATCTCCACCGAGAGCTGCCCGTCCGCGCCGAGACCGGGCAGTGTCAGCCCCTCCACCACGTAGGTGCCGCCGAAGATCTGGTGCCCCCGGGCCACCAGCGACCCGGGGGAGAGCGCCGTCGTACGGGACTCGGCGGCCACCGTGGTGCTGTCGTGGGGCGCGTTGCCGGTCAGCGAGCTGCCCAGGAAGCCGGTGAACCGGTTGAACAGGGAGGAGACCGTGCCGGGTGCGGGGGCCGGCACGCTGCTCGTCGACGACGCTGTCGAGGTGGTCGAGGTGTCCGTCACCGCGTCGGGGAGGTTGCCGGTGACGATCCGTCCGAAGGCGTCCTGGAGTGCCGCCGAGCCGCGCACCACGTCGATCAGGGCGTCGTCCGGTATGCGCACCACGTCGCGGCGCGGCCGGCCGGAGGCGTCTGTCATGGCCATCCGGTCGGTGTCCAGCGTGGTCACCGGGCGTACGGTGTGCGGCTCACCGGTGGGCGCCGCCTCCTCGGTGGGCACGGTCCGGTGGTGTGGCACGGCCAGCCGGACGGTGCCCCGTACGCCGTGCGGCGCGGGCTCCGGGCCGGCCTCCAGGTCGGCGGGGTCGCGCGGCGCGGGCGCCGGGGAGGCGAAGCGGACCAGGGGGTCGGAACCGGCGCCCCGGTAGAGGTCGAGGGTGAGCCGGGCCGGCACCTCGAACTCGTGGGCGTCCTGCCCGGTGCTGATGAAGAACTGGTCGTGGCCGACGGTGGTGACGGTGGTGTTCCCGAGCGAGCCCTGCCCGGTCCACTGGTAGTCGCCGCTGCCGCTCAGGGTCCACTGCGCGTGCGGTGTGGGAATGCTGGGCCCGCCGCCGAAGCCGGCGCCTCCGCCATAGGTGTTGCCGAGGCGGGCGTTGCCGCCGCCCGCGGCCTGCGCCACGCCCTCCACCTGGATACCGGGCAGCACCCTGGCGTGCCGCACCGGCCGCTCCGGGTCACGGGTCGCCCCCAGCACCAGCCGCACCCGCTGCCGCCCCGTCACCGAGGGGACCTCCAGGAACAGCGAGTGCCCGCCGTCCAGCACCGAGTCGGTCGCGGCCCGCAGCCCGAGCTGGGACCGCAGCTCGGCCAGACGCCGCAGGTTGTTCAACTGTGCCTGCACCAGCGTCTCGTCGGGCAGCCTGCCCCGGCTCGGCGCGGTCGACGGCGGCGGCAGGAAGCCGTTGTCGCGCAGCCAGGTCTCCGCCTCGTCGAACAGCGTGTCCGCGCCGTCCACCCCGAGCGGCGCGACGGACTGCCCCACCGACTCCAGCGTCGCCAGCTCGTGCGGCAGCGCGCGGACCTCCTCCTCGGCCGGGGTGTGCCCCCGGGCATCGTCCGCGCTGAGCATGCGCAGGTCCAGGCCGTGCCGCCAGTTCCCCGGCGTGTAGGCGGACTCGCTGCCGTCCGGCCGGATCAGGGTGAGGGTGTACGAGACGTCCGCCTCGGTCAGCAGGTGGCTGCGGTTGGTGCGCACCGCGTGCATGGTGGCCGCCAGCGCACTGGTGCCGAACGCGTTCTGCGCGCCGAGCTGGCCGGTGAACCGGCCGGAGAAGGTGCCGCCCAGGCTGCCGGTGGCATCCGGGTGGCCCTTCGTCATGTCAGCGGTGAAGGACGGTCCGAGACTCCCGGTGAAGCTCACGCCGCTGTTGAACGACGTGTTCTGGTCGTTCTTGACCGTGTTGACGAGGTGGCTCTCCAGGTTGATCTTTCCAGCGATGCTCTTGGCCACCGGGGTGACCGGCGTGACCCGGGCGTCGAGCCGCACCATGCCGACGGCCCGGCCGCGCGCGTCGGTGAGCACCGGCGAGTACAGCCCGCCGTCGCGCTGCATCGGCAGCGTGCCGCGCAGCACCGGCTCGGAGAGGAAGTCGGCGAGCTGGGCCGACGCCGTGGGGTCGAGGTCGGCGCGGAAGTGTTCGGCGGCGCCCTCGTACAGCCGCCGCGGGTTCAGCACCGAGTCCACGCCGTAGATCGGCAGGTCGTCGAGGTCGGCCGGGTCTGGCAGCTCCTCGGTGGGGTCGGCGTCGGCGTCCACCAGGTGCTGCGGGAACCAGATCGTCACCGGCCCGTGCGGCTGCGCGGGACGCCAGTCCGTGGCCGGGTCGGGGGTGGCACCGGGAACGGGCGGCGCGTCCACGCGCACCTGCCAGTTGCCGGTGAAGTCGTAGGCCCGGGACGGTTCGTTGCTGCGCTGCGCGCTGGTGGTCTGCACGACCTGGGTGACGGTGGTGGAGCCGTCCGCCTGGTTGTGGGTGAGCGTCGCGGACAGGCCCATGTCCACCGAACGCACCGGGCCCGCCGCCTCGACGGGCACCGAACCGGTCCACGGCACCGGAATGGTCGAGTACGTCCCGGACGGCTGCGCCGAGACGATCTCCCGGGTGCCCTGTCCGCGCCGCTCCACGTGCTTGTCGGGGTCGCTGGTGTCGAGCGCACCCTGCCGCGCGGACGGCCGGGCCTCGTCCAGGGCCAGCCGTACGTCGACGTCCCGGTCGGCGCCGTTCACCCGCAGGGTGATCCGGTGGCCGCCCGCGCTGCGCAGGTAGGGCAGGTGGAGCGCCAGCTGCTCGGCCGACAGGACGTCCCGCAGCTGGGTGAGGACCGGGTCGCCGTCGCGCGGGGCGGGCCGGCCCAGCGCGGCGACGACCTGCCGGTGCACCGCGTCCACGACGTCCGGCGCGAACGGCTCCACGTGCACCAGACCCACCTGGCCGTCGTGCCGCCGCCCGTAACCGCCGAGGTAGGAGGGGCGGGGGCCGTCGCCGGCCGGGGTCTCGGGCAGTGGCGCGGTGTCGCCCTCGGGGGAGGTGACGGTGAGGACCGGCACCTGCGGCGGCAGGTCGGGCGAGACGTCGGTGGTGGTGGGGGAGAGGGACGGCTCGCCCGTGGTGTCCGGCGCCGGGAGATCGGTGAGGGCGGGAGCGGTGTCCGGTGCCGGGGGGTCGGTGAGGGTGGGAGTGGTGTCCGGGACGGGCGTGGACGTCGTCGCGACCGGAACCAGGGGAATCGCATCAGGGTCGGCGGTGACGTCGGCGGGCGGGGCGGCGGGGACGACCGGGACGACCGGAGCGGGCGGATCGGCGCCGTGCTGCGCGGCGACCGGGACGGGCGCGGGGGTGTCGCGACGGCCGCCGCCGGGGCGGTCGTCGGCGGGGTCGCCCACCAGGGCGCCGACGAGCTGGAGGTGGCGGGGCCGCAGCCCGCCGGGCTGGTACGGCGCCGCCGGCTCGGGGACGGGGGAGCCGGTGACGGCGGAGTGGTCGCCCATGAGGCTGTCGGTGCCGGCCCGCTGCGGTGCCGCGGGGTCGAGGCCGCTCTCGTCGCGCAGGCCGAGCTGGTGGCCTATCTCGTGGGCGAGGTCGGAGTCGGAGATGTCGACGGGCCACGAGTGGTGGGTGGCGGGCACGCCGTCCGCCGGGTCGGTGAGGGTGACGTCGAGGTGCGCCGTCTCGCCGGGCGCGGCGGGGACGACGGTGACGTGCAGCCGGCTGCCGTCGGGCAGCAGGTGGCCGGGGGCGTTGAAGACCCGCTCGACTCCGGCCCCGAGCCGCTCCAGCACCCCGTCGACCTGCGGCCCGAGTCCTGGGTCGCCGGTGACGCGGTAGGTGACGGTGAGATCGGTGACGGGTTGTCCGTCGTGGGTGAAGCGCCGTACGTCGAAGGAGGCACGCACCACGTACTGGGTGGCCCTGCCGTCCGGACCGACGGGCTGGGAGACGGGGTCGACCCAGGTGTGGCTCCGCGTGGACGGCACGGACGCGGCCCGCGCGTCGGCGAAACCGCCGGGCTGCGGGGCGGGGGTCGGGGCCGGGAGCGGAGTCAGGTCTACGGCGGCGTTGGAGAGCGGGGCTGGTGCCGGTGCCGGTGCCGGTGCCGGTGCCGGTGACTGGTCCTGGTCCTGCTCCTGGTCCTGGTCCTGGTTCTGGTCCTGCTCCTGGTTCTGGTCCAGGTTCGGGTTCGCGTTCGCGTTCGGCGCGGAGTCCGGCTTCGGGAGATCGGAGGAGGTCACGGGCGGGGCGACGACATCCGTGATGCCGTCCTCCATGTCCGGCACGGTCAGCTCGGTGCCGTCCGAGGTGTCGCTCTGCGCGTCCCAGAGGTCACTCAGGTCGGTGACGTCGCTGTCGGTGTCGCTGTAGGGGTCCGGATCGGAGTCGGACTCGTTGCCACCGTCGATGGCTGCGCTGGTGTCGGTGTCGGCCCCCTGACCCGGGCTCGTGGTGCGCGGGTTGCCGGTCCCGTGGGGTTGCTGGACGGTGCTGACCGGTGTGGGTGTGTCGCTGGTCGTGGTCGTGGTCGGCGGGGTCTGGGAGGCCGGGCCGGTGTGCGTGCCGGTGGTGGTGTT
>NZ_JBIVWS010000027.1:0-81605 GCF_044768905.1 Streptomyces sp. NPDC090994
TCGGTCAGGGTCACGTCCGGACAGTAGCAACCGCGTTCGTTCACGACCCCTGAGTTAGCTCTCAAGTCCTCGCAGAGCATTCCGTTAGGAGTTCTAAGAACAAGTCGAAGTGGACGTACGACGAGCGCGACATTCGACGCGCCGCCCAGGCATTCGCTGACTTCCGCCTGGACCTCAACGACGTCGTGGAGGTCCGTCTCCCGCCCTACCACGACCACGCCGAGCACGACCCGGAGGAGCGGGGCCGCCCCGACTGGCGGGCGAAGATCGCCTCCTGGATGTACTGGTACGCCCGCCGGAAACACCAGGAACAGCGGCACTACGAGGACTGGAACGACAGCTGGCAATGTATCGGTGCCCAGGGACTGCCCGGCGACCTGACCTGGGAAGGCTTCATGGCAGCCCACAGCGGACGCCGACAGGGCATCGCCAACACCCGGCCGCTGGAGCTGATGACGCGCTCTGACGGCACCCTGCTCCTCCCGAGGGCCTACACCGAACTCCTCGACCGCTGGGAGCAGGTGACGGAGCACGTGATCGCCCGGGCCCGGATCTGCAGCCGCTGCCGCGCTCAGGGCCCGCGCTGGGGCGCCTGGCGCACACCGACTCCGCTCGGCTACGTCACCCTGTGTCCACCGTGCTCGGGAGCCATCTTCCAGCGCTACACCGGCCACCTGCGCGGCGTGCTGTACGAGTCGGCCCGCACACGAAGCACCCGCGCCGACGGCTACTTGTGCCGCCTGTGCTCGGAGACCCGGGCGACGGCCTGGGACCACTGCCACGACCACGGCCATGTCCGCGGCCCGCTGTGCGGCAGCTGCAACACCTACGAAGGAAAGAGCACGCCGCAGTCCTTCCTGAAGAACCAGGAAGGTGCAGCCCTGCACCTGCTGGAATGCCGAGGCTGCCTGGAGCGACGCACACTGCCCGCTCGATACCACGCCGCGCTCGCCCAGATGCACGTGGAGGCGAGGGAACGCCACATCACCCGTTCGCGCCGATGCAAGCACGTGCCGTGGATCGAACATGTGGAGCTCACCCATGGTGCGTACCGCTTCAAGCTGTCCTGCTGGTGGCACAAGGCGACGTGGACAAAGGACATCACGATTGCTGAGACTGCGGCGCTCGTGAGGGAGTTCGTTGACCAGACGCTCGCCGCCGAGCAGGCCGACGTCACCGTACCGGCCCCCCGCCACCCGGCCTCGGACACGACGGTTGAGGCATAACGGCCTCCGCGTTCGCCCGCGAGCTCCGGACCGATGCGATGCGGTCCGGAGCTCGCGGGCGTGGCTACTCCTACTCTTCGCTGTCGCCGGCCCAGCGGACGCCGCGCAACGTCGGACCCGTGCTCCCCCGGCGCGCTCCTTCGATGGGGTGAACACGCAGCAGGCCGACCCGCCCAGATGGCAGTGGGCAGTATCTGTAGGACGTGCTGAAGAAACTGATGCGTGCCGCGGCCGTCGCCGCCCTCGCCCTTACGCCACTGGCCGTCCCGGCTGCCGCCTCCAGCGAACCCCGCGCGGCTGCGGCGGGTATCGACTGCCCGGACGGCTACGTCTGCATCTACCCCGAGATCAACTTCGGCGGGCAGCCCTGGGTGCGCCGCGCCTCCGACGGCAGCGTCAAGGACCTGCCCTCCGCGATCCGCGACCGCGGCAGCTCGATCCGCAACCAATCCGCCCGCACCGCCCGCGTCTACGAGAAGCGCGACTACAACGGCCGGTGGGTGTGCGTCACCCGCAGCGGCGGTTCCATCCACGACCTGCGCGGCTACAACCTCAACGACCAGACCCGCTCTCTGAGGATCAACGACAACGACTGCGGCTGACGTTCTGATCGCTGGGCGGCGGACAAGCGGTACTCACGAGCCACCGCCCTTACCGCAGTAAGGACTCTGCTTTTCCAAGGCCGGGGTGGTCGCTCAAGAGGGATCCAGCGGAGTGATGCCGGTGCCCGCGTACAGGCCTGGTTCCGTCGACAGGAGCGTGAGCGGCTCCCCCGCTTTGACCGCGTGCCAGGCGATCGCCGCGGCGTGGGCCACCGGCCAGTCCGCCTTCCAGCTCATCGCGTCGACCGCGTGCGCGGTGGTGAACGGGACGTATTCGGCGAACCGCAGGGCCGCCGCGTGCCGGCCGGCGCCCGTGGTCTGGCGTTCGGCGGCGAGGACGGCCAGGGACGGAATGAGGACGCGGCCGGTGCCGCGGGAGGCCTCGATGTACAGGCCGGTGAAGAAGGGGTCCGCACGGTAGAGGGCGGTCAGAGCCGTGTGGTCCAGGAGGGCCGTCAGGTTCACGCGGCGGCGCCGCCCTGGTGGGCGCGGATCTTCGCCCAGGCGTTCTGGCCGGCTTCGTGGACCTGCTCGGTGTACTCGATGCCGAGTTCGTGGGCCGCCGCGGCAGCCCGCTGCTCGCGTTCGGCCTCCGTGAGCTCCCGGCCGGCGAGTTCCTCCAGCAGGTCGGTGATGGTCGTGCCACGCTCCTCCGCCAGGACGCGCAAGCGGTCGCGTACTTCCTCGCTGGTCTTGATGCTCGTCGGCTTGCCCATGGCCTCGATTCTACCGCTGGTAGAGTCGCGGTGGAGGGTGAAGGCGGATGACTTGGCCAGGACGGCGTCAGCAGGCCGCCTGAGCAGGAAGATCCTCAGTCCCTGCAAGCCTGTGTGATGCGTCTTCCCTTCTCATCGAGGTCGTCGGTCAGCCAGTAACTCCATCCCGCCTCGCGCAGCACTTCCCCGTCCAGTACATCGGTGTGCAGGACGCGTCCGTGCACCGGCCCGCACATCAAGATCACTTTTTGCATGCGGGCACCGTAGAGGTCGGTGCGGCTTACGGTCTTGCGCGGCGGCGACCGGGCCGCACCAGCGGGTGGTGCGGCCGGTCGCCGGCGGGCCAGCCCGTTGACCGCTGGCAGGGCGGGGGTGACTAGAGACGGTGCAAGGGCCGGGTGCCGACGGGCTGGGGAAGGCGGCGCGCGGCGGCCAGGAGGGCGGTGACCCGGGCTGGGTCGGTGCCGGTGATGGTGGCGATGTGGTCAATGCTCAGGCCGAGTTCGTCGTAGAGAAGTGCGGTGTCCTCGGCCGGGCCGGGGGTACGGCCGGTGCGGCGGGCAACGGCGCGCTTGTGCTCGTTCCAGGCCCAGGCGGAGGGGTGTTGCTCGGTCATGATCCGAGTCCAGTTGCTGGCAATGAGGTCGAAGAGCTGGGTGACGCTGAGCTGTGCTTCCTCCTGGGAGAGAAGGACCGCGGCGTAGGTGTGGTAGGCCGGGCGGTGCAGGTCGTAGAAGGCGTAGAAGGCGGTGGTGAGTACGGACGGTGCGGGCTCCATGGTCCATCCCCCGGTGGTCATGCGTATCAGCTGGAAACGGCGGGGCCGCTGCCGCCTTCGGCTGCCGTCTGGGCTCGGCGCCACAGGGGCCGGGCGAGATTGGGCAGGCTCTGCAGGGCGACGGTGAGCCGGTCGATCACCGGCCAGTCGGGGACGCCGGGGCCGTGCAGGGCCCGGTGGACGTCGTCGGCGCTGAGGGTGTGCTGGGCGGCGGTGAGGATGACCCCGTGTTCGAGCGAGCCGTACGCGTAGTGCAGGCCCCGCAGATAGGTGCGCAGGTACTCGACCGGGTCGTCGGTGTCGGAGGGCTGTACGTCGGCGGCAGCTCGGGGTCGGTTCCGCACACCTCGCAGATGATCCTGACGTGCCTCCAGGACAGGTCGCGCTGGCCGGAGAGCATGCGGGAGATGTAGGACTCGTGCACTCGAACCGGCGTCCTCCCACATGAGGTGAAGGCGCGACAACCGCTGCGCTACGAGCCCCATCCCGCCCACGATCATACGAGCGCCCGAACCCCAGCGCTCTGAATAAGCGGACTGATCACTCAGCGCGACGCCATCACGAAATCTTGAGCCAGAACCCGAAGCCGTGACATTCGAGGCCGTCTGCACCGCGAGAGGGCCGGCCGCCAGGGTGTGCCCGGCGACCAGCCCTCCTCCGGGTGATCGGTGCTTAGCCGTGGTAAGTGATGTAGCCGTTGCCGTCCTTGTCGTTGGCCGCCTTCGTGTACGAGTGGACGTCGGCGCGAGAGCCGCCAGGCTTGTACAGGTAGATGGTGTCCTTGTCGTTGTTCCACATGAAGTTGCAGTTCTGGCGGTAGACGACGTTCTTGGCGTCGGAGTCCGTGCCCTTGCCGCCACGCAGGTACACGTAGTCGCCGGGCTCCAGGGTGTGGCTGTTCTTGAACGTGAACTTGTTGCCGGCAGCGTCCTTGACCACGTAGCCCTTGAGGTTGACCTTCGACGTCTTCGAGTAGTTCTTGATCGCCAGGTACTCGTTCTTGGTGTTGCCGCCCGAGCACTTGTTGGAGTCCCGGCCGGGAGCGTCGTACTGGATGCCCTTGACCTTCAGAGCCGACGAGTACTCGGCAGCCTGGACCGGAGCGGCCACGGCGAGGCCGAGCGCGCCGACGGCGGCACTGGCCGCGGCGGCGGTCACAACGCGATGGATACGCATGAGGAATCCCCCCTCAGTGGTGCGAATAGAGCGTCCGGAGCATACCGAAAGTGATCATCCCGGGGGGAAAATTCGATGAGACTGTGCAGATGTTCGGTGATGATGCCGATTTCTGCCGGAAGTCAACGGCTGCGTTGCGGCGTCGTTCTGGGCGAGGCGGCCCCCGGCAGCGTGGGAGTTCCTCGCCTGTGCGCTGTCCTTCGCGGCCGCTGGCTACCCGGTCGAGCTCGTGATCCTGGCTGTACGAGCCGTCGACAGCCGGCTCGGCACCGCGCTGCAACTGGGCTCTGCAACACAGCGGCGCCGCCCGGTTCACCACGCGGGTCGGGTACGACACCTGCTTCTGCGGAAGCCGTTCTCAAGCTGGAGGGCGCGGCGCACCCGGCGCTCGCCTCGACGCGCTCCGCGTCCACGCAGCCCAGGGCGGCGACGGCGATCGACGGGCAACCATTCCTGTGAGCCGGTGGTCATGTCTGTACCACCCGCGCAGTGGGTGGGCACTGTCAGCCCCGCCTCGGAGCATTCCTGGGGCACTGGAACATGGGATACGCCTTCATGCATCACCGCACCGCCGTAGCAGGTTTCGCCGGGGCTCTCGCCCTGTCCGCGCTCGCCATGCCGGGGACCGCCCAGGCAGACGAGGTCTCAGGCGACATCAAAATCACGAAGGTGGTTGTCAACGGCGGGAAGAACATCGTCCTGGGAACCGCGGACGCGAAGACGTTCACCATCGCGGTGACGGCTACGGACGACTCGGGCATCGAGGCCGGAAACACCTTCCCGGTCATGTGGCACACGCCCCTGCCGAACGGCGACTACTACGGCCTCGTCATACCCGACAACATCGCGGGCAAGTGCGTGCACCAGAGCTCCACCACGACCACCTGCACCCACACACTGAACATCAATCCGCGCGTCGACGTCCAGGACAACACCACGGCCGGGACCTGGACCGTAAGTGTCCACGTCCAGGCCAACGACGGTGACTACATGACCAAGGACTCCGCCGCGACAGCGAAAGTCCTGCGCAACGCAAGACTGACGGCCAACGCCTCGCCGGAACCGGTGAAGAAGAACAAGACGATCACCGTCACGGGCTCCCTGACCCGCGCCAACTGGGAAACCTACAAGTACGGGGGCTACACGAAGCAGCCGGTGAAGCTCCAGTTCAAGAAGAAGGGCACCAGCGCCTACAAGACCCTCAAGACCGTCACGGCGGACAACAAAGGCAGCCTGAGGACGACGACGAAGGCCACGGCGGACGGTTACTACCGCTACTCCTTCGCCGGCTCGCCGACCACCTCCGCAGTTGCCTCCACGGCGGACTACGTCGACGTGAAGTGACCTGCGGGAAGGACCTTCAGCAGGCACAAGGTCCAGGCCCGAGATCACTTCGGCCTGGACCTTCGCGCGTCCTGGCCAGCTCCCGGCCCTCTCGCCACCAACCGGTACGACGCTGGCCGGTCCCGCAGCCCTGTCACAGCCGGTTGCCTCCAACCTGGCACCCCCAAAGCTCCTGCCAGTCCAGCAGGTGCTGCACCGCGCCGGGCCCGTACCCTTACCCGCGCGCCGGTCCCGCCTCCTCGATGGGGTGAACATGCAACAGGCCGGCCCACCCGGCCGGCAGCGAGAGGCTCGTCCGGGACGACGTCGGCCGACTACGCAGTCGCGGCTTCGACGCGGCGGGCCTTGGCGGCGGCCTGGCGGGCGCGACCTGCTCCCACAAGTATCCGCGGGCCCATCTCTGGGCGGTCTCCACGTGGGGTGAGCCCCGTGGAGACGTGCACCGCGCCGCCACCGCCTACGCCGCCGCTGGTTGTGCAGAACAGCGAGTTACTCGCTGTCTCAGTGAGCCGGCCCTCTGCTCAGCAGCGGTCTGCGCTGGTGCTGAGCCAAGCGAAGGTCGCTACGCTGCCGTCCCGGTAGTCGGTGTCGACAGGTGTGTCGGTGTCGCAGATAGTCCACTGCTGGGAGTAGGCACCGATGGTGACCTTGAGGATGGTGGCGCCATCGCTGAGCGAGGTGTCTTTCAAAGTACCGAAGACGCGGATCCTGCCGTCGTCCCAGGGACATTTGTACAGTGTGCCGGTAACGTCGGCGGATGGTTGCAATTTGCTGCAGTCGATCGCCTCAGCCTGGGTTTGAGCGTAGGTGTCTGTGGCGGTGAACAGAGCCAGAGCCAGGGTTGCAGCGCCGATCGATGCGGCGGGGAGAAGACGTCTCACGGTGTCCTTCGTGGATGTGTGAACACCGGCTGGGCTTTCAGGTGCTGCCTGGGAGTCCAGCCGGTGTGTTGTGAGCGGTCAGCTGCGGTAGCGGGTCACTGAGCGACCTTCAACTCGACCTCGCAGTCGAGTGTCTGGCTGTATGCCTTGCCACCTTGGGTGTAATCGAAGCGGCAGTCGCGAGCCGTGCCCTGGGGCGGCGAAGTGATTTGCAACTTGGCCAGGTAGAAGATCGTGCTTTCCTGCTCGGCCGGTACTTCGACCGGGCCCGACGCGTAGTTCTTCAGCTGCTCGAACTTGGGCGTGTACTTCTCGCCTTCGCTCACCAGCAGCGGAAGTCCTTCCGTGTCGTTCAGGTCGTAGGCTCCGTACTTCAGGATCTTCAGGCCGGCGGGAACGTGTTCGACGGCGACTTCTGTGATCTCGATGGTGTCAGGTGACTTGTTGAAGGGGACGGGCAGTGCGAAGTACCAGATCTGCCCCACCTGTGCGTCCTCATTGCCGACGACGCCACTGGACTGGGCGCTGTCGGTGGCGAGGGCGCTGCCCGTTTCCGTCTGGTCAGCTCGGCCTGCCGGAAAGCAACCGGTAAGTGCCAGAAAGGCGAGGAAGAAGACAGCCTTAGAACGAGTAGAAGACGCCGGGCTTACCCGAGACGCGGTCATTCTTTCCCCAGATGTCGTGCCGGTACTTCTTGCTGTTGCCTGCTGTGATGCGCTGTCTGTGGTCCTTGTCGTACTGGGTGGAGCCGCCGAGCTTGACGCCATAGGCGCTGACGGCCCCGGACCACTTGATGCTGCGGTTCTTCGAGATCTGGAAGTACGTTCCGGCCTCAACGTAGGCGCGGTGCGACTTGGGCGAGTTCTTGTACGGGGTCATACCGTCTTTACTGCTTACGTCCTTGCCGTACTTGCCGACTGCTCCGCCCGAGGGCACCTTGTATTTCCCGGCTTTGATCTTGTAGCGGTACATCACCGTACGGCCGTAGTTGCAGACCCACTTTTCCTTGGTCTTTTTGTATTCGATCGGGACCTTCCACTGCTTGGCGAAGTACGGTCCCTTGTTCGTGTAGCCGGTGGTGGCCGACATGGATGAGCCGAGGGTGACCGAGCCCTCGATCGTCCACTTGGTGCCGGTCTTGACTGCGACCTCTACGCTGGAGGACAGCTTCGAGTCGTAGTCCACGGATGCCTTGGCGTCCCAGTAGGCGTGGCCCTCGCCGACCGCGGTGTAGTAAATGTTCTTGCTGATGACCTTCTCGCTGGCCTTGTCGCAGCCGCCGTCCATGGGGGTCACCACCATGGATTTGGTGTCGACGCCGTCGATGACGTACGGATCGTCCTGGGGAAGCGCGCCGGTGTCGCTCTGGTACTCGGGCAGCGGCTGGTCGCCGAGGGTGTCGACTGACACGGCCTCGTTCTTCGAACCCCAGCTCTGGGCCGTCTGAGCTTCGGTCGGCTCCGGCGTCTCCTGGAGCATGTCGTCCGTCATGGGCCGGAGCTTGGAGGGCTCAGCAGTGTCCTCAGCCGCGGTGGACACCAGGGCGCGCACGGCGGACGAAGCCGAGGCAGGAGCTGCGGACACGGCGTCGGTGCCCAGCATGATCTGACCTGATGCCGTCTGGCCGTCGACGCTGGCTGTGGCGTTGATGGCACCGCCGTTGGCCGCAGCGGCCTGTTGCACCTCTGCAGGCAGGGACTGCGGAAGAGGAAGTGACCAGGTGCCGTCTGCGGCCGTGACCGTGCTGCCCAAGATGACGGGCGCGACTTCGTCTTCGCTCTCGCTGGTGACGTCGGTGGCCTCGACGTCGACGGGCAGTCCCGCAGCCGGAGTTCCGTCACCCAGGACGAACTTGCCCGAGAACTCAGTGGGGTCCTGCGGAGCCGGATCGGCGGTCTCGTCCGTCACAGCCAGCGGCGGGGTCTCCGTCTCCGGAGGTACTGCGTCGGCTTCGGGCTTGTCGTCGGAGGAGGGACTCGCCAAGCAGGAGGAGAGGTCGGCCTGCACGTCCCCGTACAGACCCGCAGCGACCTCCTCGTTGGCGAGCGACATCTCCTGGGAGCCGGTGTAACTGCGGGCTATGCCCGTGTAGTCCGGGGTGTCACCCAGGGTGTAGATGGTGCCCGGGCCGGGACTCCAGCCACTGCGGGTCTTGGTGCCGATCCCCCGGATGACCGTCGTGGACCCCTCCGAGCTGAAGGGCGCTGTTGTCCCGAGAGTGTCGCTGTACGGCCAGGCCTTGACGTCGCCCTGCTGGTCGGCGACCCCCCGCTTGAGGGTGTACGTGATGCCGCCTGCGGCCCACACGTCGTCGGCCTGGGCCATCGCCTGGACGGCCGGATCAGTGGAGGGAACGGTGCGGAGCTTGGTGAGCACGGTCCCGGACAGGGCCACCAAGTAGACGGTCACACCGTCTTCCCCGAGGGTGTAGATCCGGTTACCGGAGGACCACACACGGGAGTAGGCGCTCCAGTCCCTTTCCATATCGCGGACGAACGTCAGAAGGTCCCCGCCGGTGGCCGTCTCGTCCCTGTACAACTGCAGGGCGCCTTCGGGCGTGATCACGTAGATGATGCCATTGCCGCTGGTGAAGTACCGGCTGTGCCGGTCGAGTGGTGCGCTCACGCCTGTGTCCAGGAGGGACCCGGCGGCGTTGCCGGTCAGCGGGTCCCAGTCCAGATACTTGCGCAGGACGCCTTCCGAACCGGTGCTTGTGTCGTGGACGTAGGTGGGGATGGCGCTCCTGCAGGTCTCTGCAGCGAGCGCCGTCGGGGCTGCCACCGCGGCCGGCAGGACGACGCTGCCGGCGAGGAGGGCCGCGACGCACGCCGCGTTCACGCCGAGACGTCCGCGAGACGTCGCAGGACGCTTTATCTGGTACCGACGATTCACTATCGTAGGCCTTCGGGTAAGACGGTGCGGGCGCCGCTGCGATGCACGAAATGGCCTGGAAACCGGGTGCGTCTGGCGGCGCCTGTATCCCCGGACGGTTCCAGGGGTAGCGGGACAGTAACCCTGCGTGCTTCCGCTCGGCTAGACCAACTTGGCCGCATGACTGAAACCCATCTTGCGATCAAACGGGGCAGGCGGTGCAATTCACGCTTTACTTAAATGTGAAAAAGGGGCGTAAGTTCCATAACGCTTGCTCGGAATGGCTGATTTCTGCCCCTTCGGAATCTCATATTCCACTCAAGTTACCGCAGGTACGTCTGGAATGCGGTCTGTAAGAGATGGTCGTCACGCTGCGCGTCCAACGCACCAGAGCGTGCCCGCCCGGCCCGCCCGTGCCGCCACAGCTGTTCGACGCTGTCCTGGAAGCCAGCCTCACCTCGCTCGCCGTGTACCTCCTCCACGCGGAGCGCGAGTAGGGCTGGAGGTGCTCGACGACATACTCGAGTCGTTCTTCACTCCGTGACCCGATGCCCTTCGGCGGTCAGACCAAACCGCTTGACCGGCCAGGGACGGACGGATGGGTCGTGCATGCGTACTGGCGGGGGCTCACGCCGCCAGTACGGCACGTACCCGCTCGCGGAAGTCCCGGACTGCCGACGTCGTCTGGTAGGGCGCGAGCCGGTCGGCGAGGTCGAGCAGGGGGCCGGTGGAGCGGTGGGAGCTGATGGTCGCGGTGAGGTCCAGTGCGTGATCGGCGACCGCGCAGGCGCGGTCGATGTCGCCGTGGTCCAGCAGCGCGTCGGCCTGCCGTGCTGTGTACAGGGCGGTGGTGCGCACGTGCGTGGGGGCGATCAAATCGCGGACCTGGGCGAAGCCGGTCGCGGCGGGTTCGGGCTGTCCCATGTCCCGGTGGCTGGAGGCCCGGGCGCCGAGAAGTTCCGCCTCGTCGAACCAGTACGCCCAGTCGGGGTCGTAGTGCCCTTCGGCTTCGGCGAGCAGGGCTTCGGCGTGGTCGAAGTCCTGCCAGCAGCGGGCATCGCCCAGGTGGGCGCGGGCGCGGGCGCGCCGGGAGGTGAGCATCGCTTCGACGCGTGGGGTGGCGTGTCCGCGGACGGCGGCCAGGCCGGCGGATGCCATGGCTTCGGCGTCGGCGTAGCGGCCGGTGTTGTAGGCGGAGACGGTCCAGAAGTTGAGGACGTTGGCGCCGAGTTCGTTGTCGCCGGCGATGCGGGCGGTGCGCAGGGCGGTGTCGAAGACGGCGTCGGCGCATTCGCTGTGGACGTCGAGCATGGCGGCGGCCCGTTGCCGGGCGAGGTCGGAGGCGACGGCGTACAGGCGGGCGCCGTGCTGGTTGGTGTAGGAGCGGGTGCGGATCAGTCCGGCGACCAGGGAGAGGGCGCTGGAGGTTTCGTCGAGGACGGCGGCGCCGCCGTCGGTGTCGTCGGTGTGGCGTAAGGCGGCCGCGTGGGTCTCGACGCGGGCGACGGCTGCTTCGCCGATGGTCGCGCCCGTGGTCATCTGTCCGGCGGCTGCGGGGTCGGCGGTGATCCAGGCCAGGAGGGTGGCGGTCAGCGTTCCGCCCGCGATGAGGACGAGTTCCCTGCGCGTGGTGTCCATGGTGGCGGCGCTTTCTGCGAGTCCGGTCAGTGCGTCCAGGGCGGCGAGGCGGGTCCAGGGCCGGTGGTGCGGCCGCTGCAGGAGGTCCTCGGCCAGCCACTGGGGCCATGGTCGCGCATCGACGGCCGCCGGTGGAATACCGAGCACGTCGGCGATCACCAGCCGGGTGGGCCGGTCGGGTTCGCGGCCGCGTTCCCAGTGGGAGACGCCGTCCCGGCCGGTGAGCAGCGGCCGGCCCCGCTGCTGGCTGCGGTCGCGGATGCGGCGTGCCATCTCGGTCTGGGTCCAGCCGCGTACCAGACGGGCCCGGGTGAACAGGTCCCGAGCGGGGGGCTGCCGGCTGTCCCTGGAGCGCATGACTGCCTCCGCTGCACGGATGAGCGACTACGCAAGGTGAGCGCACTGTAGCGGATGCGTGGGGTACGTGGGAGACGGCGGCGGTAGGTCCGTCACGTTTTTCTGGTGCCGGGCCGCACGGCCGGGCAGAGCAGGGGGACTTCGATGCGAGCGCTGTGCGTGCAAGGCGGCCGGGCCGCGGGCCGCAGCCCGGCCTTCGACCTGACGGGCCCGTGCTGGAGCCGGCTGACCGATGTGGCGGGCAAGGACGCTGTGTTCGCCCGTGACGTGGCCGCTCTGGAGGGATGGGCGTCACTCGCCGGTGAACTGGGCTCCGACGACAAGGCGTACGCGTTCGCTGCGCATGCCGGGCTGATGTGGGTGCGCCCCGATGCCTTCGCGGCGGGTACCGCGCGCCCGGTGCTGGCCACCGTCGAGCAGGCCGGACTCTGGCCGCTGGCCGCACGACCGGTACGGGTCGGGCGAGGCGCGGTGCCGGGCCCTGTGGGCCTACATGCTGCGGTGGGCCACAGCGGAGCGGCTGCTGCTCCTGGATGCCATCGCCGCGCTCGGTCCGGGACTGCTGGTGCTGTGGGCCGACAGCACGCCGGGGACGGTGTCCACGCGGATGAAGGATTTGAAGGGCAACAACGATCCGGCCCGGCGGCCCGAGGGTGCTCTGCGCGGCGTAGCGGGCGCCCCGAACCGCGCCCTGACGATGCTGCACACGGCCGACGACCCGGCGGACGTCGTTCGCGAACTGGCGGTGCTGTGCTCCTGGCCCGAACGTGCCCGGCTGATCACCGACGCCGCAGCCCGCCTGCGCGACGGCCGGCCCGTCGCCTTGGACGCCCCGGTGGGCACCGTCGAACGGAAGCTGCCTCCTTTCGGCCTGCCCCGGCACGAGGACGGCGCACCGGAGCCGTCGGTACACGAGCTGTTCGAGGGGCCGGTCGGCGGGCGGTGGCGGGCGGTGGCCGCAGCCGCGGAGAGCTGGCCGCTGCTGCGGACCGCACCGGGGGGCCGGCGGCGTGGCCCGAGCAGGAGAAGAGGAGCCCATGGCGATGACGACGGCACTCACCCCGCCCGCCGTCGGCGGGAACCGGGTGCCTGCGGCGGGCGAGGCGCTGCTGTGGCCGTGGTGGTCGCAGCAGGCCGCGGACACGGTCCGGCTGCTGCTGGAGGAAGGGGATATGGCGGCGGCCGGGGCCCGGCATCCGCTGATCGACGCGTGCGAAGAGCTGGCGGCGGCCGTCCTGGCGCCGGGACGGCTGGTGATGCTGTGCGACTCGGGCACCGCCGCGCTGGAGACGGCCTATGCCGCACTTGGGCTGGAGGCGGGCAGCGACGTCCTGGTCGCGTCGCACTCCTTCCGGTCGACGGTGACGGCGATGCTCCCCCAGGGCCTGTTCCCGGTGCTGTGCGACAGCGACCCCGTGACCGGCGCCATCGACCTGGGTGATGCCGCCGCCCGTCTGACGCCGCGCACGGCGGCGCTGACCGCCACCCACACCTGGGGCCGGCCCGCGCCGCTGGACGCGGTACGCCGCTTCTGCGCCCGCCACCACCTGGCGCTGGTGGCGGACTGCTCCCACGGACTGGCCTGGCGCGGCCGCCCGGCCGGCTGCGCGGGAGACGTGACGGTCTGGTCGCGCGGCACGTGGAAGATGGCCTCCGGCGGGAAGGCCGGACTGCTGGCGACCGGGCACCGCGACGTCAGGGAGCGGGCGCTGGTCCTGGCCCAGCCCAAGCACCGGGCCCTGGCCCAGGCATCCTGCGCCTGGCCCGGCGAGCCCGGCTACCGCCGCCAGATCAAAGTGCAGGCCAACCTTCAGGAGGGCCGCCACTCCCTCGCCCGGAAGATCTTCCACGGACGCTCGGGCCAGCTCTACCAGCGCTACCAGGACGGCGAGGCAGTTCGCACTGCCGCACCGCCTCGGAGGCCAGGGCGATGCCCACGCCCAGGCTGGCGAAGATGCCGCAGCCGACGAACACCGGGGCGGCTCCCCAGGTTCCGATAGCGGCGCCGACCAGCGGGTAACTGAGGGGGGCGAGACCGACCATGGTGAGCATGACGACGGAGGTGACCCGGCCGAGATAGGCCGGATCCGCCGCAGTCTGTATGAGGGCGTTGTCCAGACTGCCAAAGACACCCGCACACAGTCCGATGACCGCAGCCAGCACCACGGCGAGCCACAGGGCCGGCACCAGCCCGATCGTGGCCGCGCCGGCGCAGCTCACGAGCAGTGTCCCGGCCATCATCAGGCCGGCACGCGGCAGCCAACCGGCGATGGCGAGCAGCGCGGCGCTGGCCGCGGCACCTGCGCTGAAGCTGCTGACGATCCAGCCGTAGCCGGAAGGGCCCCAGCCGCGTTCGGCGTTGAGGAGCACCATGCCGACGTTGAGGGTGCCGATGAGGCCGAGTTCGCAGACGGCGCCGGCGGCGACGAGCGGGCCGATGAGGCGGTGGCGGCGGATGTAGCGCAGGCCGTCGAACAGGTCCTGCCGCGCGGTGCTGGTCTCCGGCCGTTCCGCGTCGGGCGCCCCGAGGGACCGTATCCGTATCGTGAGCAAGAGTGGCAGGGACAGAGCGATGAACAGTCCGGCGACAGTGAAGGCGGCCGCGGGTCCGCCCAGTCCCATGGCCAGGCCGCCGATCGGCGGGCCCGCGATCTGGCTGAGGCGCGTCGACAGCGAGCGCATGCCGGTGACCCGGGCCAGCTGGTCGGGGGCGGTGATCCGGGGCGGGAGGGCACCGACAGCGGGTACGAACAGCGCGTCCACGGCACCGAAGACGAGCGCCACCGTGACCAGAATCCACAAGGCCGGCGCCGTCAGCGCGATTCCGGCGGCCACCACCAGGATGAGGAGACAGCGCAGCGCGTCACTGCCGAGAATTACCCGGCGGGGGTCGAACCGGTCGGCCACCACGCCCCCACCGAGCATAAGTAACGCCCGTGGTAACGCTCCGGAGGCCATGACGAGACCTACTTCGGTGGGACCGGCGGCCTTCTGGGCGGACCAGCCCAGGGCGACGAAGTACACGCTGTCGCCGACGAGGGAGACGGTGTATGCGGTCAGCCAACGCAGCACGTTGCCGTCGCGGTGGGCCGGTGTGGCGGCGTGTTCGGGCAGGACTGTCTCTGAGGTGGCCATCGTGGGCTCCAGTACGTCGGGTATCTGGCTGGCTGAGTCAGGACCGGAAGGGAAAGCCGTATAGGTGCACTGACACGTGCTCGCGGTCCTCGGTGTCGTCGGCCGCCTTGGCGGCCCTGCCCCGCTCCCGCCAGCGTCGGGCCAGCGCCTCAAGTTCATCGCTCATCTCGGCGAGTTCGGCCGGGGTGAGGTCGAGCAGCCACTCGGAGCTGAAGGACGCATCGGTCCACGCCTTCCCCCAGGCGGACTTCTGGTCGAGATACGTGCGGTACTGGGCGACGCGGGTGTCGAAGATCCCTCGGGTCACCGCGCCGACGGCGGCCGCGCCCTCGGGCGTGTCCGCGAAGTCCGAGTCACGGAAGCCCCAGCCCTCTTCAGATGCCACCTGCCACCACCGCTCACGGCCGTCGGCGCCCTGACCGCTCGCCTGCGTCACGAAGCCGTGCTCGGCCAGCTTGCGCAAGTGGTAGCTGACCAGCGATGGCGTTTCGTCGACATGCTCGGCGAGCTGAGAGGCGGTCGCGGTGCCCGCGGCGTACAGCAGCCGGTACAGCTGCATCCGCAGCGGATTCATGAACGCCCTCAACCGTGACAGGTCGGTGATCTGCTCAGGCTCGTGCTTCGATCGCATGCACGCACCGTAGATATGAAGCGAAAATTTCGCAATAACTGCTTCAGAAACGGCTCGACCATCCCGATGGCCCGATCGAACGCGCCCGTCCGGCACAGCTCCTGCGCCGCGCGCTCGGCGTTGCGAATGGGGGCGCAGGACGACCAGCCGTTGCCGATCGAGACCGGGAAGCTGCTGGTCGTCCGCGCTGCGCGACCGTGGTTGGCTCGGTGAGCCCCGAGCGTTTCAGGGAGAGGCCCTCACTCGAACGGGTTACCCATGCAACCGCACCCGGCGCCATACGCTCTCAGCCAGCGCAGCCGGGCCGGAACCTGGGGCGGGGCATCGGGCCTCTTGTCGGACTCCGGAGCGTGGCTGACGATGCGTAGCAGACGGTTGTCCGGACCGTGACGAGGTGGGGGCCATGTCGACAGGAACAAGCGGCGACTACTGGCAAGACAAAGCACTGCCCAGCGTTTTCAAGCATGACCTGCTGAAGCGCTATCTGGCGCAGTTCGGCGGCATGCTGAGCAGCCAGTCGCACGACAAACGGGTGGTCTACCTGGACGGGTACGCGGGCGAGGGCCGATACGAGAACGGCGAGCCGGCCTCCGCGGAGCTCGCGCTCCGGGTCGCCTCCTACTTCCGCTCCCGGCACGGGGTGACGGTGGAAGGCTTCTTCACCGAGGCGCAGGCCAAGTCGTTCCAGCGGCTGCAGGAGGTCGTAGAGGGCTACCGCCGCCAGGGGGTCGTCGCGCACGCTCACCGTGGTGAGGTCGACGGTGTCCTGGACAGCGTCATCCAGCGTGCTGCGGGCAGGCCGCTGTTCCTCTTCTTGGACCCGTGCGGGCTGGTGCTGCCCCAGGACCGGCTTGTGGACGTGCTGGCCAGGCGGCGGCCTGACAAGAAGCCGGCGACTGAGCTGTTGATGAACTTCAGCATGATGGCGGTGTGGCGGCTGGGCGGGCACGTTCGTTCGCCCAACAGTAACGAGACCTCGCTGCGGCGTTTCGACGAGGTCTGCGGGGGTGCATGGTGGCGCGAGTACTTCGCCGAGGCGACTGCCCCCGGCGCGCAGGCCGATGCCGCGGAGGACGCCATCGAGGCGGTGGCGGCCGAGTACGCCCGCCGCCTGGCCCGCCGTACCGGCATGTTCGTGCAGTCGGTACCGGTCTCGCACGCACCGCACAAGCGCGCCGTGTACCGGCTGGTGTTCGCCACCCGCAGCCAGTACGGGCTGTGGGTGTTCGGCGACACCGTGGCCCGGTCCCGCGCGGAATGGTGGAAGACGCTGGAACTGCAGGAGACACGGGACGATCCGGACGCCCTCTTCTCCGCTGCTTCCGTGCTCCGGCCCGACCCCGCGACCGTGGAGAAGGAAGCCGTTCCGGCGATGGCCGCCAACCTGGAGAGACTGCTGAGCGCCGGGCGCCCGGTCCGGCTGGTCGACCACACCCTGGCCGTCTTCGGTGACTACTTCGGACAGGTCACCGATCCGGCTGCCCGCAAGGCCGTCAAGTACCTGCACAGTCAGGGTAAGACGCCCACCACGGGCGTCGGCGGCGACAAGACCCGCGCACTGGTCGTGCAGCCCGCTCGACCGTGAACGACCGGCCCGCAGCCCGCCGCGCTACACGACCGCGGGCTGCGGCTTTTCGTCCCAGGTCCGGCCGTTCAGCTCGCGGCCGCCGGCCTTTGGTGTACGGCCGCCCCACTGCTTGAAGAAGAAGGCGACACCGGCCCGCTGGCAGACGTCCCGGATCTGCGCGACCCACGCCTCGTCCAGCGGCCGGTGCCCGCGCCCGGACTCGCCGCCCGCGATCACCCAGTCGATCCCGGACAGTTCGAGCCCGTCCAGCGGTCCCAGCAGCGGCTCGCACGACAGGAACCGCACTGCCGCCGGCACCTGCCGCAGGTCGTCGACGCGCGGCAGTTCCTTCGCGCTCTCCACCGACACGCCCATCCACAGGTTGTCCGGCCACTCCAGTCGGCCGGCGACCTGGCGAAGACGCCGTGCCCGCTTGGTGAGGACCTGATAGGTGTGCTGCGGGGTGTCGGCCATCACCTCGAAGACCCGGCGCACGTAGTCCAGCGGCACCCGGGCGTGGAAGAGGTCGCTCATGGAGTTCACGAACACCGTGCGCGGGCTCTTCCACCCGTAGGGCACCCGCAGAGCGTCCGGGTGAAGCGTCAACCCGAACCCCGGGCCGGAGGTTCGCAGGTCACCGTCCGTCTGGTACTTCGGCGAGCCCATTGCTTTCAGGCGCTTGGCCAGCGTCAGCGCGTAGCAGTTGTCGCAGCCCTCCGACACACGGTCGCATCCCGTGGTCGGGTTCCACGTCGCCTCGGTCCACTCGATCGCACTACGGTCGCTCACTGGTCCCCTCCTGCTGTGTGCTGCCCAACGATGCCCTCCGCCGCCGCGTTGCGGGAAGCGATGACCGGGACTGCTGATGTTCGTAACCGATCCTGAACAATTCACTGAATAGAACAAACGTTCACACCGTAGTTGTCCGTGCACGGTCCGTCGAGCGGCGCGGTCCAGCCGCTCCCATCTCCTGGCGCCGTTCCTCCACCCACTCACCCGCCGCACAGGCAACGGTCGTGCGAGCTGCGCGCTCCTGCCGTGCCCGGCGCAACGCGGCTGCGCGGGACACCTCAGCTGGGCGGCGGCGCTCAAAACAGGTGGCATCGAACCGGATCGGCGCGTCGTCCGGAACGGCGACGTCGGGCTCGGGGAACGCCCGGCGCGACAGCTCCCGCATCGCCCTGGTCTGCCGCTCCACCGCTTCCGCGATGCCAGGGTCCACCCGGGACGGCGGCGCGGCCTGGCGGTGCGCCTCGATCGCGCGCCGGTACCCGTCCGGCGGCGGCCGGCGCTCCACCGGAACGGCAGGCACAGCAGGTGTGGCCGGGGTGACGGCCGCCGCGGCGGTGGGGCCAGCCTTCACGGGTGCGGGCGCCAAGACGTGCAGGGCGCGGACGTGTCCGCCCTGCACCCGCTCGTTGGCCGCCGCGATCAGCTTCGGGGCGCTCCAGCGCAGCTTCGTGCCGACGGCCGGGGCGTCGGGGACGACGTCCAGGCGGCCGGTCTCCGCGTCGAACGCCGTCGCCTGCACGCGTCCGGCGAGCTCGGGCACGGCCGCGGCGAGGATGGCGTCGAAGTCGGCGAGGACGGATCCGCCGGCGGCCGGGGCGACCATGCCGCGCTCGGTCATCATCAGGCCGATCGCCGCACCGAGCCCGAGCGGCTCGCGGCCGTCACGGCGTACGACGGTGCCGGTGCGCCGCTTCGGCTTCTTCGTCCGGGTGGCGCCGTTCTTCTTCGCCGCCTCCCGGGCCGCGATGAGGGCCTGGCGGGCGAGGTCGACGCCGCTCAGCTCGCCGGTCATGCGATCACCGCCCCAAAGGCGTCGCCGTCCAGCGGGCGCGCGGCGAGACCGGGCAGCCGCTGCGTCCACGACGCGGGCCGCTCGGGCCGGGCGGCGGACCGCTCGCGCAGCTGCTCCAGCCGCGCCGCCAGCAGGTACTCGGCTACGCGCTCCCGCGCCGTGTCGGCGGCGTTCGTTGCGGCGGCGACGGCGTCCGCGCCGGTCGGGTTGTGCTGGAACCAGGGGCGGCCCTGCTCGGTCCGGTACGCCCGGCGGGCCTCGGCTTCGGCCTCCGCCGTACGGCCCAGCAGCGCCAGGGCCTCGTCTTGGTACTCGCCGACGGCCTGCTGCGCGGTCTGGAACGCTGTGAACGCGTACGCGTCCGCAGCCGCCTGCGGATCGGCCTCCAGGGTGGCCACGTCGGTGATCTCCAGGAACTCCTGCCACGCGGCGGCGGTGCTGTCGCCGATGGCCGTGCGGGCCCCGGCGACGGCGGCCGCGATGCTGTCCGGGTCGCTCAGGTCGGCGAACCCGGCCGCCTCGAGGAGACCGGCCTCGCCGATCAGGGCCTCGGTCTGACGGCGGTGGTCGCACGCTTCGCACAGCCCGGCCGCCCGGCCGCGCCCGCAGTCCTCGCACGCCAGCGCCTGGCGGGCAGCGCCAGCGGCGGCCGCGGCCTGCCGCTCGCGTTCCGCCTGCTCAGCGGCTGCCGCACGAGCCGCCTCGCGCCGGGCCCGCTCCGCGCGAGCCTGCTCCTGGCGCCAGGCGAGGTCCTCCGCCTCGATGGCGGCCCGCTCGCGCAGCCGCTCCTCAAGGACGCGGCGGCGCTCGCCGTCGGACAGGCCGGGCAGCTCCCGGTCGATGTCCGCACCGATCCGGGCACGCCAGGCACGGCGCAGGTGGATGACGTTGCCGCAGTTCTCGCAGTCCTCACCGGTGTCGAGCCGGACCCCGTCGTCGCACTTGCGGTGCGAGCAGGCCGGCCGCTGGGGCAGACCCCGGCGGATCAGCCACCCGTACGGGCCGGTGACCATCGCCTCGCCACCGGTCTCCGCCAGCCGGTCAGTGAGCCGGCCGGCCAGCAGCCGCGGCGCACCCTCCAGCGCCACGCCCAGCCCGGCCATGTGCGCCAGCTCCGCCTTCGCGGAGGCCTCCACCTGGTCCTGCTGCCACCCCGATAGCCGCTCCCACAGCCAGGAGACCGGCCCCAGCGCTACCCGCAGACGAAGATCAGCCGGAAGGGCCACCCGCCTCTGCTGCTGCGCCTTTTCCCACCCCGCGGCCTTCGGCCGGCCACCGGCACCAGCCCCCGCAGTGCGCTGCCCCACCCGCTCATCGACCGGGGAATCCTTCGGCTTTTCCCCGCGCAGCGGGCCGCCCTCGGCCACCAGCGACCCGCTCCCGGCAACGCCGGTGGCGTCGTCGACGGCCTGATCCTCGCCCGCGCACACGCGCTCCGGCCGACGGCCTTTACCCCCACGGCCTTCGCCGGAAAAACCACAATCAAACTGCGGAGAAACGACGGCAGTAAGCACAGGAGCGTGGTCTGCGTGGAGCTCTGCACCATCGGGACGCTCCTGATCCACCGCATCCCCGACGCCCTCACCACCGCAGATCCCAGACGTACCAAGAGCACCAGCAGCACCGGCCGGACCATGATCTCCGCACGCACCATCAGGACGCGCCGAAAACACCGACCCGGCCCCCGAAACCACCTCCACAGAGGCCAGGGTGCGGCCGTACGCGCGGGCGACCGGCAGAAGCATGACCCGGCCCCGGCCGCGCATCCGCGTCGACGTCTCCCGGTGCTGCCGCGCCACGACACCGGCCTCCGTCAGCCGGGCCAGCACCTTCCGGGCCCCCGACGGCGAGCAGCCCAGCAGCCGGGCCAGCGTCGCCGCCCCGCGCCCCTCGCGCTTCTTCACCGAGCCGCCGACCAGCTGCAGCCAGCCCGAAGCCCGGGTGTTCAGCACCATTAGCAGCAGCCCGAGCCGGTCGGTCGCCGCGCCCTTTCCCGTACGGCCGGCCAGCAGCCCCGGCGGCGTCGGCTCCTTGTCCTTCGGCGTCCAGCCGTGCCCGAACAACGCCTCACACAGGCGCAGCAGCGTGGCGAGCTCCGCCTTCGTCAGCGCCAGCGGGTGCCCCGCTCCCCCGCCGTGGTGCGCGCGCCACAGCGGCATGACCAGGCAGTCCAGCCCGGTCGGGTGCCCCTTCCCGTCCCTCACGACCTGCGTGTGCACGGCGTCCGAGCCGCGGAGTACCGGCAGCACCTTGTGGTGGACCGTCGACTCCTTCATGCCCATCCACCGGCCGAGCTCCGCGCCCCAGATCGAGGTCTGGAGGTCGTCGTCCTCCCCCTTCGGCGCCCGTGACTTCGCGTACAGCACCACGGCCGCCAGCTTCGGCGCGTCCTTCAACCCGGAGATCGCCGGGTCCGCCAGCAGCGCCTGGACCGCGTCGCGCAGCCGCAGCCGCATCGCCCGACCGAGGCGCAGCGGGTTCCCCGGGCCCTCACCCTCCGGCTTCCCGGAGGCTGGCACCGACCGCAGCGCGTTCCGCTGCGCGTGAAGCCGGGGCCTGCCGAGGGAGTCGTTGACGACGTCCCACAGGGGGTGGTCCAGCACGGCGGCCGGCGCCGCCACAGCGCTCACCGGCCTACCCGGACGAACAAGAAAGAGATCATCTCGGCAGCCTCGCGCGAACTGCCTGTGGACAGAGGACGGCCGCAACCGACTGCAGCCGATCCTCCCGCCACGCGCCGAAAAACCTTCGAACCCGTCCCGTCGGGCGGGACGGCTCCACCAGGACCCACCGGCGATCGAAGGGCAACGGACACGGCGACACCAGCGATCCCGGCGCCCGGGTGCAGTGTGATGTCGGCCATGACCGCGCGGCGATATGCCCGCTCAGCGCGGTAGTACCGGTATGTGCGGGCATGCCGAAGCTGGCGACCCGCAGGACAGTCATGCACAATGACTCCTGTCGAGGGGCCCCGGCCTCATGGCACGACGAAGCCCCCTAGAGGTGCTTCGGGTTTCTGGCGAAACCTGATATGTGAACCGTCCGACCGGCTCCCAACCGGGCGGACAACTCCTTCGGAGGGGCCTCCCAAGCCCTTTCCGGTGGCAGATGGGCGCTGAGCCGAGGTGACTCCCAATCACCTACTGGCTGAGCGACCCGGGGCGGCACGAAGACCCGTATGGGCGCCGCCCCCGACGACTACGTCATCCGGGCCCCCTCATCCGAGGCGCGGACCGGAGTGCCTGCGAACAGCACGAACGCCCCGTCGAAGGACCAGCAACCGGCATGGCTGCTGAACCCACGGCGGGGTGCGGTGTGTCGGGTGACAGGTACGGGTACCCTGATCACGTCGGCACCTTCCTTACTGCGAAAAGGGTGCTCGGCAGGCTCTCGGACCCCTCCTACAAGGTCCGTCGGCCACGTGGCCCCTCTCGCCTTACTCAAGGGCGATTGACGGGGCCACTTCTTTTGATCAACGATCAGAGCCACTGTACCCGCCTGCTGCTGCCCACGGTGCCCTCGGCATCACGTGTCGCCGCCGGGAGCACGAGCTCAAGGTAACCATCCGCACAGGTACGGTCGGTGACGTGCAGAAACTTGCTCTCCTCGACCCCGATGAAACCCTGGTCGACCGGCAGTCGGCGCTCAACGACGCCTTGACGGACCTCTGCTGATCCCGCACGCTCCCCCCAGACGCAGAACAGTGGCAGCGCACCGAGCTGGCCGGCCGTGCGACCGCTGGTGACTTCGCCCGGCTGCGGGAAACCTTCGGTCTGGAGGCGTCGGCCACAGACTTGTGGCAGGAGTACGTCGACCTCATGGCGGCCGCCTCTCGCAGCCCAGCCGCCGTCCTTCCGCCGGAGATGCTGCGCGCGGCCGCGTCCACGCTGGCATGGTGGAACGATGCCAACGACGACGGCAAGCTCACGCTCACCGACGCCTTGGACCGCCTCGCCCAGCCGTAGCCCGCACTCATGCCGTCGCCGCTCTTGTCCGCTGCTGGGGCTGGAAGTGAGCCTCCCAGGGCACCGCATCCCAGTTCGCCTCGTGAACGACGAAGCCAGGATCGGTCAAGAAGGCAGGACGACCAGCACGGCAGTCAACACACGCCAGATCTTGGCACTGGTGGAATACGGGCTCCTCGGCACTAACCGGGCCGGCGATGATGTCGAGCTTGGTGAGCAGATCATGGGCGCGCCCGCGAGGAAGAGGGAGGAAGCGGTCATCCCAGCATTGTGCTCGGAGGCGTTCAGTAGGGCGCCGCGGAGGAAGATGGAGAAGCCGCTCGACCCCGAGAGCCGCTGCTACCCGTACATCTTCCACAGGAGCGTCACCGAGCTCGAACCACTCGCCCTGCTTCCAGCAGGAGCGGAAGTAGCGATGCAATGCGCTCTCGAGGTCACGTCCCCCTTCGAACGTTTCCAAGAGCGCGAGAGGAACAGGAGACCCAACCTGGAGGGACCAGAGGCGCTTCTGCGGGGCCTTGCTGTACCCGATCTTCACGGTGCGCGACCCGGGCGAGCCAATGACGTAGACCTGGCCGGTCATGGCGTTGCCGCTCCTGTCTGCTGCATCAGCAGCTCGTCGATGAGTCTCGCGTGCCCGCATCGTCCATCCTGCGCAGGGCCTGGTCTCGGTCGGACGCGCACATCATCAGGCGGTGCGCTCCTTGGGGGCGTAGCGGACGAAGACGATGTCGCCGATCGCCCGGACTTCCAGGACCTTCATCCGGGCCGTCGAACCGCCCGGGTAGTGGGCGGTCATCAGGAACCGCGCTGCCTCGGGCTGACCCACGAGAAGCGGGGCGATGGCGAGGTGAACCTCGTCGGCGAGATTCTGCGCCATGAGCTGGGTGTGGATGGTGCCGCCGCCCTCAACCATCAGCCGTTCGACACCACGGCGGCCGAGCTCATCGAGGACCAGGCCCCAGTCCAGCTCGCGGCCGACGCTGACGACGTCGGCCAGCTCCTTCAGGGTGGCGCGCACCTTCTCCACGGCGCTGTCCACGGTGACCACCAGCTTGTCGCCGCCGTAGTGCCAGAACTTGAGATCGGCGGACAGGTCGCCGGTCCGGGTGACCGTGACCTTGAGTGGATACTCGGGCTTACCGTCGGCCACGCGCTGTGCCCGCCGTTCGGCGCTGTTCACCAGCAGTCGCGGGTTGTCCAGGCGCATGGTGTTCGCGCCGATCAGGATGGCGTCGGACTCGGCGCGGACCTGGTCCACGCGGTCGAAGTCGGGCTCGTTGGACAGGCGCAGCCGGTCGGGACTGGCGTCGTCCAGGTAACCGTCGACCGACATGGCGGCGGAGAGGATGACGTACGGGCGTGTGCTCACGGGTTGGTGATCCGTTTCTTTCAGGCTTCGTGGGCGAGGACAGCGTCGAAGTTCTCACGGAAGGCGGACACCTCCGGCTGGCGCTGCCACGGAATCAGCGACCTGTCGAGGCGGGTGAGTTCACGCATGATCCGCCCGGAGCCGGTGTCCTTAGCGACGGTCAGGGCCTGGAAGCCGACGGCGGCGGCTTCTTCCGGTGCCCCGGCGCCAGCATGGGCGACCGCGGCACGGGCCAGGTACACGCCCCGGTCCCGGTGGTAGCCCTCGGGTAGAGCCTTGATGGCGTTGGTGAAGACCTCTGCGGCTTCGGCGTGCTTCCCCAGCACCTCCAGGCCCTGCGCGCGGTGAACGTCAACGTACTGCTCGTTCAGCCACACGCCCCAGGGGGTCGTGTCGCTAGAGACGCGGTCGAGGGCGTTGCGGACGTCGTCGATCGCGCGCTCGCTGTCGGTGGGCTCGCCCCGGAGCGCGTGGCCGTACGACTCGTACGTCCGGGCGACCGCCGCGAGGCGGCTCCGAGGCCGCGCCATGCGCTGCGCTGCCTCAGCCAGGTCGACAACGTCGACCAGGTCTCGCTTCTCTCCGGCGAGCTGTGCCTTGCGCGCCATGACGTAGGAGGTCAGGTCACCGTCACCGACGGTGTGGCTCCACTGGAATGCCCTGTCGAGCCAGAACTCCGCGCTGTCGAAGTCGCCCAAGTCCTGGTAGAGCCAGGAGGCGAACTCCGCGTACTGCGTCTGAAGTTCCATCAGGTCGTGGCGGTCGGCGCCCTTGGTGTCGCGGCGCAGGGTTTTGATCTGCTCGATGTGCTCGCGCACGGCCGCGATGGCGTGCCTCGGACCCAGCAGGTTGTCGTTGTCGATCAGCAGGCGGCGGGCTTGCTTGAAGTGCTCGATGGGAGTGCCACTGTACGCGGATGCCACCCGTGCAGGCTGCTTCAGGCTTTGCACAACATCCGAGCCCGCGGCCGCCGGCGTGCCCATGCCGAATGCAGCCGCAGCACCGAGGCCCACCCCACCACGCAGCAGGTCGCGTCGATCGAGTGCCACGAATACCACCGATCCATCCCGTAGACGAGCGGGGACAAAGATCCCCTCATGATCAGACGTTGCCCGCTGGATGCCAGCCGTGGCCAGCCCAATCGACGCTTCGGATACATGGGGGCCGGAAACGGATACAGGCGCCCGTCCGGATACACCAGGGTTGATCCGCTCCCAGAGGTCGACCAGCACACCGCCGGCCTGAAGCAGGGAGTCGATCAGTTCGACTTCGGCCCGGTCCTTCGGCGGGCGGGTGGCGTTCTCCCATTTCTGCAGCTTGGAGTGCGACATGAAGGACTTCGCGGCCAGCTCCCGAAGGGACATTCCGCAGGCCCTACGGAGCTCTCGAAGCGTGTATCCGAAGCGGTGCAGAGGTGACTGCTCTGGCGTCAGCACGTTCGGCTGCTGCCCCACTTGGTGATCCCTCCATGTCTCCACTTGGTGTATCCAGCGGCTGGATACACGTCCGATCTAGAACTCGCTCCCGGGTCGGGCCTACAACTTTGCTAACGAAGTTGACCCCGAGGAGGGACCGTGTGCAACGAGACACAGGGAAGGACGTCAGTCACCGCGCTCCTGCTCAATCCTGTCGAGGCGGGCCGCAAGGTTTTGGACCTGCTCCTGAAGATCCGCCAGAGCGCGGGCAGTTGCGTCTTGGGCGCTCTCGCTGGCGGTCTCGGTGACGAACGATCCGCGGCCCTGGTGCGAGTAGATGAGGCCAGCGGTGCGCAGCTCGGCCAGCGCTCGCTGGACGGTGCCCGGAGCCACCTCGTATTCGCCGGCCAGTTCCCGCGTGCTGGGCAGTTTGGCCCCGGCGGTCAGCCGTCCCAAGCGGATCTTGTCCCGCACGTCCTGAACGATGCGCTGATACGGCTGCACATGCACGGCCTCGTTGCTCATGAGCGTCATCGTAGGTCGGCCCCCTCGACATAGCTAGCTTCCATAGCTTCCTCAATGAACTACTTGACACGCTCCGAACTGTATCAGCTAAGTTATGTATATCGATGGTGTGGTCGGTCGGCAAAGCACCACCTGCGCGGCCTGCCCCCGTACCGCCCACCGGGGCTTCGGACCCGGCTCCCCCACCCGGAACCGCCTGAGGGCGGCGCCGGATGAGGGAGCCGGAACGTCGCTTCCTACCTGAGCAGCACCGCAAAACAGCAGGGGTCACCGTCCTTCGGGGCGGGGCAGTGGGGTGAGCCGAGCTCTCCCGGCCGAGGCGCCTGTGCCGAATAGCTCCACCTGATTCATCTCGAACAGCGCTGCTGCGCTGTCTGTTCGCCAGGACCAACCTGCCGAAAGGCTGGCCTGGCGCGGCAGAGAAGGCAGCACCCGCACCCGATCCACGTCAGGAGGATTCGATGCCCCGCAAGCGTCCCGGCCGCGTCCGGACCAAGAACACGAACCGTCGTGCGCCACTGCTGCTCAGCACCATGGCTCCGGAGGACTACAACGTCCGGCCCGGCGAAGTGAAGTCGATCGCCTGCCCCGACTGCCGCACCTGGCGCCGCATCATGGGCGACAAGGTCCTCAAGATCCGCGAGCACTGCATCTCCGACAAGGTCGCGGACGGCGAGAAACACGTCACTTGCCCGGGCAGCAACCAGCTCGTGGTCATCGACATCGACGTCCAGCGCTGGCAGGCCCGGCAGAACCGATTGCTGCGCGACGCGATGCCGCAGGAGAACCGGCGCGCCGCCCAGCAGTTCTACAAGCCGCTCCCGGCCCCGGCCGCCCCGATCACCCGTATCCACACGGGGGTCAGGCTGGAGACGGCCCGGCGGGCGTACCTCGCTCACATCGAGAACTGCGTGCGATGCGGCACCGGTCAGTACTGCACGCAGGGAGGCGTCCTCGCCCACCGCTACGTCCTCGTGCGCAATGAGGAGCCTGCCCGCCGTGAGGCCCGCAAGCAGTCGGCGCCAGCCGCTCGCAGGGCGCAGTGGAGTGAGCGCGGCGGTGAGTCGGTGGAGACGGCGAACAACCAGTGCCGTCCCCGCCTGGACGGCGCTGTCTCCGAATTCCGCGGCCCCCAGGTTCCGACCGAGCCGCTCCGCGTCAACGCCTGACCACCGCGACGATCGACCACGGCCCCGGCCGCCCCCTACTACAGGGGGCGGCCGGGGCCGCGGCTGCTCGTACGACGAAACCAGCATCGAGGAGGATGCCATGCCCATCCCCACCGACCCGCGGACGCCGCTGCAGCAGATCAGGGACCAGCTGGCCGCTGCTCACAGGGCGTTGGCTGGCCCGAGCCTGTCCCGCCCGGAGCGGGCAGCGCTGGCCGAGCGGATCCACGGCCTGGAGCAGGAGGTCCGCCGTCTCACCGCCCGATTCACGCTCTCGTACACCGTGCCCGCCGGCCTGGTCACCAAGGGGCGGCTGAGCGCGGACCGGGTGCACCGCCTCGGCGTGCTCGCCGCGCGCGGCGCCGACCGGGGAGAGGTCTGGGACATCACGGTCCGAGACGAGGCCGGCCGCGATGTCACGTTCGACTTCTCCTGCTTCGCCGACTGACCGGGCGCCAGCCGCCCTTGCTCCTTGCAGCCTGCGCTGCCTCGGGTGGCCGCCGTGCGTCGGTGGCGGCCACCTGGGAGTGCGCAGGGCGCACTCCTCCGGATCCTCGCTCGCGTACGCGGGGCCGGTGGCACGAACTCCCTAGGGATGCCGCCCTGGGGGTTCTTTGCAGGTCACCCTTTCTGAGAGGACGACCCACTCATGATGCTGCCCACCATCGTTTCTGTGCCGACCGTCGCCGACGAGATCGGCCCCCGCTATCCCGGCGCGATCTACCAGAACGTCGACGGCCGCTTCGAGGTTCTGGCGCTCATCACGGACCCGGCGGAGGCCGCCCGGCTGCTGCGCCGGGACAGTGCCCGGTGGGCGGTAATCGTCCGCGACACCCTCCGCGCGGACGGCCAGCCATTCCCGGTCGGCTCGGTCTGGACGACCGAGGACTACCTGCTCCGGCCCGGGCGGCCCCCGTACGCCCCTGCTGCCTGACGGCGGCCACGGTCCGTCTCCACCCCACGGCGTCACGGGGGTGGAGGCGGGCCGTGGCCGGCCGACCGGCCGGTCACGGCGACAGCCCCGGGAGGTGAGAGCTCCGGGGCTGTCCGGTCAATGGACCTGAAGAGGAGATCCTCTTGACCACCGCGATCATGGCACGCCCTGCGGCCCCGGCGACAGAGGCCGCGACCGACCGAACCCCCGCCGAGCGTCGGCTCGGTGACCTTCTGGCTCGCCTCGTCGGCGAGGCCGACGCCCGCATCCCCGCGGAGCGCCGGATCCGCCGCACGCTCCAGGAGATGGTGCCGGGCTACGAGCGGCAGCCCGTCCTGGTGCTGCACCGGCCGGTGATGGCGGACGATTCCTGCCCGCTGTGCGGCCGGTGGGACTGCGACCCGGCTAACTGCCCGCCCGCGTCTGCGGCGCCGGCGCCCGCGACGGCGGGGACCACGTTGCAGTGCGAGGTGTGCGGTGGCCGCTTCGGTGCCGCCCCGGCGCCGGCCGGTACGGGCACGGCCTGGGTGTGCAGCGCCTGCCAGCACCTCGGCAGCTGATGCCGCACCTCATACAGGCGGCCCGGGCGGCGCAGCACCGCGCCGCCCGGGCCGCCGCCACCATCGGCGCCGCTCATCCCCTGACCCGCCTGCTCCTCGTGGCCGCCGCCATGGCCGCGGCCGCCGCGTGGGAGGCGGGACACCGCGTCGTCGACCTTCACCCGGCCCGCCGGCACGAAAGACAGCCCAGTGCTTGAATCCCCGCTCTACCAGCGCTACATGACGGCGTACCGCGCTCACCAGGACCACCGCGCGGCCTGTCCCACCTGCACCGACGAGTCCCGCTGCCCCGAGGGCCAGGAGATCTGGGCCGCGTTCCAGCGGGCGCAGGACACCTACCTCAAGCGTCACCGCGGCTGACCGAGTTGTTCCCCCGGCGCCTCGCCGGGCGTCGGCACACAGAACAGCCCCGGGGGTGCGTCCCCGGGGCTGCTTCCTACTACCGGACCTTCTGGGAGGCCCTTGTGCACACCATCGTACGCACCGCCCGCTACAGCTACGGTGCCACGTCCACCGCTGCCCCCGACCGGCCCCGCCCGGCCTGCCGCGACGAGGACCCCGACCTCTTCTTCCCGGTCGGCGACAGTGGACCGGCCCTCCTGCAGGAGCAGCAGGCCAAGGCTGTCTGCCGTCGCTGCCTGCTGATCGAGCGCTGCCTGCAGGGCGCGCTGGAGAGGAACGAGGCCGGTGTGTGGGGCGGCATGTCCGAGCAGGAACGACGCTCCCTCAAGCGCCGCACCGCCCGCGCCCGGGCCAGCGCCGCCTGAGTGCCCACCGCCCCGGCCCGGAGCCTCGGGCCTTCCCAACGCTTCCTCGGGAGACATCATGGACTGCACCACCCCGACCGGCGCCGGTTCCCGGCGGCTGCCGGAGTCGCTGTGCACGCACACCCCCACGTGCCCGACCGCCGATAGCTCCGACCGGGAGGCCGCGCGCACCGTGGCTGAGCACCCGGAGCAGGGCTGGAGCCTGCTGTGCAACGGCCTCCTCCTCTTCGAGGACACCGGCGAGCTTCTCCCCGACGGCCGGGCCGTCGCCCCACACCGTCACCGTCGCGGCCCTGGCCTGCCGGCTGCCTGATCCGCCCGTACCGACCACCAACTCCTGGTGGCCGGGTTGGGCGGTGACGGGGAGCCGGCCAGTCCGGACTCAACGCCTCTGAGCGGAGTTCACGTAGCCAAGACGGCAACCCCCGCTGCCGTGTTCACCGACGCCACGTTGCGCAAGGCGCAGGGGATCACGGCCCACTCCTACCTGCCGGTGTGGACCGGCCCGTCCGGCGGGAGCGCCGGCCAACTCGCCGCCCGTCCCGCAGCACCGCCGCACATCGGCTGCCCACACCCCGGGCCGCCCCATTGATCCGCCTGTCGCTCCTGGTGACTGTCCAGGAGCCAGACTTCGAAGGAGTCCTTCATGGCCGGGATCTTCGCCCGCATGACCAGCCCGCTGCGCCGCGTCGATGCCGACCCCGACGAACTGGTCAGCGAGGCGTACTGGCTGCTCAAGGAAGCCGAGAAGAACCACGGCGTGTGGGCGGCGATGAATGCCTACACCGGCATGGCGAGCGTGAAGATCCAGCTCGCCCAGTACCTCAAGGAGCACCGCGACTGACCGCCGCGGCCCCGGCCGGAGTCGACCTCCGTGCCGGGGCCGGCGGTTCTCCCGCTCCGCCACGACCGACCAGGCCGTGGCGGAGTCGGAGAGCCGGAACGGCTCGGCAAAGCAAAGAGGCCCCGTGCGAGGGGGCCTCTCCTTTGTTCTCGCGATCCGCTGACAAGGAGCGATTCGCATGGCCAACGCTACCAGCGGGGGTGCCCGGTGAGTACAACCGCGGCCTCGGCCCCCGACAAGGCGACGGACGACACGTACGTGGCACACAGCCCGCTCGCGGCGCTGCTGGCCACGGTCATCGCTGTGGTCGCTGCCGTCCTGGCCCTGTTCGACCTGTTCGCGAACGGCCTGTGGCCCACCTGCCTGCACCTGGCCGTCGGCCTCGCCGTCTTCGGCGCGGTCCGGCTGTGCGTGGGCATGGCCCTGGAACCGTTCATCCCGACCGACGACCCGGAGAGCACCACATGACCGCCGTCGACTTCCGCAAGCCCGACGTGATCCGCCCGGACGGCGACGACGACCCGCACTCCTGGGACGTCCCCGCCCCGGCCGACCACACCGACTACCCCGACCATAACGACGACCAGGAGCAGCTGGAGCAGGACGACGCCCCGGAGGCCGGCACCGAGCTGGACGACGGCGACCCGCGCGCCATGCGGCTGCTCGCCGTCATCGCCGGAGTCGGCGGCCTGGTGCTTGCCGGGATCGGCTTCACCGGCTCCTACGACACCCTGCGCAACCTCGCGGAGGACAAGGGCTTCGGCCTCTTCTCCTACGCGTTCCCCATCGGGATCGACGCGGGCATCCTCGTGCTCCTGGCGCTCGACCTCTACATGATGCGCAAGCGGATGCCGCTGCCGATCCTGCGCTGGGCCGCCCACGGGCTGACCGCCGCCACGGTGGCCTTCAACGCCGCCGCCCCCAAGGGGCCGTGGACGGCCGACCCGCTCGCGGCCTCCATGCACGGCGTCATCCCGGTGCTGTTCATCATCGCGGTGGAGGCCGCCCGCCACTACATCGGCCGGATGGCCGACCTGCTGGCCGGCGAAGCCCCGCTCGGGTCGGTCCCGCTGACCCGGTGGATCCTCTCCCCGCTGACCACGCCCCGCCTGGCCCGCCGGATGCGGCTCTACAACCTCCCCTACAAGGAGGTCGCCGCTCAGCACCAGCAGCTGCGGATCTACCGCGAGGGCCTGCGCCAGAAGTACGACGGCAACGAGAAGGGCTGGCGGAAGGCGGCGACGGCGAACGAGATGCTGCCGTTCAAGCTGGCGCCCTTCGGGTTCAGCGTGGAGCGTGCCCTCGCGGTGCCGCTGGAGGAGGAGACCAAACGGATCGAGAGGGAGGCGCAGGCCGCCGTTCAGCGTGCCGAGGCCGAGATTCAGCGAGTGAAGACCGATGTTCAACTCGGAGCCGCTCGCATTCAGGCGGAGGTCGACAAGATCCGCGCCGAGGGTCAGCTGAAGATCGCCAAGGCCGAAGCGGAACGGGAGGCTCAGGCGGAGATTCAGCGCGCCGAAGCCGATGCTCAACTCCGTGAGGCCAAGCGTCAGCACGCGCTCAAGCTCGCTGAGGACCAGGCAGCGGCCGAGGCGCAGGCGCTCGCCGACGAGACCGAGAAGCGCCGCACCCTCGCCCAGATCGAGCGGGAGAAGGTGCAGGCCAGTTGGGGTCTGGAGAAGCAGCAGATGGCCACGGAGGCCACCGAGGCAGAGCGCCGGATCCAGGCGGATGCCGCCGCCCGCGCCCAGCGCGACGAGGCCGCCCGCAAGGCCGGCATCGCGGGGCAGGAGCGGCGCCGGGCGGAGGCCGAAGCCGCGGCCAAGAAGGCCCTCGAAGAGGCCGCTGAACACGAGCGGAAGGAGGCTGAACACCGCGCCGCGACGGTGAACGCGGCCAAGGAGGAGCAGCGCGCCAACGAGGAAATCGCCCTCTCGAAGGCCCGCGAGGAGGCTGCGGTCGAAGAGGCCGCAGAGCGTCGGGCGCGCGCTGCTGAACACGAGGCCCGCGCGGTCGAAGCCGCTGCCCTGGCCCGCATGAACCAGGTCGACTGGGACGTGCAGAGGGTCGTCGCGATGATCGAGGCCCGGGGCGAGAGCGCGGTCACCGTCCGCGTCATCGCCGACGAACTGGGCATCTCCACCGGCTCTGCGCAGGACCGCAAGACCCGCGCCGTCGACCTCCTCAACGGTGGCGGCAACGAGGCTCCGGAGCAGGCCGCAGCCTGAAACGGAACCTGATATGAGGGTCCTCCTGGCCCACACGGTCGCCCCTCGCAGCGCCCCTCCGGCACACCGCCGGACGGGGTGGCTGCGGGGGTCGGCCGCGGCCGCCAGGCCGACCGCTTCACCCGCTCCACCCAGCACGATCCGGCCCGACCAGCGGCCCGGAAAGCACCTTTTGCACCCCCGACCCCGCCGTTTACGGAAAGTAGTGGCGAGGCGAGGCGAGGCGAAGCGAGGCGAGGCGAGGGGGAAACCCCTTCCCAGCCCCCTGCTGAGCCCTCTAACCGGGGGTGACGGGGGGTCTCTGCCCTCGCCTCGCGTCGCCTCGCCTCGCCTCTCCGCTACACATCGTGAGGAGATTCGTTGTGGCAGACACCGCGACCGCGCCCCCGGACACCACCGCCGGCGGCACCACCGAGGACACCGACACCGCCGAATACACCGTCGTCACCGAGCCTTCGGAGACCACGGACCCGGCTCCGGAGCAGAAGAAGACCAGCCGCGGACGCCCCCAGGCGCTGCCGCTCATCGTCCACGGCACGAACGCAACCGGAATCGCCACGGGCATCGCCTACGGCCTCGCCGGAGTGCCCGGACTCGTCGCCGCGGGCGCGGCCGGGGTGGCTGTCGCCGCTGCCGCGCTGGCCGGTCGCAAGAAGCGCTCGAAGGCCTCCGCCGCCCGCAAGGCCGCCGCCGCGAACCGCTCCGGAGGCGGCTCCGGCCGGGCCGGTGGGGGTGCGGGCAAGGGCGGTCTGCTCGGACGCGGCGGTGGTCGCGGCCGGTCGGGCGGCGGCGGGGCCGGCGGCGGCCGGATGAACAGTCGCGGCGGCCGGTTGAACGGCACCGGCGGCAAGATGAACAGCGCCGGGAGCGGCGCTGGACAGCGTTCCGGCAGCGGCCGTCACGCCGCCGGCGGCGGCACCGGCGGGTCCGGGTCCGGGAAGAACGGGCGCGGCCTGGGCGGTCTGCTCGGCAAGGGCGGCGGCCGCGGCAAGGGCGGCCTGGGCGGCGGAGCCACCAGCCCCGGCGCCAACACCCCCAAGGGCACCGGCGGCAAGAACGGCCCCGGCGGGAGCAGCGGCGGCGGGAAGGCCGGCGCCGGTCAGCAGTCCCGCACCGGCAAGGCGTGGCAGACCCTCAAGGGCTGGGGCAACAAGATGCGCCGCAAGAACGGCGGCGGCTCGGGCACCGGCGGCTCCGGGAGCGCCGGTTCCTCCGGCGGCTCCAGCGGCTCCGGCTCGGGCACCGGCTCCAGCGGCAAGGGCAGCACCCCGGCGAAGTCCCGCCTCGGGCGTGCGATGCAGAAGATGCGCGGCTGGGCGGGCAAGCTGCGCCGCTCCAAGAAGGGCAAGGGCGGCACGTCCGGCGGCTCCAGCGGCTCCGGCAAGAAGACCGGTTCGGCATCGGGCCGCCTGTACCGGATGCGCCGCACCGCCGCCCGCAAGCTCGGGCACTGGGCCCGCTGCGCCGGAGCCGGATTCCTCGCTGGACTCGGAGGGCTCCTCACGCTGCCCCTCGGAATCCTGTGGGGCACCTGGCGCCTGCTCACCAAGCACCGCGACCCGCTCGCCGGGTTCGCCTTCCCCGTCCGGACCGCCGGACGGATCTGGCGGTTCTTCTTCCGCCGCTCCAAGGCCCGCCACGACAAGGAAGCCAAGGCGGACCAGCTCAACCTCACCGTCAACGACCCCCGGAAGGACACCGACCCCATGACCGGACCCTCGCTCGCCGCAGGCACCACCGTGCTGGACGGCAACAACTCCAAGTTCGCCCTCGCCATGCGGGCGACGCACTCCGCGTACACCGGCTACAGCCCGACCAGCATGATGGAGGTCGCTGCCGAGTACGCGGGCCTGCCCAACGGCATCCGGGCCGCGGCGATGGCCGTGCAGCAGATGGCCGTCAACTCCGACCAGAAGTACCCGTGCAGCAAGCGGGCCATCGCCAAGCTGACCGAGGCGTACCAGCGGATGGTCAACGCCGCCTCCCGCGCGGAGAACATGGTCGCCCTGTTCCGCTTCGCCCACGCCTTCGACATCGAGCGGATCGTCGCTCCGAGGAGGAACGAGTGGATGTGGAACGTCACCCCGAACGGGTCGTCCGCGTCCGAGGCCGCGATGTTCCAGCCCGGCCGGATCGAGTCCGGGTGCGTCCTGATGGCCGTGCTCTACCGGACCTTCGACCCGGTCCACATGCTCCAGGTCGGCTCCGAGTACCAGGGCATCGGCTACGGGCTCAACGCCCTGGCCGACGCGATCGAGGCCCTGCACCAGCGCACCCGCGACCTGTACCCGGTCGACGACCGCGTCACCGACGAGCTCGGCACCCTGGTCCAGATGATCCGGGCGGCGGCCGACGACGCCGACATGGCCGCGAAGCTGTTCCTCGAGGACCACCGCCTGGAGATCAGCCACAACACCAACCCCCGCAAGGGCCCGGCCGCCGAGTCCATGTGGAACACCCCCCGCTGACCCTTCGATCCCCAGCACGACCCGCACCACCAGGAGCCGGTGGCCGCCCCCGAACCCGGGGCCGGCCACCGGCTCCCTTGCTGCCTATCCACCTTGTTGCTGCCCCCGCCCCGCCTTCCTGACCAGGACGGAGAACCTCCCCATGTCGATGCGTCACTGGGACTGGTCGCTGCCCAGCGGCCACACCACCTTCCTCGGATACGCCAGCGAGACCGCCGCCTCGATGGTGATGCTCGCCCCGATCACCGGACTGCCCTGGCAGGCCGCCGCCGTCACCCTCACCGGCGCGGCCGCCGCCGGCGCGGTCCACGACCTGCGCGAGGGCACCACGGCCGGCACCCTCACCACCCGCGCCCTGTCCTGGGTCACCGCGGCCGGGTGGGCGTCCTGGGCGCTGGCGACCGCGCCCCTGACCTCCACCGGCTGGGCGACCGGCCTGGGCCTGGCCGCCGTCGGCATCGCCGCGAACGCGTCCGCGACCCGCTCGGAGTCCACCCGCTCCGAGCGCAAGCGCCTGCTCAAGCTGCGCCGTGAGTCGGTCGGCATCCTGCGCGACTGGGAAGACCGCATGAAGCGCGTCGCCCGGGTGGAGAACTGCGTCGGCAAGGACGTGCAGCACTGGCCCGGGAAGGTCGGCTACACCATCGAGATCGACCTGCCCTCCGGCGGCATGAACGTCGACGACCTCAACGGCTACGGCCCGAAGTTCGCCGCCGACCTGCGCCTCGCCGACGGCTGCGGCGTCGAGATCTTTCCCGGCGCCAACCGCGGAACGATCCTGATCGAGGTCACCCTCAAGGACGTCATCAGCGAGGACATCCCCTACCCGGAGGACTTCTCCGAGCTGACGCTGACCGAGCGGTTCCCCTTCGGTCTCCACCGCAACGGCCAGGAGGCGCTCGGCAGTCTCTGCAACGACTGCGGCATCCTCATCGGCGAGACGGACGCGGGCAAGACGAACACCCTGCGCGTCGTCACCGGCCAGCTCGCCCGGATGCCCGACGCGCTGATCTGGGCCATCGACATCACCGGTGGTGGCGTCGCCCTCCCGTGGATCACCCCGTGGGCCACCGAGGGCCTCGCGTCCGCGCCGGTCGTCGACTGGATCGCGCACACCGAGGACGAAGCCCGGCTCATGCTCAAGATGGCCGGGGAGATCATCGCCGCCCGCAAGGCCGGATACCAGCAGCTGATGCGGGAGAAGAAGACCGACAACAAGCTGCCGATCTCCCACGAGATCCCCGGCATCGTCATCATCACCGACGAGACCGCCTCCCTCCCCTTCGACGTCAAGGAGATGCTCGACAAGGTCGCCGAAGAGGGTCGCGCGATGCGCGTGCGCAACCTCGTCTGCGGCCTGCGCGCCACGCAGGACGTCGTCACCGCCACCATGAAGATCCAGGCGAAGTGGCGCGTCGGCATGACCGTCTCCGACGCCGAAGAGCTCGCGTACCTCTTCCCCGGCTACATCAAGATCGACCCGAAGGACGCGCCCGTCGCGGGCGCCGGGTGGACGATGCACACCCGCCTCGGGCCGAAGAAGCCCACCGCGATGAAGGTGTGGCGCCTGGTCGACGAGCTCACCGACAAGATCTGCGCCGCGACCGCCGCACGGCGGCCCAAGCTGGACCAGCTCTCCGCGTCGGTGGAGAGCGGCGCGTTCTACCCGCAGCGGTGGGCGCGCACCCTGCCGGACCTTTACAAGGGCCAGCAGCTCACAGAGTCCGCGCAGCACGCGATCGACAACGCCGGGGAGATCATCGACGCCTCCACCCTGCTCGCCTCCGCCCCGGCCCCGGCCCCGGCCGGATCGGCCGGCACCACCCCGGCGGCTCCGGCCGCCTCGGTGCCGCAGGGATTCGAGGGCTTCGGCGGCGCGGCGGAGCTGTTCGCCGCCGTCAGCCGCAGCCTCGACCCGACCGCCGGGCCGATTGCGGTTCCCGCGGGCCCGGCTCCGGCAGCAGCTCCGGAAGCGGCTCCGGAAGCGGCTCCGCTCCCCCGCCCGACCCGCCCGGTCGACCCGCGCGAGAAGGGCTGGGAGCTCCTGGTCGCCGCCGGCGAAACCGGCTACACACCCAAGCTCCTGCACGAGGCGCTCCAGCAGCTCCTGGGCGACGCCACCCCGGCGCCGCGCACGGTCGGCGGCTGGCTCAGCAAGTGGGCGGAGGAAGGCAGGGCCATCAAGGACGAATCCGGGCAGTACGCCCGGTACATCGCCCGCGAGGCCGCAGCCCAGCAGCCCAGCACCGTCCCGGTCGAACCGGCCGGGACGGCACTGCCCGAGGGCTTGGACGGCGCCCTGGTCCTCGAGGCCGTCGAACTGGTCGTGTCCACCCAGTTCGGGTCGACGTCGATGCTCCAGCGCAAGCTGCGCATCGGCTTCGCCCTGGCGGAGAGGCTGATGGACTACCTCCACCAGCTGGACATCGTCGGCCCCTCCGACGGCTCCAAGGCACGCGAAATCCGGGTCTCGACTGACGACCTGGAGGTGGTAAAGATGAGGCTGGCCGACGAACTCGGCTTCACCGCGCGCGACTTGGGCGCGATGGGTCTCGCGGCCGCCGCCGCTTCGCACACCGAGGAGTGACCATGGAGACAGCGGACGAGGAGATCGAGCGCCTGGAGGCCGAACGGCACTCCTACAGCGAGACCTTCAAGAACACATCCGAGGCCGACACCGTCACCCGCGCACACCTCCAGTCGGAGATGGACCGGCGCACCGCCCGGATCCAGGAGCTCCAGCAGCACCAGCCGCTGGGCTTCTTCGCCCGCTGGGGCCTGCGCGCCGCCGCCATCGCCGCAGTCTGGGGCGCCTTCGAGTTCGGCCCGTGGTGGGTGAAGGTCGGCCTCGGCCTCCTCGCGGCGTTCCTCGCCTTCTACAGCCTCGGCTGACCTTCCCGCCACGCCCCACCTCACGGCCCGACCCGGGCCACCCAGGACCCGCCCAGCCATACCGGCCGGGCGGGTCCTTCGCGTTCCCCACCACCCTCTCCCCCGTCAAGGAGCACCCCGTGGAACCCCGCGACCTCACCCTCACCGACTACCAGCACACCCCGCACACCACGCCGACCCCGGGCCCGCCCACCGCCGGCCTTCCGGTCGACGGGCTGGAGCAGATCTGGGCCCTCTTCCCCGAGGCCCGGCCCGGCGACCTTCCGGCCGCGCCCGCCCACGCCGCCCTCGGACTCCCCACCGACGAGGCGTACATGGCGCGTGTCTACGACCTGGTCCGCCGGGAGGAAGCCCTCCAGTACCTCCGCGCGCAGTACCAGCAGGCGGCCCTCGCCCCGGTCCCCGCGTACCCGCAGGTCATGACTCCGGCGCCGACGCACCTGCTGCCGCCCGCCGCTCCGGCCGCGCCGCAGCGAGCGGTGCCCGCGTTCGTGTGGAAGTACAGCGCCATCGCCCTGTCGACCGGCGGCGGCATCGCGCTCGCCGGGGTCGGTGTCGGTGCTGCCGCTCCGACCCTCGCGCAGCTGCCCGCCATCCTCACCGCGACCGGCCAGGCCGTGATGAGCGTGGCCGGCCTGTTCGTGCTGATCTTCCTCGCGCTCGCCGTACGCGGAGCCTCGCGCGGCAGCGGCGGGGGCGGCACCACGGTCAACATCCGCAAGGCGGTCTTCCGGCGCAACAAGTTCCACGGATGAGCCGGGCTGCCTGCCTCGCCCCCGCCCCGCCCGCTCCGGGCGCCGGGGACGGGACAGGCCGCCCGGCCCGCACCACCACCGCCTCGACAAGGAGCAGCATCACCTTGGCACCCAACGACCCCACCCCGGCCGCCGACAACGACCGCACGAAGGCGACGCCGACGAAGAAGGACTCCCGCCTCGCCGAAGCCCGCACCTGGTGGAACGAGGCATGGGAAGAGGACGGCACCCTCCACGAGCTGTGGGAGGACGTCCGGCGCGCACCCGACGCCGGATGGCACGGCATGGCCAACTGGATCAAGGCCGTCGCCGCCATCGCCGTGTTCTCGTTCGTCGTCCTGCTCTTCAACGGCGCCGTCGACGTCCTGCTGGACGCCGCGCACCGCATCCTCACCGCCGTGCCGAACGTCCAGGTCGGCGACAACACCTCCACCGGCGTGTGGGCCACGATCGACAACCCGATCCGCTCCTACATCGCCGCCCACTCCGCCGGCCTGCCGATCAGCGCCTCCACCGTCTACACCCTGTGGCAGGTCACCGGCCTGTTCTCCCTGATCGCCGGGTTCATCACCCGCAGCAACGGGATCCGGCTGACGTGGCTGGCATGGGGGTGCGCGGGCGTCGCGATGGTCTGGACGACGACCCCGGACACCTCGCGCACCGTCGCCACCGCCATCGCCGTCCTCGCCTGGACGTTCGCCTCAGCCTTCGCCCTGCGCGGACTGAACCTGCGCCCGCGGGTCTTCTCCACCGTACACACCGCCACCCCGCAGATCACGGTCCAGCCGCAGATCCACATCCCGGCCCAGCCCGACGGCCCCGCCCCGGACAACGTCCGCCAGCTGGGCCGCTGATCCGGTCGCTCCGCCTGGACACCGGCCGCCGCCCGCACCCGGGCGGCCGGCTGCCGGTGACCGGACAGGCCGACCGGCCTGAGCTCCACCCGCGCCCGCCGCCCTGCCACCAGGGGCGGCGGGCCTTTGAACGTCCACGCCACCGACGACATGGAGGGTTCATCGTGCTCATCCCCCGGCCCCGCCGCAGGATCGGCCGCCCCCGCCCCACCATCCCCGGCCCCCGCTACCCCGGGCCCCAGCGCCGACTCCCCGGCACCTGGAGCAGGTGATGGCCGACCAGGACCTGGTCGACGTCGACCCGTACGACCCCGGCGACGGCTCCTTACCGGTCTTCCGGTGGAAGCAGGCCGGGCGCGAGAACCTCGCGACCCGCCACCAACTGCGGGAGATGGGCCTGCGCCCCGGCGGCCACGAGCCCGTCGCACGGATCGAATGCCGCCGCGGGAAGCGGTGGGCCTGGCTGTACCGGATCGACCTGGCGAAGCCGAAGTTCGCGATGACGCTGGCGAAGGAGGCCGCGCTCGACAAGGCGATGGCTGCTCGCCAGACGTGTCCCGGCCCGTGTGGCCGGCGCTATTTCCACTGCCTTCCCTTGAAGACCTTGGGGTCCTGTCTGGAGTGCTTCGACGGCACACCCGCCGACCCCACCTCCTATTTCGCTCCCCCGGCCAAGCACTTGCTGGCCGCCTGATTCGAGAGGACACCAGCCCGTGAGCACCGCCACCCTCGCCGCCTTCACCGAGCCGGACCGCCCCAAGAACCTGCTGATCAGGTTCATCACGGTCGGCGGCTCGTACGTGGACGTCACCGGCCCCGGCAAGCACTCCGACAAGAACCGCTGGGACTGCCACGGCTGCGGCGACTCCTCCGACCGACCCGAGGAGGACTTCCTGTTCCGCATCCGGCCGGACGCCAACAACCACGCCGCCACCTGCCGCGCCATCCCCCTCAAGTGACCGACCCCCACGTGCGCGGCCGCCCTGCTGCTCGCCGCCACCGTGCCGCTCGCCGCGGCGACGGCAGCCGCGCTCATGTGGGCACTGGCCAGCGTCTTCGCGTTGCACGGCCTGACCTTGCGGCCCATCGTCCACAACCACCCGCGGCAGTTCATGCCGCCCTCACGTTGCACCTCCACACCGCCCTGCCCGCCCCGACCCCACCGGGCGACGACTTCGACGACGAAGACGACAACGTCCACCGGCCCCGGCGCTGACCACGGCACCACCCCACTTACCTGCCAGCGCCGCGACCGACTAGAGCGCGGCGGCGCCCCCGACGGAAGGAATCCCTTGAAGCTGGAGACGAACGAGTTCTGGGTCGGCACCTACCACGGCCGCCACGACAGCCGCACGGTCACCGTCACCGTCACCCGCGACGACAGTTGCCCCAAGCCCTTCGCCTGGACGTGCACCTGCGGTGCCTCCCGCAGTTTCCCCACGGAGGACGGCGTGGACCGCACCGCCTGGCGGCATACGCACCCGACCCTCTTCGACCAGTTGAGGCACAAGGCCGCCCGACTGCTTCGCTCTAGCTGAAGACCTGACGCCCTGCCTGGTCCTTGCCCGCCCGGCCCCCGGGGCCGGGCGAGATTCGGGCAGGCCGCCTGGCCGAACGCACCACCCGCCGCGCCCCGCTGACAGCAGCACGACTCGGCGGGCGCAGCGCTGTGCACTGACGACTCGTGTTCATCCCCCGCCCGCGCCGCCCGATCGGCCGGTCCCGCCCGCAGCGCTCCGGCCCCCGCTACCCCCAGTGCCCCGTCCGGCTCCCCGGTCCCTGGAGCAGGCGATGCCCCGCCTGCGGAAGGGGGCGCCGCCGCGAGGTGAACGGGTGCTGCGCAGTGACGCGCCGTTGCCGGTTTCACCTCAAGCCTCGAAGTGCTGACCCGGTCACAGACCCATCACCGACACCCGGATGCAGCGCATCCACCACCCCTACGACGGTGGCGCCGACGTCTTTCTTGCCACGTCCGAGGAACGGGACCGGGTGCGTGATCAGCACGCTGGCTGGCTTTCCCGTCACCCCTCCGGTCTCTGACCCGCTCGGATCTCCGCCCCGCTCAGAATCGTCTCCACTGCAAGTACCGGGTTGAGAGGCTCCACGAGCTCTTTGGTGGCGACGGCCACGAGACGCGCGGGCGCATAACCGTCCAGCAATGCGCTCACATATTCGATGGCCTCCGCAGGCGAGAACATCGGCAGGCTCTGGCGCAGTGTCCGCACAGCGTGCATGCGTCCGCGCGCGGCGGCGACTTCGCACAGCGCATCGTGTAGATCGTCTACTGCGGTGCGCACCGGCAGCCGACGTATCCGGGCTCGATAGTCGGCCTCCCACTCCCCGGTTACCGCGGAGACGACGCCGACCCGGTGCAGTCCACCGTCGACATGGTCGACCAGGTAAGGCCCGTTACCGGCCAGCATGAACTCCGGGTTCCGGGTGCGCACGAACTCCTCGGAGGTCCAGTAGACGATCCACACCAGCTCGTGCTCCTCGACGTCGATCACAGCCATCCGCATCGCGTCCACACCCGAAGCCCGCCACTGCTGATAGTCGCGCTCCAGCTGGTCCTCGACAGCCTGAACGGCGGCCTCTCGCTCGATCACGCTTGCAGCTTCCCGCACTGGCTCCTCTCTCGACCAGCGAATTCGCACGACCCAGGGGCACGTACGAGGGGTCTGACGGGCCTTCTTGGCCAGGAATACGACAGCAACGGAACAAGTGCTCTGCGCCAGTACGGCTGCGCACCCAGGGGTGCTGCGACTCCTGCGTCAGGGGCTACGAGCCCAGCCCCGGCACCTACTTCCCGTCCACGGCCCCGGTCATCCACCGGCTGGCCGCCTGATCAACGATCCTCTCGAAGGAGAATCACCGTGGCTCTGTTCACCCGTACCGCGCCCGTCGCCGTCCCCGAGAGCTGGACGCCGGAGGGCACGCTCGTCTCCCAGCGCTACCGGGCGCTGGAAGGCGCGACCGTCCTCGTCTACACCGCCGACGCCGACCGGAGCACCGCGTACTACGCCGCTGCCTGCTTGGGCTGCACCCACCGTACGGACCGCAACGCCTCCGGCAATGTGATGACGGAAGCAGAAGCCGCCCAGGCCGCCAACGCGCACGCTGCCGTCTGCCGGGCGGTGCCGCGCGGCATCCCCGCCCGGCCGGACGACACCGAGGCCGCGAAGATGATCCGCACCCGGCTGTGGGCCCGCCGCTACGTCACGGCCCCGCACCAGCTACGCCTGTCCGACTTCACCGGCCTCCGCGTCGACCTCCAGCGCTCCACCGACTGGATCAAGGCGGTGCTGAACGACATCGCGAAGGCCGACCCCAGCTTCCTCGCGGCGGCACCCGCCAGCTCCGGAGGCGGCACCCGATTCACCGTCCAGCCCTTCGGCCGGCCCTGACGTCGTGCGCCTGCGAACCGCCGTGCTGGCCGCGGCCGCCGTGCCGGTCACGGTCGCCGCGGCCGCCGCCGCTCTGAAAGCCGGCCACTGGAAGGTGCACGCCGACCGGCACCGCATCGAGCTGACGCCCCAGCCCCGCCGCTCCTGCCCCGACTGCCGGGGCGCGGGCGGCTGGTGGGTCGACGGCGCGAACCCGGAGATGGAGGCATGCGGCTGCTGGTCGGACCGGCCCGAGCTGCGTATCCGCCTTCTGCCCGTCCCGGCCTGGCCGGACGAACCACCGTTCTGACACCTGCGCGGGCGGACCGCGTGGCCCGCCCGCGCACGACAAGGAGACGCACCGCCCATGACCACCACGGTCCCCTCTCCCGGCATCGACAAGAACCTGGACGCCGCCTGCGCCTCGGTCGCAGGCGAGATCAGCCGCACGGACGGCAAGTCGTCGTTATTGCTCGCCTTCAACGGCGCCGTCCTCGCGGGCCTCACGTCCGTCGCCGACAAGGACCTGCCCCTGCCCACCAAGGTGTTCGGCGCGGCAGCCGTCCTCGCCCTGGGCGCAGCCGCCGTGCTGCTGCTCCTGGTCGTCCGTCCCCGCCTCAGCGGCGCTGACCGCGCCTCCTTCCCGTACTGGGCGCAGCTCGACGAAGACTCGATCCGCGACTGCATGGAGGGAGACACCCGCGCTGCCCGCATCCAGGTCCTGTCCACCCTCGCGGTCCGCAAGTTCCTCCGCCTTCGCCGTGCGGTCGACCTGTCACTCGCCGCCCTGGTCCTGCTCGCCCTGGCCGCCGCCGGCACCGCGCTGTGACGGCGGCCCAGAAACCCACACTCCGCATGCGTATCGACCGCGTCCGAGCCCGGCGGGCATGGGCGCAGCTGGACAGGCTGCGGGGCCAGATCGACGACGCCGGAAGCCTCATGCATATCCACCACGTCGCCACGGCCATCGACTACGTCCCTGGCTCAAGGGAGACGGAATGAGAACCCAGCCGCCGCACCCGCACCCACTCACCCCGGCCGACCTCCCGACCGGAGACGACTGGTGGCATGGCTGCCCGGACTGCCCGCTGCCCATCCAGGGCGGGACCGCAGGCCTCGCCGCGCACCGCCGCACCGTCCACACCAGCGCCGGAGACCTCCGGCGCCCCATCACGATCCAGCTCGACTTCTGACCGCCAACAGACCACGCGCCCTCGCCCCCCCCAGCCGTACGGCGCGGGCTCCCGCCACAGGCATCAGGCGTCGACGGCACAGCGGCCCGCCGGAGCCTGACCAACCAGCCTCTCTCCCATCAACCGGCACCACACCACACACCCGAAGGGACACACCCATGCGCATCACCTCCTTCCTCGCCCGCCGCCCGCAGCCGCAGCCCACCACTCCCGCGCCCGATGTCACCGCGGTCGCCGCCGGGCTCCGCGCGTTCGCCGACGACCTCGATGCTGGCGACGCCTGGGCGCTGGAGTGCCTCGGCGAGACCGGTGAACTCCCCCACGACGCGCGGGAGTGGGCCGAGTACCCGCACGACCTGGTGCGCCGGATCCGCATCGCCTACCTCGGCCGGCCCGGCCCCGGCGAGGTCCCGGACGCGCCGACTTCGACCGGATCGCCGACGACCTGACCGCCCGCTGACCCCCGCCTGAGGAACGCGGCGTTCCTCCGTGCCGCCCCGGGCGCCCTTCGTGGCCCGGGGCGGTCGCGGTGCTGCGCCGCGCACCAGCAGCAACCACACCCCGTCGCCGCCCCATCCGGTCCAGGACGGGGAGACCACGGCCGTCCCATTGAGGTAGATCTGCCTGATGCGAGCACTTTGGAGGTACCGCTCGGAGCGACGCAGGTGGCGCGCCACCCGCACGCTCGCCGACCTCGGCCTGCTGATGGCGGCCTGGCTCGAAGGAGAGCTCGGCTCCCGGCCCGCCTACACCACCGGCTGCGGCCCGGACGCCGACGAGACCGTCGCCACCGGCCTCGACCGCGTGCTCGCCGCCTGCTGCCGGGCCGGATACGTGACGGACATGTCCCAGCCCGGCCACCCGCCCCAGCCCGGCCGGGACGGCCACCAGTACACCCAGCGCGCCTTCACCACCGGGTTCACCACCGACCCCCAGATGCTGGCCCGGCTCACTGCCGCCGCTGACGCGGCCGGCCTGATCGTCGTGCGCACCGCCCCGACCGGCCGGGGCGCGACCGCTGTTCCGGTGTCCACCCGCGACGGCCGTCCCTGCGCCGCCGTCGGCCGGCACCTCGACGAGCAGAACCTGCGCCATCAGTGGGAAGGTCACATCGGCTCAGAAGCGCTCGACGAACTCCTCGGGGCAGCGCAGGTGTCCGTCGTCGACCCCGAATGGGGCAGCAACCGCCTGTGGCCGGTCCTATTGAAATCATCCGCAGCCTGACCGAGCGCATCGCAAAGGCCAAGCTCAACGGCTGGCTCGGCGAAGAAGAAGGCCTTCGCGTGAGCCTGGAAGCCGCACGCAACAAGCTCATCGCCCTGGATCGCGCCCGAAACCAGAACACAGCCCGGATCGCCGATCTCGGAATCCCGCAGATCAGGAAACCCTGACACGCGCGAGGCGCGGCCCACCTTACGCCGCGCCTCGCGTCCAGGGCACGATCATGGTGCTTCGAATGCCACCTGAGCTCTGGGTGCTGAAGACCGGAGCGTGGTCTCAGGCGAGAAGCCTGGACAGCCGGGCAGCTTGTCGCTCGGCCGTTCCTGGCGGATTACGAGGGCGCTCAGGGTCGTCGAAGGACAGAAGGAACAACCACACGAGTGCCAGCAACCTGCGGACCTTCGGAAGCCGAACACGTTCGGCAGCATTCAAATCGAACTGACCCAAGAACGCCTCAACATCCAGAGGCTGGTCGACCCAGCTGGCGACGTGCTCAGTGATCTCTGCCAGTTCGAAAGAACGGTCGCTGAGACCAGAGTCCTCGAAGTCGACGACCCGTACGCGGGAGCCGTCCCAGAGATAGTTGGCGAGATTGCCGTCGCCGGGACCGAAGACCAGAGGGACATCCGGCTGGTCGACACGGTCCATCCCCGAGTGGGTCAGCCATGCAAGGCCGCGGTCCATGGCTTCGCCCACCTCACTGCTGACTCGTGGACGAGCTTGCGGCGCCCAAGCACGAATCTGGGCGATGAGTTCGTGCTGGCGACCGGGCCTGACAGGGATTTCGCTCAGGACGTCCGCAGGCACGGCCGCATAGAGCTCACTTGCCGCAGCAGCCAGGGCCTTCAGCTGTTGAGCACTGAGCCACTGTCCTCGAAGCGGTTCACCTGGCAGGCGCGACATAACCACGACCGGCTCTTCGGCCACAAGGTCCGCGCTCTGCGGCACAGGGGCCAAGTCCGGTGCATACGCAGCGAGCAGCGTCAGCGCACGCCACTCCCGCTCGCCCCCCTCACGCCTCTCGCGCCGAAACCTCTTGATCACACTGCCGGGCTGGAGCTCGACAGCGTGAGTACTCCACGGAACGGAAGTCATGAAACGCGATCTTGCCATCAGGCACACAAGCCCCGACGCCGTAGTCCGGGAAAAGTCCTTCAAGGACGTCAACGACACGATGGGCCACCTGGCCGGGGAGGATGTCCTCAAGGCGATCGCGGCCCGGCTCACCGCCTGGGCGGGCCCGCGCGTAGCCGTGGGCCGCCTCGGTGGTGACGAGTTCGCCGTCGTCCTGGAGCTGCCCGCCGCCCGCCGCGAGATCCGCCTCGCTCAGCTGGTGCAGAGGCTGCGTACGCCGGTAACCCTGGACGACGGCCAGGCGGTGGACGTCGCCGCCTCGGTCGGCGCCGCGACCGGCGACGTCACCGAGACCTGTCCGCGTTGCAGCGCGCGTCCGATGCCGCCCTCTACGGGGGCAAGTACTGCGGTCGCGCGGTCATCGCCACCGCCGCGCACGCCACGTTGCCGTCCGTCAACGACCGCCTGGCCGGCCGCCCGGGCACGAGCCTGTGGGGGCGAGCCGCGTGAGCATCACGCCCCAGCCCGAGGGCGACTGGATCCGCGGCATCACGATCCGCCAGCCCTACGCCACCTGCATCCTCGCCGGGAAGAACCCGGAGAACCGTCCCATGCCCTGGCCGTGGCGCGGTTGCGACAGCCCCGAGCACGTTCGCACCACGCTCGGACTGTCCAAGGACGAACTCACCGAAGCCGTCCGGCACGCCGACACGGCCGCCCCCGCTGCTCTCTCCGAGCCGGCCTCGGACGACAGCGCCGGCGCCCCGGAGGCGTCCGCCGTGGCGACTACGTCCGGCAGCACCGTGGGCACGGCGGGCACAGGCGGGATCGAGGCGCTGCTCGTCTGGGCGGATAGGCACCCCGCCGCCGGCGTCCGCAACCGGGCCGCCCGCGTGCGCAGCGACCTCACCGAACTGACGGAGCGCCGCTCCGCCGACGCCGCCCAGCAGCGGGCTGAGGAGCGCGTCGCGAAGGCCAAGGCCGAACTGGAGGCCGCGCAGGCGCAGCTGCGTGCGGTGAAGACCGGTACCCGTGCCGCCACGGCCGACCAGGATGCCGCGCTCCTGGTCCCCGCGGGGGTTCCTGCGGCGCGGAGCGGCAAGCGCAGCAGGGAGGAACTGGTTGCGGTCCGGGTATGGGCGCGTGCCAACGGGCACCAGGTTGCCGACCGGGGCGTCCCGCCCAGGACCGTTCTGGACGCCTACGACGCCGCCCACCGCACCACCGACGGGGCGGAGGCGAGCTGATGGACGCCCTTCCCATCGTGCTGGACGGCTTCCTTGCTGACGACGCCAAACCCGGCGACCGCGAGGGCGCCGTCTGCTGGCGGTTGACCTGCTCCGCCGGCACCGACCACCTGCGGGACGAAGCGGTCATCCCCTGCACCACCATCAAGCCGGAGATCGCGCAGGCCCTGCTCACCGAGCGGCAGCCCGGCGACCTGCTCCGGGTCACCGGCCATCTCACGCTCCCGGACACCGCGGACGGGGTCATCCGGCTGCATGCCGACACTCTTGAAGTCCTCTGGGAAGCCCCGGCACTGGACCTGGACGGAGACGGGGATGATGCGGGCACCGTGACCGCAAGGGGCGCAGACGCGGAGCGTGACACGGCGATCGAAGCCCTCGCCGAAGCCCTCACCGCCCTGGCCGGCGCCCACGGCCCGGAGACGGGCATCCGTATCCACATCAGCCCGACCGGAGTCCTCGGCTCAAGCCGTCAGCACTGCCACAGCATCGTGATCACCCCGGCCCGCGCCCACCAGCTCGCCGACCAGGCTCACACCATGGGCTGCCACCTGGACAGCGAACGCCCCGACGCGAGCACCGTCCCGGACTCGAGGACGATCGCCGACATCACCGAGCTGTTCGAGGACATCGACCTGGTCAGCCTCACCGGCACGGTCCTCAGCTCCACACGTCCCGAGAACCGGATGCAGGTCACCCGCGTGATCGACGACATGTTCGGCGACGTCTGTGACCTCGAGGACCCCGAACCCTGACGGCAACGCCTGTACCTGACCACCTCAACCCCGAGCGCCGTGCCCCGCCCACCGGCAGGCACGGCGCTCCCTCGCATCCCCACAGGAGACCCATGGCCAGCATCACCATCCGCGTAGAACCCCGGCACGCCGACAACACCCCCTGCAAGCACGCGGTGAAGCCCTCGGGCAAGCCACGCAACCCCGCCTCCGGCTGCCCGGGCCGTACCGCGTATGCCGTCGTCTGCTCCGAGCACGGCGACGTCGGCCGGCCCCACCACGTCAGGCAGCTCGCCGAGCCCGCAGCCGCCGAGCACCACCAGGAGCACCGGGCCGCCCTCGCCGCCCACTGACCCCGCCCCCCGCCCCGGCCCGGGGGCTTCCTGCCTCGGCGGGGCGGCCGCAGCCCAGGCTCCGACCGCCCCGCCGGCCTTCGCACCCATTCCTTCACCCAGGAGCAGCCCCATGACGGATGCCCCCACCCACCTCACCCGCCTGCGTACCCGGCTGCTGGCCGCCGCCTACGCCAACACCGACGTCCGGACGCAGTGCGCGGCCCTCCGCACCGACCAGGCCCTGGCCGCGCTCGCCCACCACGACCCCGCCGCAGCCGAACACCTCGCCGCCGCCACGCTCGCCCCCGACTTCCTCGACGACACCCGCATCCTGGGCGCAGCGGCGCAGGCCGGGATCGACACCAGCACCTGGGAGGAGCGCCGGGCGAAGGCCCGCGCCTACGCCCGTGACGCTGACGAGCTGCCGTCCGCAGCCGACCCGGTGACCGAGGCCCAGCGGATCTGGGCATCGCTCTACAACAACTACCCGCCCATCGCGGCAGCCCTGGCCGCCTACCTCCACGCACTGCCACCGACCTGGCGCGAGGACCTGTTCACCGCCGGCCCCGACTCCCCCGCCACCCGTCGGGCGGCCGCTGGACTGCCCGGACCGGAGACCGCGCCCTACGACCCGCTGGACTGGGAGGACTGCCCCGCCTGTGCCGAAGCGCAGGAGTCGTGCCGCTACCACCGCGGCGCCCTTGCCAGCATGGCGTACCAGCGCGATCTGATCACCACGGCCCTGACCGACGACACGGCCATCGACCAGCTCCAGCAGCGCCACGCCGCACTCGCGGCGAACCCCGCCCAGCCCGCTGCCGCCGCCGCGCACACGCCCACCGTCTAGCAGAGCCCCCCGGGGCGGCAGCAGGATTTGCCCCCGGCCACTACCTTCGCCGTTCACCTACGGAAGGACCGCCTGTGCCCCGCCAGACCGTCACCACCACCGAAGCCCGCCCGCCGATCGTCGCGCTGTGCGGGTCGACCCGGCACTGGGACGCCCTCGCCGAAGCCAACCTGTACGAAACCGCCGCCGGCCGCATCGTCCTCGCCCCCGGCTGCAACCTCAGGCAACCGCACCCGCTGTGGGCGGACCCGAACCGGGCCGGCCGCCTCAAGCAGCAGCTGGGCGAACTGCACCGCCGGAAGATCGACCTCGCCGACGAGGTCCTCGTCGTCAACCCCGACGGCTACATCGGCGACAGCACCCGCAGCGAGATCGACTACGCCCAAAGCCTCGGCAAACCCGTCCGCTACACCCACACTCCCGACACCACCCGGTACACCGCCGACGTGGTCGTGCTGACCCCGGACGGCCGCGTCCTGCTGATCGAGCGCGACTGGCCGCCCTACGAAGGGGCCTGGGCCCTGCCGGGCGGCCACGTCGACCCGGGGGAGTCGAGCCGCGAGGCCGCGGCCCGGGAACTCGACGAGGAGACCGGCCTCCACGTCACCGTCGGCGACCTGCGCCCGATCGGCACCTGGGACAAGCCCGGCCGGGACCCGCGCGGCCGGTACAGCACCGACGCCTACCTCGCCGTCGTCCCCGCCGACACCCAGATCACCGCCCACGGCGACGCCCGCACCGCCCGCTGGTGGCCCTTGAACCACCTGCCGGACCGGCTCGCGTTCGACCACGCCGACATCCTCAACACGGCCGTGGCACCCAGCTCCTGAACAACGCACCCCAACCACCGGAGCGCCGCGCCTGCCCCTCCCGGGCACGCGCGGCGCTCCGGCGTTCCCGCCCGACTCCGAACCTGGAGGCTCCATGACGACCGATGTGTTCATCGACTCCTTCGGCGCCCGCTGGCAGGACGCTCCCCCGCCCCGCTACCGCGCCGCCGTCCTCGGCATCAACCTGACCAACGCCCTGCTGAACCCGCCGGACGACCCGGCACTCGCCGATATCGTCGCCCAGCAGACCGGACGCGACGCCGGCGTACGCGACTACGTCCTGGGCACCCCGGGCGCGGCCCATATCATCACCGATGCCGTCCACGAACTGAGCGCACTGCGCGCCGCCGCGCACGATCGCCCGGTCCAGCTCCTGGTGAACTGCTGGTACGGCCGCCACCGCGCACCCGCCATCGCGGACGCCATCGGCCGCCGGATGCAAGAGACCGGCGCCCGCGTCCACGTCACCCACCACCACATCAACCGGCCACCGGTGCCCCGCAAACACCCGCGCCCCGACTGCCCGTTCTGCCGGATCATCCACGATGACGCACCAGCCACCATCGTCCACGAGTGGAACGACGCCCTCGCGATCGTGCCCCGCAGCGGCGGCTGCACCAACGGCCACCTCCTGGTCCTGCCACGCGGCCACGTCGCAGACTTCACGACCGACCCTGTCGTCTCCGCCACCGTGCAACTGCGTGCCGCCGAACTCGCCGCGCAGATCGGCGGACAGTGGAACTACCTCACCTCCTGCGGCCCGGACGCCACACAGACCGTGTTCCACCTGCACGGCCACCTCGTCCCCCGCACCACAGGCGACGGCCTCGCCCTCCCCTGGACTCACCCCACCGGCGAACAGGAGCCCACCTCCCAATGAAGCGACTCCTCCGCCGCTGCGGCCACGTCCCCGTCGCCCTCTCCCCCGAAGACCAGGCCGTCGCCGACCAGATCCGAGCGACGCTCACCGCCCTGCGCAGCCCGCAGCCCTGGGCCCCCGGAGGCGCCCAGGACATCGCCGTCAGCATCGGGCCGTTCTTCGAGCGCGCGCACACCCGGCCCGGCGGCGACGACGGCCCCGACCTGATCGCCGTCGCCCTGGTCCACCCCGACACCCCACACGCTGGCGCCCACCTCCACGGTCGCCGGCTTGGCTACACCGAGCGCGGCTGGCTGCGCTGCCAGACCACAACGACCCTCGGCCTCTGGCAGCCCGGCTACGCGATGCTCACCCACGCCGCCGCCAACCTTCCCCTACCCGACGACGTTGGCATGGACCCGGCGCACTACGCCCTCTACACCGAGGCCCGCCGACGCGACGACAGCCTCGACGGCTACACCCTGCTGCGCCACGGCCCGTACACCCAGACCCGGCACGCCCAACAGGACCACGACCGGATCACCACCGCGCTGGACGGGAGGGAGACCACCCTCGTCCACGAGCACCGCGTCAGCGTCCGGTACGCGCCGTTCGACGTCAGCGACCACCACCTGTTCGCCGACCCGTACGAGGCCGACGCCGTGGCGCTCCTAGACGCCGCCGTCGCGGGGGTGAGCGCGTGACTGCCCCGCCCCTGTACAAGATCGAAACCAGCGAGGGTGACGACGGCACCCTGTACCCCGTCAAACAGCTCTGGACGCCCGACGAAGGCGCGCCCGCATCCCGGGCGGTCTGAACACCCGAAGGCCCGGCACCCTCGCGGATGATCGCGAAGGTGCCGGGCCTTTTTGCGTTCGAGCAGGAACTTACGCGGTCAAACCTACTGCTCAGACTGAATGACATCCCGCAGAAGCACCGCGTACTCGTCCGGATGTTCCTCCCGCAGAATCTGCAGCAACAGCCGAGCCGACTCGGAGAAGACCGATAGCTCCATCTTGCGGTGTAGGTGATGAACGACGAAGACCGCGTCGCCGTACGGAAGCGGGCGGGGCTGGCTACCGTCGCTCTGTCCTGCAGCATCAGCCTCGTTCGGCGCTGACGTCTCCGGGTCCGGGGTATTAACGGCGTTAACGGTTTTGAGCTGACCGGGCTTCTCAGCGCCGGCCGTCTCCGGGGTATTAACGCCGTTAACGGTCGGTGCTGGGCTCCCTTCACCCAACTGCCGACGAGGGGAACGCTGACGAGGGGTCTTCGCCGCCGCCATGGCCTTCTGCGCGGCAGGCGCCTGCTTGTCCTTCGGCAGCCGGCCGATACGGCGGGCCGGCTCCACCTTCAGCTTCCCGGTCTCCACCGCCTTCTGCAGATCCGGCGCCAGCTCCAGCAGCGCCAGTCGTTGCGACACCCAGGCAGGCGTCTTGCCCAGCCGCTTGGCCACCCTTCCCTGAGAGCCATGAACCTCCACAAGCTGCTGGATCGCCTTGGCCTGGTCGAGCGGCGGCACGTCTACGCGGTGGACGTTGGCGATCAGCGCCGACTCCAGGATGTCGGATGCGCTCGCCGAGAGTTCGTCGTTGACGTCGATCCGGAGCTCGGTCAACCCGGCATGGGCTGCAGCCCTAAGCCTGCGGTTGCCGTCGATGACCACGTACGCGGCTTCACCGATCTGCTCCTGCTGATCGGGGTGCGCGCTCAGGAACGCTGCCCGCCGCGCGACAGTGACCGGCTGAATCTGCCCGCGGACGCGAAGCGACTCCGCGGTCTCCTCGATGTCGGTGTACTCATCACGAGGGTTGAACGGGTTGTGCGCCAACTCCCGCAACGGCACCGAAGCCGGCGGCCGCTTGCCCTCCCCGTTGATGATCTGTTGCCGCGTCCGTACACGCCGCGGCGGAGACTGCCCGCCGTCCGCGCCGTCCCCATCCATGGTGAAGCCGCGCGTCACGCGCTCCTGCGGAGCCTTCGCCTTGGTCTTCCTCATACCGCCAGTTCCTTCGCCAGGTCACGCATCGCCTGTGCGTGCTCGCTGTCAGGCGCGTACTCCAGCAGCGGGATCTCCCCGTCCGCAGCTTCGCGCCCTTCCTTCAGATCCCCGATGACCGCCAGCACCGACGGCGAACTGCTGAGCTCCCACTGGTCGCGGTTCTCCTTGACCAGCTTTCCGCGTCTGCTGTCGTAGGCGTTGATAACCAGACCGAGGTAGTCCACGGTGATGCGTCCCTTACGGCACAGGTCCTCCATCTGAGAACGGAGAAGCCGGAACGCCCGATGGGATGCCTTATTGGCCCAGACCGGTGTGATGACACCCGACCGGTCTGACAGTTCACCATCGCGGCGCCGGACGTAGTACAGCGCGGTGTCCATGTTCAGACCGAGGCTGGGCGGCCCGTCGATGATGATGACGTCATAGTCGCTCTCCAGCGGCTCCAGCGCTCGCTCCAGAGCAGCCTCGCTGAAAGAGACCTTGGATAGTGCCACGTCCCGCAGGAACGCGTCATCGCTGGCCGGCAGAAGGTGCAGCCGCTCCCCGAACCGCTCGTGGTCCAGAGCGACCAGCAGGTCATGGATGTCGCCCCTGGCGGTTCCGTCCATGTGCATCAGCAGTGTCTCGACATCGTCCTCGTACATGAGGTCCTCGAACCCGAGCTCTGCGGTGAGGTGCCCCTGCGGGTCGTAGTCGACGATCAGCACTCGGCGCCCCGCCTCGGCGAGAGCCTGAGCGATGCCGCTCGAAATGAACGTCTTGCCGACGCCGCCCTTCTGATTGGCCACTATGACCCGGACGACCGGCTGTTCCGTGAGCGGTGTGGTGGGTGAGGGGTGCGTGTCCAGCCAGAGTGTCAACGCCTGGGCCAGGCCTTGGACGTAGGTGACACCACGCTCCGCGCAGGTGGCCTTGAACCTGTCGGGTTCGCCGGCAGGAAGGAAGGTCCCCCACGTCTTGGCGCCATCGGTCTTCACCTCGGCTAGGCCGTCAGCTTCGTACCAGGCCTTGATCGCGTGCTCAGCCGCGTCCTGGATGTCCATTCCGTGCTCGAAAGCCCGGATCTTCAGGTGCCTGCGCAGCTGGGGAGTGAGAGCGGTGATTAGCTTTTCTCGCTCCCCTCTGGGGCTAGGGATACTCATGAGGCCGAACATTACTAGGTCGTTTCCGGGACAGGGAGCCACAGGGACGCGAAACACCCGCTTGGCCTCAGCACCACCGGTGCCCACTGCTGACTTATCAGCACCCGGCCTCGAGGATCACCGCCAGTCGTAACCGAGCCGCCCTCCGGTCGTTCACCTCCCAGAGTCGCTTCGTGACGGCTCCAGCTCAGCAAGCACCGCCCCGTGAGCGGTGCTTCGCATCGACAGCTGGCATACGCACCGCGTAATCACTGACGGCCATGCACGTCATCACCGACTGCCAGCGCCGGGTCACGGGACTGGCGCGGAAGCCGAACAATGCAGTCCCACAACCAGGCACGGGCCAATGCCGCCCGGCGTCGTCAGGCAGAAACCGGCGAGTCCTACGCGGCTGCCCTCGAAGCAGTCCGCTCGACCGGCTCCCCAAGCCCGACGTCAGCACCCACACGGGCGACGTCCCCGCTGGCAGAGACGTCGACTACTTCCACAAGCAACCCGTTCCCGAAGCCCTGACCGAGCTGGTGCGCTACCACTCCCATCGGATCAGCAAGTACCTGTACTTCGCGATGGACGAAGGCCACTGGCGCAACGACTTCGCCGAATGGCAAGCCATGACGCTGTACAAACTCACAGACGCCATGGCCCAACTACGCCTGATGATCGGCACGATCACTGCGTACCTGCGCGACGAGGGAGTCGACGAGTACTTCCTGCGCCGCTACCTCCAGGTCAACGAGGACCGCCAGGTCCAGGAATACCTCACGCCGCGAGCAGAGGAACACCTGGCAGGTCTGACCGGCAAGCCCGAACCGGAACACACCGGGGTCTGGCACTCCGTTGGCAGCGACATCGCTGCTCGAACGGGATGGAGCGCTGCGGACCGGCACGAAGCACTGGAAGCGGCTCTGCACGCCCACTTCTGCAACTACCCGGATGACGCCCAAGCCCTCGACCACCTGCCATCAGCACTCAAGGAGCAGGTCCTCACGCTGATCCCCCTCCTCAGAACGGTGAACACGACACCTCACGAGGCCGCCGACTGAACCAACCCGCACCCGGCGGAAAGCCTCACGAGCAGGCATACGCGCTTGGCCAAGACGTCCCTCAAACCAGAGGACCAGTGCAGTCAAGGCTCCAACGCCGGGTGGACCGAAGAGGTGAACACTGGACGCGACACCCCTCAACCAACCGGCCGCGCCGCTACGCTCTGAGAAGGCCTATCAGGAGGCCATCACTCACAGGCGCACCGTCCGACCAGGTGCCCAGCATGCTGATCGTGGGTGTGAAGGAGCCAGGCCCCGCCTCACACATACCAGCACACTCAGAACTCCGAACCTGAGTGCGCCGGGGTCGGACGGCGCACGGTTCAGGACCACCATGACCCACGGAAGCGCGCTTACGCAGAAGGCCCGCTACCGCTCCCACTGCACCGGCACCAGCCACCAGGCCAGCCTGCAGCGACTTGCCCCTGTGGTAGACCAGCACCCAGTGCCCAACGCGGGCCGCGATCAGTGCCTCCTTGAAGCCGGCGTCTTCGAGCGCCTCGGCGGCACCGTCGACTACTGCGCCCACCCCGCCGGCGTCGCCTTTACCCTGCCCGCCGCTGACCACCTGGCGATTCGACTGGACCCCAAGCTCGGCCCCCGCCACCGACTTCCCGAGCACACGGTCGGAGCCCTGCTACCGACCTGGTACACCGACGGCAAGGAGTCAGAAAGTCCTGGCGGCATGATCGGTGCCAGGCTTCACCGCATCGACGCGGACGGTCTTCACCTCGGCCTGGCCGGCACCGATGCCCGCGTCACCCTGACCGGGCCTACACAGGACCACTGGCTCTCGATCCTCGCTGATCACCGAGCCTGGTGCACAGAGCACGAGCTCACCCCCCTATGGGACGCGCCCGAACTGACCAGCCACGAACGTGACTACCTCGACCAAGACGCCACCTGGTGGCAGGAACGAGCAGATGCAGCGTGGGTCGGCAGCGGCCTGCTACGCCGCATCGCCCTCCTCCACACAGTCACGAAGCCGTACTGCGTCAAGTACTGGCAACACGGCCTCGGATGGAAATTCGAGCTCAATTACGAGCACGGCGTCACAGTGAACCACGACACACTCATCGACCACCTGACACACCCAAGGTGGGGGATGCCGCTCCAGGTGAAGCATGACTACTGCGCCTGCAAACCATGTGACTGCGACGGAGGCGCGGAGCGTTCCTGCTGGTTCAGACTCGTACCCCAGGGCGACCAGGGAGGGGTCTCCATTCACTTCCGCCGAACCAGGACCGGCTATAGGAACTCGGACGTGTATGAGCGGCTGGTTGCCGCAGGGGCCGAGCCAGTATGGCTTGAGCAGGCGCTGCCCACCCAACATGGCAGTGCGGCCGCGCGCCGTGACGCGCGTGTTTTTGTCCCGGGTGCAGAACTCAGGGGCTTGGCTCGGGTGACGGCGGACCCGAGCGCTTAGGGGGGAGCCCCTGGGGCCTCGACTCGCAGGTGTGCGAGCGGAACCCGTACGTGCGCTGCGGTCGCGGAGGGTTTCCGGGTTGCCGTAGTGGTCGCCCTCCACGGTGATCACGCTCTCCGCAGCGGCCATGGCCTCGGCCGCTTCCCGGCCCCCCTGAGGTCGGCGTACAGCGCGTTCGCCTGCGCCTGGACCGACGCCTCGCGGCTGTCGGCCCGGGACTGCCCCGCGTGCCCGCCCCTGCCCGGCCCACCAGCCGGGCAGGGGCGGGCACCCGTCAGGCCCCGAGGCTGAGGTGGCGTCGGCTGGAGTCGTACATCCGCCGCCAGGACAGCCCGTAATGCTCCCGGAGCGTCACGACCTGGATGGCGGCCCGGCGCTCCAGGAGCCGCGCGAGGTCGGAGGAGGTGACGGACAGCCAGTAGGGCCTGGCCCTCGGTCGCGGCTCGGTGTGCCCGGCCTCGCTGGCCCCGAGCGACTCCGGGGCGTAGGCGAGTTGGTCGCCTTCGACAGCAGCCGCGAGGCAGTCGCCGGGGTCGTACTTCATGGTTCAGCTGATCGTCGCGGCGTATCCACCGGACCGGCCGCCCCTCCTGCTTCGAGCACCTCTTCCCCCGAGGGGAGCCCATCCCGCTCGGCCGGGTCGGCTACGGCTTCGACAGGATCGAGTGCGTGCCGATGCGCCGCCAGACCACGTGGGGGGTGCCGGGGCGGCGTTCGGGCCCGTACTCCCAGGTGGCGCGCCCTGCGGGGCCGGTGCCTGCGGACCAGGTGAGTTCGTAGACGCCGGGTGCGCGCTGGACGCGCTTGACTGGTGGAGTACGTACGGGTTCGTTCGTGGCCGTCTGGCGTGTCGACGTCGCATTTCAGCTGGTAGATCGGCGTGCTGGGCCCGTTCACTCGATGGTGTGAGATCTCCGCAGTAACTCGCAGATTCTGCGAGTGATCGCCGTAATCTGCGGCTTTGTGTCGGATCTCGAAAGTCGCACCCTGTCGCTCGTACGCACCGTGCCGGAGCCAGGCGTGCCGGTGGACCCGGCCTCGGTGTCGGTCGAGGCCGGGCTCGCGGACGTCGTGACGCTTCAGCGGCGCCGACAGGCAAGGATCTCGGCGCACGACGAGGAGAGCTTCTTCCTGGACACGCTGTCGGAGTACCAGTGGGCCCGGGACGCGGCCGGGCTGGCGCAGGAGACGCTGGACGGGCTGATCAAGCCGGTGATCGAGGTCTGTGAGTTCTACGGCACGGTGCCGTGGCAACTCTCTTCCCGTGAGGTCGACCGGTACTTCGCCGGGCCGGGGAAGCGGGCCCAGTCGACGATGCGGTACAAGATCGGCAAGATCGACCGGTACTTCGCGTTCCTGGAGCAGCGGTACGCGGGCGAGATCATGAGCCGCTTCGGGGCTGTGGTCGAGTCGCCGATCGATCCGTTCAACAGGCCCCGGCACCGAGGCGACTTCGGGCTGAGAATCCCGCCGTCGCAGGCGGCGATGAAGATGTTCTTCGGCCGCTGGCGCGAGGACCTGCCCTGGGCGCGGAAGTACCTGGTCGCCTGCCGCGACTACGTGATGACGAAGATCGCCTACTTGTCGGGCGTCCGTGCGGCGGAGTTGTGCGGCGTCTGCATGGGGGACGTGCACTGGGAGCACGGTCAGTGGGGCCGGTTCGTCGTCCTGGGCAAGGGCGCGAGCGGTTCGGGACCGCGGCCGCGCGAGGCGTACCTGTTCCAGGAGGGCCGGGCTCTGCTGTGGTGGTACATCGAGCAGATCCGGGGTGAGTTCGGTGATGATGCCGAGCACCCGCGGGCGCCGTTGTGGCCGTCGGAGCGCAAGCCGACGGCGATCGCGGCGCTGAACCTTCCGATCGCGCCGGCGATCGTGCCCTCGACGTTCCGTCGCGCCCTGCACAGCGCGGCGGCGAGCTACCTGAGCGGGCCGGTCACCGACCTTTTCCCGCACCTTCTCCGGCACGCGTGCGCGACCCACAACTACGAGCGCGGGATGACGTTGTGGGAGGTACAGAAGGTCCTCGGACACGCCTGGGCAACCACGACTCTTCGGTACATGGCGACCGCGCAGGCCGATCCTGAGCACGCGAACGTGGAGGCCAGCTCCCGGGCGGCCCGACGACTGGTGATGGACAGGGGGAACCTGAGGTGAAGTGGAATCTGCGGATGGTGGCCGCGCAGCGCGATCTGTGGCGGCCGACCGAGGTGCTGGCTGCGTTCCGGCAGGTCGGGTTCAACCCGTCGCTGAGCAAGGTCGCCGCGCTGTGGGGCGGGACTCCGGTCACGGTGCGGTTGGAGGACCTGGACCTGATGTGCGCCGCGCTGGGCTGCACCGTCGCGGACCTGCTGCAGGCCGAGCCCCACGCCGGGACCCAGGCGGTGCCGGAGGAAGGGGAGCGGACGGCCGACGGCGCGGAGTTGCCGTCGGGGCCGGTGCGGCCGGTGCCGGGAAGCCGCCGGGGGAGTGGGCCGCGCTCGCTCCCGCCGAGCTGAGCGCCGGTGGCCGCGGACCGGGCAACGGCCCGGAGCTGTGCGGACTGTCTGGGCTGGGTCGTCCTCAACCAGCGGGGGGCCTGCGCCGGGTGCAGGCGCTGGCGACAGCACTACCGCGAGCGGGGAACGTGTCCGCGGTGCCGGCACGAGCGGCTGCTGAACTCCGACGGTCTGTGCCGCTCGTGCCTGCAGGCGATCCGGCTGCTGGACGACGCCGAGTGGGCTCTGGGCATCGAGGGGGCACCGCCGCGTGACCTCCAGCTGACAGTCGGCGTCTATCACGACCGCGCGGACTCAGCCCGCCAGCTGAGCCGGGCCGGCGGCACCGGTCCGCGGACCAGCGAGGTGTGGAACCTCAGACTCCGGCAGCAGCGCGCGGGCACCGAGCAGCGGCCCGCGGCGCTGGAGCCGGGCGCGTGGGGGCAGATCCCGCTGTTCACGATCCCCAGGACTCTGACCGCGGACACGGCCCGGGCGGTTGCGGGCCGTCCGGTGCCCGAGTGGGAGAAAGCCCAGGCGGTGCTGGAGGAGATCGCCGCCGAACAAGGGCTGAGCCGCGGGACCCGATACCGCAAGGCCGCGCTGCTGCGACTCGCGCTGGCGGTCCGCGCGGCCGAAGGCACCTGGCTGCTGCCCGAGGTGCTCCTGCGGGACCTGCCCGCCGGCCGCAACACGATTCGCCTCGTTCTCCAGCGGGCCGGGCTGCTGGCCTCCGAGCCGGAACCCCTGCGACTGTTCCCAGCAGTCCGCCGCCCACCCCGGACCGTGGCCGGCCGGGTGCCCTGGTGCCGGACGCCGCATTCGTGTGCGGACTGCCAGGCGTGGATGCCCTCTGGCCAGTACGGTTCCCGCTGCACTCCCTGTCAGCACTGGCACGCCAAGCTGGCGCGGAGCACCTGCACACGCTGCCACCGGCAGGAACTCCCGCTGCGGAAGGGACGCTGCCGCGGCTGCCGCCCATACCGTCTCCTTGACGACGCCCAGCCCACCACCAGCCAGTACACACAACTGCTGATCGACGTGCCCATCGGCGGATCCGGACCGCCCCCGCCGATCCCGGCCGACGAACCGTCCCACGCGGACCTGCCACCCGCACCGGCGCACACCGCGGCCGGGCAGGAGCAGCTGTTCGCCATTCGACGCGACTGGAAGCGGCTGCTGCCGCGCCTCCAAGGCCGGAACACGGCCGAACTGATGCTGACCGGGACGGCCACACGGCTGGTCGAGGACTTCAGCCGGGTTCTGCACGAGCGGCAGTCACCCAGTCACAACAGCAACATCCGCACCCTGAGCATCATCCTCTACTGGTGCGGCGCCCAAGCAGCCATCTCTGAGCGGGACATCCACGACCTGGCCCGGACCGGCCCAGACCTCAAGGCCAAGACCGTCTGCCAATTCCTGCGCGACCGGGGCATCCTCCTCCAGGACCCCGACCTCCACCGCGACGTCGATCGGACATGGATCGACACCACCCTCGCCGCGCTGCCGGAGGTCCTCGCCGACGAGGTAGGACAGTGGGTGAAGGTGCTGCGAAGCCGGGGCCGCCACGAGGGCGAGGGCCGCGGCTACGACGCGATCCGCCCGTACCTGGCCTCCCTCCAGCCCGTGCTCAGCACCTGGGCGCAGGCAGGTGACCTCTCGCTTCGAGAGGTCACCCGGCAGCACGTCGACGCGGCCGTGGACGGCTATGTCGGACGTGCCCGCAGGCAGCTCGCCCTCGCCCTGCGCAGCTTGTTCGCAACACTGAAGCGGGAACGGGTGGTCTTCCGCGACCCCGTCCAGCACCTTCGCGTCGGGAACCCGACAGGCATCCCGAAGCCCGTCCCCCAGCGACCTGCTGGCCGGCGCCTTGCAGCAGACGAAGACCCCGCTCGGGCGTCTGGTCCTCGTCCTGGCCGCAGTCCACGCCGTGCCCGTTCACGAACTCCGCACGATCCTGACCTGCGACCTGGACCTCGCACGCGGCACCCTCGTCATCCGACGCGGCCTTCGACGGCACACCCTCTACCTGGAGGAACTCACCCACCAGATCGCCGCCGACTGGCTTGACTACCGACACCGCCGCTGGCCCGCCTCGACCAACCCCCGCCTGCTCGTCAGCCAGAGATCGGCGCTCGACCCCGACCACCCCGCCGTCGGGACGACCCTGCTCCGTGCCGACCTGCCCCAAGGGCTCACCCTGGTCCGCCTGCGCCAGGACCGCATTCTCAACGAAGCAGCAGAAACAGCGGACCCCCTCCGGCTGATGAGGCTCTTCGGGATCACGGAAAAGACCGCCATGCACTATGTCACCGCGGCCCATCCCGAACGCACGGCGAAGCTGCCCCGGTGACGCTCAGCAGAGCCCGCCCTCTAGAAGGGAGGATCGTTGGGGCCCCGGCCAGCCTGCGCGGCCGCATCACGCCGTCGGCTGGCCGCATGCTGTTCGGCGAGGGAGGGCATTCCGGCGATGGCTTCAGCGGCGCGGCCATGCCGGATGAGCAGCTCGGCCACTTCCGACGGCCGCACTTCGGTGTCCGCTCTTAGCAGGGCGAGGGCCTCCTCAACGCGCCCCATCTCATCGAGGATCCACGCCTTGCTGACCGTCAGGCCGTACACGTCCCGTGGCAGCGTCCCCGCGTAGGCGAGGGCCTCCTCGTGCCGGCCAGCCTCGCCCAGCAACCAGATCCGGTTCGAGCTGAACCAGGACGAGTGCTCCTCGACGAACTCAGCACTGCGCTCGTCGAGGAGCGCCAGAGCATCGTCCAGCCGGCCTGCCTCATGCAGCAGGTGAATGACGCCCTCGAAAAGGCAGGCATCGTGGTAATCGAACGTCGGGCGACCCACCTCGATGGCTTCCTCGATCCGACCTTGGCGGCCCAGCAGTTCGATCAGAGGCCAGCGGAACCGGTCCGGATACTCGGCGGCTGCGATGAAACGCCGCAGCACAGCCTCCGCCTCACCTGCCTGCCCGTCGTCTTCAAGCGCCCGCGCGTAGTGCGCGAGCGTCTCACCCGCACGCTCGCCGGTGCCCAGCACACGCAACTCCTCCACATACCCGTGGCGCCGCAGGAGCTCGGCGTAGGCGATCAGCGTGTTCTGGACCACGAAATGCCCGGCTACGATGTCTGCCCCAAGTATCCGTACGGCTTCATCGACCCGGCCCGCACGCTCCAGGACTTGGGCTTGGAGATCTTGCGCGTTGCTGGGGTGAAAGCCCCAACGCTTCTCGCCGCGGGCGCTGCGGGCCCGCTCAGCGTGCGGGGCGATCAGCTCCAGGACCTGTTCATCACGGCCCTGTCCCTTTGTCAGCTCGACGAGGGTGGACAGAATCCACCTCCTGTCCAGATGCGGTGTGAGTACGGTGATCGCCTCGTTTAGCTGGCCCGCCTTGGCCAGCAGTTCCGCGAAGTTGTGGCGCACCCACTCCGAGGCAAGGCCTTCCTCGTCCGGGCGGACGGCGTCCAGTGCCTGCTGCACCCTCCCCGCCTCGAGCAGGACCTCGGCCCCCTCCCAGCGCGCCCGGTTCCACCCAGCCTCGATGAACGGCTCCAGCACGCCCAAGGCCCGCTCGACCTCGCCCGCCCGGGACAGCTCACGAGCCGCCGCCTGGGCGCAGAACCACTCCCCCCGCTCCGATGCGGCCTGAACCAGCAGCTCCACCTCCCCCTGCTCCACGAGCATGGTGACCAGGCGAGGAGATATTCCGCCGAGTGTCCGTGACTGCCATTCAAGATCCTCAAGGTTCACGGGCCTGAGCGTACGGGCGACTACTGACAGGCTGCATCGACCAACTGCCGGAACCCACTCCTTCTACGCCGGAAACACAGGCTGGCGGACGAGTTCCCCGTCAGACCCCTGCCAGATTCCGCGAACCCGAGCGCTTCGCGGAGGCCGGCGCGGAAGCGGCCGGTGCGCAGGTCCTCGACGAAGGCCGCCACGGTCCGGCGGAACCGGCGGCGCTGCTCTGGGGTGAGGCGGCCCAGGTCGTTGTTGAAGCGGGGCAGGGTCTCGTAGGTGGGCACGGTGAACCTCCAGGACGCACGAAGCCCCCGGCCGGAGTCGGCCGGGGGCGGTGGTGGCTGTTCGTGTTGAAGGGCGTCGGTGACGCGGTGTGCTCAGCGGTGGTGGGCGGTTGGGGAAGAGGTGCGTTGGTGCGCGTTGGATGGCGTTGGAGTCGGCTCGGGGCGGATTTCGTGGTGGGCGGTGCTGGTGTGGTGGTGGCGCAGTATTCGCACGGCCCGGGTCAGCCGCTGTAGCGGGCGTTCATCAGGTCGAACCACTTCTGCTTGTCGGCCGGATCGTTGGCGCAGCTGGTGCAGTGGGGCAGGTAGTCGGTCCGGGTGGGGTACGGCACGTTCGAGCGGACTTCGACGGTCGGGCGCAGCGTGAGGGGGCGGCCGCACAGCGGGCAGAGGTCTCCGTGGAGGAGGTTCGTATTCATGCGGCGGACTGTGCACACACCGGCGGCTTACCGTCTCGGGTTGGCGTCGCGGCCCGTCTGGCGGGCTGGGCGGTAAAGATCTGGTGATGGCCTCCCGCCCGGCGGGACCGACCCCGGATCACGCTTTTGTGCAGGTCAGCGCCGGGGTTCCATGTGGTGATGATCAGCATGTCGCCAGTTCGCCCAGGGGCCGGGGTGCGCTACCTCTTCCGTGGCGTGATGGTCGGCGACGGCCACCGCAAGGCGGGCACACCGTTGCGCGCCGCCCAGGACGAAGCCGGTGTCCCGCCCGGCGTGTGGAAGGGCCGGGGCCTGGCAGCGCTCGGCCTGACGGCTGGGGACGTGGTGACCGAGCGGCAGGCCGAACTCCTCCTGGGGGAGGGCCGGCACCCGGACGCCGACCGGATCGAGCGCGAGCTCCTGGCGCAGGGCAAGACCCCGGAGCAGGCCCGGCGGGCGACCGTGCTGGGCAGGCCCATCGAGCACAACCGCTCACCCGAGACCGACAAGGCCAAGGAGCGCACCCCCTGGCTGGCCTTCGACTTGGTGTTCCGGCCCCCGCCGACGGCACACCTCGCGTGGGCCCTGATGGACGACTGGCACCGCCGGGTGCTGGAGCTGTGCGACGACGTCGCTCAGGACAAGACGCTGGCGTGGCTGGAGGAGTCGGTCGCGGAGATCCGCTCGAAGGCCGGCGGCAAGCAGCGGGCCCGGGTCAAGGACGGGCTGATCGTCGCGGTGTTCCGGCACTACGAGTCCAGAGCCACGGAATCGAGGCCCCTGCTCCACGCGCACGCGGTCGTGTCGGTCCGCGCCCGGCGGCCGCACGACGGGAAGTGGGGCAACCTGTCGGCGGACTCGCTGATGACCCACATAGTCGCCGCTGACACCCTCTACACCTTGTACTTCATGGAGGAGGTGTCCGCCCGGCTCGGGTGGGCGTGGGAGCCGCGCGAGGTGACGCCCGGCCGCCGGCCCGTCATGGACATCGCCGGGATCGACCGACGTCTCATCGGTTGGCAGTCGACCCGCCGCCAGCAGATCGAGGACGCCCTGTCCGTCCTCACGGACAAGTACGAGGAGCAGCAGGGGCACGCGCCGGGGGAGAAGGCCGGCTACGCGCTGGCCTGCCAGGCCGCCGACCAGACACGCTCACCGAAGCGCAAGGAGCTGCTGTCGCTGACCGAGCTCCGCAGGCGATGGCGGGAATCGGCGATCCGGGCGTTCGGCGCCGACGTCGTCGACCGGCTGGCGGAGCGGGCGAGGGCGGCGGCCGCGGCGGTGTGGGCGCGGGTACGGCCGGTGGTCGACATAGCACTGGCGGCCGTCGACGTCGTCGCCGTGGTGTACGTGATGCGCGGCGCGTTCAAACGCCACCACCTGCTCGCCGAAGCCCGCCGCCACCTCTCCTACGTCCTGCGCGGCCGACCCCACGAGCCCGGCCTGGACGAACAGATCGTGCAGACGGTCGTCGACGACTACACCCGCCCGGCGAGCCGGCGGATGATGACCGCCGACCTGCGCGCCCTCTACCCGCACGACACCGAGGACCAGGCCGTGCTGCGCCCGCTGACCCGCAAGCGGACCGCCTCGCTGTACGAGCGAGCCCGCCTCGCCGCCGACGCCCTGGCCGCCCGGGTCCACGCGGTGCGCCGTGCGGAGCGGCTGGGCTCCCGTACCCGACCACGCGCTGTCGCCGTGCCCGCCGCCTCGAGGACGCATCCGCGGCCGTTCCGCAACGGTCCGAAGGACGGCCGCCTCCTGGAGCCGGAGACCGGCGTCGACACGGTGGAACGAACGCGCCAGACCTTGGAAGCCGCCGCCGCGCAGTTGGCCGCCACGCTCCAGGACAGCCGGCGGGCACGCGAAGCCGCCCACGGCCCTCGCCCGCAGCCCACCCCGGCGACGGCCCCGTCGCCGCACACCCAGCAGCCCGGCGTCCAGCACACCCCGGGCCGACGTTCAGGAGGAGTCGCGTGAGCACCCCGGAAGAACTGCCCAACCCCGACGACGCACTCGCCCGCGCCCGCGCGGCCCGCCCGGAGATGGCCGCCGCGCTCGACGAGGACCTGGGGTGGCAGCCGGTCTGGAAGCGGCCCCGGAAGTTCAAGTCGAAGGCGGACCAGAAGAAGGAGCTGCGCAAGCAGCGGGAGCGGCTCCGGGACGCAGGGAAGCGCCGTCTCGCCGCGGCGAACTCGCGACGGCCCCGCTCCCGGCAGAGCAGGATCGGGAACGCGGCCGCGCGCCGGGATGCCCGCGCCCTGTCCCGGGTGCGGCACTCCAACGCCTGGCTGTGGTGACGATGCCGAGCATCGTCGACCGAGTGGACCCCACGATGTTCTGCATCCAGTGACGATGCACGACATCGAGTGGGCTCCACTCAGTGGGCTCCACCCGATGGGCTCCACCGAGTGGACTCCACTCCGGTGCGCCGGATGACGATGGACTCCACCGTGGAGCGCACCGCATCGGTGCGCCACCGCACCCGGTGCGCCGCACCGTCCGGCGATGCCCGGCACTCGCGCGCGCCGGTGCGCCGCATCCGATGCAGCGCACCGCATCGGTGCGCCCACCGCCGGCCGCCCCCTCCATCAGGTGCGGCCGGGCGCGCACGCCCCCCTTGTCCAGCTCCGCTACACCCCCTTGTCCGGCTCTGCTACCGCGACGTTTTCCCTTGACCTCGCCCGTTTCTGCTCGCGATCAGGTCGCGGTCAAGGGGGTGTGTGATATAGGGGCCCGCCCCGGCCGTGGCGCGCCCGGTGCGGTGATGCCGGTGGAGCGCACCGAGGTGGCGCGGCGCGGTGGAGCGCACCGAGGTGGTGCGGCGCGGCGCGGTGGAGCGGTGGAACGCACCACGGCGCCGCGCCGGTGACGCGCGCCGCGCCGCACCACCGCCGTCCTGGAGGTGTGGCTACGCGGTGGTGCGGTGCGCCTCCATCGCCTGCTTCATCCCCGCGGCCTCCAGCTGTCGCAGGACGTCGGCGACGTCGCCGTGGTCTTCGGTGAGGATGTTCTCGGTGAAGCGGACGATGGTCTGGGCGATGCCCGGCGGGAAAGCCAGGCAGGCGCCGTCGGCGTGGCACAGGACCTCCAGGAGCAGTCGCCCGAGTGCCGCTGCCAGGAAGGAGTGCGCACACGGCTCCCCGTCGCAGTCGTCCACGGCGGTGACCGGGATGAAGATGCGCGCGGCGACGTCCAGGAGCAGCCGGCGCAGCTCCGGGCCCGTGTCGTCGGCGACCGCGCAGGCGGTGTCGATGTCGTCGGCCTGCAACGCCCGGATGTAGGCGAAGGCGTCAGCGACGTCGTCCGGCTCCATCGGGGCGAGCGGCACGGTGATGGTGTTCTCGGGCATGGGTGCTCCTCACGTTCGTGCCGCCCCTGCTGATTGCGGCGGCCTCGAAGACACCCTCGAACTGCGGCCCTGTGGACAGAGTCCGGCCACCGGCGGGGGGAGAACTCTCCCCCCGCCGGTTGATCACGATGCGGTCACGACGGAGGGGTTTTCCGAGGTCGGCGTCACACGAAGCCCGAAAACCGAACCTGTACAAGGTGAATGGCGGGATAGGCCCGCCCCACCTCCAGGAGCATCCCTTGGCGACCGCCGGCGATCCCGAGCAGCCCCTTGACCGGACCGAACAGGCCCCCTCCGTGGACCCCTCCATCACCCCCTCCGCGCCCCGTCACCACGGGCCGGACGTTTCCGCAGGTCAGGCACGGCGGACAGGGGGTCGCCGCAGGTCCGACAACCCTCATGTAGATGTAGCAAGGAAGCCAAAGCACAGGAGGACTTCGACCGAGCCTCGACGCCGGGAGCTCCTGCAAGCACTGGGAATCTTCCAGAGGGCTACGCCCGACCAGCTGTGGAAGCTGACCCGGCCGGACAACCAGCACGACAAGCTCGTACGGGACAACCTCCTGGATCTGGAGGACCACCACCTGGTGAGGATCGAAGCGGTCCGGGACGACCAGCGGCAGGTGTGGGTGCTGACCAAGCGAGGACACGGCGAGGCGAAGAAGCTGCTGGAGCCGAAGGGCATACGGGTCTCGGCACTGCGCGAGAAGAAGTACGACCCGGTCACCGGGAAACTGCTCGGCACCAGCTACGACGACCACGCGGCGGCGGTCACCTCGACGGCCGCCGAACTCCACCGTGCAGGCATCGGCCACCGGCTCGGCTTCCAGACCGAGATCGGGCACCGGCTCGCGGACGGGTACGTGCAGCGGGCCGACCTGGTGGTGAGGGCGCCGGAGGCCGAGGTGCCGGTCATGCTGCTGGAGATCGACCGCCGCTCCGAGGACGCACACGACCTGGTGCAGAAGCTGCGCCGGTACTGGCAGTGGGGCCGGCTGCTCCCGAAGGACGCGGCCAAGCGCACCGTGGACCTGGTCCGCTCCCGGCCGGGCGCGATCGAGGACGTCGACCACGAGCTGCGGCTGTGGCGCAGGTTCTACCCGCCGACCGGCCGGGAGGGCCTGGTCCCGCTCGCGTTCGTGTTCGCGGACACCACCGAGGCGAAGGTCGCCAACACGGTCGCCGTGCTGGAGGAGGCCGGCCGCCGCTACTGGGCGCCGCGCCGGTACGACACCCTCTACCCGAAGGCGGTCACCGCGCGGGACTACCGCCAGGCGGTGCCCGTCGTCGTCACCACCCTGGAGCAGCTCCAGGAGCACGGCGCCGGTGCGGCGGTGTGGCGGCGGCTGGGACGGACCGGGGAGCAGACGCTGACGGCCGCGCTCGACAACCCAGACGGGCACGCCCTCTACCTAGCCCAGGAGGCCCGCGCCGACGCGGAGGACCAGCAGCGCCGCGCCGCGCAGCGGGAGGCGGAGCGGCCGGTGTGCACGCGGTGCGGGCGGAAGTTCACGGACGAACGCTGGGAGGAGATCACTGTGCACCGGACTGCCGTGCGGGCCGGGGACAAGTCCGTGTGCGGCCCGTGCCGCGCCGACGACGTCGCCCGCGAGGAAGCCGCCGCCGAAGCCGCCCGCCTCGAGGCCGCCCGCCCGCCGGAGCCGGAGCCGGAGGACGACTCGGGCCGGGGCCGCGGATGGTTCCGCCGGCGGAACTGACGGAAGGGGTACAAGTACCAGCTGGCCGCCGGAGACCTCGCCCGTTCGAGGGAACCGGCGGCTCGTGGCTTCGGGCGGTGCGGCTGCGCCGGTTAGCATCTGGCCCGGCTAGTGGCGTACTGCCGATCACCGCCCGCTTCCGGAGCCACGCCGCCGGACGTGGGGGTCAAGGTCCTGCGGGGCCCGCTCCTTTCCGTTCTGCGTTCCGTCGTGATCTACGGCAGTCGTACGAGCCGGAGTCGGGGGCGTGGCCCGGCCCGGCAGAGGAGTACGTCATGCCGAAGAACCAGTCCACTGCCGCGCAGTCCGCCCGCCGGGCGAGCCGCAGCGGGGTCAAGTACACCGAAGCTCTGCGCCGCGCGACGACCAGCGATATGCCGCACGCCCCGCACGTCCTGCGGTTCCTGGCGGAGCGCTCGGGGAACCTCTACCACCTGGTCGGTGGGATCGCGGCGGCCTGGGCGCACAGCGGGCAGCGGGTGCTGCTCCTCGAGGAAGCCGAGGACTACTGGCGCTGGACCATGCGGCCCCGCAGCCGTGGGCGCCGCAAGAAGGAGATCGAGCCGGCCATCCCGCCGGAGCCGACGACCAGCACGCTGTGGTCCTCGCCGGACGGCCCCGGCCTCCTGACCCGCCACACCTGCATGTGGGAAACCCGCCACCCCGCTGAGGAGTACAACCGCGGCTTTCCCCGCACCGACCGCAGCCCACTCGCGGCGGCGGTGGCCGACTTCTTCGACGCCTACGACGTGATCGTCCTCGTGCCGAAGCACTGGTCCTACCCCGACCGCGAGAACGCGACGGCGCACGTCATTCTCGGCGAGATCGATATCTTCCCCGACATCGACTGCAGGACCGCGCTACCCGGCCCCGGCGGCGAAGAAAAGGGCGTCCCGCTGAGCCCCGACCAGAGCGCGGCGGTTCTGCGCGAGCGCTGTCTGGGCTTCCTCTTCGGATCCCCGCACCTCCCCATCGCCCTGGACGGGGTGATCTGGCAGTCGAACTGGGAGCTGCCCGTCGACGCGGACTACCTGGCGGGCGTCGACCGGGACATGAACCGTGCCGGGCTGCGCCCCTTGGGCTGGTCGCTCGCCGGGCCCCGGCCCCTCCCGCACAAGCAGCTGCCCGAGCCCAACGAGCTGAAGGACCCTGACTTCGTCCAGCGGTTCCAGCTCATCGCGGAGCGCCTGCGCGCGGCGCTGGACGCCCGCCCCGCCGGCAGGAAGTGACCAGGAACCGGACAGGGGCGACTGCCGGGCACGCGGGAGCGGCACGCAAGGAGAACGCCCGCGCCCCGGGCCGCCCTTCTGGACGGCGTGGAGCGCGGGCGGTCGCGAGGACCTCGGAGGCTTACGCCGGTACGGGGGCCGGTTCCGGGCGCAGCGATGCGAGCGGAGAGCGCCGGCCCTTCTCCACGGTGCGCAGCTGCTCCCAGTCGACCTCGGGGTGTTCGGCGGGCACCGCGTCGACGGAGGCCGTGGTGTAGAGCGCGACGTCGACGGCTCCGGCCCGGCTGGTGCCGAAGCGGACCTCGATCGACTGAGGGGAGCGGACCCATCCGAGCCGGACCATGTGGTCGAAGTCGGCGCGGCGGACCCGGAGGCGGGCGGCCGCCTGCTCGGGTCCGAGCGGGGTGTCGGCGGCGACCAGGTCCGCCAGGTCCTCGCGGCGGCAGACCTCCGCAACCTGGTCGGGGTGGTGCAGCGTTCCGTCCGGGTTCGCGCTGAGGTCGACCAGGAGGCCGCGGTCGACGAACCGGCGCACCACGAACGCCGTCACGCTCGCCCGCTCGCCGTACGTGGTCGGGTTCGGGGTGCCGAGCGCGTCGGCGATCCGGTCGGCCGCTGCGCCGCCGGAGATCGGCGGGGTGGGCATCGCGGCCCGGATGGCGTCGGCGTCCAGCGCCTCCACGGCGGCCCGGGACCACTGGTGGGACGACGCGTCCGGGGCGGGGATGAGGCCGGTGTGTCGGGCCCACCGGAAGGCGGCTGCGGGCACCTTCAGGCGCTTGGCGGCCTGTCCCGCGTCGTACTCGGTTCGTCGCATGAGATCACCTCTCGCTCGTTCGCCGGAAGCGGCGGACAGAACATGACAGAACACATGAAAATCTGTCAAGACTCCTCGAAAACAGGCAAGTTGAACGCGCTCCGCTAGGACTGCGCCCGCGTACGCGAAGGGAAATCACCCGTCCGGATGGCACGGTGGTGGTCCGCCGATCCGCGGTATTGACCGGGCGCGCAGGGCGCGGGACGGTCGTCACGCAACTACGCGCAACCAGCTCGCTTCGGAGGGGATCATGGCGTTACTTTTCTTCGGCACGGACCCGAACTCGGGCGGAGGGAACTGCCCGGCGATATGGGTGGACACCGACACCGCCCAGGGCCCGGAACTGGTTCTGCAGGGCAAGTTCGCCGACGCGGCGACCCGGGCCACCTGCAGTCAGGACAGTCCGCCCGCAGACGACGAAGGGATCGTCCGGATCCCGCTCAGCATGGTGGAGCAGATCAGGAGGGCGTGCGATGCCGCAGAGGCCGCCGGCACCCAGCTTTGAGGACCTGCTCGACTCCGCCCAGGCCCACGCCCTGCACCTGGAACTCCGCGACGTCTACGCCGTGGGGGAGGAACGCGAGGTCTTTGAGGCCTTCCTGCGGGACGGGAGCGTGCCCGCGGACGACTCGGAGTACTGGAGCGGGTGGCTGCCCCTGGTGGAACGGACCGTCGCCCGGGGGGTGAAGGTCCGCCGGGCCCGGATCGTGTCCGAGCCCGTCACCGACTACATCCGCTTCGAGCACGCCATCACCGACGCCAACTGCCGCGCCGGCGAACAGGTCCGCTGGCTGCCCCGCCGCCGCGCCTCCCCCCTCGCCCTGCCCGGCAACGACTTCTGGCTCATCGACGACCGCCTCGTGCGCTGGAACCTGTTCTCCGGAGACGGCGAGGCCCTCGAGCCCGACCACACCGACGACCCGCAGGCCATCAAGCTGTGCGTGGAGGCGTTCCGCGCGGTGTGGGACCTGGCCACCGACCACGCCGACTACCGCATCTGACCGACGCACAACCCAAGGGCCGCCATCTCATGACGACCGCCTCCCCCTCGTCCAGCGCTCAGGCGGCCCGCGAGGCGCTCGCCGTCCGGCTCACGCACCTGCGCAAGGACGCCGGCCTCACCGGTAAGGAACTCTCCGCCCGGTGCGGCTGGCACCCCGCCAAGACCACCCGCATCCAAAAGGGCGCGGCCGCGCCCTCCGACAGCGACATCCGCACCTGGTGCGCGGCGTGCGGCGCCGACGACCAGGCCGACGACCTCATCGCCACCGCCCGCGCGGTCGACTCGATGTACATGGAGTGGCGCCGCCTGCACCAGGGCGGCATGCGACAGGTCCAGGAGGACTGGCTCGCCCTCCATGAGCAGACCCGTCACTGCCGGGTCTACCTGTCCAACGTGCCGCCCGGCTTTCTCCAGACGCCGGCGTTCGCGACCGCCCTGATGAACCAGATCACCCGCTTCCAGGGCACCCCCGACGACGTCGCCGAAGCCGTCGCCGCCCGCGTCGCCCGCTCCCGGTTCCTCTACGAAGGCGGCCACCGCTACGTCGTCCTCATGGAGGAGTCCGTCCTGCGCTTCCGCACCGCCGACCCGGAGACGATGCGCGGGCAGCTGCGCCACCTCCTGGCCGTGATGCCGCTCGCGTCCGTCTCGCTGGGGATCATCCCGTTCACCGCGCAGCGCACCGTGTGGCCGCTGGAAGCCTTCTACGTCCACGACGACACCATGGCCGTGGTGGAGACGCTGACGGCGGAGATCAAGGTGACGCAGCCGCGCGAGCTCGCCGACTACGTCAGGGCGTTCGCCGGCCTCGCGGAGATGGCCGTCTACGGCGACGCCGCCCGCGCCCTCATCGAGGCCGCGATCGACGCCCTGGAGTGAACTTCCGCAATTCTCCGCAACTTCGTTGGGCGCGCGGACCACAGGTGCGTAGCGTCGACGGCACCGACGGACCACCAGCCGGAAAGGCGGGTCTCCATGCGCGCAACCACGGACACCACCGCCCCGGCCCGGGAGGGCCGCGGCCTCCAGTCGCCCGCCTACGGCGTCCCCTCACCGGCCCTGCTGGCTCGCGCGGACCGCGGCTTCGCCCGGTTCCTCGGCCGGCACAACGAGGACCAGGACGACGGAGCCAGCGGCGGCGAGGACCCCCAGCGGTGACCGCCGGCCACCCGCACACGACACTCCCGGCATCGAGGCCCGCCATGCACACCAGCGCCCACACGGTCCTGCACGACCCCGACGGTCTGATCGAAGCCGGGCTCCCGCTCGATCGCGAGCCGTACGAGTGCCTCGTCAAGGCCGTCCTCGCGTGGACCGGCCAGAACACCCTCACCGCCCGCGACTTGGAGCAGATCGCCCTCCAGCTCACCGGCCACGCCCGCGCGGTCGCCTCCGACGTCCGCCGCCGCGCCGACCAGCTGCCCAAGGACAGCGGACCCAAGGCGCTCGCCGACGTCGTCCTGCGCGAGGCGGAAGGCCGGCTGTCCGTGCCGATCGAGGGCGCCGTGCGCTGCGTCCAGAACCGCGCCCGTCTCGTGCGCGCCCTCTACGAGCGCCTGGACCGCCTGGAGGCCGCGCGCCCCCAGGCCGGGTGACCACCCTCCGTACCCGGTGCGACCACGGGCCCGGGTGCGGAGGGCTGCACCCTCAGCAGGACTACGCGTGCGCCGGTTCCGGGCGCAGCGAGGCGAGCGGCGAGCGCCGACCCTTCTCCACCGCGCGCAGTTGCTCCCAGTCGACCTCGGGGTGGGCGGGGACGATCGCGTCGACGGACGCCGTGGTGTAGAGCGCGACATCGACGGCCCCGCTGGCTGGTGCCGAAGCCGACCTCGATCGACTGCGGTGAGCGGACCCAGCCGAGCCGGACCATGTGGTCGAAGTCGGCACAACGGACCCGAAGGCGGGCGGCGGCCTGCTCAGGCCCGAGCGGGGTATCGGCGGCGATCAGGTCCGCCAGGTCCTTGCGTCGGCAGACCTCCGCGACCTGACCGGGGTGGTCGTCCTGTCCGAATTCGCGTTCAGGTCGACGAGCAGGCCCCGCTCGACGAACCGGCGCAGCACGAACGCCGTCACGTTCGTCTTCTCCCCGGCGCGGCGCACCGTCCTTTTGGCTGCTGCACGGAAGTTGAGCCACAGCCGGGAGTCGTGAACAAAGCCAACGCGGTCTCGCCACGGGCTGAGCCTGTTGCACTGTGACGATGCGCGCTGCATGCTGCTGCGAAGCGCCTCAGTTCCTGATGAGAGGCTCGTAGGGGTGACCCTCCAGGGTGAGAACGAAGTCCCTTCCCACCCGAACGGCTACCTCCCGCAAGCGGGCCAAGGCGTCCGCCTGCCCCGGAAGGTCGAAGCCCTCATGCTGCAGGTTCCCAATCCGGCTCATCTTCCCCGGTTGACACCAAATCGCAAACGTCTACCTTCATCTGCCCCGGTCGATTCAGGTCATCAGACACGCGGACCACCTGAACATACAACTGATCCCCCTTGTTGACCTGATTGGTTTCGAACCGCTCACGCAGGCCCGGAGTCATCTTCCGGATGTGCAGCATCGCAGGTCGGGGCAGGCTGGGGTGATTATCGAGATTCACCAGGAGGAAACCCTTGTCGAGCCGGACGTCGTGAACCGTGGCCGTCATGCGCTCCTGCTCTGCAGGGTAAGAATTCCGCTCCGGAAGGGGTGCGGTTGCCGCTGCTTCGACTCGACGCACATCGATTCGGTGCAGATTCCGGTCCACCTTCGTGATCACGATAGTGACTTCGTTGTCCCGCTGGAGTTCCTCTCCCGGGTGCACCGTGAAACGAGATTTTCCGCCTCCGGGTAGGTCAACGAACGCGTCGCGGCCGACCACATTGTTTACCCTTGCCTGCACTTCGCTGTGTACTGGGTATGCCTTTTCCCAGGCGTCCCAGGGGTCATCTTCAATTTCTTTCTGAGAGAAGATGTAGACGTCGTCGCGCATGAGGAAGGCACCCCTCAGCTGCCCGCCGACTTGGAACCGTTTACCCTTCGGCATCCCCTGGGCGGGCAGCACTTCGGTGTAGCTGACGTCATCGCGGAAAAGCTCAGCAGACCGGTCCGTCTTGTTGATGTCCCGGACGCGAACACGGTCTTCGAATACAGCTTCCACTTGGGCGACCGTGCTGACTAGCGGGTTGCGGGGCGTGAGATCCATCTCCCGCAAAGGCTGCTTCCGCAATCGTTCAATTTCTGCGAACAGTTGCTCGACGAGCTCTCCGGTTCCCCTGGGAGTGAAATCGTACACGATAGGCCGAAGGCCTCGAAGGTTGGTCGGAATGTCGTCTTCGCTCTGCGCGAGTACGATCATGCGCTTGTGCAAGCACATGGCCCAACCAGCTTCAAGTGCTACGGACTCTGACGCTGCGGAGAAGTCGACCACCACGATGCCGGCTCGATCGATCCCTTCCCAAGCCACAGTCGATACAAGCTCGGCACCTGGTCTCTCGTCGGCGCGCTGAGGCTTCAGTCCTGCCTTAACTAGGGGTCGTTTGATCTGGTACTCGTAGAGCTCGTTGAAGTTGTACTTCACGTTGGGGTCGCCTTGGCGCAGGGGCTTCAGCCCGTACGGCATGGCGAAGAAGATCATGGAGTCATCCACGGGTTCGGACGAGCGAGTAGGTCGCAACACAGCCGACATCGGATCTGAGTACCCCCCGGCTTGACTAGGCTTTACAAGCCAATCTAACGCTAAGTCACCAGTGGGCGGAGGCTTTCGTAGTGACTCGCGTCGCCTACGTCAACCTCCGTACGTTGTCGTGGCGTGGGGCATGCCGCAGGGACGTTGCCTGTAGTCGATCTGCCCGGTTGATCACGTGATTCCGAGGGCTGTCAGAGGTCGTTGTGGTTCGCGGGAGGTGTAGCGGCAGTCGGCGGCCATGTTGGTGTGGTCGTCCTGGCGAAGCACGCTGATGGAGAGGTTGCGCAGGGTGGCCATCACGCGGGGCAGGCTGCCGGTGCAGGTGGCTCAGGCGAGTCCAGGACGCAGGCGGTGCTGGAGGAGATTACCGCGGACCTGCGCGCAGCGGTGGCGCAGGCGGGTCTGCCCGGGGCGGAGACGGCGGCTTTCCTCGAAGGAGAGAGATAGTCGCGGTTGTCGGTATTGAGGTTGGCTGGTGCAGCCAACGTCGGCGTTGTCCTGGCGGAGACCCGGGCCCCCATCCCCCGCCGACCGTAGGGAAGACCACCGCACCCCTGTGCTGTGGCGCACGAGAGCCCGGGCCCGTAGGGCGGGCCCGGGCCTCGGTGTGGCGGGGAGCGGTCAGCTGAAGTTGCCCAACATCAGCGAGCGCCCTACTTACCTGCTCATCTGGCGCGCTGCTCTACGGATGGCCTCCGCGTACGGCGCGTCAAAGGCGCGGGTTGCCGGGTCGAGGTCGTCGTAGGGGATCAGTGCTTCGTGAGTGCTGTTCACTGTCTGCATCCATGCGGACCAGGCGTCGTGGACATCCTCGTTGGTCACCTCCGCCCCCTTGGCCTTCAGCAGGACTGCGTACATGCGGAACAGGGCTGCCGAATCTTCAGGAGGTTCAGCGTCCGGGGGAAGGCAGGCGCGGATCAGGTCGGCGAGAGGATCGAGGTAGGTCACGCCGTCAGTGTGCCCACAAGCAGGAGCAGATGCGCCGCGACGAACACCAGGGGCACGACGCGTTCAGACGTACCCAGCTCGGCGTAGCGCTTGCGCCAGCCGGAGATTGGGTCCCGACGCAGGGCCTCCCACTCGTCTGCGAAGATCTTGACTGGGAGGCGTTCCTCGATCTTGTTGATGCCTTGGAACTTCGCCGTGTTGAGGTCCCGGTAGCTGCGGAGCTGCAGCCACCAGGTCCCCGACAGTGTCACTCCTGCCAGGGCCACGGCCGTTGCTGCCCACCAGGGGGACTCGGCGAGTTTCGGGAATCCAAAGCCTACGAGGCCGATGAACGCGGTCTGGACGGACAGGAAGAAGGCGTTGGCAGTTCCTCTGCGTGCGGAGACGCGGTCGGCCATCTCGACGGCGAGCTTGTAGAGCTCGAGGGTTTCCGCCCGCTCATTCGGTGGAGGAGGGGTTGTCACCGACCGCCTCCGACGAGGGTCTTGAGGTTCTCCCATGTCCACTTGTAGACCTTGTCGGTGGTCTTCGCTGACGTCGGCTTCTTGCCAGTCGAGCCGGCGTACCCGTTCAGGAGGAAGTAGTCGATGTTCTCCTCCTGGGCGATCTTGAGCTCGATGGCCACACCAACGGCCTTGTCGGTGTGGTCGCCGCAGAGGACGATGACGATGTCCGACGCCCTGATCCTCATGCGCGCCTTGTCTTTCCAGTCCGGAGACGCCTCCTTGATCGACCAGTCATGGATCTCGAAGGGCGAGTCAGGGTTCTTGGCCTGTCCGATCAGGAAATCTTTGAGGGTCTTGTCGTAGTCGTAGTCGAAACTAACGAAGACGCGCTTCGGCATCAGTGAGTCCTTACTTCAGTGCAGGTACGTCTGCGCATCGTAAGATCAGGCACTGACAGCGATCACTGGATATTCGGATTTGCGGTGCTCACGCTTACACCGCGACCTGGTGACCGGCGTCGTCCTGGCGGAGGCCTGGGTCACCGTCCCGCGTCGCCCGTAGCGACTACCGCCCCGCCGCGCTGTGACGTACGAGACCCCGTGCCCTGTCGACGGGCCCGGGGTCTCGTGCGGCGGCGGGGGAGCGGTCAGAAGTCGTCTCCGTAGCCCTCCCGCTCGGAGGGTGGCCCGAACCGCTTGATGGACCAGCAGGTGCAGTTCCCGCCCTCGTACAGCTCCTTGTCACACTCCTCGTGGTGCTCCCGCACCGGCCGCTTCTTCGGGTCCGCCGGCGGCGCGGGCTGCGCCGGGGCGACCTCGATGGCCGGCACCACGCCCGCCCACTCCATGCCCAGCGCGGCGAGGGCGGTGCGCTGCTCCGTGGTGAGCTTGTCCCGCCTCGACTTGGTGTTCGAGAGCCATACCCCCAGCTTCACCGGCACCGGACCCGCCTCGCCGTCGACCGCAACCTCCACGACCGCGCCGCGCGGGACGGACCGCTGTCCCTCCTTCTCCACCCACTGCGCCAGGGCTGCCAGGCCCCGCTGGAACGCCGCCTCGGCCTTGCTCCCTGCCTTCTTCGGCCCCTTGAGGGCGGCCGCCAGCGCCGGACGGAGCTCCGCCGGGGCGGCGGCCGTCACGGGGAGGGTGGCGCCTTGTACGCCCAGGGCGGTCAGCCGCTCCCGCTGCTCGGGCAGGAGCTGCGCCCAGGTGCCCGGCTCCTGCTGCCGCCACCGCCACTTTCCGATGTCGTCGCCCTCGAAGGTGACGCCCGGCGCGATGTAGGGCAGGTGGCCGTCGGCGTCGACCAGATCGGCGAGCACCCGGTAGTGGCGCTGCCAGTTGAGCGGCCAGGGGCAGTTCCAGTCCGGGTCGATCGCGGCCAGCTGCTTCGCGCGCTCCTCCGCCCGCTTCGGGTCCTTCCCGAGACCGCCCTTCCGGCGCAGGTTGGCCATGTACTGCCCGATGGGCACCATCGCCTCGCCTTCGCCCCACACGGCGTTCTGGCGCGGAGCGAGGTGCCCGGTGGCCCGGTGGTAGGACCGGAGCGCGGCGAGCTTGTTCTCCCACGCCTCCTCGCCCGGCTCCCAGACCATCCCGGCCTCTGGCAAGTCGAGCAGCGTCTTGCGCCGCTCTTCCAGCTCCCCGGCCCGCAGCGCCTTCCGCTGCTGGTGCACCCATCGGCCAAGCGGAAAGTCCTTGGTGACGCCGACCTCGACCTCGACGTCGTAGGGAACGGCGTAGAGGCCGGTGATCTCGTTCTCTGCCCGCCACCGCAGCAGGGCCTGGTAGCCCTCCAGCCAGACCAGGGACTCGGGCCGGTAGACCCGGGTGCGCAGGAACGCCGCGATGGTCGCCGCGTCCCGGGGAGAGGAGAAGTGGAGCAGCGCGGCTTCGGCGGCAGCCTGCGTGTCGTCGTCCTCCTGGTCCTCGCCGTCACCCTCCCCGCCGGCCCCGACGATCCGCCCGTCCTCGTCACGCCGGACGTGGACCTTGCGCTTCCCGCTCGTGAGCGCGCGGGAAGCGAGCTGCTCGACGAGTCGTTCATCATGCGAGCGCAGGCCCTGGAGGACCGCGACAAGGGGGCGGAAACTGGCGCTGGCGACCATGTCGGTCGGGTCCTCGTTCGGCTCCAGGAACACCGGCACGATGATCCTGGCCACCTTCGTGCTGCCGTCCTTGTTGAGCCGGAGCGCCCGGCCGATGTTCTGCACGATCTCCACCTGCGAGCCGCGGGTGTCCGCGAAGCAGATCGAGTCGACTCCCCGCTCGCCCGTGATGTCCACGCCCTCACCGAGCACGCGAACGCTGGCGAGGAAGGCGCGGTGCACCCGGCGCCCGGCCGCGTCGATGCCGTTGGCGAACTGGCGGATCTTCTCGCGCCGCTCGGCGACGGTGTGGTCGCCGCACAGCCACGCCGACCACACCCGGTCCGGCGGGACGTGACGGCCGGCCTCCAGCTCGTAGAACTCCGCGTCGATGGAGGACTTCGGCAGCTTGTCGGCGGCGGCCAGGTCGTCGTCCGTGGCGTCGTTGACGTACAGCTCGGCTGCGGTCTCCGGGAGCTTCTCCGCGAAGGCGGCGGCCTCCTCCACCTTCTGGTGGAACGTCATGGTGGTGTGGAGGTTGTGCGCGGCGGCGTGCTCCAGGAGCGCGGTCTGCAGGAGTGCCAGGCGTCGGCCCCGCCGTGCCTCCTCCGACTCCCCCAGAACGGGGGAGGGGTCGCGGATCTCCAGCACGTCGATCTCGAACCCGGCGAGGATCTCCCGCTCGATCGCTTCCGACAGCCCGAGCTCCGCGATCCACGCGCCGTAGGTCCCGTTCGGGTCGTCGGCCATGGTCGCGATCTCCGCCTCCTGGCCGTCCGCGCCCTTCTGGGGGCGGGCCGCGGCGAGGATGCGCGGGGTCGCGGTCAGGTACAGCCGGAAGTCCGCGGGGATCCGCTGGTTGTCGTGGATTGCCGCCCACGGACGGCCAAGATCACCAGCGGTTCCGTGTGCCTCATCCACGATGGCGAGGTCAAAGCCGTCCATGCGCTGGCCGTAGAGGCGCTCTCCGCCCGCCAGAGCGGCCTCCAGCGGCCCGCGAACCTTCCGCTGGCCCACGGGAGCGTCGATGTCCTCGCGGTCCACGAGAGAGGCGTACGTGGCGAACACGACGACCGGCCCGTGCCCGGCCCACAGGGCGAGCTGGATCGGGTTGGTGGTCGTGCGCACCCCGAGCGCGCCCAGGACCGCGTCGTTCTCCAGCGAGCACACCGCGACCATCGGCGCCCGGTGGCCCACCAGGCGCCACGCCTGGGCGGTCTGGGCGAGCAGGTCCAGGGTCGGCACGGTCACGAGGATCCGGCCGTCCGCGAACGCTTCCAGCGCGCACGCGGCGGCCGTGATCGTCTTGCCCGAGCCGGTCGCTGACACGATCGTGGCACGGGCACCCTGCGGGGGCACAGATGACCTTGCAGGGAATCCCACCCACCTGCGAAACGCGGAGCGCTGATCTACCTGGTGTTCCTTGAGCTGAATCGCTGACATTTCCATGCCCTCCCCGAGCGCTGAATTCCTGTGGTCTTTCAGAGGGCCGCGTGCGGAATGCCGTCCGCGCCCAGGTCGTTCCAGATCGACGCATCCGCCTTGTGCCAGCCGCCGGGCTTTCCGTCCTTGAACGGCGGCTTGTCGTCCACGTCGTAGTGCCCGGCATCGAGCGTGCAGACGATGACGTCCCCGTCGCTGTTCCTCGTCCGCGCCGTGCACAGACCGCCGGCCTCGCCCAGCGCCTCCAGCACCCGACGCCGCGCCGTGGTGTGCGGGTGGGTGCGCGGCAGCACGGACTCCCGGACGAACTTCTCCAGCCTCACCAGGTCCGCCCGCTCACGCTGCCTCACGTCCGCGATGTGTACGGCCAGTTCAGCAGCCCCGGCCGACCGGCCGCCGCGCCGGGACCACTCCCGGTCCGCGATACCCACCAGGGCCTCGCTCACGGCCCTGACGCCGTCATCCCAGCCGTCAGCGAACAGCGAGCCCCGAGAGACCGGCGCCATGCCGTCCAACTCCACCACCTGGCACTGCGCCCCGGCGACCGCCCCGGCCTCCAGTGCGCCCACCAGGTCGTCCGCCTCGCCCGCAGGAACGCCCTGCGCCTCCAGGAGCGCGAACACCTTCAACCGGGCGTTGACGCCTGCCGTCTGATACTGGCTCACCCGGCGCAGAGAATCGCTGCTCAGCGCGGGGTTGGGTCCGGTAGATTCGTGGTGACCGGTCATCTGCGGTCGTTCCTCTCGGAATTCCGGGGAGGTTCCCGGGTGGTTGGGGGTGTCCCGTGTTTCCGCCAACGGTACATGCTGCATCAACCCGATGCACGCGGTACACTGGAACCCACACGAACGAGCGACCCCCACCCCAGCAGCCAGCCCGGCCCGCGCCAGCGGGCCCCAACGGTTCTGGAGGCGCAGCCGGAAGGACCGTCAGGCGGGGGAGCGCAGCGGACCCGCCGGGAGCGCCCCGCGCTCCCCCCAACTCCCGTACTGGAGGCCCCACTAGCCGCACCCTACCCAACCCGATCGGCCCGGCCGCGCACCGCGCGGCCCGCCGGGCGCGCAGCGGCCGGCCCCACCGGTCCCTGGAGCGCAGCGGAGGGGACCGCCCTCGCATCGCGAGGGCCAGCGGGAGCGCAGCGACCGCCCCGCTTGCACATCGCGCAGACCCACGCCCTCGGCT
>NZ_JBIVWS010000028.1:0-75831 GCF_044768905.1 Streptomyces sp. NPDC090994
GGGGGGGGGGGGGGGGGGGGGGGGGGGGGGGGGGGGGGGGGCGGGGCCCCCCCCCCCCCCCCCCCCCACACGCGGCCGTGCTCACTCACGCGGCCGTCATCGTCCGGGCCGGGCCGAGTGCCGTACGCCGGCGCAGGGCGCGGCGCTCCCCTTCGGTCGTACCGCCCCAGATGCCCTCGACGGGCCCCGCTTCGACGGCCCAGGCCAGGCACCGCTCGGCCACCGGGCACCGCCGGCAGACCGCCTTCGCCTCGTCCGTCTGCACGGCCGACAGGCCGCTGTCGGCACTGCCGATCGGGAAGAAGAGATCAGGGTCCTCGCGCAGGCACAGGCCCAGGTCACGCCAGTCCATGTGGAACACCTCCGGTGTGGGAAACGGACACTGTGGGGGGGTATCCGGGAAGACCGGACGATCGACGTGGGTGTGACACGAAAGACGACGGCAAAAGGTGTCAATCGATGGTGTGGTGAATCCGTCGAGAAAGTCGGCGCGCACCTGTTACGAACCGTCCGGCCCCTCGGTCTTCTGGGACGGAGGTGACCGCGCCACCACCGCTGACACCGGTCCCGCCCCGCCGGCCGCCTCCGTGAACACATCGGCAACACAGAAACGGAGACCCAAGGACCATGCATCCAGAGGCGTCCACCGTGGGAGGCGACCTGAGCGAGGCCGTCTCCGTCTTCGTAGAGCTACGGCCCCGTCTCTTCGGCATCGCCTACCGCATGCTGGGCAGTGCGGCGGAGGCCGAGGACGTGGTCCAGGAGGTGTGGCTGCGCTGGCAGCGCACCGACCGGTCCGTCGTGGTCAGCCCCGTGGCGTTCCTGTCCAGCGCCACCACCCGGCTGGCCATCAACGTGGCCCAGTCGGCCCGGGTCCGGCGCGAGACCTACATCGGTCCGTGGCTGCCCGAGCCGATCGACACCAGCAACGACCCGCAGGCCGGCGCCGAACGCGCCGAGGCGCTCGAACTGGCCCTGCTGCTGGTGCTGGAGAAGCTCCCGCCGACCGAACGCGCCGCGTACGTGCTGCGGGAGGCGTTCGACTACGACTACCCCGAGATCGCGCGCATCCTGGGACTCAGCCCCGTCAACGTACGGAAGATCGTCAGCCGGGCGCGCAGACACCTCACCGACGACCAGCGCGACAGCGTCGACGCCGTCGAGCACCGCAAGCTGCTCGACGCCTTCGTGGCCGCCGCCCGGCGCGGGGACACCGCCTCGCTGGAGGAACTGCTCACGCCGGACGCGGTCAGCCTGTCCGACGGCAACGGCATGCGGGGCGCGGCCCGGGTGCCCGTGCTGGGCCGGGCCCGGGTGGCGAACCTGTCCACCGCCTACCCGCGGTTCTGGCCCACGGTCGAGGTGGAACCGGTACTGGCCAACGGGCGCGCCGGGGTGGTCCTGCACCGGGACGGCCGGCCCGCCACCTTCATGACCGTGGCGGCCACCTGCCGGGGCATCCACCAGGTGATGTGGGTCTTCGAGCCGGGCAAGCTCGCCGCCTACCTGGCCACCCGTCAGGGGCGGTTCCAGGAGCGCAGTTTGTCGGGGTTGAGGACCACCCAGACCTGGACGACGCGGGAGCCGGCCACGTCGAGGGTGACGACCGCGGCGACCGTCTCGTCGTAGCGGGCCACCAGGCCGGTGCCGCCGTTGACCGGGCAGGCCCGCAAGGTGGTGCGCGGCTGCCCGGCGAGCAGGGTCAGCAGGCTGCGGGCGACCCGCTCGCGGCCGGTGACCGGGCCGGTCAGGGCGCGGACCTTGCCGCCGCCGTCGAAGAACGCGGTGACGTCGTCGGCCAGCAGGGCGGCCAGCCGCCCGGCGTCCTCGTCGGCGCACGCCTGCCGCAGGGCGTGCGCGAGCTCGTGCTGCCGGCGGGGCGGGGCCGGGCGGGCGGTGCGGGCGCGCAGGCTGTGCCGGGCCCGCTCCACCGGGTCCGGGCGGGCCGCGCGGCCGCCGGCGGCCGGCGCCCCGAAGACGTCGTTGAGCACGAACGCCGCCCGTTCGGCCGGGGACAGGGTCTCCAGCGCCCGCAGCAGCGCCCGGTCGGCCGCGTCCCGCAGACCGGCGTACGGCTGCTCGCGCGGCGGCGCGGGCTCCGGCGGCTCGGGGCGGCCGGTGCCGGGCGGGGCCAGCCGGGCCAGCGCGAGGCCGCCCACCACCCGCGTCAGCCAGGCCCGGGGCGCCGGTATCCGGGCCCGCTGCCGCTCGGCGAGCCGGTACCACTGGCGGTACGCCTCGTCGGTGACGCGCTCGGCCGCGACCCGGCTGCCCAGCATCCACCGGGCGACCTCCACCAGGTGCCGCCGCTCGTCGAGCAGCTCCGCGATCGGCACGGTGTCACCGACGGGTTCCATACCGCCTCCTTCCGTTCCGGAACGGCCCTTCGGCCTCTCCCGGCCGCCGCGGTGGCGTACCGCCCCCCGCACCCGCACCTGAAACGCTGTCACACACTCACGTCGTACCCGGTCACACTTAATGGCAATTCAGTGTGTCGTGTGCGCGGGCCGCCCCTTCGCGGTCTCCCTTACCCCGGGCGTCCGGCCGCACACGCGTCTTTCCGAAGGGAATCAGTATGCGCACCATGTTGCGTGCCGTGGCGGTCGGGGCCGCGGTCACCGGGCTCTCGTTCGTCCCGGGCGCCGCCCAGGCGACCCCCGGCGGCCCCGGCGTCACCGGGACGGTGCTGGCCCAGTGGTCCGAGGCCGGCCGGGACTACGTCCTGCGCGAGATCACCATCCCGCCGGGCCAGGCGACCGGCTGGCACTACCACGACGGCACTCTGTACGCCTACGTCCGGCAGGGGACGCTGAGCCACTTCGACGCCACCTGCGCCTCGGACGGCGTGTACAAGAAGGGCAGCTTCCTGAAGGAGCCGGCCGGCGCGGACCACGTGCACATCGGCCAGAACCGGGGCGCGGACAACGTCGTCCTGGAGGTCCTCTACGTGCTGCCGCACGGCGCCCCGTTCTCCGAGGACGCCCCCGACCCGGGCTGCGCACTGCCGTAACCAGGCGGTTCCGGACGGCTGTCACAGGCTCCCCCACTGCGCGGTCAATGCGGTGTCAACGGCTTGCGGCGGTGTCCGCCCGGGCCCCGCAGCGAAGGAGGAGGAGCATGGCAGGGACACCCGTCGGCCGATGCGTCCGGGCGGCCACCGCCCGGACCGCAGCCGCACGTCAGACGCCCGTCCGCGGGCTTCCGGCGCGAGGGGAGGAGGGCCGGGAGGATGCCGCGCAGCACTGACCGGCCGGCCGATCCCGCCGCCGCCACCGCGTCGCTCGCCGCGGAGGCCGCCCTGCTCGAAGGGCGGCTGAACCTGCTCCGCGAGGCGATCGGCACGGTGGACGCCCGGATCGACGCGGTCTCCGAGACCCTCAGCCGGCTGCGCCGCTCGGTGGCCGCGCCCACCGACGGTGCGGCGTCCCCGGACGAGGAGCCGGCCACACGTCGTCCATAACAGTGTGTTCCACACACGGCCCACACCGGTCCGTCCCCGCCCGGTGTGGGCCGCCGCATATGATGTCCGGGTAGCATCCCCCGGTGCCGGGCCAGGATGACGGAACCGGCACATCGGGCGGTTCTGTCCGGACAAGGGTTGAGGACGAGAGGAACGCATGGTCTCCGTGACCCCGACGGCTCGCGACATCGAGAACACCGCCGAGAGCCTCCAGGAGGACCTGGCCCGGCTGGAGATCCAGCGGCAGGCGCTGGAGAGAGAACTCGCCGCGGTCACCGCGCACCTCGACTCCGTGCAGCGGGCGCTGGCCGCCCTGCAGGCGCTGCTGCCCGGCACCTCCCCGGCCGCGGCCCCCGCACCCGCGGCGGTGCCGGCACCCCCGGTGGATCCGGCGCCCGAGACGGCCGCCGAGGACGCCGGCGGCCGGTCCGCGGCCGGCCCCGCCGACTCCGGTCCCCCCGCCCCCGAACCCGCCGCCACCCCGTCGCCCGCCGCCACCGCCGCTACCGCTTCCTCCGCTCCCGCCTCCGCTTCCTCCGCTTCTTCCGAAGCCGGGAAGTCGTACGGCAAGCTCACGGAGCAGATCCTGGCGTACTTCGCGGAGAACGCGGGTACCGACGTCCGCGCCCGAGATGTCGCGTCCGCGCTGGGACGCGACACCGACAGCGGCAGCATCAATGCCGTCCGCAGCACGCTCGACCGGCTGGTCGGCAGCTCCCGGGTGCGCCGGGTCGGGCGCGGTCTGTACCGCGCGGTCAAGCAGTGAGCCGGTCCTCGCGCACCGGGGGCTCCTCCGCGCGACGTGGTTCGCCGTGCGAGACAAAAGCCTCCCTCGGGTGCTGCACCGAGGCCAGGGAGACGATGTCCCGGCCGTAAAGGGCGGCGGTCACCCACACGGCGAACACCCGTGCCTTGCGCTCCCAGCTCGGTATCGCCAGCACGTGATAGCCGCGGTGCATCAGCCAGGCCGGGAAACCCTTGATGACCAGGGACCGGTACTGGAAGATGCCACGGCCCATCCCCAGCGTGGCCACCACACCCAGGCTGCGATGCCGGTACTCCTTGACGGGCCGGCCGCGCAGCGCCGCCACGATGTTCTTCGCCAGCAGTCTGCCCTGCCGGACGGCGTGCTGGGCGTTGGGCACGGTACGGGCGCCCGGCCGGCCGGCCGCGAGGTCGGGCACCGAGGCGTCGTCGCCGGCCGCCCAGACGTCCGCCACCACCCCGGTGTCCGTACTGACCCGCAGGTCCGCGCGTACGGTGAGCAGGCCGCGTTCGTCGACCGGCAGGTCGGTGTGGTTGTGCACGATCGGGTTGGCGGCGTTGCCCGCCGCCCACACCAGCAGGCCCGAGTCGTACGCGGTGCCGTCCGACAGCCGGACATGGCCGTTCTCCGCCGACACCAGCTGGGTGTCCAGGTGCACCCGGGCCCCCCGCTTCTCCAGTGACCGCACCACCCACGCGCCGGGCCGGTCGGTGACCTCGGGCAGGATCCGGCCCCGCGCCTCGACCAGGTGGAAGGCCGGCTCCTCGGGGCCGATCTCCGGATACTGCTTGAGCAGCGCGGTCGCCAGGCTCAGCAGCTCGCCGAAGCCCTCCACGCCGGAGAAGCCGCCGCCGACGACGGTGACGGTGAGCAGCCGCGCGCGTTCGGGGCCGGGCGGCAGACTCGCCGCGCGGTCGAACGAGGTGAGGAGGCGGTCGCGGATCGCGACCGCCTCCTCGACGTGCTTCAGTCCGTACGCGTGGTCGTGCAGCCCCGGGATGGGGAAGGTGCGGGTGACCGCGCCCGCCGTCACCACCAGCACGTCGTAGCGGAGGTCGAACGACGGCCCGGACTCCGGGCGGACGGTGACGGTGCGGGCGCTGTTGCGGATCTCCGTCACCGAGCCCGCGATCAGCCGGGTGCGGCGCAGGTGGCGCCGCAGCGAGACCGCGGCGTGCCGGGCCTCCACCGATCCGGCGACCACCTCGGGCAGGAACGGCTGGTACGTCATGTACGGACGGGGGTCGACCACGGTGACCCGTGCCTCGCCCCGGCGCACCTTCTTCTCCAGGCCCCACGCGGTGTAGAAACCCGCGTAACCGCCACCCACGATCACAATCTCACGCACGGTGTCCTCTGTTCTCTTGGCTTCACCTTCCTAGACCGGTCGGTGCCACTCGGTGTGACATGGGTGTCAGTGCCCGCTGTGCGTACGGGAGCCGACGGTCACGTCGTTCTCGTAGACCAGCGACGTGCGGTGGCCGTACTGGATGGTGTACATCTTCTTCGCGCCGAAGACGACCTTGGTGGCGGCCGACGGGAAGTAGTCGGTGGTCCGCCGGGGGACGGGGGTGGCCACGTACGCCTGTCCGGCCGGCACGGTGTACATGCTCAACGGTGCCTGGGTGGACGGCGAGAGACCGGCGGGGATCTCGGCGGCGTCCGGGTAGCTGGTGCCGTAGACCGGCACCGGGCCGGTGCCGGCCGGCGTGACGATCGTGGCGTCGCGGGCCGGTACGGTGTTGCGGCCGTGCGGGTTGTGGAACCACACCTTGGTGCCGCTGAACCAGATCGCGGTCCAGTCGCCCTGGCGGCCCGCGACGACGAACTGCTGCCCGGCCTGGGCGGTGCTGCCCCAGTCGTTGATGCGGGTGGTGCCGGGCTCCGCGGGGTGCAGGGCCTGGTCGCCGAAGAGGGGCGCGGACGCCCGGGGCGCGGTGCGCAGGTAGACGAAGTTCGTCGCCCGGGTGGTGTCGGTGCACTCGGTGGTGGCGCCGGTCGGGTCGTCGGACGGGCAGATCCGCACGGTGTTCCGGTTGTGGGTGAAGCCGGGTGCGATGGTCACGGCGGTGCCGACGCCGCCGACGCCGTGCGCGCCCCGGACCGGGGCGCCGAGCAGGTCCATGAAGTGCTCCCAGTCCCAGTACGGGCCCGGGTCCCAGTGCACGCCGGACACCAGCGCGGAGTTGGGTCCGACGACGTTGTCGTGGCCGACGATGTGCCGGCGGTCGAGCGGGATGTCGAACCGTGCGGCCAGGTACTTCACCAGCTCGGCCGTCGCCTGGTACTGGGTCTCGGTGTACCAGGTGGCGCCGTGCGCGGCGAACGCCTCGTGCTCGATGCCCACCGAGTGCATGTTGGTGACGTAGTTGCCCGCGTGGAAGGCGATGTTCTTGGTGGGCACCATCTGGGTGACCGCGGCGTCCGAGGAGCGGATCACGTAGTGCGCCGAGGCCGTGCCCGCGAGCTGGGCGGTGGCGATGGCGGACGCGTAGGACCCCTCGGTGTCGTGGATGACGATCTGGTCGATGACGGTGCCGTTGGCCGGGCGGTCGGCGACCTGCCCGTTCGACGGGTGGGCCGGCACGAACGCGCAGTCCAGGGTGGCCGGGCACTCGGTGCCGGCGTCCGTCGCGGTGGGCAGGTCCAGCGCGTCCAGCTGCGCGGGGGCCGGTGTGACGGCGGAGTCGGCGGCGAGCCGGACCCGCTGCCCGTCGGAGGTCTCGCGAGCGGCGCCGTGGCGCATCGTGGCGAAGACCCGGCCCGCGTAGGCGGCGGCGCCGCGCCGGTCGGTCGCCTGGCCGTAGCGGGCGACCGCCGCGTACCAGTCCTCCGGGTCGTCGGACAGCGAGCCGTCGAGCTGCTTCTGGTACGAGGCCAGCAGCGCCGCCCCGCCGCGGATGTTGGCGGCCGGGTCCGCGCGCAGTTCGGCGGCGGACAGGCCGGTCAGCCCGGCCGCGTCGCGCAGGGTGTGGCGGGCCTTGTCCCGGGCGAGCGCGCGCGCCTCCGCGCGGCCGGCCATGCCCGCCGCCCCGCCGGTCAGCATGCCGGTGGTGACGTCGGTCAGATGCATGGGGCCGTAACCGCCGGAGGCGCTGTGCTCACCCTGGTGCGTCTCCCAGGCCGACTGCTGGTAGGCCACGGCCATCAGCACCTCCCGGGGGACGTGGTAGTCCTCGGCCGCCTCGGTGAACATCCGTTGCAGAGCGGTGTCCTGGGCCGGGGTGTCCTGGGTCGCCTGGGCCACCACGGGGACGGCTATCGCCCCCGCCACCACCAGGGCCGCCGCACCGAGCACGAGGGGCCGTCGGCGCAGGGCACGCCTGCGGTGGGAAGGTGTCTTGTCTGTCAATTGAAGTCCCACTGTCGAAAGAGTCGGTTGACGTCACCGTCAAAGGGTGTGGGGCAGGCCGGCGGAGGGCGGCCGCGAGCGGTCCACGGCCGCCAATTCCGGTGGGCGCGCCGGGAGTTCACACCGTTGCACACTGAACGTACCAGACGCCTGCCGGTACCGAGGTGCGGTACGGATCAACCGGTGTTCAGGCGCCCTGGTGCGCGCTCCAGTGCTTCTCCAGGAGGTAGGCGACCTCCGCGGGCCGTTGCAGCGGCGGCCAGTGGTTGCAGTCCATCTCGATCACCGTCGAGGCGTGCAGGGAGGTGCCGAGCCGGCGCCCGAACTCGATCTGGCAGGCCGGGTCGAGGGCACCCCAGAAGACCAGGCACGGCGCCGGGACGGCGGACAGCCCCGCCTCCCACTCCGCGCCCATGGTGACCGCGGACCGGTACAGCTTGAGGATGGCGTCCTTCATCGGCTCGTCCACCCGGCCCACCGTCTCCTCGGCCAGGTGCGCGGGCACGTCGAAGCCGGCCGCGAGGTCCTGGGCGAAGGACTCCGGCCGCAGTTCTCTCATGAAGCGGTCGCCCTCGACCGGGTCCTGCCAGATCTTGGCCAACGGATGCCAGACGTACCCGGCGTTGACCGGCCCGTTGCCGCCGGCCCAGGTGCGGACCAGGTCGGGACGGAGGCAGGCGACGCGGAGGCTGAGGATGCAGCCCCAGTCGTGACCGACCAGGTCCACCGGCTCACCGACCCGCTCCAGCCGCTCGATCAGCCAGTCGACGTACTCCTCCTTGGTGGAGCCGAAACCGGCCGGGCGCGGGGCGCCGAAGCCGGGCAGGTCCCAGGCTTCCACGTCGGTCCGGGTCAGGTGCCGGCGTACGCCGTCCCACACGTGGTGGGTGTCGGGGACGCCGTGGATCAGGATCGCGGGCATGTCTGTGCACTCCTTCATCGGAGGTGGCGCCTCGTACGTGGGCGCGGCACCGCATCTTGTCACACTGTGTTGCACCGACGGTCCGGCCCGTGGGGCTGCCGACGGGCGCGCGGTCGTACCGGGCACGGTGCGAGAGCAACCACGCGCCGTGCCCGGATGTCACATGATCCGTGCGTGTCCGGTCTGCTCTGCGGAGGGCACCGCGGCCGACAGCGCTGGTGGCGGTGTGGTGTCCCGGGAGAGGAAGGACCACTCGATGGGCGAGACCGGTGGCGCGGTACCGATCGCGGAGCTGCTCGACGAGCGACGGCATCTGCTCGACGTCGCCCACTGGATGCTGGGCACCGCCGCCGGGGCGGAGGACGCCGTGACCGAGACCTACCGGCGGTGGTACGCCCTGACCGACGCCCGCCGGGCGGCCGTCGCCGAGCCGCGCGCCTGGCTGACCAGGACCACCGGCACCATCTGCCTGGCCCGGCTCGCCTCGGCCGGACGCGCTCCGTCCGAACGCCCTGCGCCCGGGCATCTTTCGCCGGAACACCCTTTGTCCGGGCTTCCTTCGTGGCGGCGTCCGTCCCCCGCGCATACGGGATCCGCGCATACGGGATCCGCGCATACAGGGTCTGCGCATACAGGGTCCGCGGCGGTCGGCGGCAGGGCGGACGGGCCGGCCGGCCCGCGGCCCGACCCGGCCCTGACCGAGGAGATCAGCGGCGTCCTGCTCGGCGCCCTGGCCACGCTCTCCCCGGCGGAACGGGCCGCGTTCGTCCTCAACGACGTCTTCGCCATGCCGCCCCGGGCGGTGGGCGACATCGTGGGGCGGTCACCGCGCGCGTGCGCCGAACTCGCCGACCGGGCCCGGCACAGCCTGCGGGCCCGCCGCGCCCGCCCCACGGAGGACCGGGAGCACGACAGTGTCGTCCGGGCCGTCCGGCGGGCCTGTGCCACGGCCGACGCCACCGGGCTGGCGGCCCTGCTGGCGCCGGACGCCGCCGCCTTCTTCGACGGCGGCGGCAAGGTCCGTGCCCTGACCCGCCCGGTGCACGGCAAACACCATGTGACCCGTACTCTCCTCACCCTCCTCGCGCCCCGCCCGCGCACCACCCTCCACCTGCGCCGGGCCAACGGCCGCACCGCGATCGTGGTACGGCACCGCGCCCGGGTCGCCGCCGTCATCAGCTTCGACGTCTCTGGTCACCAGGTCACCGAGGTCTGGGCCGTGCTCAACCCCGACAAGTTGCGGTCCTGGAACCGCTCCCGCTTCCCCGTCGACGAGCGCGGCGCGCGGGACGGCTGAGGCGGCCCGGACCGATTCCACCCGTTGCGCTCTGCCCACAACAGTGGCAACAATTGACGGACACGTTTTCACCCGTCCATCACTGCGTCTTCCTCGTGGGGACAGGAGGGGCTGGGACAGGAAGCGGCGACGATGAGAGGGAGACATGGTTCCGGCATCTCGCGCGGCACGCACCATCGAGAGCACCGCTGAGCGCCTCCAGGAGGATCTCAGCCGTCTGGAGTGGCAGAAGCGGGCGCTGGAACGGGAGCTGGCCGCCGTCCTCGCCCATCTGACCTCCGTGCAGCGGGCCCTGGGCGCCTTCGAAGCGGTACTGGAGGAACCGTCCGACACGGTGCGGCAGGAACCGACGGGCGCGGCACGGGAGGAACAGCCGGGCGCGGAGCGTGCGTACGGCCGGCTGACCGAGCAGATCCTGCACTGCCTCGCGCAGGCCGGTGACACCGATGTGCGCGCCCGTGACGTGGCGGTGGCACTCGGCCGGGCCACCGACAGCGGCAGTGTCAACGCGATCCGCAGCACGTTGGACCGGCTCGTCGGTGCCTCCCGGGTCCGCCGTACCGGCCGGGGCCTCTACCGTGCCCAGTGTCCCTGAACAGGCGGCCGACGGGCTGATGGCCCCGGACGCCGGCTCACGGGGGATCGGGAGAACGTCCGGGGCCGCAGCACCCGCTCGGCTCTGGAGAGAGTGCGACAACGTCGACTCTACCGCACATGACACCCTTTGAAGCCACCCGTGGCGACGCACACCCGACTCCCGTAACAATGTTGTGTCGAGTGTGCGGCCGGCTCGGTCAGAACACGCCCACAACGGACCATACTGGTGGATGTGAACGATCCGCACGAGCGTCCGTCCCCGCCCCCGCCGACGGAGGCCGCCGAGCCGCTCCGGCCGGCCCCGCCGACGCACCCGCCGGCGCAGCCGGGTGACAGTGCGGACGTCCTGCTGCGGCAGTGGGAGGGGCAGCCGCCCGGGGTGGACGTGTCGTCGAGCGCGGTGCTGGCGCGGCTGCTGCGCGCGGCCCGGCTGGCCGAGGACCTGTTCGTGGAGCGGCTGCGCCGCCAGCCCGGTCCGGCCCTCACCAACGTCGGGGACTTCGACCTGCTGCGGACGCTGCGCCGGGCGGCCCCCGGCAACGCGCTCACACCGGGGCAGCTGATGCGTTCCCTCGTCATCTCGTCGGCCGGCCTCAGCGGGCGGCTCAACCGGCTGGAGCGGGACGGCTGGATCGTGCGGACCGCCTCCCCGGACGACCGCAGGCGTTCCCTGGTCACCCTCACCCAGCAGGGCCGGCGGGAGTTCGACCGCCGTCTGGAGAGCCACCTGGCCGTGGAGCGTCAACTGCTGTCCGTGCTCAGCCCCGAGGAGCGCGGCGCCGTCGTGACCGCGCTGCGCAAGCTGCTGCTCGCGCTGGAGACGGCCGAGTAAGCGGCCGCCCCGGTACCGCGGGGACCGCGCGGCACCGGCGCGGTCACCCCGAGGCCACCAGGACCAGACCGACGCCCAGGGCGATCACCGCCGCCCCCAGCGCCGCCAGCGCGACCCCGGCGAACCGGCGCAGCCGGGCGTAGCGCTGGGTGTGCAGGGCCTCCACCATCGCGATCTGGTCGGTCAGGTGCTCGGTGATGGTGCGGGACACCCCGAGCTGTTCCTCCACGTACCACCATTCGATGTCGGCCCGCTGTCCCTCGCTCAGTCCGGGCACCCGGGCGGCGAACCGCGCGGCGCGGTGGTGAGCGGCCCGGCGATGGGAATCCCAGTACAGGTAGTTCTGTATGTCCGTCAGGCCGCGTTCGGCCTCGTCCTTCGGATCCATGGGTGAACTCCCCGGTCGAAACTCACACCATCGTATCTCTCGCTCGCGAGAGAGGCACACGGTGGTATCTACGCTGCGTTTCCACGTGACGCATCCCGTAACAGTGTGATCACTTGTGCCGTCCTGACTTGATGTGCCGATGCCCTGGCCGGATCATCGGACAGTGTGAAGCACTCATCCCAGCCGTCGGCCCTGTCCCCCGGCACCCACTCGATCACCGTTCCGCACGGCCTCGCCCGCGTCGAACAGCGCTACCACGTCGCCGGTTCGGGACCGGTCTGCGTCGCGCACTCCGGCGGCCCGGGCATCGGCTGGGAGTATCTGCGCATGGCCGGGCTGGAGGACCACCTGACCATGGTCTACGTCGAACCGGTGGGCACCGGCCGGTCCGGACGGCTGCCCGATCCACGTGAGTACACCGTGGCCACCTACGCGGGTCTGCTGCATCACCTGGTCGAGCACCTGGAGCTGCCGCACGTCACCCTCCTCGGCCACTCGCACGGTGGTTTCGTCGCCCAGCGGTACGCCCTCGACCACCCCGGCCGGCTCGCCGCCCTCGTGCTGTACGACACCTCACCGGTCGCTGACGGGGAGTTCTGGTCGGCGGCGGTCGCCGGCATGGAGCGGTTCGTGGCGCGGCACGCGGCCGGCCATCCGGAGGTGACCGATTACGTCGCCGCCCTCACCACCCGTCTGGACCTGATGACCGACACCGGCGCCACCGCCGTGCTGCGGCAGATCATGCCGGCCTACGTCTTCGACTACTGGGGCCGGGAGGCGGAGTTCGGGCCCGCCCGCCGGTCGCTGCGGATGTACGCGGAGCCCAACCGGGGGCAGGGCGCCCCCTTCGACGTCCGCGCCGACCTGCCCGCCATCACCGCACCGGCGCTCGTGCTGGCCGGACAGCAGGACTTCATCTGCGGACCGCGCTGGGCCCGCCTGCTGGCCGAGTCGCTGCCCGCCGCCGACCTCACGCTGCTGGACGGCACCGGCCACCTCGCACACGTCGAACGCCCCGCCCGGTTCACCACCGAAGTCCTGTCGTTCCTGCGCGCACACGGTGTGCTGGAAGGAGGCGCCTGACCCCGAGCCGCCCCCGGAGGTGTCACAAGTGACGCCGCCGCCCGGTCAGTTGGACGAAGACCCGGAAGCGGCACACGTTCCAACAACCAAAAATACGCATCTCAGCTACCAGTTTGGAGTCAGCATGCTCTCCAGCGAGTCGGCGCGGATCGTCCGCACCACACTGCCGGCCGTGGGCGCCTCCCTCAGCACCATCACCGAGCTGTTCTACCGCCGGATGTTCGAGGAGCGTCCCGACCTGCTGCGCGACCTGTTCAACCGCGCCAACCAGGCCAGCGGCGCCCAGGGGGAGGCGCTCGCCGGAGCCGTCGCCGCCTTCGCCACCGCCCTCGTGGACCATCCCGACCAGCGGCCCGACGCGGTCCTGGGCCGCATCGCGAACAAACACGCCTCCCTCGGCATCACCTCCGACCAGTACACGCTGGTCGCCCGCCACTTGCTCGGAGCCGTCGCGGAGGTGCTCGGCGACGCGGTGACCCCGGCGGTGGCGGCCGCCTGGGACGAGGTCTACTGGCTGATGGCCAACGCCCTCATCGCCATGGAGGCCCGCCTGTACGCCCAGGCGCGGATCGAGGACGGCGCCGTCTGGCGGACGATGGAGATCGCCGAGCGCCACGAGGAGACCCCGGACGCCGTCTCCCTCGTCCTGCGGCCCGCCGACGGGTCGCCCACCGAGCCGTTCGTCCCCGGCCAGTACGTCAGCGTCCGCGCCGAACTGCCCGACGGGGCCCACCAGATACGCCAGTACAGCCTGTCCACCGCGCCCGGCCGCAAGACCTGGCGCATCACCGTCAAGCGCGAACGCTCCGCCGACGGCCGGGTCCCCGAGGGGGAGGTGTCCTCCTGGCTGCACGCGCACGCCCGCCCCGGGGACGTCCTGGAGGTCTCCCTGCCCTTCGGTGACCTGCTGCTCCCCGAGGGCGACGGCCCGCTGCTGCTCGCCTCGGCAGGCATCGGCGTCACCCCGATGCTGGCCATGCTGGAGCACCTGGCCGCCGTCTCGCCCGACCGGCCGGTGACCGTCGTCCACGCCGACCGCTCCCCGGTCCACCACGCCCACCGACTCGAACTCACCGAGCTGGTCGGGCGGCTGCGCAACGCCTCGCTGCACGTGTGGTACGAGGACACCGACCACCCGGACGCCGCCGGGGACCACGTCAACGAGGGCTGGGCCGACATCACCCGGCTCTCCCCCGACCCCGGCACCACAGCGTTCCTGTGCGGTCCGCTGTCCTTCATGAAGGCCGTCCGCACCGATCTGCTCGCCCACGGGCTCAGCCCCAGGGACATCCACTACGAGGTGTTCGGCCCGGACCTCTGGCTCAGCAGGTAACGGCCCCCGAGCGCCGCTCGGCCGGTCCGGGCGCCACCGGCTCCGGCACCCGGACCGGCCGGCCCCGCACACTCCAGAAAGGTGAGGAGAACAGTGTCTTCGCAGACACGGAGCAACGTCCCCGGCGAGGTGCGCGCGATCCGGCCGCACGCGGAGGGCACCCTGCGCGCCGACGCCGAACGCAACCGCCGGCGCATCATCGCGACGGCCCGCCGGCTCTTCGCCCGGGAGGGACTCGGGGTCTCCCTGACCTCCGTCGCCCGGGAAGCCGGCGTCGGCAACGCCACCCTGTTCCGCCGGTTCGCCAGCAGGGAGGACCTCATCGACGCGGTGTTCACCGACCGTGTGGACGCCCATCGCGCCGCGGTCGCCGCCGCGCTGGACGAGACCGACCCGTGGCAGGGGTTCGCCGGCTACGTCCAGTCCCTCTGCGCCCTGCAAGCCGCCGACCCGGGCTTCATCGAAATCCTGACCCTGGCCTTCCCCGCGGGAGATCTGGAGCGGCGACGCGCCGAGGCCGCCGACGGCGCCCTGCGGATCATCTCCCGCGCCCAGGAATCCGGCCACCTGCGGACGGACTTCCACGACCTCGACCTGTCCCTGCTGCTGATGGCCAACGACGGCGTCGCCGACGCCACCCTGCCGGAGGCTTCACGCCGCCTGGTGGCCCACCTGCTCCGCGCCTGGGCCACCCCGGGCACCCCCGTCCCCCCACTGCCCGAAGCCCCACCGCGCACCGCACTCCACCACGCGATGGTCCGCCTCATCCGCACACGTCCGGTTCCCCAGTCGACGCCGGGCACACCCTGTGACTTCGCCCTGGGCCGACTTTCGGTCCCGTACTCATCCAGCCGGCCAAGGGGCGTGCCGTGAGAACCTTCGGCTGCCGTGGAGGGCGGCGTCCTCCTGGCGCATGCCGGGCACGACGGTCAGGGCCCGTGCCACGTTGGCGGGCAGGCTTTGGTGGACGGCGGCGAGAAATCCGTCGATGACCGGGGCCGTGGCCGGTCCCAGCACGGGGTCGACGACGACGCTTTCGGGATTGAGCATGAGCAGGCCGCCCGCGACGGCCGTGCCGACGGTCCGGCCGAGGTCGGTGAGGACCTGACGGACCGTCGGCTCACCTTGTACGGCCAAGGCGACGACGTCGAAGAGGTCAAGGTCTTGGCCGTACCGTGGGCGCAGGACGTCCAGCAGGTGACGGGCGTTCGCGACGGTGCCCAGGCAGCCACGGCCGCCGCAGGCGCACAGCACGCCGTTCGGGTCGACGCGGATGTGTCCGATTTCGCCGGCGGCGCCGAGGGCGCCCCGCAGCAGACGGCCCCGCACGACCGCCGCTGCCGTGACGATGTCCCCCAGGCGCAGGTACAGCATGCTGTGCCGGCCGCGAGCCGCACCGGCGCTCGCCTCGCCCAGGGCAGCGAGGTTGATGAGGTTCTCGACCCGAACCGGCACGCCGAGCCGGTCGGTCAGGGCGGCCCCCAAGTCGCCCTCCAGCCACGGCGGGTAGGCGTCGATCCGGTAATAGTGCGGCGCTCCCTGTTCGAGCAACGTGACGCCGTGGCCCTGCCGGTAGGGCTGGGGGATGCCCACGACCACCTGCGCCACCGGGGCCTTCGCCGCCAGGGGGAGCAGACGCCCGATCTCCGTCGCCAGGTCGGCGCAGGTCCACCAGCGGAACGGCTCCCGCACCACTGGAGAGCGCCTGGTGCCGTCCGCACCGACGTGGCACACCGCAATGTCCTCATGGGTGATGAGGACGGCACAAGTGTCCCGGGGCTGATCGGGCAGTCGCAGCACCTGCGCCGCGGGCCCGCGCCCACCCACGCCCCGCGGCCGCACCGGCACGTGATCGGACGGGGCGCACTCCGTCAGCAACCCGCGGGCCAGCAGGCGCGCGGACGCCCCGCTGACCGTCCGCCGCGGAATGCCGGACAGTTCCGCCAGTTCCGCTCTGGTCAGCGCACCGTGGGCCTCGACCAGCTCGATCAGGCGGCGTTCGGAAGCGCGCGGGGCGCGTGAGCTGGGCACCCCGTGATGCTAAGTGCCGGTGAGCGACCTGGCCAGGTTGGCCAGGTAAGTGACGCAACCGTGGCCCACCAGGGCGTTGACGGGGCGATTGGGCCACCGAAGGATGACGGCCTGACACCCGCACCCTCGCGGCCCGACCGGGCAAGGGCGTACGACACACACGTATTGAAACGTTTCATCTCATGTGATGTGCGTCTCCCGGGACCGGCCGCCATTTCGACCCGATGGAGAGTCACTGTGCCGACGAACCGCAGGAACTTCCTGAAGAAGGCGGCCGGCGCCGCCGCCCTGGGCGCGGGCGGAGGGCTCGTCGGCTCCGCCGGCACCGCCGCGGCTGCCGGCGGCACTCCGCCGGACCTGTCCCACCTGGGTCCTCTCCGCGTGGCGGACCTGTCGTCGGCCATAGACGGCTCCGGCCTTCTGGACGGATTCAGAACGCCTCCTGCCGAGGCGTTGCCGCGCGTGTGGTGGCACTGGATGGACGGCAACATCTCGAAGGCGGGGATCGCCAAGGACCTGGAGTGGTTCCGGGAGGCGGGCGTCGGCGGCCTGGTCAATTTCGACGGCGGCTTCGGGCTGAAGCAGATCGTCGACCCGCCGGTCACCTACCAGTCCGCCGAGTGGCGCGACGCCTTCAAGTTCGCCATGGAGAAGGCCGCCGACCTGGGCCTGGAGGCCGGGGTGGCGGCCTCGCCGGGCTGGTCGGAGACGGGCGGGCCCTGGGTGGCGGCCGAGGACGGCATGAAGAAGGTGGTCTGGTCCGAGACGTGGGTCGACGGCGGCCGCACCGTCCAGGTGACGCTGCCGAAGCCGACGGATGTCGCGGGGCCGTTCCAGGACTACCCGGGTGAGGCGGACGTCCGCTGGTACAAGGACGCTCGCGTCTTCGCCTACCGGGTGGCCGACGGCGCCCGGCCGCAGCACGAGCTGCAACCGCGTATGTACGCCTCCGCCACGAAGGCGTCCGCGACCGCGCCGGTGGTGAGCGGCGGCAGTCAGGGCGTGAAGCTCGACAGTGCCCGGCTCTCCAGCGGTTCGCTGAAGGACATCACCAACCTCGCCCCGCCCACGGCGGACGGACCCACGTGGGTGCGGATCGAGTTCCCGCACACCGTCACCGTCACCGGCCTGAGCATCGCGGCCGGAGCCCATGCGGCGCTGCAGGACGTCACCGAGTTCGGCACGGTCGTCCAGGTGTGGGCGAGTAAGGACAACCGCACGTACCGCCAGGTCGCCGAAGGGCTCTGCGGCGACGAGCAGCGCACCTTGTTCCTGCCACGCACCGAGGCCCGGTACTTCAAGGTCGTCCTCAAGGCCCCGGGCAAGCCGGCCGAGGTGCCGTACTACCTGCCCCAGCCCACCGGCGCGGAGCCGGTGCCGCTGCGCTCCCTCGTTCTGCGCACGGCTCCGACCGTGCACCGCTTCGAGGCCAAGGCGGGCTTCGTCCAGGCACCGGACCACTACCGGATCGACACCCCCGAGGAGGGTTCGGCGAAGGCCGTCGCCACCTCCCAGGTGATCGACCTGACCGGGGAGATGGACGGCAAGGGGCGGCTGCGCTGGAAGGCGCCGCGCGGCACCTGGGTCGTCGTGCGGCTCGGCGCCGGGCTCACCGGCCACCAGAACGGGCCCACCACCGAGGCGGCCACCGGCCTGGAGGTCGACAAGCTCGACGCCGAGCGGGTCCGGGCGTACCTCACCACCTACCTGGACGGCCTGGAGCAGGCGACCGGCAAGGACGCCATCGGCGCCCGCGGCCTGACCGCCCTGCTCAACGACAGCTACGAGGCCGGTCCGCAGAACTGGACCGACGACATCCTCAAGGAGTTCCGCAGCCGACGCGGCTACGACCCCGGCCCGTACCTGCCCGCGCTCACGGGCACCGTGGTCGGCGGTCCCGCCGAGTCGGACCGCTTCCTGTGGGACTGGCGGCACACCATCGGCGAACTCCTCGCCGAGAACCACTACAAAGTCGTCCACGAGGTCGCCCACGAGCGCGGCCTGCGGCTCACCTACGCCGAGGCCCAGGAGAACGGCCGCGTGATCACCGCCGACGACATGGAGGTGCGGCGCCACGCCGACGTCCCGATGGGCGCCAGCGGCAACCCGTGCGCGCCCGGCGACCGGCTGGGAGAGCGGTACCTCGTCGACATGCGGGGCGCGGCCAGCGTCGCCAACGTCTACGGACGCGACTTCGTCGCCTGCGAGGCGTTCACCTTCGGCGCCCGCAACCTGATGCCGGGCGACCTGAAGCCGACCGCCGACCAGATCCTGCTCTCCGGCGTGAACCGGTTCATGATCCACACGTCGGCGCACCAGCCGCAGGACGACGGGCCGGGCGTCACCCTCGGCGGTATCGGCTGGTTCTTCACCCGCAACGAGACCTGGGCGGACCGCGCCAAGCCGTTCACCACCTACCTGGCGCGCTGCTCGTACATGCTGGCCCAGGGCAAGGCGGTCAAGGACGTCGCCTACTTCTACGGGCAGGAAGCCCCCGCCCCGGCCCTGTGGGGACCCGGCCGGCGCCAGTCGGACGTCCCGCTGGGCCACGACTTCGACTTCGTCAACGCGGACGTCGTCCTCAGCCGGCTCTCGGTCGAGAACGGCCGGCTCGTCACCCGCACGGGGATGTCGTACGGGCTGCTGTACCTCGGCGGCGCCTCGGAGCGCATGACGGTGCCGGTGCTGCGGAAGATCGCCGCGCTGGTGGAGGCCGGTGCCGCGGTCGCCGGGCAACGGCCGGTGGCCAGCCCGAGCCTGGCCGACAGCGACAAGGAGTTCCGTACGCTGGTGCGGCGGTTGTGGGGAGAGGAGGGCGAGCGGGACCGGGTGGTCGGCGCGGGGCGGGTGTTCGGGAACGTCCGGGCCGAGGAGGCGCTGTCCGCCCTGGGCGTCGCCAGGGACTGGGAGTACGCCTTTGACGCCGACGACCCGCTGGGCTGGATCCACCGCCGGACCGACACCGCGGATGTCTACTACGTCGTCAACCGGCGGGCCGTACGCACCGTGCTCGACGTGAAGCTGCGGGCGACCGGGAAGGCGGTCGAACTGTGGGACCCGGTCACCGGCCGCGTCTCCCCGGCGACCTTCCGGACCGAGCGGGGCCGCACCGTCCTCTCCCTCGGCCTCGGTCCCTCCGAGGCACGGTTCGTGGTCGTCGCGCACGGCACCCCGGGCCAGGGCACCGCCAAGGCCGCCGCCAGCCGGGGCGTCGGTGCGGTGGAGGGAGGATGGACGGTCGCCTTCCAGAAGGACCGCGGGGCGCCCACCTCCGTCGAGGTGGAGTTCCTCCAAGACCTGTCGGAGCATCAGGAGGCGGGCGTGCGCTACTTCTCGGGCACGGCCACGTACACCAAGACGTATCGCGCGCCCGAGCTCGACGGCGGTGGACGCCTGTGGCTGGACCTCGGCGAGGTGCACGGCATCGCGCGGGTCAAGGTGAACGGGGCCGACGCGGGGACCGTGTGGTGCGCGCCGTACCGGGTCGATGTCACCGACGCGCTGCGCTCCGGCGCCAACAAGATAGAGGTGGAGGTCACCAACAGCTGGTACAACCGCATGATCGGGGACCTGCAACCGGAGACGAAGACCCCGGTCACGACCTTCGTGGGACAGCTCTGGGACCTGAACTCGTCGAGCCCGCTGATGCCGTCCGGTCTGGTCGGGCCGGTCCGCATCGAGGTGGTGGGGTAACGGTCCGTCGAGGTTGTGGCGAGGGCCCGGTCAGCTCGACCGAGCCCCCGCCACGACTCCCGTCCTACATGTGGACGGCGGGCGCGGCCGACTCGTCGTGCCGCGCCCCGCCGTCCGGTCGCCGAGGCCGTCGCGGAACTCGCCCCGGGCGCGGACATCGACCACGTCGAGCCGTACATGATGGTCCACTGCGGCTTCCAGGAGGACAGCCCCTGTCCGGCCGGCGTCGCGGACCTGTGGAGCGCCGGCCCTGAGGAACTGCACTCGGTGATGCGCGAGGCGGTCCGCGGCTGGCACCCTGCCGTGGTCGAACTGGTCGAGCGCGCCGACCAGTCGACCCTCGCGCCGATGTCGGTACACCGTCTGGAACCCGTCGACACCTGGGAGACCGGCCGGGTCACCTTCCTCGGCGACGCCCTCCACGCGATGCCGCCCTCCTTCGGCTCCGGCGCCAACACCGCCCTGCGCGACGCCTCTTCCCTGGCCGCCGCCCTGGACCGCGCGGTCGCTCGTGACCGCACTCCGTCAGGCTTGAACTGAAGAGGGTGCCACCCTCCCGTCTTCAGGTGGCGTGTCTGGTCGTGTCCGGGATCCATGTTCTACGGCGCGTGGCCGAACCGATGGTGGTCGTACCGCCGCCGGCAGCCGGACCGCGTGGACCTATCGACTCTCAGGCCGCCTGGCCCCTTCGGGGCGTATCTGCAACAGATACACGCTGCCGCCGGCGACAATGGCGGCAGGGCCGGTCAGTTCCATGGTCCTGCCAGGAAGCACGGCTATGCGGAGCCGACCGCCGTCGAACAGGGCTGGAAGGGCCGCACCGCTCCTTTCACTCTGACCCGGGCAGAACTCGAAGCACTGCGTGACGGGTGTTCCACGAGAGCTGACACAACCTTCACGCCGGAGCCGATGGGCGGGCCAGGAAATGACTCCGTCGCGGGCTCACTCGGACGGTTGCTGCACCTCATGCCGGACGGGGCAGGCGAGCGGGGAGCCGGGATTGCCGTCGGACTGTTCCCGCCCCAGTAGTGGTGGCCTTTCTCCGGGCCAGCAACCTCGTCGTGAAGGTGGAGAACGGCCTCTCCCGCTGGGCCGGGGGCGCGGCCGGGGCTTGGGTCGGCCCGCGCAGCGCTTGTCCGGTGGGGAGGGCGGCGACCATCGTGGTCTGCTACAAGCCGTTCCAGAAACCCGACAGCATGCGGGCTGTCCGCGCCGGGTCCTGAAGCATCCACCAATGCCCGAGCCCGTCGAGGTCGACGGCGCGAGCGCCGGCCCGCCGTGCGGCGCGGTGGCGAAGGACGACGCTGCCGGCCGTGTGGTCCTCGGTGGCGACGGGAACCAGACCCGGCCTGGCAGCGGCCGCGGGCAGATCGAGGCCGCGTTCGATCAGCACCGCCCGGGGCACGGACCGGTACAGAGCGAGAATGGCCTTGCCCATCTGCGGGCCCTGACCGAGCGCCACCTCGCGGGCCGCCGGCTCGGGAATGCCCCAGTCGACCATGCGCGCTGCCCGCTCTTCGACGGTGCCGGAGAAGAGCTCCTCGACGTGGCGCTCCCCGTCACCCGGCGTCTGCCAGAGCTTCGCGATCTCATGCCAGGTGAAGTCCGGCTCGTAACCGCCGATGGTGTCGCTGACCCAGCTGCGGAGCAGGTCGGGACGGGTCATCGCCACCTCCAGGACGTACCCTCCGCCGAAGTCGTGGCCGACGAGGTCGACGGGCGCCTCGAATCGGGACAGCTCGTCGATGAGCCAGTCCCGGTAGTCGACGAACGTGGCCCCGAAGCCCGAGGGAAGCGGCACGCCGAAGCCCGGAGGTGAGAGCAGGACCGTCTCCCGCTGCTCAGACGTGGACAACTCGTTGATCAGCGGCGTCCACACCGCGGAGGTCACGGGAACGCCGTTGACGAAGACAATGGTCATGGGTGAATGACAGCAGCGGCTGGAGCGGGCCGTCCAAGACCCGTTTCGCACCTCGTCATGCAGTAATCGCATCACGGGTAGGCTGTGCAGCATGGGCATGCTTCCCGATCTGGACCTGCGGCTGGTCCGGTACTTCACGGTCGTCGCCGAGCAGTTGCACTTCGCCCGTGCCGCCGAGCAGTTGCACTTCGCCCGTGCCGCCGAGGAGTCGCGGATCGCCCAGCCCTCCCTGAGCCCGTCAGATCCAGCGGCTGGAGAACGCCCTCGGCGTACGCCCTGCTGGAGCGCACCACCCAGGGCAGTCGGCTCACCGCCGCCGGCGCGGCGTTCCTTCCACAGGCTCAGCAGCTGGTGCACGGCGTGGGGTGGGCGTGGGCCTCGCCGGTGGCGAGCACTCTGCCAACGTCATGGTGCGGATGGTGGAGCGGCGGTTCTTGTAGCCCCGTGGTCGGTCGGGTCGCGGGGAGCTTGTTCGGTGGGGCAGGTTTGTCCCACGGTCGTCGGAGGCCGGTCGGCCAGGGGACGGGTGAACCGGAGCTGGGGTGGGCGGTGATCGCCGGCCGGGTCCAGCGGGAAGCGCCGCCCTGCGCGGTGGCCTGCTCTTCGCCCCGGGAGTCGGGGGCGCCGAGGACGGTCTCACGTGCTTTTTCCGTCCCGGCGGGTGTTACGTCCCGGCGCGGCCGTCGACTCGCGCCAGATGACGCGTGTGAGCAGGGAGTTGTCCTCGGGTGCGGGGACGCCGCTGAGTTCCGCGAGGAGGCGCTGTACGGCCCGTCTGCCCAGCCGTTCGTGGTCGACGGCGACCGTGGTCAGCGTCGGCATCATCTCCGCGCCCAGCGGATTGTTGTCCCAGCCGGTGACGCTCACGTCGTGCGGCACCCGCCAGCCACGTTCCAGGGCGCCGCGCAGCGCCCCGGTGGCCAGCAGGTCGTTGGCGGCGATCACGGCTGTGACACCGCTGTCGGCGGGGAGTTCGAGTATCGCCCGGCGGGCGCGTGGGGCCAGCCAGTCGCAGTCGACGACTCCGTGCGACTCCAGGCCCAGGCGCCGGACGGTCTCCAGGTAGACCTGCTTGCGGGCCCGGGCCGAGGTGTGGGAGTAGTCGCCGGCCAGGTGCAGGAACCTCCGGTGCCCCTGTTCCGCCAAGCGCTCGATGATCTCGCCCGCCGTGGTGGCGTCGGCCAGTTCCCCGATGCTGCGCATCCGGTCGTCGTAGTCGGGGGAGACGACGATGACGGTGCCGTCCGCTGTCCTGCGGTGCGGGAGGGCGGGCAGGGGGGTGAGGGAGAGAATGCCTTCGAAGACGCCGTAGTCGGCCAGTTCGAGCACCCGCTGCCCGCGTGACTCCCGGGGTTCGCCGAGAATCACGACCTCCACGGAGTACCCGGCGTCGCGGGCGGTGCTGGTGGCGCCCGCGAGCATCTCCAGCGAGCTGATCGCGTTTCCGGGGGGCATGAGCAGGGCCAGCCGGCCGGTCTTGCGGTTGCGCATGGCGCGGGCGGCGAGGTTGGGGCGGTAGCCCAGTTGCGCGATGGCCTGCCGGATGCTCTCGCGCATGGCGTCGTTGATCGAGGCGTCGGCGCGCAGATAGCGCGAGACGGTCTGGTGGGACACTCCCGCCAGGCGTGCGACGTCCCTGATCGTCGGCCGTCGCGTCGGCGCTTCGCTGGTCATGCGTCCCCCCTCCTCCTCGGCCGCCGCGGACTGCGCTGGACGGCCGTTCACCCGCGCGTGCACGTACCGGACGGCGCGGTGTGCGCAGCCCGAGGCTACCAAGCACTGCCGCCGCCGTACGGCTCCGGGCAGGCGGTCAGCAGTGGCCGGTCGGCTGGCCGGTGCACAAGCTGTCGAGTGATCGTTCACTTTGCACGGTCTCATGGCTCAAGTTTCGAAAAAACCAGTTACTGCAAGGAGTGTTGACGCCTTAGTTGGCCGCCCATATGGTCTCCCAACGAATCCGAGTGACCGATCACTCAGTGGAAGGAGGGGTGCGGAACGCGGTGCGAAGCCGCCGTTGTCCGCGCGGACCGAGCCCTGCGGGGCCGGTACCCGGCCGCAGCGGTCCTCGCCCGCCCGCGCCGGCGGGCACACCTGCTCTGCGGGCACACCTGCTCTGCGGGCCACCTGTCCGAACCGGCGGACCGGAACACCTGCTCGTACTGGCGCAGCCGCCCGCACCCGCACCACCTCCCGTAACGGACCCTGTCCGCACTCGGGCACCCGCCGGCATCGGGATGCCGGCTCGGGCCCGGCCACCGACACATGCCCCGCACCCGCCGCGGTTCGTCCGCCGGACGAGCCCGTTCTCCCGAAGGGACCAGAGCCGTGAAAGGCCCCGCTGCACAGAGTGCGCCACCACCGCCCGCCGGGCGTGCGCGCGTCCCGTGGCCGCGTCCGACCCCCTCGCGACAAGCCGGTGCCGCGCCGGGTGACGGCCGATGAGTATCGCGGAACTGCGACGCGTCACCTCCGCCCGTACGAAAGGCCCCTCCCGTGCCGGGTCCCGCGCGGACCACCGGGACAACAAGGCGGCGCTGGTCTTCCTGCTGCCGTGGCTGGTGGGCCTGTTGGGTCTCACGCTCGGCCCGATGCTGGTCTCGCTGTACCTGTCCTTCACGGATTACAACCTGTTGCAGGCCGCCCGCTTCACCGGTCTGGACAACGTGGCGCACATGCTGCACGACGCCCGCCTGCACCAGTCCCTTGAGGTCACCTTCACCTACGTGGTCGTCGGGGTGCCCCTCCAGCTCGCCGTCGCGCTCGCTCTGGCGCTGCTGCTCGACCGCGGCATGCGCGGCCTCGCGTTCTACCGTTCGGTTTTCTACCTGCCCAGCCTGCTGGGCGGCAGCGTGGCGATCGCGGTGCTCTGGCGGACCATCTTCGGTGACGACGGCCTGGTCAACGACGTGCTCGGGGTCCTCGGCGTCGCCTCGCGCAGCTGGGTGGGTGATCCGAACACCGCGCTGGGCACCGTGATCCTGCTGCACGTGTGGACGTTCGGCTCGCCGATGGTGATCTTCCTGGCCGGGCTGCGTCAGATTCCGCGCGAGTACTACGAGGCCGCCGCCACCGACGGCGCCGGTGTCTGGCGGCAGTTCAGGTCCGTCACGCTGCCGCTGCTCACACCCATGATCTTTTTCAACCTCGTGCTCGGCGTCATCGGCGCCTTCCAGTCCTTCACCCAGGCCTTCGTCGTCTCCGGCGGCACGGGCGGCCCCACCGATTCCACGCTCTTCTACACGCTCTACCTCTACCAGGAGGGCTTCGGCTCCTTCCGGATGGGATACGCCTCCGCGCTCGCCTGGCTGCTGCTGATCATCGTGGCCGCCTTCACCGCCATCAACTTCTGGGCCTCCAAGTACTGGGTGTTCTATGACGACTGACCAGCTCACCACCGTTTCCGCCGAGTCGGCCCGCCCGTCCGTGCGTCCTCCCCGGTCCCCCTCCGGGCGGTCTCGCCGGCTGCCGTCCTGGCCACGGGTGGTCCGGCATGCCGCCTTCATCGCGATGGTGCTCGTGGCCCTGTATCCCGTCCTGTGGATGGTGGTCAGTTCGCTGCGGCCGGACGGCGAGATCTTCACCCGCTCCGGGATCTTCCTGGACACCTTCGCCGCCGAGAACTACACCAGCGGCTGGAGTGCCCTCGCCCACCCCTTCAGCACCTACCTGCTCAATTCGGCGATCGTCGTGCTCGGTGCCGTGATCGGCAATCTGGTCGCCTGCTCGATGACCGCCTATGCCTTCGCGCGCCTGAGCTTCCGGTTCAAGAGGACCGCGTTCGCCGTCATGCTGCTCACGATCATGCTGCCGATCCACGTGCTGATCGTCCCGCAGTACGTGCTCTTCGCGCAGCTCGGCTGGATCAACACGTTCCTGCCGCTGATCGTGCCCAAGTTCCTCGCCACGGACGGGTTCTTCATCTTCCTGATGGTGCAGTTCATCCGCGGGCTGCCGCGCGAGCTGGACGAGGCCGCCCGCCTCGACGGCGCCGGCCACCCCCGTATCTTCCTGCGGATCGTGCTCCCGCTCATGCGTCCTGCCCTCGCCACCACCGCGATCTTCACGTTCATCTGGACGTGGAGCGACTTCTTCTCCCAGTTGATCTTCCTGACCGATCCCGGCACGTACACCGTGCCGGTGGCCCTGCGGTCCTTCATCGACACCCAGGCGGACTCGTCCTACGGATCGCTGTTCGCGATGAGCACGCTGTCCCTCGTCCCCGTGCTGCTGGCCTTCGCCTTCGGCCAGCGCCATCTGATCCGAGGCGTGGCCACCACCGGCGGCAAGTGAGCGACGCCCGCTTCTTCTCACGAAGGGAACGACATGCTGCTCAAGCGCGGCACCCGCCGCACCACCGCGCGTCTTCTGCTCGCCGCGGCCCTCACCGCCCTGTCCCTGACCGGCTGCGCGGTGGGCCAGGAGACGGGCGCCGACCGGCTCAGCAAGACGTCCGTCACCATCCGTCTGAACTGGTGGGGCGCCGAGGAACGCCAGAAGAAGACGGCCGCCGCCGTCCGCCTCTTCGAGCGGGAGCACCCCGGCATCCACGTCGACATGGAGTTCTCCGACTGGACGGGCTACTGGGACCGGCTGGCCACCATGACCGCCGCCGGCAGCCCGCCCGACGTGATCCAGATGGACGGGCTGTATCTGTCCTCGTACGCGGACCGCGGGGCACTGCTCGACCTGGACACGTCCAGGTTCATCGACCCGGACCTCTCCCCCCGCGTGCTCGACACCGGCCGCTACAAGCAGGCGCTCTACGGCATCCCGAGCACGGTCACCGTCCTCGGCGTGGCCGTGAACACCACCATCCTCGACCGGCTCGGGCTCACGCTGCCCGACACCAGGACCTGGACCTGGAAGGAGTACGAGGACTTCGCCGCCGAGGTGACGCAGGCGTCCGGCGGGCAGGTCGCCGGGACGCTGCCGCTGACCGGCTCGGCGGCGCTCGACCTCTTCGCCCGGCAGCGCGGCGACCACCTGTTCGACAAGGACGGGCGCATCGTGCTCAAGGCCGAGACGCTGACGGCGTTCTGGAACGCGACCGACCGGCTCGTCGAGGCCGGGGCGTCGCTGAGCCGGTCGCAGCTGGCCGACGCCGCGGCACTGCCCCTGGACCAGTCGCCGTTGTCGACCGGCAAGGCGGCCATGTCGGTGATCTTCGCCAACCAGCTGTCCGCGTACGCCGCGGCCAGCGGCGGCGACACGTTCACCCTGGTCGACCTGCCCGCCGACCGGGGTGCGGCCGCCGACAGCCAGTTCGTCAAGTCGTCGCAGTACTGGTCGATCTCCGCGCAGACCCAGCACCCGGCGGAGTCCGCGCTGCTGGTCAACTTCCTGACCGGCGACCGGAAGGCGGCGAAGATCCTCGGGGTCGAACGGGGCCTGCCGGCGGTCCCGGCGCTGCGCTCGGAGATCCAGGAGTCGCTCACCCCGGAGGACCGCGACGCGGCGGCGTTCGTCGAATCCGTCGAGCAGGGGCCCGTCGGCCCCGCCCCGGCGATCGCCCCCACCGGCGCCAGTGACATCGAAGCCGTCCTGACCCGCTACGGCCAGGAGGTCATGTTCGGCCGGAGCGACGCCGAAACCGCGGCTCGGGCCCTCCTGAAGGAAGTCTCGGACAAGATCTACTCGGCCGGCTGAGCATGCTCGGCCGCACCCCTGACAGGAGTCACGCACACTGATGGGTTCCCTCTCGTCGGCATCTGCCGCCCCCACCCACCCTCCGACCGGCCGCGCCCCGCGCCGCTACGCCGTCCACGGCACCGGCCACCGCGCCGCGATGTACGTCAACGCGATGCTGGACGACTTCCCCGACCTGGCCGAGCCCGTCGCCTGGTGCGACCCCAACGAACGGCGCATGGCCCACTACACCGCGCGGGCCCGCCGCGCCGGCAAGGCACCCGCCCACTACCGGCCCGAGCAGTTGGAGGCGATGCTGCGCGAGCAGCGCGTGGACGTCCTGATCGTCTGCTCACCCGACCACACCCATGCCGACGCGGTGTGCACGGCCCTGCGCGCCGGTGTCGACGTCGTCTGCGAGAAACCCCTGACCACGGACGCGGAGGGGCTGCGCCGTATCGAGGAGGCGGCGCGCACCTCCGACGCCCGCCTGACCGTCACCTTCAACTACCGCTACTCACCGCGCAATGCGGCCCTCAAGCAGGTCGTCGCCGACGGCACCGTCGGCACCGTGTTGTCCGTCCACTTCGAGTGGCTGCTCGACACCGTGCACGGCGCCGACTACTTCCGCCGCTGGCACCGCGAGAAGGACTCGTCCGGAGGACTGGCGGTGCACAAGGCGACGCACCACTTCGACCTGGTCAACTGGTGGCTGGACGACGTGCCCGAGACCGTCCATGCCCTGGGCGGTCTGCGGTTCTACGGCGACCGGGGGGCCGGCCGGCCGCCCGGACCGCGCCCGTGCCTGGGCCGCGACGCCGCCGCGGACGACCCGTACGGCTTCGACATGTCCGGCGACGACCACCTGCGCGGCCTCTACCTGGAGGCGGAGGCGGCGGACGGGTACCTGCGCGACCGGGACGTCTTCGACGAGGGCATCGACATCGAGGACACCCTCAACGTCCTCGTCGGCTACCGCGGCGGCGCCGCCATGAGCTACGCGCTGACCGCGCACAGCCCCTGGGAGGGCTACCGGGTCAGTGTCAACGGCTCCCGGGGGCGGGCCGAGCTGGAGGTGGTCGAGCGCGCCCATGTGGCGTCGGGCACGGCGTCGGACGTCCTGGCCTGGCACGCCGACGACCCCGACGGCACGCCTCCCGCTGCCGTCTCGCGTCCCGCCGTCGACCCGAGTGCCACCCCCGGCTCCGCCCCGGCGGCCACCGGTGCCCGTGCGGAGGGCAGTCGCCTCGTCGTACAGCGGCACTGGGACGTCGCCCGGGAGGTTCCCGTCGTGGAGCACCACGGTGGCCACGGCGGGGGCGACGGACTCCTCCTCGCCGACGTCTTCCGCGGCCCCGGCGCGGACCCGCTGCGCCGCCAGGCCGGTTACCGCGACGGACTGGGCAGCGTCGCGGTGGGCATCGCCGTGAACCGGAGCCTGCGCACCGGGCAGCCCGTGCGCGTCACCGACCTGGGTCTGCACCCGTGATGAGCCCGGCTCACCCACCGAGGGCCGGCGACCGAAAGGGAAAAGCGAGCATGACGAGAACGAGACGCTGGACGGCGCGCCTCCTCCTGCCCGCCACCGGGGTGGCGATGCTCCTCGCCACCGGGCCGGTGTCCTCGGCGGCACCGGCGCCGAGGACACCGCATCCGACCTCCTTCTCCGGATACACCGACAAGGGCGCTCTGGAGGCCGAGGGCCGGGAGATCGTCGCGAGCGGCGTCCTTCCCGTCGTACGGGGTACGGCTCCGAAGAGCCGGCGGGGGACCACGTACTACGTCGATTCGGCGGGCGGCGACGACGCGGCCGACGGAAGGTCGCCGTCGCGGGCGTGGAAAACGTTCACGCGGGTCAACGCCAAGGAGTTCGGTCCCGGCGACCGCATCCTGCTCAAGGCGGGCAGCTCCTGGTCGGCCCAGGGCGACGAAGTGGCCAAGGAGGCCTACGACTACACCCGGTGGACGGACGGCGAGCCGGCCGACGTCACCGGCCCCGACCCGACCGCGCTTCTCGCCCCGAAGGGCTCGGGTGCGGCCGGCCGGCCCATCGTCCTGTCGAGTTACGGCACCGGCGCCGCCCCCGAGCTGAACGGCCGCGGCGTCGTCAACGACGTACTGCAACTGACCAACCAGGCACACTGGGACATATCGAACATCGAGCTCAGCAATGTGACCGACGGCTTCGACCCGTCGACGTTCGAACCCGGCGCGAACGAGGGCAAGCTGCCCGGCGAGGAGAACCCGGGCACCGGTGACCTGCGCGGCATCCACGTCCAGGCGGAGAACGCCGGGACGCTCACCGGCTTCGCCCTGCACCACGTCTTCGTCCATGACGTCAGCGGCGTCATGTGGTCGATCGGCAACAGCGGCCTCGACCGGTCCAAGCGCACCGGCGGCATCCTGTTCGAGGGGCTGAAGGGCGACGCGCGCACGGTCTCGCGGTTCTCCGGCGTCACGGTGCGGGACAACGTCATCGCCAACACCGCGTTCGCGAACGTCGCCTTCAAGCAGTTCTCCGGCATGGGCACCTACCGCTACCAGGACGTCGAGCCCGGCTGGGGCGACCGCGCGGTGGGCAAGGCCGCGACCGACGGCACCGTCACCGAGGACCCGGACTGGCGTCCCCACCACGACATCGGCATCTCGGGGAACTACCTGACCAACCGGGACACCCAGTACGGCTGGGACGCGCTCTACCTGACCAGCGTCCAGCGCGCGACCGTCGAGAACAACCTGGTCGACGGCGCGGGGGTGTCGGGCATCGAGCTGTACTACTGCGACGACGTCGTCGTGCAGAACAACGAGGTGGCCGAAGTGGAGACGCGCGTCAACGCCGCCGACTCCAACGGCATCGACCCGGACCGGGGTGCGACGAACATCCTGATCCAGGGCAACTACGTGCACGACTCCGGCGAGGGCATCCTGCTGTGCGGCTTCGGCTTCGGCACGGCCGTGGTGCGCTACAACGTCATCCAGGACGTCGACCGGAACTACGTCAACCCGCACGGCGACAGGGGCGTCAACGTCATCCACAACAACCTGATGTACAATACGCGACAGCCGCTGAAGGACAACACCGTCGGATTCTTCGAGTCCTCCGGCAGTGCCGGGACCCACCTGACCGCGAAGAACGCGCACCACGTCCTGAACAACGTGTTCGTCAACGCACGGGAGGACGTCGCCGGCGCCCGGTTCCGGACCGGCTATCCCGGTGTCCGTTTCAGTACCAACGCGTACTACGGTCCGCGGGTCCTCGCACCGGACGCGGATGCCGGCGCGATCACCGAGGACCCCCAGCTGGGCGGCAACCCGGCCGACGACATCACCAACGCCCGCCCGCGAGGGGACGGTTCACCGCTGCTCGCGGCCGGCCTCCCCGTCGACCTGACGTCGATCGCGGCCGGGTTCGACGCGTCCGGGAACGCCGGCACCAGTCAGCTGGCGCTGCGGGTGGACTTCTTCGGCTCCCGTCTGACCACGCCGCCCACCGTGGGCCCGGCCTCCTGACGGGCACTCCATCGGGTCACGGGCATCTCGTGCCGGCCCGGTGGACTCCTCGCCGGCAGTGCCGTCGTCAGCGACGGGCGCGACAGGCCAGGGCCGCGTGCAGGGTGGGCAGATCGGTGGCCCGAGCAGGGTTGAGACCGGTCAGTTCGGCGACCTTGCGCAAGCGGTACAGCACGGTGTTGGGATGCACCCGCAGCCGGGTCGCGGCCACCTGGCGGTCGCACGCCGCCCCGAGGTAGGCGCGCAACGTCGCCATCAGCTCCGGGCGTTCCTCCAGTGGGCGCAGCAGCGAGGCGAGGTGGTCGGCGGCGGGGCCGGGCCGGGAGAGCTGGTGGTCGAGCGCCAGGTCGGCCAGCCGGTACAGGCCCTGCGGCCGTCCCGACGCGACGGCCAGCGCGGCCAGTTCGGCGGCCACGGGGGCGGCGTCCACCACGGCGGCCGGCGTCGCCGTCAGCACCGCGGCCGTCACCGGAGCGCCGGCCGCCTGCCGCAGCCGGGCCACCACGGCCGGGGCCGCGCCCGCCTCCCCTCCGGGACCGGCGCCCGGAACACCGTCGTACGGCAGCAGCACCAGGCCGCCGTCGGCGGTGAGGGTGTGCAGGGACGCGCCCCGTGAGTGGTGGTCGAGGGCGGTACGCACCCGGCGCAGCTTGCGCCGGGCGGCCACCGAGGGGTCGACGCCCGGCCTGCTCTCGTCCGGATGCGGCCCCAGCACCAGCCCCAGGACCGCGTACTCGGCCGGCAGGTCCGCTCCCGTCTCCTGCGCCGCGCGCGCCGGGTCTCCGGCCAGCAGGCCCGCCAGCAGTTGCTGCCGGACCCCGTGCCGCTCGCCCGCACTGGTCTGCAACTCCTGCACGTACCCGGAGCTGACCGCCCCGGTGACCAGGCGGAGGTACTCCAGGGTCACCCCGTGCAGGGCGTTCACCCCCGGCGGGTCGGGCGGGCCGGCGGCACCCACGAGCCCCGCGAGGATGACCCGGGCGCCGATGAAATAGGCGTTGACCACGGCGTCCAGCGGCAGCCCCTCCTCGGCCCGGCGCGCGGCGGAGTCCCGGAAGGACGCCACGCGTGCGTCGTCCGGCAGCCGCCCCTCACCCAGTGCCGCCGCGAAGTCGGACAGCCCGAGCCGGACGATCCGCGCCACGTCACCGTGCAGGTGCTCGGTCGGCAGGGCACCGTAGACGGGCAGTTGTTCGGCCAGTTCGGCCACTACGGCGCGCTCCAGGTCGGCGGCCAGCCGCAGCAGCAGTTCGTGCGCCGGTGTGCCGCCGAAGGTGACCGGTCCGGCCTTGTACGCAGCCACAAAACACCTCACCGAACTCTGTTTCCGGACATGGAAGCGCCCGACCCGCCGGCCGCCATGATGGAGCGCACCCCAAAACTACCGACCGGTAGGCGAGGGGACGAGTCCTCGTCGGCCTCGTCCCGCGGCCCTGCGGCACACCCGGTGCGGGCCCGGTGCGAAGCGAGGCCGTCCCCCGCCGCCTCAGCGAAGGAGACACCCACCCGTGAACTCGACCCACCTGCGCGCACTGCTGCTCACCGCCGTCGTCTCGGCAGGGGTGCTCACCGCACCGGCCGCCCGCGCCGCGGACGACGCCGTCGACTACGTGGCCCTGGGCGACTCCTTCGCCGCCGCGCCACTGGTCCAGCCCGTCGACGCGTCGAACCTGCTCTGCATGCGGTCACTGTCCGACTATCCGCACATCGCCGCCGGGGAACTCGGCGTCGACCTGACCGACGTCAGCTGCTCGGCAGCCACCGTCGAGCACCTGAGCACCTCCCAGTACCCGGGCACCGCTCCCCAGTACGAGGCCCTGTCCGAGGACACCGACCTCGTCAGCATCACCATCGGCGGCAACGACACCAGCCTCGTCACGACCGCCTTCGGATGTGTGAACGTCCTGCCCGAGCCGGCCGGCAGCAGTTGCGCGGCGGAGAACACCGAGGGCGGCACCGACCAGGTGGCGGACGTCATCGACGCGTGGGCCCCCCAGTTCGACACCGTCCTGGAGACGGTGCACCGGCTGGCGCCCCGCGCGCGGGTGTTCGTCGTGGGGTACGGCAACTACATCCGTCCCGGGGGCTGTTTCCCCGTCCAGCCGCTGTGGAGCGCGGACGCCACCTACCTCCAGGAGAAGGTCGACCACCTCGCCGGCGTCCTGGAGCGCTCCGCGGCTCGCCATGACGCGACGTTCGTGGACACCTACCCCCTGGGGGTGGGCCACGACTCGTGCGCCGACCCGGCCGACCGGTACATCGAGGGCTTCGTCCCCACCCACCCGGCGCTTCCGCTGCATCCGAACGCGGACGGCTCCAGGGCCATCGGCCGCGCCCTGGCGGACGCGATGCGCACGGTCACCGACGTCGTCTGAGCGACGCGCCGGGCACCACCGTGCGCGGCGCCGGCCACGGCCCGCCGGCCTGGGCCGTCAGGCCGGCGTCCTGGTCCTCGCCCCGTGGAGCGGCGGGGCAGTCAGGCGTAGTGGCGGTAGACCGCCTGGGCGACGCAGGCCGGCTTGTCGCTGCCCTCGACCTCGACGGTGAAGGTCAGCGGCATCTGCACGCCGTTGCCCTTCACCTCCTCCACGGTGCCGACGACACCGTGCAGGCGGATCTTCGCGCCCACCGGGACGGGGCTGGGGAAACGGACCCGTTCCAGACCGTAGTTCACACTCATCCTGGTGCCGGTGATGCTGAGCAGTTCACCGAAGAGGGGAATGATCAGGGAGAGTGTGAGGTAGCCGTGGGCGATGGGGCCGCCGAAGGGTCCGTTCGCCGCCTTCTGCGGGTCCGTGTGGATCCACTGGTGGTCATCGGTGGCGTCGGCGAAGGTGTTCACCCGCTGCTGGGTGATCTCTCGCCACGCGGTGCGGCCGAGGTCGGTGCCGCTGAGCGCGGTGAGTTCGCCGAGGCCGTTCGCGGTGGTGGGCATGGGCGGTCCTGCCTTTCGAGGGTGGTCGCACTGGGCGTCGTCGAGCGCGACGCCCTGATCGGGGCCGGGTTTCGCGCGCCTCCGCAGGCCGGCCGGCCCTGCTGGTGAGCGCTGTCAGGGGTGGGGGTGGGCGTCGGGACCGGTCGCGTACGTGTCACGCACGACGGACTTGACGATCTTCCCGGAGGCCGTGCGGGGCAGGCTCTCCGTCACGACGAGCGACTTGGGGATCTTGTACTTGGCGAGCCTGCCCCGCAACTGGTCGAGGATGTCGTCCGGGTCGGCGCGCGCGGCGGGGGTGAGGACGACGACGGCGCGGCCGACCTCGCCCCAGACCGGGTCGGGTACGCCGATGACCGCGCACTCGGCGACGGCGGGGTGGGTGAGCAGGGCGTCCTCCACCTCGGCCGGATAGACGTTCTCGCCGCCCGAGACGAACATGTCCTTGACCCGGTCGACGATGTAGACGTATCCCTCCGCGTCGGTGCGGGCGACGTCACCGGTGCGCAGCCAGCCGCCGTCGGCGAACGCGGCCTCGGTCACCGCGGGCCGGCCCCAGTAGCCGGTCATGACGTGCGGCCCGTGGACGAGGATCTCCCCGGGTTCACCGGGGCCGGCGTCGCGCCCGTCGGGCCGGACCACGCGGACGTCGGTGAAGAAGTGCGGCAGGCCGGCGGAGCCCGCCTTGGTGGAGGTGTGCTCCTTGTCCAGGAAGAGGACTCCGGGGGACGCCTCCGTCATGCCGTAGCCCTGGCTGAAGGCCAGGCCGCGGTCGAGGTAGGTGGTGAGGGTGCGGGCGGGGACGGGGGCGCCGCCGCAGGTGAGGGTGCGCAGACTCGACAGGTCCGCGGCCGCCCAGCGGGGCCGGGCCGCCATCGCGTCGAACATCGTGGGGACGCCGAACATGTACGTCACGCCCAGGCTCTCGACGAGTTCCAGGGCACGGTCGGCGTCGAAGGCTTCGAGCAGCACCACCCGGCCGCCCTTGAGCAGGGTGGGCAGGCAGGTCATGTTGAGTGCGGCGGTGTGGAACAGCGGGGCGGCAACAAGGGTCACCTCGTCGCCGGCCAGGTCGGTGTCGACGAGGACGTTGACGCTGTTCCAGGTGAGGTTGGCGTGGGAGAGGACGGCGCCCTTGGGGCGGCCCGTGGTGCCGGAGGTGTACATGATGATGCACGGGTCCTCCAGCCCTACCGTCTCGTCCAGGTGGTCGGCTCGCGAGCCGGCCAGGAGTCCCTCGTAGCCGAGCGCCTCGTCGTCATCGTCGCCGGTGAGCGCGATCCGGTGCGTCACCCCGGCTTCGGCTGCCGCGGCGCGTGCGCTGCCGGCCTGGCCGGCGGTGTGCACGAGGACGGTGCTGCCCGAGTCGGACAGGTTGTAGGCCAGTTCGGGGGCGGTGAGCCGGGTGTTGAGCGGGACGAAGACCGCTCCGAGCACCCCGGCGGCGAAGAGCGTCTCCAGGAACGTCGGATGGTTCGGGCCCAGGTACGCGACGCGGTCGCCGTGTCGTGTGCCCAGGGCGCGCAGGGCGTGCGCGAGCCGCAGGACGCGCTCGTGCAGTTCCCGGTAGGTCCAGGTCCGGCCCTCGTGGACGACGGCGGCCCGGCCGGGCGTCTTGCGGGCCCGGCGGGCCGGCCAGGAGCCGATGCCTTGGTTCAACACGATCGGCTCCTTCAGTCCGTGAGCAGGCCGAGCAGGCGGGCGGCGTTCTCTTTGAGGATCTTCGGCCGGACCTCGGCCTTGATGTCGAGCTTCTCGAAATCGGCGAGCCACCGGTCGGGGGTGATGACGGGATAGTCGGAGCCGAAGAGGACCTTGTCCCGCAGCAGGCTGTTGGCGTACCGCACGAGCTGCGGCGGGAAGTACTTCGGGGACCACCCGGACAGGTCGATGTACACGTGCGGCTTGTGGGTGGCGACCGCGAGCGCCTCGTCCTGCCAGGGGAAGGACGGATGGGCGAGGATGATCCGCAAGTGCGGGAAGTCCACGGCCACGTCGTCGACCAGCATGGGGTCGGAGTACTTCAGGCGGATGCCGCCGCCGCCCGGGACACCGGCGCCGATGCCGGTCTGGCCGGTGTGGAACAGGGCGGGTACGCCGAGTTCCTCGATGGCCTCGTACAGGGGGTAGGCCAGCGGGTCGTTCGGGGCGAACGCCTGGATGCTGGGGTGGAACTTGAAACCGCGCACGCCGTACTCCTCGACCAGCCGCCGTGCTTCGCGTACGCCGGCGCGGCCCTTGTGCGGGTCGATGGAGGCGAACGGGATCAGGACGTCGGCGTGGGCGGCGCAGTTCTCGGCGATCTCCTCGTTGGAGATCCGGGGGTGCCCGGTGGCGTGTTCGGCGTCGACGGTGAACACCACGGCGGCCATGTGCCGTTCGCGGTAGTGGCCGGCCATCTCGTCGATCGTCGGCTGCCGGTGGCCGTGGGCGTTGAAGTACTTCTCGGAGGCGCCCAGCAGTTCGGGGCTCAGTGCCGTGTGTCCGCTCGCCGAGACCTCCGCGTGCGTGTGTACGTCGATGGCGGTCAGCCGGTCGAGGTCCAGTGCGCGTGCTTCCATCTCATGCCTCCGGAGCCTTGGGGGCGGGGATGCCGCAGGTCTCGGGCTCGGCGCCGACGCCGTGGGACCACTGGGCGGCGATCGCCTCGGCGCTCCAGCCGCCCTCGGCGAAGGCGACGGCCTTCTCCTTGGGGTGGGCCCACAGGGCCAGGCGGTCGCCGCCGATCCCGATGGCCTGCCCGGTGACGTCCTTGGCGGCGTCGGAGGCGAGGAAGGTGATCAGGCCGGCGACGTCCTCGACGGTGCCGAGGCCCTCGTCCTTGCGCAGCCAGCCGGGCAGCGGCGTGCCGGTGCGCTCGGACTCCTCGATGACCGGCGCGAACGCCGGGATGGTCTTGGTCATCTCGGTGGCGGCGACGGGGACGACGGCGTTGACGGTGATCCCGGCCCGCCCCAGTTCCAGGGCCCAGGTGCGGGCCATGGCGACGATGCCGGCTTTGGCGGCGGCGTAGTTGGTCTGGCCGAAGTTACCGCGCTGTCCGGCCGGCGAGGAGATGAGGACGAGCCGGCCGCCGGTGCCCTGCTCGCGCATGCGGACGGCGGCGGCCCGGGCGCAGGTGAAGGTGCCGCGCAGGTGCACGCGGACCACGGCGTCGAAGTCGTCGTCGGTCATCTTCCACAGCACGCGGTCACGCAGGATGCCGGCGTTGGTGACCAGCACGTCGAGGCGTCCGAACTCCTCGACCGCGGTGTCGACCAGCCGCTGCGCCGCCTCACCGCTGCCCACGGCCGCCACGACACCCGTCGCGGCGCCCCCGTGGGCCCGGATGGCACCGACGGCCGAGTCGACCGCCGTCTGCTCGACGTCGTTGACGACGACGGCGGCGCCGGCCGCGGCGAGGGCCTGCGCGTAGGCCAGTCCGAGGCCGCGTCCACTGCCGGTGACGACGGCGACCTTGCCGTGAAGATCCATGAGGGGGCCTCTCGCAAGTGAAGGGAACCAGAGTGCCGAGAGCGTCGGCACGACACTCGATCGACAGGAATCCTGTTGGTTGCTCAGACTGACGTCCATCAGGATTCCTGTCAATGGCTTAAGGTGAGGGTGCCGTCGCAAGCCGCGGCACACAGTGAAGGAAACGGCATGAACCCACCCGCGCGGACCGTCACTCCGCACGCCGCGAACGTGAGCACCTCGCTGCTCTACCTGATCAAGCGAACCGAACTGGCGGTGCGGGCCCGGCTGGAGGAACTGCTCAAGCCCGCCGGGATCACGGCGTTGCAGTACACCGCCCTCACCGTGCTGGAGCGGCACGACGGCGTCTCCGCCGCCCAGCTCGCCCGCGACTCCTTCGTCACCGCCCAGTCCATGGCCGACATGGTCCGCGCCCTGGAGAGCCGTGGCCTGATCCGCCGCGAACCCAACCCCGACAACCGGCGCGAACGCCGCATCCTGCTCGCCGCCCCCGGGCGGCAGCTGCTCGCCGAGTACGCGGAGCCCGCCCGCCTGCTGGAGGAGCACATGGTCGCGGACCTGAGCGCGGAGGAGATCGGTGTGCTGCGCACGGCGCTCGTCGCGGCGTGGCGGTCCCTGGCCTGAGTCCCCGAGGGTCCGTGCGGTCGTGGTGGGACCGCCACCGGAGCGCGGACCAGCGGCCGATCATCACGGCGCAGTCACTCCCCAACCTGTTGCCCGCGCGCCTGTTCAGGTCGGTGATGCCCGCGCGGCCTCGCCGATGTTCGTCCGGAGCAAGAACAGGCGTCACAGCGGCAAATGCACGGTGGCCTTTCGGCGGACAGTACCCGCAATCGAAAGGTGGTGGTCCCCGTGCATCCCACAGTTTCCGCGCTCGGCATCGCGTCGCTCGTCGCGGCCAAGCAGGTCAGCCCCATCGAGGTCGCCCGCTTCTGCCTGGACCGGCTGGACCGGCTGAACCCCCTGGTCAACGCCATTGTCTGGCGGGACGACGAACAGCTGCTGCGGGCGGCCGAGGCAGCCGAGCAGCGGGTGATGAGCGGTGAGCCGCTGCCGCCGTTCCTCGGCGTGCCGGTCCCGGTCAAGGAGCTGACCCAGGCGGCCGGCCAGCCGAACACGCTCGGCTCGCTGGGGATCAGCGACGTCGTCCAGAAGGAGAGCGACGTCTGCATCGACCGGCTGACCGACGCGGGCATGCTGCTGATGGGCCGGTCGAACGCACCGGAGATGGGTCCCATGTCGGTGTCGGAGAACCGCCGGTACGGCGCCACCGCCAACCCCTGGGACCCGTCGTACTCGGCCGGCGGCTCCTCGGGGGGCGCGGCGGCCGCGGTGGCCGCCGGGCTCGCCCCCGTGGCGCAGGCGTCGGACGGCGGCGGATCGATCCGGATGCCGTCGTCCTGTTGCGGCACCGTCGGGCTGAAGCCGAGCCGGGGCCGGGTACCGATGGCCGCCCCGCTGTGGGAGCACGGCGTGACCGACGGCATGATCACCCGGACGGTGGCCGACGCGGCGGCGCTGCTCGATGTGCTCGCCGCGCCCGATCCGCTGGCGTGGGACGTCGCGGCCCCGCTGCGCCGGCCGCTCGCCGACGAGGTGGGGGCGGCGCCCGGCCGGCTGCGGATCGGCCTGCTCACCGAGGCCCCGACCGGGCTGCCCGTCGACCCCGACTGCGTCCGCGCCGCGCAGCGCCTCGCCGCCGTCCTGGAGGACTTCGGTCACGTCGTCGAACCGGCGGAGTTCACCGGGTACTCGCCGGAAGCGGTCCAGGGCTACCTGGAGGTCGTCATCAACGCGTGGCTGTGGACCACCGACTACGACGACGTCTCCCTCGCCGAGCCCTATCTGCGGCACCGCCGTCGCCTCGGCACGGAGCGGACCGCGGCGGAGTACGCCCGCGCCGCGCACCGGATCCACCGGGAGAGCCGTGACGTCGTACGGCAGTGGCAGACCTCCTGGGACGTGCTGCTGACGCCGACGATGGCGACCACCCCGCCGCCGCTCGGTGTGGTGCTCGACGAGGCCAACCGTGATCCGGACGGGCCGCGCCTGACCGAGAACCAGATGGTCTCGTTCACCGCGTTCGCCAACATCGCGGGACTGCCGGCGATCTCGCTGCCCGTGCACTCCACCGGGTCCGGTCTGCCGGTCGGCGCCCAGCTGATCGGGGGTCCCGCCGACGAGGCGACCCTGATCCGGCTGGCCTCGCAGGTCGAGCCCGCCTTCTCCTGGACGACCGCGATACCGGACGTGTTCGCCTGATGCGCTCCTGTTCTTCCTCCTCTTCCTCCCACCACCCCGGACAAGGAGCAGTGATGAAGATCCGGAGCACCTCGCGCGGCGTCGTCGCCGCGGGCGTCCTGTGCGCCGCGCTCGTGTTCAGCGGCTGCTCGGCGGACCCGTCGGCTTCGTCGGCGGCGACCGATCCGGCCGTCGTCCGGGCGGCCCGGACCGCCGTGGAGGCGGGCTACGCCGGCAACGACGGTTCCCCGCCGACGAACGGACCGGCGCCGGCGACCGGCACGTCGGTGTGGATCCTGTCGGCGTTCGAGCAGATCCCCGGGCTGGCCGAGCTGACCAGCCAGACGAAGGAGGCCGTGCGGGCGATCGGCTGGCGCGGTTCCGTGTGCGACGGCCAGAACAACGTCGACGGCGCGTGGGCGAAATGCGTCCGCCAGGCGGTGGCGGCGGACGCCGACGCGATCATCCTGGAGAGCATCGACTGCGCGCCCGTGCGGTCCGCGCTGAAGGAAGCCAGGGCGGCGGGCATCCGCGTCGCCTCCCTGACCTCCTTCGACTGCGACGATCCCGCCCAGGGCGGCGGCGATCCGCTGTTCGACGTCACGGTGCCGCTGGGCGACGACGGGGTCGGCCCCGCCGAGTTCTCCCGCGAGACCGGTGCACTGCGCGCGCAGTGGGCCATCGCGCGCTCCGGCGGGGACGCCGACATCCTGCACGTCGAGTTCCGCGGCGTCGCGTTCGGCGACTACCAGGCGGAAGGGTTCGAGACCGCCATCCGCGCATGCGCCGGCTGCGACGTCGTGCAGACGGTGACGATCACCACCGCCGATGTCGGCCAGATCCGGCAGAAGTTCGAAACCGCGCTGCTGCAGGCCGGGAACGTCGATCTCGTCGTCGTCGACTCCGAGTTCATGATGTCCGGCGGCATCGCCGCGGCGCTGCGAGCGGCTTCCGTGCAGGTGCCGGTGCTGGCCGGTGAGTGCGGCATCGACACCATCGACTACATCCACCAGGGCAGGGCCACGGCGTGCACCGGCATGTCCCTGGGCCGGGTTGCGTGGGCCGCGGTCGACGGACTGAACCGGGTGTTCGCCGGCCGGCCGACCGTGCCCTCGGGCACCGGCTGGTACCTGGTCGACGCGGAACACCACCTGCCGGCCGCCGGGGAGAACTTCGACGGACCGGTCGACTACCGGTCGGCCTACCGCAGGACGTGGCGATGACCGCCGACGGCACCGGGCAGCCGACGCCCACTCCCCCCGCCTCGCTCCGGCTCCGGGGCGTCAGCAAGACCTTCGACGGCGTACGGGTCCTGCACGGACTGGACCTGACGGTCTCCCGAGGGACGTTCCACGCGCTCGCGGGCGGGAACGGCTCCGGGAAGTCGACCACGCTGAAGATCCTCGCCGGTATCCACCACGCCGACCCGGGCGGCACCGTCGCGGTCGGCGGGGTGAGCGTGGACGCGGCACGCTGGGACGCGTCCACCGCGCACCGGGCCGGGCTGCGCTTCGTCCACCAGGACCTGGGGCTCGTCGACGACCTCACCATCGCGGAGAACTTCGCCCTCGTCGGCGGCTTCCCCCGGCTGGCCGCCGGCATCAACTGGTCCCGGCTGCACCGGGCGACCGGCCGGGCCCTGGAGCGGGCGGGCCTGTCCCTCGACCCGCGTACGACGGTGGGCAGGCTGCGGCCCGGCATGAAGACCCTCGTGGCCATCGCCCGGGCGACGGGCGCGGACGAACCCACCGGTGCGGAGATCCTCGTCCTGGACGAGCCCACCGCGAGCCTGCCCCGGCACGAGGCCGACCTGCTGCTGCGGGCGCTGCGCGAGCGGCGCGACGCCGGGGCGACCATCGTGTACGTCAGCCACCGCATCCCGGAGATCCTCGCGTGCGCCGACGACCTCTCCGTGCTCCGCGACGGACGCCTGGTGCACAGCGGACCGAACACCGGGCTGGCCGAGCCGGACGTCATCGAGCTGATGACCGGTGCGGCCGAGCCGTCGGCCGCACCGGGCGAACGGCCCAGCCGCTCCCGCGGCGCCCCGGTGCTCCGGACGCACGACGCCACCGGGCCCGGATGGGGACCGTGCTCGCTGACCGCGCACGCGGGTGAGATCGTCGGCGTCGCCGGGACGCTCGGCTCCGGACGGAGCCGGATGCTGCGCACCCTCGCCGGCCGGCTCCCGCTGACCGGGGGCCGTATCGAGGTACGCGGCACACCGCGGCGACACCGCACCGTGGGCGAGGCGATCGCGGCCGGGATCGTCTACGTCTCCGAGGACCGCGCCCGCGAATCCGCCTTCCCCGACCGGCCGTTGTGGGAGAACATCTCGTGCGCCGTGCTCGGGGCGTACACCCGCCCCTGGGGCGTCGACCGGCGGCGGGAACGGCGCGACGCCGTCGAGCGGGCCGACGCGTTCGGGGTCAGGGCGGGCCACGCGAGCGTCCCGTTCACGGCGCTGTCCGGTGGCAACCAGCAGAAGGCGGTGATCGCCCGCGCGACCTGGCCGCGGCCGGCGGCCCTGCTGCTCGACGAACCCACCCAGGGCGTCGACGCCGCCGCCCGCCGGGACATCCACGCGCATGTCCGCGCCCATGTCGCCGGCGGTGCCACCGCGATCGTCGTCTCCTCCGACTTCGTCGAACTGGCCGCCCTGTGCGACCGGGTGCTGGTCCTGCACGACGGCGTGCCGGTCGGTGAGATCGAGGGCGGCGCACTCAGCGAATCCACCATCGCCCAGGCCGTGCTGGCCGCAGGAAGGGTGCCCACGTCATGACCGTACCGACAGACGAGTCCCGTGCGGCGGGCAGCCGAGCGGACCGCGCCACCGCGAAGCCGGGCCTGCCGGTCCGCGGCGGGCGCACCGCCGTCGGACTGCTGGAGCGGTACGGGCTGCTGCTGCTCCTGATCGTCCTCACCCTCGCCTTCTGGCTGTCCCCGGTCTCCGGACCGGCGTTCGGGACCGCCCGGAACTGGGCGGCGCTCACCGCCAACCAGTCGGTGACCCTCGTCGTCGCCCTCGCCGTGCTGATCCCCCTGATCGCCGGGTTCTTCGACTTCTCGGTCGGCGCGGTGGCGGCCGCGGCGTCGGTCACCGCCGCGTCCGCGATGTCCCGCTACCATCTGCCGCTGCCCGTCGCGGTCGGCCTGGCGCTCGTGCTCGGTGTTCTCATCGGGTTGTCGCAAGGGCTGCTGGTCGCCCATGTGCGCATGAACCCCTTCATCGCGACGCTCGGTACGGCGACCCTGCTCGGCGGCGTCATCTTCGCCTACACCGACGGCCTGCAGATCACCCAGGGGATCGCCGGGGAGCTGACCACGCTCGGCTCCGCCGACTGGTCCGGCTTCCCGGTGATCGTCCTGGTGGTCGCCGTGCTCGCCGCCGCGGTGTGGTTCTTCACCGCCAACACCCCGACCGGCCGACGGCTCTACGCGATCGGTTCCAACCCGGCCGCCGCCGAGCTGATCGGCGTGAACGTGCGACGCGTCCAGGTCGGTGCCTTCGTCGGCTCCGGACTGCTCGCCTCCGTCGCCGGGGTGCTGCTGCTGGCCCGGCAGTCCGCGGCCACCTCGGACAACGGCATGTCGATGCTGTTCCCGGCGCTCACCGCGGTGCTGCTGTCCACCATTGTCGTCGACGTGGGCCGGCCCTCGGTGCTCGGGACGGTGATCGGCGTCCTGTTCGTCGCGGTCAGCGTCAGCGGCCTGACCCTGCTGGGCGCGCCCTCCTGGGTCGGCTCCGTGTTCAACGGAGCCGCGCTGCTGATCGCGGTCGGCGTCGCCAGCCTGTCCCGCCTGCTGGGCAGGAAGGGCACCGCGTGACACCGCCGAGCGGACCGGGGGACGGGCCAGGGGCCCCGCTCCCGCCACACCCCCTCACAGAGAGGCAGCACCGCATGACCGTCACCCCGCCGCGGCTGCGGCACGCGTTCACCATCGTGGCCGAAGTGGCCGCCGGCCACCACGTCGGAGACACCGGCGCCGGCGATCTCACCGTCGTCCCCATCACCGGCGGAACCGTCGAGGGCGGCGGGCTGCGCGGCAAGGTGCTGCCCGGCGGGGCGGACTGGGCGATCCGCCGGCCGGACGGCTCCTGGCTCGTCGAGGCCCGCTACCAGTTGATGCTCGACTCCGGGACGGTGATCGACGTGCTCAACACCGGGCTCGCCCTGCCCACCGGGGGCGGCCCCCGGCAGCCGGAGTACGGCTACTTCCCGACCCGCCCGGTGTTCCGCACCGGCGCGGAGCCCTACCGGTGGCTGACCGACCGGGTCTTCCTCGGCTGGGGCGGCAGCAGCCGGGAGGCCACCACCATCGACGTCTTCACGGTCGAAGCCCCCTGAGTCGAAGCCCCCTGACCGCGCGACCCGACCCCGACCCCGAACCCGAACCGGAAGGCTGAACCAATTTGAACACCGCAACCCCGACCACAAGGGTGATCATCGACCACGACGTGCCGATGCCCGCCCGGGACGGCGTGGTGCTCCGCGCCAACGTCTACCGCCCCCAGGGCGAGGGGCCTTGGCCGGTCATCATGACGCGGCTGCCCTACGGCAAGGACAATCCGCCGACCATGGGATTCCACCCGCTGTTCCTGGACCCCGTCACCGCCGCCCGCCGCGGCTTCATCGTCGTGGTCCAGGACGTGCGCGGCGTGAACGCCTCCGACGGTGTCTTCCGGCCGTTCCGCGACGAGTACGACGACGGCGCCCGCGCGGTGAGCTGGGCCGCGACGCTGCCCGGCGCCAACGGCAAGGTCGGCCTCTACGGCGGGTCGTACTTCGGTTTCACGGCCATGGCCGCGGCCGCCGCGTCCGACCAGGTCGCCGCGATCATCCCGCGCATGCGCACCGCCGACCCGCTGAACGGCATGCACTACCGGCAGGGCGCGTTCGAACTGACCTCCATCGTCGGCTGGTTCCTGCGGATGGGCGTCGGCGAGGCCGCCCGGCGGTACGCCGACGACCCGGCCCGCTTCCGGGAGGTGGCCGCCCGGTTCGTGGCCGCCTCCGACGCGCTGTACGAGGACGGGTACCGGCACCGTCCGCTCAACCGGTTCGCACCGATGCGGGACATGCCGCTGGCCGAGGGCTTCTTCTTCCCGCTGGACCACCCCATGGACGCCGAGGCGCTGGACTACCTCGACTTCTCCAAGAAGATGGACCGCATCACCGCCCCGGCGATGCACGTGGGCGGCTGGTACGACCTGTTCCTGCAGACCACCCTCGACGACTTCACCGCCATGCGGGCCCGCGGCGTCCCGACACGGCTGGTGGTCGGGCCGGGCACGCACGGCGGCCCGACCACCGACCCGGTCGGCGAGCGCACCTTCGGCGCCGCGGCCGGCGACCTCGCGCTGAACCTCACCGACAACATGACCGACATGCAGTTGCGGTGGATGGAACGCTGGCTGCGCAACGACGGCGAACCCGTCCGTGACGAACCTGACATCCAGGTCTTCGTGATGGGCGAGAACCGGTGGCGCGCCCTGCCCGGGTGGCCCCCCGCCCACACCCCCACCGAGCTGTTCCTCGCCGCCGACGGAGTCCTCGCTCCCGAGGCACCCGCGGCCGAGGGCGTCCGCACCTACGTCTACGACCCGCAGGACCCGGTGCCGACCCTCGGCGGGGCGACGATGAGCGACCCGTCGCACCCGGCCGGCGCCTTCGACCAGCGTCCCGTGGAGTCCCGGCCGGACGTGCTCACGTTCACCACACCGCCACTGGAAGACGACCTCCCCGTGATCGGACGGCTCACCGCCCACGTCTGGGCGGCCTCCGACGCCGTGGACACCGACTTCGTCGTGCGGATCTGCGACGTCTTCCCGGACGGCAGGTCGTTCAACATCACCGACGGCGTGGTACGGGCGCACTACCGCGAGGCACACCGGGGCGCGGCACCGTCGCCGATCGAGCCCGGCACCCCGTACGCGTACGAGATCGACCTGTGGTCGACGGCGAACGTGTTCCGCCGGGGCCACCGGATACGTGTCCACGTCACGTCCAGCAACTTCCCGCGCTGGGACGCGAACCCCAACACCGGCGACGCGCTCGGCGCGGACCGAACCCGGGCAGCCCACCAGCACGTCCTGTTCGGCCCGGCCCATCCCTCACGGATCGTCCTGCCGGTCGCCGACCTCACCCGCACGGCACCCCTCGGAGGCGAAGCATGAAGGTGACCTGCTGGGTCGTCCCGGTCGAGAAGGACGACGTGCCCAGGCTGCGCGAGCTCGCCGCCGCCCTGGAAGGACCCGCTCGCGGCGCGTACGTGTCGTGCCAGCGGCGCACCGGGGCGGCACGGGAGATGTGCTTCCTGTGGGAGACCGCCGACCGCGCCTACTGCCTGCTGTACCTGCAGTCGGACGACATCAGGGCGACGATGGAGGCGTTCGAGAACTCCACCGACCCGTTCGACGCGTGGTTCCGGGAGCAACTCGGCCTGGTCTCCGCCGGCTGGCCCGACCCGGGCTGGGGCGCCCACCCCACGCCCGGTGTCGCGGAGCTGCTCTCGGTGTACGAGTCGGCCGACGAGTCACTCACCGCGCACGACGCCGGGTAGTGACATGCGTGTGTTCGCCCGGATAATCGGTCCGGGCGAACACCACCCCTTCGGGACCACGCCCGAGCGCGCCGAGCCGCGCCGATGCGATGGCGACGCGAGGGGACGGATCGCGGACTGGAGGGCGAGATGACCCCATCCACAGACGCCGCCGGGCACGCGGCGAGCGTGCGGCTCCCCGACGAGCTGGTCGGCTACCTCGCGCCTTCCGCCGGTGGTACGGCGGGCTCGGGCGAGGACGCGGTGGCCCTGCGGTGGTCCCCCACCGCCGCCACCCTCAGCCTGCAGTCCTGGACCATGGGCGACCTGCGTTTCTGCCTCGTCGAGGCCGACGACTCCGTCGACGCCCGCCCCTCCCGGTCCAGCCGCTGTCCCGGGCTGTTCCTCGGCATGTGCCTCGAAGGACGTGTCACCGTGTTCCAGCCACGCCGGACCGTGACGCTGGAGCCGGGCGAGTTCGCCTTCTACCGGTGCACGGACGCGGGCTGGATCGCCGCTTCCGGCCGGCATCGATGGCTCATCGTCGGGCTGGGGTTCGTCGAGGAGGACACCTGGCTGCCGCCCGTCGACTACTCCTGCCTCGACCACGGCACGCACCTGCCGGCCTCCGGTCCGCTGGCCGCTCTGCTGCGGGAGGTGGCGCCACCGCCCAGCGGTATGGGCGACGAGGTCCGGCGGCACTGCGCGCAGGCCATCCAGGCCCTCGTCCGGGCCGTGCTCGCCGTCGCCGCGGGGGGCACCGGGCCGTCGCCCGCCGAAGACCGTTTCGCCCGCCTCTCGCAGTGGATCGACGACCACCTCGACCAGCACATCGACGCCGGTGTGATCGCCCGGGCGCACCACCTGTCGGCCGGTCATGTCCGGCGCATCTTCGCCCGCCGGAGCACCACCGTGTCCGCCTCTGTCCGCGACCGCCGGCTCGAACGGCTCCGGCTGGACCTCGTCGACCCACGCCACGCGGCGACCACCATCGCGGTGCTCAGCGAACGCTGGAACCTCACGAACGCCCCTGCGGTGAGCAGGACGTTCAAGGACAGGTACGGCCTGTCGCCCCGCGCCTACCGCAAGGCGTACCTGCCTCATCAGGGCGGCACCGCGCGCCGCGTGTACGCCGCTCCAGCCGGTCCGACGGCTGCCACCTGACGGACGGCGCCGCTTGCCCGGGCCGGGCGGCGCCACTCTCGACTGCGCCTGCGCGGGGGCATCGGGGCACCGACCTGGGGTGGGCGTGACCAGTCTCGTTGGTGGCCGCGTGGCAGTGCTCAGCGTTGCGGGGGTTGACGCCGAGCCCCGTCACCGCATTCGCGTGGCCGCCCGACCTTCATCCTGTGGACCGGCCTGCTCGGGCGGATTCTGACGGAAATTCATCGTGGCAGGTACATGACGGGAGCGGAGTGCGAGGCATACCATCGCAACGCCCCGGAGGAGCGGTCGACGGTCCGTCCAGCCCCCACCTCACCGCCCACCGGACACCCCCCACGGAACACCCCCCCACGGAAGAAGGAGCAGCAATGCCCCTCGGCACTTGGTTCTCGGCAGGCACTTCCGCCACGGTCCTCGTCCTCGCCATGTCGGGCGCCGCGACCGCCGCTCCCGCTCCCGCTTCCGCTCCCGCGAGTGAGGCGTCCCCCGCGCGGGCGGCAGCGGTGACCCTGCGCTACGACGACAGTGGCGCCGCGGGCTGGGAAGCCGCCGTCGCGGCCGGAGTCGCCTCATGGAACGCGAACGTGAGCAACGTCCGCCTGGTGGAAGCGACTTCCGGCTCCGCGGCCGAGATCGTGATCGTCGCCACCACGGGCTGGCCGCAGGCCACGCTCGGACCCGTTCGTCCGGGCCGTCAGGTACGCGTCGAACTCGGCAGCCAGGCCGTGGCCCAGGGCTACGACAGGACGCGCATCGCCGCTCACGAACTGGGGCACAGTCTCGGTCTGCCGGACACCAAGCCAGGCCCCTGTTCCCAGCTGATGTCGGGGTCGAGCGCCGGCCCGGCCTGCACCAACGCCACACCGGACGCCGCCGAGCGCTCCCGCGTACAGTCCGCCTACGCGAGCGCGATCGCCGCACTCGCGCTCACGGACGGCCGGACCCTGGTCGACACGCCCTGACCACTCGGCCGTCCAGCGGACGGGCGTCCCGGGGACCTCGACGAAATCCCCGGGACGGCACTCCCGGCGGCGCAGCCTTCCGCCTCGCGGCCATCGCCTCAGACGCGGCGCGTGTTGATCCAGACCGCGTGTGCCTCCCGCGGGTGCGGGTTGGTGATGAGGTGCTCCTGGTCGGTGGGGTACTGGATCGCGTCTCCCTGCCGCAACGGGTGCTCGGCTCGCCGCAGGCCGACGACCAGTGCGCCGCTCAGCACCACCCCGTACTCGTGCCCGGGATGGCGTGCGGGGACGGCGGCGTGCGACGCGTTGGGCGGGTAGGTGTCGACATACAGCTCGAAGCGGTGTTCCGGCAGGTCCAGGGCGAGCCGCCGGACGACTCCGCCGCCGGTGCGGATGACCTGCTGCCGCTCGCGCGGCACGACCGGTTCGTCGGGTGGCGGGGTGGCGAACAGGGCGGTGAGGCTGACGTCGAGCGCCGTCGCGATCGCGTAGAGCGTGCCCACCGAGGCGCTGATCCGGCCCCGTTCCACGGTGCTGAGCATCGAGACGGAGAGCCCCGAGCGGTCCGCCAGCATCTGGAGCGTCATGTTCTTGTCCCGGCGGTGCCTGCGGATGCGCGCGCCGATGGCGGACAGCACGTCCTCCAGGGCGTCCTCGGCACCGTCGCCGGTCCGGGCGCTCGGCGCGGTCTCGTCGGCCGTATCGTCCACAGCGGTCATGAGGGAACTCTCGCTCATCAGGTCTCCTTCTCGCCAGGCAGCGGGTGGAGTCCGCGCATCGCGGCAGGCGCGCAGGACACCGCGAGCGCCGCGCACAGCAGGACGGCGAACACCGTCAGCGCGGTGGTGACCGGCAGCCGGGTGGTGGCCAGCCCCAGCCCCAGGACGGGCACCGCCAGGCCGGTGTAGGCCCAGCGCATGACGACCGCGCCGACCACCTGCCGGTCCGTCCGCCGGTCCGTCAGCCGGGTACCGGCCGCGCCGAGCGCCTCGCCGAGCGCTCCTTTGAAGAGCAGGCCGCTGCCCACGCCCGCGGCGAGGCAGCAGGCCAGGAACAGCCCGGCCGACTGCCACGAGGTCGCCGCGCCCAGTCCCACCAGACCGGTGCCCATGACTACGGCCGCGGTGCCGGCCGGCCGGGCCGGCAGCAGCCCGCCCGCCGCCGCGGCGGCGAACGGCAGGAAGGCGCAGGCCCCCAGCAGCGCCGTGGAGGGATGGTCGGTCACCGCGGCAAGCATCGTCGGCGTCAGCGCGCCGAACACCCCGGTGGTGGCGAAGGCCAGCGCCGCCCGGACGCGCGGTGCGAGGGCGATCACCGGTCGCGGTCCTCGTGGTCCGCGCGGTCCTCGTGGTCCGCGCGGTACGGGTGCGGCGGGCCGCGGACGGCCGGACTGGTCGCGTCCGGTCAGCACAACTCCCGCCGTGGCCACGGTCACCGCGCCGGCCAGGAGGGCGTAGGCGGTCGTCCGGGACAGTCCCGCGCCGCCGACCAGCACACCGGCCAGGACCGGGCCGAGGGCCAGGCCCAGCATGCTCAGCGCCGGGGCGCTGGTGCGCCACCGGTGCCGCGCGGGTGCGGGCAGCGACTCCACGGTCGTGTGCAGCCAGGCCGTCGCCACCGCCGAGGCCGACCCGGCGCCCGCTCCGGACAACGCCCGGGCCAGGGCGAACGGCACCAGGCCGGCGTCGAGGGCGAGGACCGTGGCGGCGACGGCGGCGGTGGCGCCCGAGGCCGCCACCAGCGTCCGTGGCCGCAGCCGGAGTCCGAACCGGCGCAGCAGTTCCAGACCGCCGACCGCGCCGCCGGCGAAGGCCGCGAACAGACAGGTCACTCCGAAGGCGTCGATGCCCAGGAGCCGTTCGTACTGCGGGTAGAGCGGGGTGGGGAACGTCGACACCGCCATCGACATCACCATGGTGGCCGCCGTGCACCAGGCGACGTTCCTGGCGGCCGTGTGCCCGCCCATCAGCCGGCGGCCACGGCCGACGCGGACCACGCCGCCCGCAGATCCGCCGCGTCCATGACCAGGCCGAGGTGGAGGGAGACGGTGTGCAGCGCGAACCGTTCCATGTCCGGGTCCGTCCCGCGCACCAGATCGGCGGCGACGACGACCCGGTAGCCGAGGTTGGAGGCGTCGAACGCGGTGTTGAGCACACAGCAGTCGGCCATGATGCCGTCCAGGACCACCGTGGTGACGCCCAGCTGCCGCAGCAGGAAGTCGAGGTCCGTGGGGTAGAAGGCGGACAGCCGCTTCTTGCCGGTGACGATCTCGTCGCCGTCCAGCACCTCGGTGGCGAACCGGGTCCACCGGCTGCCGGCCAGGGCGTGTTCGGCGGCGCCCGGTATCTCCCCGACGTGCTCGGTGAACGTCGACCGCCAGGCGCTGGGGCTGGTGCCGCGCAGGTCGTCGGCGCCGGACGCGCGCAGTTCGGAGCGTACGTGGACGACGGGCAGGCCGGCCGCGCGGGCGGCCCGGTGGAAGGCGTCGACCGGCGCGATGATCTCGCGTCCGCGCGGTGCCGGACAGGGGCAGGCCGGGTCCTGCGAGAGGTGTCCTTCGTGCATGTCGATGGAGACGACCGCGGTGCGGCCGGTGAAGTAGGGGGCGAACTTGCCCTTGAGGTCGAGGGGGCGGCGGTCGCCGTAGACGTGGTGGCTGATCATCGGTGCGTGGGCTCCGTGGGCTCCGTGGGTGGCGGGAAGGTGCTGCGGGTGCGTCGGCCGACGGCGGTCAGGGGGCCACCAGTTCCTTGTCCTGGTCGGTGGCGCGGCCCGGGCGGACGTCGGTGCCGGGCGTGGCCGAGGGGCGGGCGCCGCGCCGCTCCAGCAGCGGCCGGACACCGAAGTTGACGACGCCGTGCAGCACGACGAGCATCACCACGCCCACCATCATCGGGGTGGTGACGATGCCCGAGATGTCCTCCGGGAGCAGTGCCACGACGTCGGCCGGCAGGAACTGGGTGCCGAGCGCGACGATGAACGACGTACCGGCGACCGCCATGTTGAGGTCGTCCCACTCCACGTCCCGCAGCATCTGGATGCCGCTCATCGCGATGATGCCGAACAGCACCGTGGAGGCCGCGGAGAGCACCGGCGCGGACAGTCCGGCGATGAACAGGCTCACCTGCGGCAGGAAGGCCAGTACCAGGGCGAAGCAGCCGGCGGCCATGGTCACGAAGCGGCTGCCGATCCGGGTGACCCGGATGATGCCGGCGTTCTCCGGGTAGGACGTGGTGCCGATGCCGCCGAACGCCGCGCCCACGACGGAACCGAGGAACTCCGCGAACAGCCCGCGGTTGACCCGGGTCAGCGAGGGCCGCCGGCCACCCCAGCCGCCGACCAGCGTGTACATCCCCATCGCCTCGGCGCCGGCCTGGAGGAAGGCGAGCAGCATCAGCAGGACCACCGGCCACTCCACGCCGAACCCGAACGGCATGAAGTGCGGGGCGCCGACCACGGCGGCGCCGCCCAGGCCGGGCAGGGACCAACTGCCGGTCAGCGCCGCCAGCACCGAGCCGGCCACGATGCCCCACACGACGGCGCCGCGCTTGATCAGCGTGTTCCCACCGAAGATCATGCAGCAGAACACGGTGGCGACGGTCGCCGCGGCGATCCAGAAGCTGTGCCAGCCGAAGCCCGCGGTGCCCTTGGTGCCGAACCAGTCCGGCAGGCCGATGGAGGCGAGCTGGGCGCCGATGATGACGAAGAGCGTGCCGAACACCAGCGGGTCGGCGGCGAACCTCGCGAGGTGCCCGAACAGGCCGAACTTCCTGACCGGCACGGTCAGCAGCATGAAGACCGCGCCGGCCACCATCATCGAGCCGAACGCGACCCCGAGCCCGTAGGTGGCGCCGGAGGCGAGCAGCGCCGCGAGGAACGCGGCGGTGGGGCCCTGCACGATCGGCAGCCGCAGCACCTTGCTGGACTGCAGGATCGTCACGACACCGGTCATCAGGAAGCACGCCTGCACGATGTGGCTGACCGAGGTGTCGGACAGGCTCAAGGAGGCCCCGACGGCGGCGGGGAAGATCCAGATGCCGGTCAGGGCCAGCAGGTGCTGGAGGCCGTACAGCAGCAGTCGCGGTCCCGGCACACGGTCCTCGAACCCGACGTCCAGCACGGCGCCATGCGTGCCGTGTCGTTCATGCGTTTCACTCATGCTGAAAGAATTACGGTGTCACTGTTGCTTCGGCATATGCCGCACGTTGCCAGGTGATTTCGTGGCACACGTGTCGCGGCAGGGCCTTCCGCACTCCTTCAGCCGGCGGTACGCCGGCCGGCGCGGCGGATCCGGACCGGGCCGCGCGCCCCGGCCGGGTCGACGGGCTTCCCGCCCTGGGTGATCTCGACTTCCCCGGCCGCGGCCAGCCGCCGGGCGGCTCGGCGGACCGGGTTCCATCATTGCGCCGTTCAGACTCCCCAACTGGGTCATTGAGGGCTTATCCCCGTATACGGGTCGTCGTACAGCGACCATGCCGGGACGCAATCTGCCAAGAACTACCGCGAAAGCGAACCAAACGCTCACTTAGAGGACGTTCGCATCGCTAATGGATAGGTATGGGACAGTTCGCCGGTTGGTGAACTTGCCGCTGTCCAGGGCTTTTACGAGTTTTGCGAAGACTTAAGGGTCGTCATGGAAGGTCGATTCACCCGCGATTGGAGCGATAGCTCCTTTCCGGTTCGATAATGACCCGCTAGATATTGTTTTGCCTCGCTCGTTCGAGCGATGGCGCCACGGCGAGGCACCTGCATGACTGTCTACATGACCCCGCATTCCTCCCGCCTGCCCTATCCGAGCGATCTGTCCGATGCCCGTTGGGCGTTGATGGAGCCGATCTTGACGGCCTGGGGGGGGCCGCCACCATCTTCGGGTACTTCAGCACCTGGTCCTCCGACGGCACGATCGAGAAACTCGGCCTTCATCTCCACCGGATGGTCCGTGAGCAGGAGGGGCGCAAGGCCGAGCCCACCGCCTGCGTCATCGACGCCCAGTCGGTGAAAACCGCACCACACCCAGGGCACCGACGCCGGCAAGAAGATCGTCGGCCGTAAACGCAGCATCGTCGTCGACACCCTCGGCCTGTTACTGCTGGTCACGGTGACCGCCGCCAGCATCTCGGACAACGAGGCCGGCATCCAGCTCCTGACCCGCGTCGCCACCAGCCACCCCACGATCAGCAAGGCATGGGTCGACACCGGCTACAAGAAGAAAGTGATCGAGCACGGTGCCTCGCTCGGCATCGACGTCGATGTCGTTCCGCGAAATGAGCAGGTCAAAGGCTTCTCCGTGATCCCGCGGCGCTGGGTTGTGGAGCGAAGTTTCGGATGGATCATGATGCACCGCCGCCTCGCCCGCGACTACGAGGCCAAACCCGCCCACTCCGAGAGCATGATCCGCCTCGCGATGATCTCCAACCTCGCGAAACGAGCCACGGGTGAAACAGTCATGACCTAGCACAACCCGTGAACATCGCCGCCGCATCGTCGGAACGCGTGGCGGGCCAGCGTCAGGAGATCCGCCTCTGCATACGACCCGCTGGACAGTTCCCGCTGAAGGTGCTGGCCGAGCTCGACAGAAGATCCGCTGCCTTTTCGCACAGTACGCTCACGATGTCGGGCTCGGCTCTCGGTCGTCCGCGGATCCGTTAGCAGCCTGCTTAGGCATGGCACCGCACCGGCAGCCCGACGGCGGTCGCCACTCCGCACGCAGCCGACACCGTCAAAACGCGTCTGTCACATCGAGCACGTCATGCCGGACGTCCGGTGTCGGTCAGCGGCAGCACCACCGTGAAGCGTGCGCCCCTGAGCGTCGACGGTGCTGCGTCCGAAGGCAGGGCTCGGATCTCGGCGAAGTCCGGTCTGACCAGCTGGAGAATCTTCATGACGCGGGCCAAGCCGGTCCCCCGGCCCGCACCGCGCGTGGAGTACCCCTCGCGGAACACCACGCGTTCCCGTCCGCGTACTTCGGCGGGCAGGCCCGTCCCGCTGTCCCGGACGTCGACAACGGCGTCGTACGCCTCCAGGGCCACGTCGATCCTGATCGTGCCGCCCTGCTGAGCTGTGAGAGCCTCGGCCGCATTGTCCAGAAGCTCGTGGAACACGACCCGGAGGGCGGCGTCGTCGACCGAGACCCAGGTGTCTTCGGGACAGCGCACGTCGACGTGCACGTCAGGGTGGACGGAAGGCAACTGCGCGGCCAGGGACGTCAAGACGGTGTACAGCGCGGCCGTGCCGACCGGGACGTCAGGGTCGGAGGAGGCTGTCTCGGCGAGGACGGCGCGGGCCTGGTCCAGGAGTTCCTCGGCTTTCGCGCTCCCCGTCTCGGCCAGGTGCTGGAAGACGGGATAGGACGGTGCCAGAAGGTGACGGTTGGCCGGCCAGCCCGTGAGCATCGCGACTTCCGGAGCGACGGCGCACTCGGCCTGGGCAGCCGTCTCCGCAGGGATCCGCTCGACGGCTTCGACCAGTTCCGTGTCGGCCCGCTGCCACAGACGCCGCTCTAGACCGGAGTTCCGCAGCGTCAGCTCTCCCCCGGCGGCCCTCTGAAGAATGCCGTTGGCGAGCAGGGCCTCGGTGCCGGCGGCGATCGGGGCGTCGACGTTCCTGCCCTCCGCCACCGCTTCCGCGATGACCCGCATGTCCTCCGCCGACGTCCTGCCGTCCGGCCCCGCGACGACCAGCGCCGCCCAGAACGCCGCCTCGGTCTGCGGATCCGTACAGCGGCCGAGCAGTTCCCGTTCCAACGCCTCGACGAGCTGGGGCTGGTCTTCCCAGGGTGCAACGCGGCGCGACCCGGACGCGGGGCCGGGCCATGCCCCGTCCGGTTTCACGGCCGCGTGCAGCATGACGAGCAACAGCCCGGGGTCCATCCCCGTGCAGCCGGCCATGGCGTCGGCCGCGACCGCGTCCCCGGCCCCCGTCAGGTCGAGGATCCAGCGCAGCGTCTGCCATGCGACGTCCCGGTCGGTGCCCAGGACGCGCTGGAAGTCCTGTGCCGTCGGGCCCGTCAGCGCGGTGACGGGCCACTGCCGGGCGATCCGCCGCAACAGCAGGACGGCACGCCGCTCCCGTACGGTGGCCAGCCGCAGCAGATCGCGCAGGGTGACCACGGCCACGTTGGTACGGCCCAGGTACCCGGAGGGCTCCAGGTCCGGGCCGATCGCGACGCGGGGCCGCTGCCCGGCGGAGTCGACGAGATCCACGGGAACGTCCCGCACCTCCGGGCGCGCGACGAAGAGATCGATCCGTCCGGAGGTGTGCAGCCGGCGCAGCGGCTGCTCGGCGAAGAGCCCGTCCAGCGAGGTGAGGAATCCGTCACCGTACGGTCGGCGGTCGGCTCGGGGCACCGGGCCGTCCGAGCCGAGGAACCCGGCCAGCGCGGCGGCGAAGTCCGCCGCGGAGCGCTCGTGGTTGTGCTCGAGTCCGGCGTAGGCGTCGAGCAGTTCACGCCCGTACCGGTCGACGGGGTTCCACCGGGCGAACCCGGCGTCCCGTTGCACCGTCTCGTCGCGGATCAGGTGCAGGACGCGCTCCGGGGTGAGCTGGCGCCACTGTGCCGGCCGCAAGGGCGGCACGGCCTCGGGGAACAGGGCCCCGGCGGGCTCGTGGGCGAGTCGGGAGCGCACGATCTTCAACTGGCCGGCCTGGAGCAGCTCTTCCAGGTCCGAGTTGGTCCCGTCAGGGTCCGGCGCATCGGCCTCCCCGTCGGCGGACCTGGCGGCGATGCGGGCCCGCAGTATCCGTGCCTCGTCCTCGATCGCCTGGTCGATGGCCTCGGCCCGCTCCTTCATCAGCCGCTGGGCCTCCGGCCGGCGACGACGGGCGACGACGGCGAAGCCGTCCACCTCGTCCTGCCGCATCTCCAGGCCCGCCGCCTCGGCGCGGCGCACCAGCTCCTTGCCCTCCAGCTGGACGGCGGCTTCGGCCCGCTTGCGGGCAGCCTCCAGCGCGGCCCGTCGTGCCTCGGCCGTCTCCGCCAGCTCCGCGCATTCGTGGAGCATGGCGTCCGTCGCCATGAACTCTCCCTCCCGGAGGAGGTGGTCGAACACGTCGTCGGGTCTGCGGCCGCCGAGCGCACTCAGCAGGCCGTCGCCCAGCGTCTTTCCGTCGGGGTCGGCGGTTCCGTCGGCCAGCGCGATCAGCACGGCCGGGTGGCGGAAGCGGCCCGGCCAGCTTGCCAGCAGGTCACGCAGCGGTGTGGTCATGGGACTCCCTCAGGGATCTACTCAGCGGCCGCAACTGCGTGAGCAGGGCCAGGGCCGGAATCCGGTGCGGATCTCCGAGGGCTTCCGCCTCCATGAAGAGCTGATTCCAGTGTGTCGTGACGAACGCGGCCAGGGGCAGGTGACCTTCCGGAGCCGCTCTCCAGGCACTCCCCTGGTCCTCCGGTCCGGCGGTCTCCAGGATCAGCCGGCGGGCGTCCTCGACGATGCCGGCGAGCCGGTCGGCGTAGTTCAGGTGCCGGCTCCACTGGATCTGCTGCCGCTTGCGTGGGCCCGGGAGCCGAGGCATGTCGGCGACGATCTTGTCGATGTACGCCCTCATGTCCCGGTCGGGAAACAGGGCTGCCAGCTCCTCGCGCGCACTCGCCGTGCCCCCACCGGCCAGTCCCACGGTGGTGATCCCGTGCAGGAAACCGTCCGGCGCGCACAGCGTCTCGTGGGCGTACCGTCCGGAGGCGAAGCCGAAGCTCTGCCGGGAGGAGACGAAGTTCTGGGCCCGCGCCGCGAGTTCCCGCCACTGCCGGGTGATCCGGTCGGCCCTGGAGAACTGCTCCTCCTCCCCCGCCAGCAGGGTCAGCGGAAGCGCCGTCAGCGTGTCCTGGTGGTACGCCACGGCCAGTTCGGCCAGTTCCGACCAGGTCGGCGGGATCCCCTCCAAGGCGTCGTCGCCACCTGTCAGCTCGGTGTACGCGAGGATCCCGGACTCGCCACCGCGCAGCAGCAGCTCGGCGATCGTGCCCACCAGGGCGACGGCCCGCTCGCCCGGCGAACCTGTACGCAGTTCGTCCACCGCGAAGAAGAGCAGCTCGCCGGCGGGTCCGTGCTCCACGGGTACCGCGGCGGTGGTCAGCGCCGGTGACAGCGCGGCCGACCGTCCGATCCGGGCGGCGAGAAGGTGTGCCTCCATGAAGGCGTTCCGCCGCCAGGCGTCCGTGAGCAGCCAGTTCGCCCAGGTGTCCCAGTCGGGCCCGGGGTCGGGGTTCTCGCGGAGCGTTCTGGCGATCTCGGCACGGAGCGATTCGGGCGGGCATTGCGGATCCCGCGCACGCGCTTCCAGGATCTTCCAGGGGAGCCGCGCCGCGGCGTCGGCACCCCTGTCCGCGGCCCGCGCCGCGGGGCGGGCTGAGGCCGCGCGTTCGCGGGTCGGGAGGGTGTCCCAGTCGGGGATGCCCAGGGTGCGGGTGAAGGCGACGGCGAAGTCGGCGCCGAGAATGTGGAGCCCGATGTGTCCGCTGTGCGGATTCGACACCGACCGGGCCGTCGGCCGGCCGAGCGGGGAGTAACTTCCGGTGAGCACCTCGTGGTCGCTGACGACCGCGCGGGCCGCCGCGCGGCCCTCGCGGTAGGTCCGTTGCCGACGGAGATCCGCGAGGAGATCGTCGTACTTCCCGGGCGCGGACACCGGAGCCGGGAGGGCGGGATGGTGGAGGTGGAGCACCGCGCCGGCGTCGATCCGGGCGCGCAGCCGGCGGGCGAGGACGTCTCCGCAGACGATGCGGTCGGCGCGGTCGTCGGTGACGACAAGCCGGTCCATCGTTCCGCCGAGGGCCTGGTGGACGGCGTCTCCGTAGTCGGCGTCGTCGGTCGTGCGGACGATGGGGTCGCCGTGGTGGAGGGCGGCGACCGCGCCGACGAGCCGAGCATGGACGTCCTCCCACTCGGCGGCCCACACGGCGCGTGCGGCGACCGGGTCCGCCTCCCAGTTCTCGTCCGGGGCGGGGAGCCGGTCCGGCGCCATGACCGCCGGCACGGGGGCGGCCACCGCGGTCTCCCGTGTACGGCCGAAGTCCTCGTGCCGGAAGGTGATGCGCCTGCTGTCGGAACGGTACGGGTACACTCGCCGGGCCCACACCAGCAGGTCGACGACGCAGCGGGCGGGGCCGGCCGCGTCCGGGGCGGCCTGGACGAGGACGCTGCTGCCCGGGTCGAAGTCGAGGACGCTGCGGGTTCCGACGAAGGCCCGCTCGTCGTCCTGGATCAGGACACAGGCCCGGGTGCGGGAGCTCCGGTCGGCGAGCAGGACCTGTTCCGGATGCCGTGCCTGCAGGTCGTAGAGCGCGTTCTCCACTTTGGAGGGCAGGGTGGCCGTGGGATCGGTTCCCCAGACGAAGACCAGGGTGACGCCCCGCGCGAGGGCCGCCTCCAGCTCGTGGAAGACGTCGTTCAGCGCCGAATAGTCGATGGTGGGGACGGACAGGACGAGTTGGTGCCGGGCCCGGCGGATGAGCTCGCCGCGCCACCAGGTCACGTCCTCCCCCGCGGCGACCGGAGTGGCGGCGGCCCGGAAGCCGGAGAGCTGGTGGACTCGTTCGGCGATCTGTCCGGCGACCTCCGTCAGCTCCTCGTTGCGCGCGGGCATCGTCGCCGGTTCCGCGTCGGGGGCCTCCGCCACCAGGGCGGCGAGCCGGTCGGCGAGGTGGCCGAGGTCGGTGCGCTCCGGGCTGGCCGGCTCCGCCTTGTTCCGCAGGGAGGTGACGAAGGGATCGGCCGGACTGCGCTCTGCGAGTGCCGCGATCTGGCTGCGGAGCCGGTCCCGGGCGGAGCGGTTCCAGCCCGAGGCGTCCGCGAGGTTCAGCGCGAGCCGGTCCGTCTCGGGGTCGATCTGGACGGTCCCACTCACGGCGAGCCAGCGAACGCCTCCGTCGGTGCTCAACAGCGGGTTGCCGAAGGAGACGTCGAGGATGTTGCTCCGCAGCCCCTTGTCACGCTGCTCGTGCCGGACGGTGGCGCGCACCGCGCGCAGCAGCTCGCCGCGCGGCAGGTCGTCGGCCCCCACCCCCTGGGTGATCGGGACTTCCAGGCTGTCCGGGGGCGGCCTGAGGAGGGACCGCTCGAAGACGAACACGCACCCGGACAGCGGTTCGAAGACGAACTGGCGCTGCTCCGTCTGGGTGGAGGCGTCCTCCAGGCCGCCTCCCGCCGCGATCAGGTCCTTGGCGGCGTCGGTCAGTTCGAGAAAGCCGTCGGAGAAGTCGATGGAGACGTAGCCCTTGGTCCACAGACCGTGGATCACGTCCAGCATCACGCGGTGCGGCAGGGAGAACAGGTGGGCCAGCTCTTCGACCGTGCGCCGGCCTGCGACGATGCCGCGTACGACGAGGCCCTCCAGGGTGGTCGCCCCGGCTTCGGGTCCGAGCACCAGGTTGAGGGTCACGACGTGGCAGGGCACCGCGATGTCGACGGTCCCGGTCATGCGTCCCCCGCCTCCTCGGCGTCGAGGAACGCGGGCGCGGGCACGATCGCCTTCTGGTTCCCGAAGACGTCGATGACGGTCTGCCAGTTCCTCCCGCCGTGCTTCTCGAAGTGCCGCAGGTCACCGACCACGACGAGGAGTTGCCTGGCCCGTGACAGCAGGACGTTGACCAGCTCCGGCTGGGCGACGTGGCCCACGTTCTGCCGCGGGTGCGGCCCCTGCTCGACGGAGCGCACGAGGGAGACGACGACGAGATCCGCCTCCTGTCCCTGGAAGGAGTGCACGGTGTGCACCTCGTCCTGGAGTCCTCGCTCTTCGAGGCGCTTGCGCAGCAGCTTCTTCTGTTGCGCGTAAGGGGTGAGCAGGGCCAGGTCCTGGGGCGCGGTCCGCTGTTGCCGCAGGGTGACGACGAGGTCCCGGACCATCGCCGCCTCGCCCGGGTTGCTCCAGTAGGGCTGGTCCTTGCAGTCGTCCCGCAGTGAGGTGTCGAGCCAGACGAGCGGCATGTCCCGCAGGAAGTCCGGCCGGCGGAGACCGTGCAGCCTCTTGTCCTGAGTGGGGGGCGACTCGAGGAAGCTGACGGGCAGGCCCTTGTCGTCCTTGACGATCTTGCCTCCCTCCGTCCGCTGCTGGTAGAAGGTCCTCGCCACCGGCTCGGCGATCGACGGGTGCATCCGGAACTGGCTCACCAGCCGGTTGAGCGGGCGGGGTTCGGCCGGACTCCGCGGCTCGGCCGCACGCCGGGGCGGGGGTACGGGCATAGGCCGGGGCCGCGGTTTCACGGCGCCCGCCTTCCGTGCCGCGCTGCCCTCGCCGTTCCCGTCGTCCTCGCCGGTGGCGTCCCCGGTCGGCTCCGCGAAGAGGGACCCGAAGAGTGCCATGTGGCGCAGGTAGCGGTCCGTGGCCTTCACATGGCGCACGATCTCGTCACTCTTGTTCGATGCCAGTCCCGCCAGGAAGCCGGCGAGGTCCGTCGCACGGTGTGGCCCGAGCTGCCGGTGGTCGCCGATCAGGGTCCAGCGCACGCCGAGGACGAGCGGCATGATGATCTCAGTGGGCCAAGCCTTCGCCGCCTCCTCGATGATCACCCAGTCGAAGACGTCGTTCGCGTCGCGGATGTCGTCGTTCAGGGTGCCCGCGATGGAGCAGGTGGCGAGGACGATGTTGGCTCCGGCCTTGATCCGGTCCGAGATCTCGAGCTCGTTCCCGTTCACGATCCGTGCCCACTCTTCCCTCAGGTGCTGCTCCGCGTCACTGAGCTCGGTATCGTCCTCCGCGGCGACGGCGGTGTCGCGCGCCGCGTCGATGATCTTCGTTTTCAGCTGCTCCGTCAGCGTGGACAGGGTGTACGGCCGCAGGGCCGGCGGAAGTTCACCGGGGCCCCGGCTGTCCTGGAGTTCCCGCAGAAGCAGTACCTTCCCCTCGTCGATCTCCTCCTGCAGCTGCTCGGCCAGGCGGATGCCGAGGTGGTCGAGCGCGTGGTTCGACTGAGCACTCACCAGCACCCGTGCTCCCGGCTCGGCCCGCAGGTACTGCTGTACCGCGTGGGTGGCGACCGTGGTCTTGCCGGTACCCGGGGGTCCCTGCAGCGCGTAGAAGGGGTGATAGTCGAGCATCTCGCCGATGACGCTCGTGGCGTTGCCCTTGAGGTGCTTGGTCCGTTCCTCGTCCTCGTGGCTCCACTGGCCGCGACTGAGGCGGATCGAGGACGGACTGTGCAGCGCGCGCATCAGGCCGTGCTTCTGCCGCAGCGCTTCGACCCCGCGTGCCATCCGGCGCAACTGGATCTCGGTACCCCGGTCCCCTGCCGGGCGGATCCATCCCCGTTCGGGCAGCGCCTGGCCGTTCAGCGCGATGACCGTCACGGAGTCCGCGTCCGCCCTGCCCTTGATCCTGACCTCGAAGGAGTCACGGCCGAAGTGAGGTTTGCCGCCTTCGTCGCGCACCACCGTGAGCGTGCCGCCGCCCTCTTCGTGGAGCAGCGCGTCGGCGAAGTCCCCGAGGGGGGGCCGGCGCACGCGATCCCCCGCGTACGCGGTGAGCAGCGGTGAGTTGTTGATGCGTTCGCGGTCCCGTTTAGGGTCGTGCTCCAGCACGTACGTCCTGCCCTCGGGGGCGTCGTCGGGCAGCCGGTAGGCGTACTGGCGGGCCCGGTGGATGACTCCCTGGTACTCCAGCATGAAGTGCATGGACTGGAGGAGTTCCTTGTTCTCCGGGTCCGGAGGTGCGCTCGCCGCCTTCACCGCTTCGGTGATCGGCACCCAGGACGGGCGGTCCTCGTGCACCTGGTCGCCGAGGGCCTGCCCGATCTTGTACGGGACGAGGTCCATCCGGCCGACCCGGCGCCGCGGCCGGGCGGCGAGTACCTCCGGTGCGAACCTCCGGTCGACCACATACTTGATCACCAGAGTGTCGTCATGGGTCTTCTTGATCTCTCCGGTGAGCTTCTCGTCGTACAGGAAGGCACAGAACCACACGGCCCGTTCGCCGATCAGCACCCACTCCGCCTGGGCGAGCCGCTCCTCCCGCCCGGCGTACACGTACCCCTTGGCTCCGCCGGACACCCAGACCAGTTCGGCCTGCCGCAGCTCCCTTTCCAGGAAGGCCTGGAGCTCCTCCCTGCCGGCCTCGTCGACGGGGCTGCGAGAGATCCAGTGACGCTGGCGGTAGAGGGTGTCGACCGACTGCACGGGCATGAAGGCGACGAGGTAGGGCTTCTTGGTGTCCCGTTGCGGGGACCACACCGAGCTGATGGCCTCCCAGTTCTCCTCCAGCGCCCGGGCCGCCTCGAAGGAGGAGCACCGGCCGCGCGGTTCGGGATCGAGCATCCTGAGGAGCACGTTGCGCAGCTCGCGCGGCACCTGGGCGGCGGTGTGCACGTTCAGGTGCGCGCGCATCCGGGCGTGCAGTTCCTGTAGCGCCCGCGGCAGCTCCGCCGGTGCCGCCGCGGCCACGGCGGCGTACGCCTCCGGAAGGTTCTCGGCCAGCGGGCCGCAGAACAGCTCCCAGCCGAACACCCCGAGCCCGAAGACATCGGTGCTGGCCCAGTCCCGGCGCGGCGGCGCGTTGTCGGAGAAGAGCGACGGCCAGGTCTCCGGGGCGAGGTACGCCAGGTGGTGGGCGGGCTCAATGCCGTCGTGCGCCTCGAGGTACAGGTCGTTGACGAGACTGCGGTAGTCGCTGTCCCGGGACGGCGCGTACATGGACTGGACGAGGTTGCCCAGGAGGGCGCTCATCTCGAAGCGTCCCAGGGCGAAGGAGTAGCGGTCCTCGCTGTCCGTACGGCGGATCGTGATCGCGGCCGGTGTCACGTTGCGGTGCATGATGCGGGCGCCGTGCAGCTGGCTGAGGGCGTCGACGAGCAGGCTGTACTGGTCGAACACGACGGCCTGGTTCTGCGCCGCCCAGCCCGGGAAGTCGCCTTCGTGCCACTCCTCGCTCACCCGGTTGCCCGCCTGCCGCGTCAGGGTGAACGCCGCGCCGACCCCTTCGTCGTACCGTCCGTCGACGAATTCGGGCAGTGCGGGGTGTCCGAGCGCCTGGAGGCGCAGCAGGCTGCGCACCTCGTGCTCCCACAGCTCGCCGACGATGCTCGTGACGTTCCGGAACACGCACACGTCGAAGCGTTCCGCGTCGTCGCCGGGCCGGGTGAGGGTGGCCCGGATCATGCGCCCGCCCGCGACTACGACCGGGACGCCGCGGATGACGTACGGACCGAAAGGGGCACTGTCCCCGGTGAAGAGCGAGTCGAGGACGTCCTCGGGGGTCTCGTCGCCCAGTTCGGTCATGGTGACTCCTTCTCCCCTGGGTGGGTCCCCGGCGGGTCGAGGGCCTCCACCACGATCACTCCGTCGTCCAGTACCAGTGCGGTACGGCCGCGGTCGAGCACGGCCCGGTCGCGCAACCGGGCACCCAGTCGGTCCGGCAGCTGCGGCGGGCTTCCGGGCAGCGACGCGGGCCTGACGTCCATGGAAGGCCGGTCGGCCCCGTCGGACGCCGCGCACACCCGCCATGTGCCGTCCGGGAACCCGAGCCGCAGGAGCTCCTCGCCGTCGGGACCCCGTGCGCGGTCGACGCTCGTCGCACCGGCCAGTGCCTGATCCGGGGGGCCGCCGGTAGCGTGCGAGGCACCGGGCGGGTGCGGGCTCCAGAGTCGTACGGCGCTGTCGCGTCGGGAGGCGGTGACGGGCATCGGCGTCCCGTCCGGTCCGACGAAGGACTGGATCCGGACGGTACGGGCGGACGCCCCCTCGCGGAGCACCGCGATCCGGGTGCGGGTGTCGGGGTCCCACAGGCACAGGGATCCGTCCCGGGCCGCCGTGACCAGCTGTGCGCCGCCGTCCGGCACGGTGATCGCGCCGATCGAGGTCAGTGCCGTGTCGCCGGTGTACAGCGGCTCGCCGTCCTGAGTCAGGCCGTCTTCGGTGAGCGACCAGAAGGTCACTTCCGCCGCGGCCTTCGCATCGTCCGCCGTGTCCTCGGTGTGCGCGGAGACGAAGCGTACGGCCCCGGCCGCGCCCGGCAGCAGGGCGAGGGCGGTCGGGGGCGTGGCGGGACGATGGGAGACGAGGCTCCTCGGCGCTTCGCCCGAGGCGTCCCAGAGCCTGACGTAGCCGCCTTCGTCGACAGTGACCAACCGACGCTCCGGCACGGCGACGATGTCGCGCACGCGTCCGCCCGGCTGATCGCCCGACCGGGGCTTGTGCTCCGGCTCCGTGAGATCCCACAGGGCGACGTAGCCCTGCGTGCCGGCCAGGGCGAGCTTCGGCCGCGGTCCGAGCACCGCGGCCATGGCGGTGAGGATCGCGGGCACATCGGTCTCCGTGTGGACGGCGGGCGTGTCGCCGAGGTCCCAGACGCGTACGCGCCGGTCGTTGTGGGCCACGGCGAGCCGGAAGCCGTGGGCGTGGCCGGACGGGAGCGCGGCCATGGCCAGCAGGCTCGTGCGCAAGGGGGCGGGCACCGCCACGACCGGCTCGTGCCCGCCCCACGGGCCCCACAACAAGACGGTGCCGTCCTCCGCCCCGCTCGCGAGCAAGGGGATCTCCGCCCCCCAGGAGACGAGCTCCTTGACGGGCCGGACGTGGCCGTCGAGCGGCAGGTGCGGGGAGTGCCGCTCCAACCGGCTCCAGCAGACCCGCCATCCGGCGTCCGGTCCGGCCTCGGTGTTCCCGCCGGTGGTGCGGGCCTCGCCGAGTTGACGCAGACCCGGCCTGTCGCCGGGTCGCGACGCGCGGATGAGGTGGGCGGAGGCGACGGTGCCCAGCACGGCGCCGGGCAGTTGTTCGGCGTCTCCGGCCACGGAAGTCAGCGACATCCCTGCGGAGAGGACGTCCGCAGCGAGGGCGGGGAGGTCGATCCGGTCGAGCACACGGGGGTGGGCGGCCAGCTCCCGCCAGCCGACGGGGCCGGTCGCGGCCGCGTGCCCCGACAGATGACGGGCGAGGTAGCCGGGCAGCGGGGCGTCGGGGGCGTCCTCGATCCGGCGCTCCGCGAGACCCACGAGCGCGCGCAGGACGGCCTCCCTCTCGCGCGGGACCGACCGCTCCAGGAACCGGTCCGCGAAGGTACGGTGCGCGAGCCGGTGGACGGTGTGACCGTCCTCGCCGTCCAGGAGCACGTACGCGGCGGCACGGTGGAGCAGCAGGGCGATGTCGGCGTCCCCGGGGGCCTCCGCACCCGGCTCGAGTGCCGCGGCGACCGTGGTCCACACCTGGCCGGCGCGGGGCAGGCCGCGCCCACGGGTGTGGGCGAGGGCCGCCAGCAGCGCGTTGGCCTGCGGAAAACCTTCGGAGATCCGATCCACGGCGGAGTTGAACAGGCCTCGCTGGTCGTGGGCGAGGAGCCGGTTCAGGTCGGCGAGCCGCTCCGGGCGGAGCAGCTCCGGGCGCTGCCGGATCTCCTGGACGACGAGCGAGGCCTGGAGGAACTCCCAGTCCCCGGCCGCGACCCTCTCGCGCACGATGTCGGCGATCCCGTCGACGGCCGCGGTGTCGCGCCCGGCGGCCGGCGGCTCCCCGGGAGCGGTCTGACGCAGACCTCGGGCCACGTAGCCGCGTACGGCCTCGGCGTCACGCTCCAGGACGTGCACCCGCGCATGTCCGGTGGTGCGCCCGAGTGCGTCGAGCAGTTCTTCCGAGGCCGTGGGGGCACGGCGTCCGGGAGTCGGTACCGCGTGCGTTCCGGAATCGGCCCGCGGCTCGTCCGCGCGGACCGCGCCGCCCGGTGACGGGGGGCCGCTGGGGAGGGCGGGTGCGGTGGGCCGGGTGGCGACGAGGAGGCGTACGCCGGACAGCGGGGCCAGCTCTCTCAACAGGCCCGCGATGAGCAGGGGTTCGCGGGCCTCGTCGAGTGCGTCGACCATGACGAAGGTGCCGGCCCGGGTCTCCACGGCCTTCCGCAGGGCGGCGATCCGCTCGTGGAGGGCGAGCCCCGGCTCCGGGAGGTCGATGCCCAGCAGGGTGGGGAGTCTGCCGACCATGTGGTCCAGGGTGGAACCGGCGAGGTGGAGCACGGCGTCGACGGCGGGGAGCCCGAGATCCGGATCAAGGCGGTCCGCGAATCCAGCGGCGTCCAACTCCTCGCCGACGGCGGGGTACGCGTGCAGCAGCAGGTTGCCGAGCAGTGCCGACTTCCCCGCCCCTGGGGTACCGGTGATGATCAGCATGCCCGGCGCGTGCGGGTCGGCGGCCCAGCGGGCGATGTCCCTGCGGTCGGCCTCCCGGCCCATGAAGCCCCAGGAGAGTTCGGTGAGACCGGTTCCGATCCCCCTGCGCAGCAAGTGCGCCATCGCGCTGTCCGTCTGGGTGTCGAGGAGCCGGTGGAGCCGGTCGTAGTCCTCGACGGTGGCCGTCACGGGCAGCGGGTGTGCGGCCCTCTGCCGTAAGGGAAGCTGCCTGCTGCACCCGATGGCGCGCGCGTTCACTCCGGCCTGAGCGTTGAGGCGGTGGGCGAGCTCTCCGGGCTGGATCCCCGCGTCGTGGTCCGTGAAGCCGTCCAGGACCTCGGTCAGCTTCTCGCGGAACGTGCCGAGGTGTCCGGGGCCGAGATACTCGCCGGACGCGACCAGCAGCAGGGCCAGTTCCTTGTCGCCGGTATCGCCGATGCGGGTGAGTTCTTCCGCGACCCGGTCCACGAAGCCCCACGAGCTGCATGCCTCCACGACCACGAAGGCCCAGTGCGGTGCCACGCGCCGCCTCGCCTCGTCGTGGAGGTGCCACGCGAACGTCTGGGGTACGACGCGGCCAACACGGGTGTTCTCGGGGTTCCCCGGCACGAGCAGGTGCTCCTGTCGCTCCGTCCCCTTGCCGTGTCCGATCCACAACAGGACCGAGGTGCGTTCGCCTGCCGAGGCCGCCCACTGGGCCAGCCGTTCCTCGACTGTGTTCAGGTCCCACTGACCGGGCTGCGCGACACCTGGTGCGGTGACGGCGCCGAGGCGGCCGAGGAGTGCGGTGATCGCGGCGGCCTCCTCGGCGGCGGCGACGCGCGGCTGGTCGTGCACGTCGTCGAAGGTGAGCGCGTGGACGGGTAACTCGTCCACGAACTCGGTGCCGTAGAGCTCCGTCACCACGTCCCCCGTGCCCCTGTACTAGTGATCGTCAGCGACTGCCATGACCAGGTGGGACACCGGCTCGAGGCCACCGGTGACCTCGATGCGGAAGAGTCCGGGGCCGGGCAGGGTGCACTGCCCCGACATGGTCGTCGGGTCGGCGCGATCGGGCTTGAGGACGGTGCGGGCCGAGCTCTCCGCGCCGGTGACCTCCTCCAGGGTGCAGCGCACCTCGGACGGGTCGTCGGCGCCGGTGAGACGGATGGTGAACGGCTCGCCCGGCCGGGCGGCCTCGGGGGCGTCGAGGCCGAAGTGTCCGGCGCCGAGCACGGAACCGCGCTCGGCGAGATCGCGCAGGCCGCTGAGCGCTGCGGCGGCCATCGTTCTGACCTGCTTGGAGGACATCAGGGACCCGTGCTTCCGGGCGACGGCGATCTCCGTCGCTGCCCCGGTCACGGCCGCCTCACGGAAGACCGTGCCGTCGCCCAGGGCGTCTTCGGCCACCGCGCGGCCGCTGCCGTCACGGCGGAGCGTCCCGTCAGGCCGACGAGCCGGCAGACTCCGGCCGGTGACGGCCTGTCCGCTCTCGATCCGCAGGCTCAGCGGGGTGGGCTGCTCGACGCCCACGATCATGCTGTGTCCGCGCAGTTCCGTGCCGGCGCCGGCGGCCTGCCAGGCCTGGGTCTCCCGGACGAGGTCGGCGTCACCGCCGAGGGCGGTCATGTCCGAGACCGTCAGGCGCCGCGTGTCCTCGCCGTCCCAGACGCAACGGTACGAGGGAAGCAGGTCGTACAGACCGGGCATCGTACGGCCGGCCTCCCGCAGCGCCTTCTTCGGCAGCCACGGAGCACCCGCCTTGCCGCTGGCCAGCACGACGGCGGACTTGACGGAACCGAGGAAAGGGGTGCCGGCGGTCAGCACGGCCCGTACGTCGTCGGCGGCGCCGGGAATCCTGAACAGCTCCCGGACAAGGAGTCCGCCCATCGAATGAGCGACGAAAAGGAGTTGAGCCGGGCGCTCCTCCCCCGTGTCCCTCATGTGCCGCAGGTGCTCCGGGTGGGAGCGCCAGCGTTCGAGGTGACGGTGGGCGGCATCTGCGAGGAGGTTCGCGTTGTGCCGTACGGACAGGCGCCAGTCATAGGGGAACGGAACGACCGCGTGCGGATGGACGGCGTACTTCCGGAGGTCGCTGACCATCCGGCTGTAGGGCTCGATGCCGCCGAGATCGGGCATCCACTCGTGAACCGAGAGCAGCCCTCCGGTCTTGATTCTGCCAGTCCGACCGGCGCGTTCGTCTTCGGTCACCGCCAGCGAGCGGAGACGATCGGCATGCATCCGTGCGGTGTATTTGAACAGATGAGGCGCGCCCCACAGCACCTTGCCGCTCGCCGAGTCGATCAGCTCGCTGCCCATGATCCCAGGGACGACCACCACAGCGTCGTGTAGTCGCCGCCTCTGAGCCGTCCGTGTCATCCGATCCGTAAAGCCGGTCACCAGATCATTATGGCAACGACCTGACGGCCGCGAACGGCACTTCACAAAAAGGGAAGTGAGACGCGTTCCACCCGGTCGTCGACTCGATCAGCCGAGGAAGGTCAGCCGCACCTTCCGCTCCGGGTTGTCCTTGTTGGTGTCCACCAAACTCCGTTAAGGCAACCCCGACTCTAGCCAAACCGACGCAGAGCCTGCACTGCGTCCAGGGACCGCCGACCCGCACAACCGGTCGATGCCGACCGCAGAGGTATCCGGGTTGTCTGCGGCCTCGTCGTGCAGCCTGAGCCACTTCGCAGGGCGCCGGACCTCACTCACAGGCACCCTGTACGCACGGCTCGGCCGACCACTCTTCCGCCGCCCACAGCCCACTGATGCTCCTATTGATCGTCAAGCGCTCTGAGGCGCGAGACGCAAGGTACTTTCACTTCATGCCACTGACTCCCGACGACGAAGTCCGCAGCCGCGACGAACTGGTCTCCGTCGTTCGAGAACTGCGCCAGGACTACCTCCGTCGGGGACACGAATGGGAGAACCAGAGCCTCGACCGCTTCTTTGAGGCCCTTGCGGCATGGATGCATGACTCGCCGGGCTGGTACCAGAACGTCGGGAAGGAACTCCCGGAAGGCGGGGATTGGACCTTCCTGGCCAGAGCGCTTCAGGCCGCCACTGTGTATGAGTGAGATGTTCGTGTCGAACGGTCAGGCCGCATGGAGCCAGTCGCGGTAGGCGTGTGCGAGGTCGTCGTCTCGGCGGATCCCGCGTTCGAGGGTGGAGATGGTGGCCGGCCAGAGACCGAAGTGTTGGGCGGCCGCGGTGAGCGTGATGTTCTTGGACTGGCGCAGAGGCCGCAGGTCGGCGATGCCGGGGACGGCGACGGTGGTGGTCAGGCAGCGGAACATCTCCCGGGCGATGGCCCGCTTCAGGAGTCGGATGATCTCCTTCTTGGTCCGGCCCGCGGCGGTCTGCCGGGCAACGTATTCGCGGGTGCGGGAGTCGCTGGACATACGGACCAGGGCGATGCGGTAGAGGGCGGCATTGGCTGTCCGGTCGCCGCCGCGTGAGAGGCGGTGGCGGTTGGTTCTGCCGCTGGAGGCGGGGACGGGTGCGGCTCCGCACAGGGCGGCGAAGGAAGCCTCGGTTCGCATGCGGTCAGGGTTGCCTCCGGCCGTGACCAGCAGCTGGGCGGCGGTGTCGGGGCCGACTCCGTAGACGGCTCGCAGGCCGGGGTTGTGGGCGCTGACCTCACCATCCAGGGACTTGGTCAGCTTTTCGTGCTCGGCAGTCAGCTCCTTGACGCGCCGGGCGAGACTCCTCAATGCGGTGAGGACCGCGACGTGGACGGCGTCCCCGGTCGGTCGCAGCCGGGCCAGGGTGTCGGTGCGGTCCGCCCCCTTGAGCTGCCCGTATTTGGCGCGGATGGTCTCGGGCGCGGTGAAGAGAAGATGGGTGATCTGGTTCAGGGCGGCGGTGCGTGCCTAGACGGCGGAGCGGGCGGCGTTGTGCAGGGCGCGTATGCCGGCGACGGTGTCGTCCTTGGGGGCGCTGGAGGCCCGCCCGGACAGCGCGGCACGGGCTGCGGCGTAGGCGTCGATGGGGTCGGACTTGCCGATGCGGCGGCGTTCGGCCCGGTCGGGCCGGTTGACCTCCACAACGTCAAGGCCCGCCGAGCGGGCGGCGCGGGTGAAGCCGGCGCCGTAGGAGGAGGTGCCTTCCACCCCGATCGCGGTCACCTGGCCGTGGGCGTTCAGGAAGGCCAGAGCCGCCGCGTATCCGGCGGCGGTGGTGGCGAACTCGGCGTCCGCGAGGTGGCCGCCATTTTCGCTGATCACCGCGACGTGGATGGTGTCGGCATGGGAGTCGACCCCGCCGAACACGTCCTGATCCGCGGTGTCGTCCACAACCTCTGATGTCATGCTGATGGTGCCTTCCCAACCGGAGGTGAGCACCGGCCGGGTGGCGCAGACAGGACATTGAGGGGGCTTCTGACCAAGCTCCTATCAGGTCATGTTCCGCCCGGCCGGAGCCATGAGAACAGGTCCCGGCGGCCGGACAGAACAGCGGGAAGACAGCCCAGCAGGGCGTCAGTCAGTGCCCGAGTCACGACCACCGGAACCTGAGTATCAGCATCAATGTCAGTGCCCAGGTTTATCGTCATGTGTGACGGTTCGGGAATATGACGGCTCATGCGTCAGCTGCTGCCGTAACGCGGGTGCAGGGTTCTCATCCCCATGCTGGGCACCAATCAGACCGCGGCGGACACTGCGCTCTCGTATCTCCCGAGACTGGTTCGGTCGATTCCGGGCGGCAGGAAGAAAGCTCTTCGCCAGGCGGTGGAAGGGAGCTTCACGTCATGGCCCGGCCTGAGAGGGAAGGCCATCACAGCGTTGAAGACAATCGGATACGACACCGAGCGTGTGGGGCTGCTTCGCCGCGAGCGCATCAGCAGGGGCAACGACGACTGAAGGCTCGGCTGAGCGCGAACGCGGGGGGGCGAGGACGGCCGCCGACGCTTCCTACGGATGTGTGGCCATGTCGTCGGTGGCCCGGATGTGTGGCCGTGTCGTCGATGGCCTGGCAGGACGCGCCCGCGCCTGCGTGCCTCAGCGGCGGCCGACCGGTGGACGTGGCTGGTGATCACCGCTCATACCCAGCTCCACCTCGCCCGGCCGCTCGTCGCTTGCCTCCGCCACCCGTGGGATCGGCCAGCGGTATCGAAGAAGCTCGCCGCCGCCCGCGTCCGGCGCGCGTTCAGGAACCCCCACACGAAGGCCCTCTTACAGCTCCTAACGGAATGACCGAGTCAAGGCTGCGCTTGGCTTCCTCTGAAGACCGGCGTCAGGTTGGAGGGGACAAAACTCCTGGTCGCACTGGGTGGCGCGCCCGTAGGCTGCACATGTGATCGAGGAAGACGAGACCAACCCGGTTGTCCGCGTCGGAGGTGACCGGTATCGAACGATCAGCCTGCGCTTCCACCAGCTGACACGTTCCTTCCCGGAAGAGCGTGATGACCTGATGCGCGACTTCCTCGTGACAGCTCACGGTGAGTCGGCGCGGATCGAGGTCATGGTGAGGACCTGGGACGGTGACGGCCTCGACGTCTTCCTTGCCGAACTGGCAGAGGCGTTCCGAGGATGGAACGGCACCAGGACCTGGCGCTCTCTTGAGAATGACTTGACGCTGGCTGCCGAGCACGCAGGGTCGCACGTCCGGTTGACGTGGGGGCTACACGACCGTCTCCCCGACGACGAGTGGCGTTTCGAAATGACGACCATCCATGCTCCTGGAGAAGACATGCGCCGCCTTGCCATCGAGATGCGTACCTTCCTGGAGTCGGACCCGCTGTAATCAGCGAGGGCAGCTCGTCAGTCGTCTACGGCCGGCACAGCACGCCAAGTTGTCGATAGGTGATCAAGCAACAGGCGAGTTTGAGGAATGCTTCGTGGATGTCGGCTCGCCGTTCCCAGCGGATCCGCAGACGTCGGAAGCCGTGCAGCCAGGCAAATGCCCTCTCCACGACCCAGCGGTAGGTGCCCAGTCCGGTGCCGTGCAGGGTGCCGCGGCGGGCGATCGCGGGCACGATGCCGCGGGCGCGGACCTGGCCTCGGTAGATGTCGTGGTCGTAGCCCCGGTCGGCGAACAGGGAGTTCGGCTTGCGGCGGGGGTGGCCGACCCGGCCGCGGACCGGCGGGATTACGTCGAGCAGGGGCAGGAGCTGGGTGACGTCGTTGCGGTTGCCGCCGGTCAGCAGCACCGCGAGCAGGGTGCCGTGTCCGTCGGTGATCAAGTGATGCTCGGAACCGGCTCGTCCCCGGTCGACCGGCGATGGGCCCGTGTGCTGCCCCCTTTCAGCGCCCTGACGTGGGGAGGAGTCGACCACGCAGCGGGACCAGTCCAGACGTGCGGCCGCGTTCAGTTCGGCCAGCAGGATCTCGTGCAGCCGTTGCCAGACGCCGGCCTCGTTCCAGTCCCGCAGCCTGCGCCAGCACGTCATGCCCGACCCGAAGCCGAGGTCCTTGGGCAGGTACTCCCACTGGATCCCGGTGTGCAGCACGTACAAGATCCCGCACAGCACGTCCCGGTCCGGCAACGGCTTGCGACCTGGATGCCGGAACCTGCGCTCACGTTGCGGCAGCAGCGGTTCCACAAGGTCCCACAGTTCATCCGACACGATCCACGGCGACGTCCCCACACCGAACCGAACGCTCAACTGCCGTGCCGGACACGGCATCCTGGACCGATCCACCTCATTGTGTTAGCCGCTGTAAGGGGGCCGTGATTCACGAGCGCCTGGTGGCCGAGTACGGGTTCACCGGCAGCTATCAGCGGATCAAAGTGTACTTGCAGGAAGCCAGACCCCGCGTCGCGGAGGAACTGGGCATCAGTCCGGGTGAACTGGCGGGCCTTCACCGCAGGTTCGAGGTGGTGCCCGGGGCCCAGGCCCAGGTCGACTGGGGTGATGAGAGAAAGGTCCTCGCCCATGTCGGCATCCCGAAGGTCTACTCGTTCCACATGACGTTGTCCTACTCGCGCGATCCGTTCTGCTGCTTCACCACCAGCCGGGACCTGACCACCTTCTTCGACTGCCACCGCCAGGCATTCGCGCACTTCGGCGGCGTCCCGATGTCGATCGTCTACGACCGCACCAAAACGGTGGTCCGCCGACACGTCGCACCAGGTGAAGCCGTCCCCCTCCATCCGGAAGCCGTCGCCTTCGCCGGGCACTACGACTTCGATCCCGACGTCCTGGCCGCCTACCGGCCCACGGGCAAAGGCCGGGTCGAGCGGCAGGTGCTGATCGTCCGCGACCACGTCCTGGCCGGACGCGCCTTCTCCTCCATCGAGGAACTCAACGCCGCGTTCACCGCCTGGGTGCCGCTGCGACGGGCGAAGGTCCACGGCACCCACGGCGAGGTCATCGACCTCCGGGCGATCCGCGACCACGTCGCTCTCCGCCCCCTGCCGCAGACGCCCTATGTGGTCACCCAGCGGCATCTCCGCCATGTCGGCAAAGACTGCCTCGTCGCCTTCGACGCGAACCTCTACTCGGTGCCGGCTCGGAAGGTCCGCCCTCGCCAGCTGGTCGAGGTCAGGGCCACGAAGTCCCAGATCATGCTGCATGCCACCGCCCCCCGGTCACAGCGGCGAAACCCTGCTGGCAACCCATCCGCGGGCCGTCGGTCGAGGCGCCCGGATCGTGGATGAGAAGCATTGGGACGGCCTGCCCACGGGAGCCGGCCGCCGCGTCACTGCTGGCGATGGAGGCCTGCCGCGGCCCCGGCGTCACGACGGTCCGGGCTCGCAGGCCGGGCCGCTTGCGGCGCTGCTGAACCGGGCCGCGGTTACCCCGGTCGAGGTCGGCCGCAGGCCTTTGTCGGTCTATGACGAGCTGACCGGCACCCGTCCCTTCACCACCCACCGAACGCCGAAGGAATCGTTTTGAGCGAGCTGGTCTCCACCCGCATCCGCAACACGGCTGGCAAGCTGGGCCTGCCGCATCTGGCCGAGGCCCTAACTCAGTACGCTCAGCGGGCCGATGAGGCCAAGATGGGCTACCTCGACTTCATCGACCTGGTCCTTTCCGAAGAACTCGCCGTCCGTGACGACCGCCGCTTCCGCACCGGTCTGCGGATCTCGAAGCTGCCGCACCACAAGACGCTGGACGACTACGACTTCTCGTTCCAGCCCGAGCTCGACCCCCGCAAGGTCAAGGACCTCGCCACGTTGTCGTTCGTCGAGGCCAAGGGTAACGCTGCCCTTCTCGGGCCACCGGGAGTGGGCAAGACGCATATCGCCGTCGCTCTCGCGGTCGCGGCCTGCCGGGCCGGCTACTCGATCTACTTCACCAGCCTCGACGACATGGTCCGCAACCTCAAGTCCGCCGAGGCCGCCGGGCGGCTGACCAGCAAGCTCGGCAGCTACCTGCGGCCCGCTGTTCTCGTGGTCGACGAGGTGGGCTACCAACCCCTCGAACGCGCGGAGGCCAACCTGGTCTTCCAGGTGATCTCAAAGCGCTACGAAAAGGGCTCAATCATCCTGACCTCGAACAAGACCTTCAGCGAATGGGGACAGGTGTTCGGCGACGAGGTTCTGGCCACCGCCATCCTCGACCGCCTCCTGCACCACTGCGACGTGATCTCCATCAACGGCCCCAGCTACCGGCTCAAGAACCGGCTCGCTGCCATCGAGCGAGAGCAGGACAACGCAGCCTGACAACGACGTGGCCGACAATGAGCGCATGGACGTCCCTGAGCTGCTCGAATCGGCTTCCCTGCTGGTTCCGGAAGAGACCGCCACCGAGAACGACATCACGGTGCGAGACATCTGGGACTACCTCGTCCACGACGAGTGGGAGATCGCCCTGGGCCTGCTGGAGGAGCTCGGGGACGGTCATCCGCTTCCTCTCACATTTTGGGAAAGGCTCGCCGACGCGGCTGACCAGCTCCGCCTTGAGCGGAGCTCGGCCTGGTGCCACTGGCGGTGCTCCGAGATCCGCAACGGCGTGATCCGGGCGGACCTGACGCTCCGTCCTGCCGCCGAGGCGCGACGCACGACGCCAATCGCTAGCCACGGTGTTCTGCGGCCCATGTGGGACATCGGACACCTCTCACCCACCGGTGAACGCGCGGTCAGCATCGCCCGGCTCTGGGTCGAGGACATGCCTTCTCTTGAGCCCGGCGGGCGAGCCACGGTTCGCCTCGTGCCCCTCACCCCCTCGCAGTGGAAGCACGTCCAGCCCGGCCAGCTGATCACCATGCATGAGGACCGATCCGTGGCCGGCACCGCAGTCATCCTGGAGGTTCACTGCCCTGCCACCGCCTTGCCCGCAGGATGACGTCGACTGATCGCAGAGCCCTTGCTGGTGCACATACCTCTGTACTTGGTGGAGCACTCATAAAAGTACGCCGACAGCGAACCGATCAGGGACCACCGCAGCGCATCGACATCATCGACGCACCCCTGATCTGGTACCCGCTCTGCGCAGCGTCGAAGTCGTGGACACCGAGGAAGTACGGCGAGCTACCGACCATGCACTCGTGGTTGCCCGTTTCAGCCTCCCCGACCTGCGCCGCTCACTCTCATCGGTACCCTGACTTTCCCTCATACCGCAGCGGCCCCTGTCCGGTTGTTCGCACTTAGAACTCCTAGCGGAATGCTCTGCGAGGACTTGAGAGCTAACTCAGGGGTCGTGAACGAACGCGGTTGCTACTGTCCGGACGTGACCCTGACCGACCTCAACAACG
>NZ_JBIVWS010000029.1:0-74682 GCF_044768905.1 Streptomyces sp. NPDC090994
CCGCCACCCGCGCCGCCGCCCTGGACGCGCACGCGACCGAACTGCGGCGCATCGAGCGTTCGTTGCACGACGGCACGCAGGACCGCATCGGTCACTTACGGGGGTGGAGCGTGTTGACGCGCCAACCGCTGCGGGCGGACACCCCCCACCCCGTCCCCTTCCCGCCGTACGCGGGTGCGGGCGCGGGCGCGGTACGGCGTACCCGCGTCACCGCGGGCAAGCGTGCCTCCCCCAGTGCCTGAACGGCCTGGGAGGTACCCCCAGGGGCGATGGGGGTTCCCCCGCTAGAGCGAAGCCGAGAGTGGGGGGGTGGGCGCGGCGGCAACCGGTCAGCGCCGGGTCGCGCCCCCCACCTCAGCCAAAAGCACGTGCACCGACGGCGTCACCCCGCCAGATGCCGCTCCACCGTCGCGACCTTGGACGTCAGTCCGTCCGTCACGCCGGGGCGGATGTCGGCCTTCAGGACCAGGGAGACCCGCGGAGCCCTCGCCTCCACCGCCGCGACCGCGCGCTTGACGACGTCCATGACCTCGTCCCACTCACCCTCGACGGACGTGAACATCGCGTCGGTGCGGTTCGGCAGGCCCGACTCGCGGACCACCCGCACCGCGTCGGCCACGTACTCCCCCACGTCCTCGCCGACGCCCAGCGGCGTCACGGAGAAGGCGATGATCATGCGTTCACGACCCCTTCCTGGCGGGCGCGGGACGCGATCACCGCGTCCTCGGCCTCCCGCTTCAACCGCCGCTCGGCGAAGAAGCCGCCGGTGGGCAGGACCGAGAGGACGAAGTAGAGGATGCCGGTGCCGGCGGACCACTTGGCGCGGTTCCACGCGTCCGCCCAGAAGATCACGTACAGGACGAACAGGATGCCGTGGACCATGCCCATCACCGGCACGGCGTTGAAGTCGGTGGTGCGCTTCAGCACCGAGCAGACGAGCAGGAGGAGGAAGGAGATCGCCTCGGGTGCGGACACCAGGCGGAGGCGGCGGAGGGCTGCGGCGGTCTTGAGGTCCACGGGGTCACCTTCGGAGGGCTTCGGGAGGAGAGACGTCGACGATCATCTTGTGAACGTGCGCACAAGCGCTCGGCCATTGTGGCAAATCACCGGCGCGCCCGGCCGGGCGGGTGCGGACTCGGTTACCTTCGCAGATGTGGCGATGTTCCGACTTCAGAGCAGCAAGGTGCTCGCCGTCGACATGACCGGGGACGCCGTCAAGGCGAAGAACGGCTCCATGGTCGCGTACGACGGACAGATGAGCTTCAAGAAGCTGAGCGGCGGGGGTGAAGGGCTGCGCGGGATGGTGACGCGGCGGATCACCGGGGAGCAGATGACCGTGATGGAGGTGAAGGGGCACGGGACCTGCTGGTTCGCGGATCGGGCGTCCGAGATCAATCTGGTGGGGCTGCGGGGGGAGAAGCTGTACGTGGAGTCCAGCAATTTCCTCGCGGCCGAGGCCGGGCTGCGGACGGGCACCGAGTTCACCGGACTGCGGGGTGCCTCGCAGGGCAACGGGCTGTTCACGACGACCGTCGAGGGGCACGGGCAGGCGGCGATCATGTCGGACGGGCCGGCGGTGGTGCTGCGGGTCAGTGCGCAGTGTCCGCTGACCGTCGATCCGGGGGCGTACGTCGCCCACCAGGGGAATCTGCGGCAGTCCTTCCAGTCGGGTGTGACGTTCCGCACGGTCCTGGGGGAAGGCGGCGGGGAGGCCTTCCAGATCCGGTTCGAGGGGGACGGGCTGGTGTACGTCCAGCCCAGTGAGCGGAACACGATCGCGGGGGAGGTGTGACGTGGCGTTCCGGGAGATCAACGCGAAGGTGGTCGAGGCGACCGTGATGCCGGGGCAGCAGCTGTTCAGTCAGCGGGGGGCCATGCTGGCGTACCGGGGGGACGTCTCGTTCACGCCCAATGTGCGGGGCGGGCAGGGCGGGGTCATGTCGATGATCGGGCGGCGGGTCGCGAACGAGGACACGCCGCTGATGACCGTGGAAGGCAGCGGGACCGTGCTGTTCGGGCACGGCGGGCACCATGTGCAGGTGATTCAGCTGGCCGGGGATGTGCTGTACGTGGAGGCCGATCGGTTGCTGGCCTTCGAGGGGACCCTGGAGCAGGGCACGGTCTTCCTCGGCGCGCAGGGCGGGGTCATGGGGATGGTGCGGGGGCAGGTCAGCGGGCAGGGGCTGTTCACCACCTCGCTGAAGGGGCACGGGGCCGTGGCCGTCATGGCGCACGGGGGTGTGATCGAGGTGCCGATCGTGCCGGGGCGTCCGGTGCACGTCGATCCGCAGGCGTACGTCGCCCATCACGGTGATGTGCGCAACAAGCTGTCGACGGCGCTGGGGTGGCGGGACATGGTGGGGCGCGGGTCCGGTGAGGCGTTCCAGCTGGAGCTGAGCGGGAGTGGCGCGGTGTACGTGCAGGCGTCGGAGGAGAAGCTGTGAGCGTCGTTCATCACGACCCGGTGACGCTGCCGGTCGACGACAACGTCAACCCGTACACCTTCTGTGTGGAGCTGACGGGGAGCCAGTGGTTCCTGCAGAAGGGGAAGATGATCGCCTACTACGGGGCGATCGAGTTCAACGGGATCGGGCACGGGCGGCTGGACCGGCTGGTGCGGTCTTCGTTCCATTCGCCTTTGCACGCCGGTGACTGGGTGGTGGCGGAGGGGTCGGGCAAGATGCTCCTCGCCGACCGGGCCTTCGATGTCAATTCGTTCGACCTGGAGGACGGCAACCTGACCATTCGCTCGGGCAACCTGCTTGCTTTTCAGCCAAGTCTCGCGCTGAAGCAGTCGATCGTTCCCGGGTTCCTGACGCTGATCGGTACGGGCAAGTTCGTGGCCGCGTCGAACGGGCCGGTGGTGTTCATGGAACCGCCGATCCGGGTGGACCCGCAGGCACTGGTGGGGTGGGCCGACTGCCCCTCGCCGTGCCACCACTACGACCACGGGTACATGACCGGGCTGATGGGCGGTCTACGTGCGATGACGGGCCTGGGCGGGGCGTCCGGGGAGGAGCACCAGTTCGAGTTCGTGGGGGCGGGGACGGTGCTGCTCCAGTCGAGCGAGGCGTTGATGGCGGAGCAGGCGGTCGGGGGTACGCCGCAGGAGCCCGGGGTGCCGGGTGGCGGGGCGCACGGGCCGCAGGGGGCGGCGCCCGGGACACCGCGTCTTCCCGGACAGCTCGGAGACCTCCAGCGCCGCTTCGGGCTGTGAGCGGTACCCTGCGGAGGGTGACCTCGAACGCGTGCGCACCGCCACTCGATCACTCTTACTAGTTCGCCTTTCAACTTCTTAGGTAGACTTCATCCATGGAGACCGAGACGGCCACCCGCTGGCTGACCGATGCGGAGCAGTCCGCCTGGCGCACCCACCTGGAGGTCAACAAGCTGCTGACCTACCAGCTCGAAAAGGACCTGCAGCCGTTCGGCCTGACAATGAACGACTACGAGATCCTGGTGAACCTCTCCGAGTCGCCGGACGTGCGGATGCGGATGAGCGACCTCGCCACCGCCACCCTCCAGTCCAAGAGCCGCCTCTCGCACCAGATCACGCGCATGGAGAACGCCGATCTGGTACGGCGGGAGAACTGCGAGTCCGACCGCCGGGGGCTGTACGCGGTGCTCACCGAGCACGGCACGGCGACCATGCGGAAGGTCGCGCCGCACCATGTGGCGTCCGTGCGCAGGCACTTCATCGACCTGCTGTCCCCCGAGGCGCTGACCGAGCTGGACAAGGCGCTGCGGCCCATCGCCGATCATCTGCGGGGGCAGCGCGGCCGTCCCTGACCACCGCTACGGGGCGGCGGGCAGGCGGAGTTCGAAGAGGGCGCCGCCCTGGGGGGCCTCGCGGACGGTGAGGGTGCCCGCGTGGCGTACGGCGACGTCCCGGGCGATCGCGAGGCCGAGGCCGGCGCCGCCGTCGTCGCGGCTGCGGGCCGCGTCGAGGCGTACGAAGCGTTCGAAGATCCGGTCCCGGTCGGCGGCCGGGACGCCCTCGCCGTCGTCGGCGACCGCGAGCACGGCCGTGCCGCCCTCGCGCCGTACGGAGACCTCGACCGTGGCGCGGGCGTGCCGCTGGGCGTTGTCCAGCAGGTTGGCCAGCACCCGGCCCAGTTGGCCCCGGGAGCCCTCGACCGTCACCTGCGGGTCCGACGACCGTACGGCCACCCCGGGCCGCCCTTCGGCCTGCTCCCGGGCGAGCGCGGCCAGGTCCACGCGGCCGTCGGCCGGGCGCTCCCCCGCGTCCAGGCGGGCGAGCAGCAGCAGGTCGGCGGCGAGCCGCTGGAGCCGTACGGTGTCCTCGACGGCTCCCTCGACGTCCAGCAACTCGGGGTGGGCGGCGCCCACTTCGAGCTGGGTGCGCAGGGACGCGATGGGACTGCGCAGTTCATGGGAGGCGTCCGCGACGAAGCGGCGCTGGCGTTCGACCGAGGTCTGGAGGGCGGCCAGGGTCTCGTTGGTGGTCAGGGCGAGGCGGGCGACCTCGTCGTGGGTGTCCGGGACCGGGACGCGGCGGGCCAGGTCCTCGGAGGCGGTGATCGCGGCCATCTCGCGCCGGATGCCCTCGACCGGGCGCAGCGCGCGCCGGGTGACCAGCCAGGTGACGGCGGCGACGACGGCCGCCAGGCACGGGAAGCCGATCAGCATGACGGTCAGCGCGGTCCGTACGGCGCCGTGTTCGGCGGAGAGCGGGGAGCCCGCGTACACGGTGAGGGTGCCGCGGTCGTCGGTCTCCACGGTGACGGCGGCGAAGCGGTAGTCCTCCGTGTCGCCGTCGATCGTCGCGGAGCCGTCGGTGATGGTCGTCCCCTCCCCGATCTCGCCGGGTTCCAGTCCTTCGCCGTCCTCGCGGTCCTCGTCGTCCTCGTCGCCGGTGGTGGCGGCGGGCGACGGGCTCGGGCGGACGTCGTCCAGGCCGGTACCGCTGATCCGCTCCAGGTCCTCGCCGGCCGCGACCAGCACGCCGTTCTCGTCGGCCACCTGCACCGGCCGGTCGTCCACGTCCAGGGAGAGGTCGTCGTAGGGGGTGCCGGCGGCGAGCTGGGCGGCGACCTCCCGCGCGGAGCGCTCGGCCGAGGTGCCGGCCTCGCCGAGCAGGTTCGAGCGCAGGGACAGCAGTACGGCGGTCCCGGCGGCGACCAGCGCCACGGCGACCACCAGGGTGGCGGCGAGCGTCGCGCGGGCCCGGACGGAGCCGAGGAGGCGGCTCATCGGCCCGTCTCCAGGCGGTATCCGGCGCCGCGGACGGTCACGATGAGCCCGGCGCGCAGCTTGCGCCGCAGGGCGCTGACGTACACCTCGACGATGTTCGGGTCGCCCTCGTAGGCGAAGTCCCACACGTGCTCCAGGATCTCGCCCTTGGAGACCACCTCGCCGGCCCGCACCACCAGTTGTTCCAGTACGGCGAACTCCCGCGCGGTCAGCGTCACCTCGTCGTCGGAGAGGAAGACCCGGCGGGCGGCCGTGTCGACCCTCAGGTCCCCGTGCACGTGCACCGGGGAGGCTCCGGGCCCCTGCCGGCGGCGCAGCAGCGCCTTGACGCGGGCGACGAGGACGACGTACGAGAAGGGCTTGGTGAGGTAGTCGTCCGCGCCCGTGTCCAGGCCCTCCGCCTCGTCGTACTCGCCGTCCTTGGCGGTCAGCATCAGGATCGGCACCTCGTGGCCGGCGGCGCGCAGGGCGGCGCAGACGCGGTAGCCGTTCATGCCGGGCAGCATGATGTCGAGGATCACCAGGTCGTACGTGCCCTCACCGGCCCGGTGCAGGCCCTCCAGGCCGTCGTGGACGACGTCCACGGCGTAGCCCTCGGCCGTCAGGCCCCGGGCCAGCGACAGGGCCAGTCGCTTCTCGTCCTCCACGATCAACAGGCGCATGGGTGAAGGGTCGCAAACGGCTCCTGAAGATTCCTTCAGGAGGCTTCAGGTTCCTCTCAGCGTCGGCCCGCGACAGTGAAGCCACGTCAGGGAGAAACGAACCGACTCGGGAGGAACTTCTCATGAAGCGCAACATCGTCATCGCCGCCGTCACGGCCGCCGCGCTGATCGGCGGGGGCACGGTCACGGCGGTCGCGGTCGGCGGGGGGAGCGGGGCTGCCGGCGGGACGAGCAGGGCGAGTGCGGCGAGTGACGCGAGTGACGCGAGTGAGTCGAGCGGGGACGGGCAGGCGGCCGGGACGAAGGTGACGGCGGCCCAGGCGATCGCCGCCGCGCTGAAGGACACCTCCGGTACGGCCGTCTCCGCCGAGCTGGACGACGAGGACGACGAGGGCGAGGCGGCCTCGTGGGACGTCGACGTCCTGGGCGGCGACGGCACCTGGCACAGCGTCCGGATCGACCCGGCCGACGGGTCGGTCCTCGGCTCCCACACCGACGACGAGGACGACACCGGTGAGGTGCGGGCCGCGCTGAAGGGCGGTTCCGTCACCGCCGCCGAGGCCGCTCGGGCCGTGGCCGGCAAGGGCACGGTGACCTCCGTCGACCTGGACGACGACGGCCGGGACAAGGGCTGGGAGGTCGAGACGCGCACCTCCGGCAAGGGCGAGCGGGAGTGGCGGGTCGACCTGGGCTCGGGCAAGGTCACGGCGGACCGGGACGACGACTCGGACCATGACGACCACGACGGCCACGACGACCACGACGGCTCCGACGACGCCGGTGACTCCGACGACGACTGAGGACGGCTGAGGACAGCGGAGGACAGCGGAGGACGGCGGCGGCCGGTAGGCGGAACGGCGGCGCGGGACGCCCGTCAGCCCGCCGTCCCCTCCGTCAGCCCCGCCACCAGTTCGTCCGCCGCCCGGTACGGGTCCAGCTCCCCCGCCACGATCCGTTCCGCCAGCGCTCCCAGGCGGCGGTCGCCGTGCAGGTCGCCGATGCGTTCGCGCAGGGCCGTCACCGCGATGGTCTCCACCTCGCGGGCGGCCCGGGCCCGGCGCCGTTCGGTGAGGAGCCCCCGTTCCTCCATCCAGGCCCGGTGCTTCTCCAGCGCCTCGACGACCTCGTCGATGCCCTCGCCGCGCGCCGCGACCGTCTTGACGATGGGCGGGCGCCAGTCGCCGGGGGCGCGGGACTCGCCGAGGCCCAGCATGTGGTTCAGCTCCCGCGCGGTGGCGTCGGCCCCCTCGCGGTCGGCCTTGTTGACGACGTACACGTCGCCGATCTCCAGGATCCCGGCCTTGGCCGCCTGGATGCCGTCGCCCATGCCGGGGGCGAGCAGGACGACGGAGGTGTCGGCCTGGGAGGCGATCTCCACCTCCGACTGGCCGACGCCGACCGTCTCGACCAGGATCACGTCGCAGCCCGCCGCGTCCAGGACGCGGATCGCCTGCGGGGCGGCCCAGGCGAGGCCGCCGAGGTGGCCCCGGGTCGCCATGGAACGGATGTAGACGCCGGGGTCGGAGGTGTGGTCGCCCATCCGTACCCGGTCGCCGAGCAGGGCGCCGCCGGAGAAGGGGGAGGAGGGGTCGACGGCCAGGACGCCGACCCGCTTGCCCTGCTTGCGGTAGGCCGTCACCAGCGCCGAGGTCGACGTCGACTTGCCGACGCCCGGTGACCCGGTGAGGCCGACGACGTACGCCCCGCCGGTCAGCGGGGCCAGGGCCGCCATGACCTCGCGGAGTTGGCCGGACGCCCCCTCCACCAGGGAGATGAGCCGGGCCACGGCACGCGGCCGGCCTTCCCTGGCCTGGGCCACCAGCGCGGAGACGTCCTGCATGTCCACGGTTCCTTTCAGCAGCGGTCAGGCCTTCGGTACCCGGACGATCAGCGCGTCACCCTGGCCGCCGCCGCCGCACAGGGCCGCCGCGCCGGTGCCGCCGCCGCGCCGCTTCAGCTCCAGCGCCAGGTGGAGTACGAGGCGGGCGCCGGACATGCCGATGGGGTGGCCGAGGGCGATGGCGCCGCCGTTCACGTTCACCTTTTCGGTGGAGACGCCGAGGTCCTTCATTGACTGCGCGGCGACCGCCGCGAACGCCTCGTTGATCTCGATCAGGTCGAGGTCGGAGACGTCCAGGCCCTCCTTGCCGAGCGCGTGCCGGATCGCGTTCGACGGCTGCGACTGCAAAGAGTTGTCCGGCCCGGCCACATTGCCGTGGGCGCCGATCTCGGCCAGCCACTCCAGGCCCAGCTCCTCGGCCTTGGCCCGGCTCATCACGACGACGGCCGCCGCGCCGTCGGAGATCTGCGAGGAGGAGCCGGCGGTGATCGTGCCGTCCTTCGCGAACGCGGGGCGCAGCCGGCCGAGCGACTCGGCGGTGGTGTCGGGGCGGATGCCCTCGTCGGTGGCGCACAGCACCGGGTCGCCCTTGCGCTGGGGGATCTCCACCGGCGTGATCTCGGCCTCGAAGATCCCGTTCTTCTGGGCGGCGGCGGCCCGCTGGTGGGAGAGGGCGGCGATCTCGTCCTGCTCGGCGCGGGTGAGGCCGAGGCGGGTGTTGTGCTTCTCGGTGGACTCGCCCATCGCGATGTTCTCGAAGGAGTCGGTCAGACCGTCGTACGCCATCGCGTCGATCATCTCGATCGCGCCGTACTTGACGCCCTCGCGGGACTTGGGCAGCAGGTGCGGGGCGTTGGTCATGGACTCCTGGCCGCCCGCCACGACGATGTCGAACTCGCCGGCCCGGATCAGCTGGTCGGCCAGCGCGATGGCGTCGAGGCCGGAGAGGCAGACCTTGTTGACGGTGAGCGCCGGGACGTTCATCGGGATGCCGGCCTTGACGGCGGCCTGCCGGGCCGGGATCTGTCCGGCGCCCGCCTGGAGCACCTGCCCCATGATCACGTACTGGACCTGGTCGCCGCCGATCCCCGCACGGTCGAGGGCGGCCTTGATCGCGAAGCCGCCGAGGTCGGCCCCGGAGAAGGACTTCAGGGAGCCGAGGAGGCGTCCCATGGGGGTGCGCGCACCCGCGACGATCACGGAGCTGTTCGGAGTGGAAGCCATGAGCTGCGGTCCCCTTACCGGCCTGCGCGGCCGAGGAGTGAACGAGGGTTTACTCGAAGGTACCGAGCGGTATGCCACCCGTCATCGGGCCGTCGGTGTGATCGCGCGCACGTTGCGTAACCGCCTGTGCGGCGCTCCACTGAACCCATGCTGACGCGAATCGACCACATCGGAATCGCCTGTCATGATCTCGACGCGACCGTCGAGTTCTACCGGACCACCTACGGCTTCGAGGTGTCCCACACCGAGGTGAACGAGGAGCAGGGCGTACGCGAGGCCATGCTCAAGATCAACGATACGTCGGACGGCGGATCCTCGTACCTCCAGCTGCTGGAGCCGACCCGCGAGGACTCCGCCGTGGGCAAGTGGCTGGCCAAGAACGGGGAGGGCGTGCATCACATCGCCTTCGGGACGGCGGACGTCGACGGGGACGCGGCGGACATCCGGGAGAAGGGCGTCCGTGTGCTGTACGACGAGCCGCGACGGGGTTCGATGGGGTCGCGGATCACCTTCCTGCATCCGAAGGACTGTCATGGCGTACTCACAGAACTGGTCACTTCGGCGGCTGTTGAGTCACCTGAGCACTGACCCTCGTACATAGGGGCCGGTAGGGTTGGGCGCGGTCGCCGCTCGATCCAGGGTGACCCGGCCCCGTCGGCGACGGTGGGGCCGTTGCCGGGGTCCGGGTTTCGGGGGACGAGCGCCGGGGCAGCAGCACATGCTCCGCCGTTGATCTGACACCATTCCCCGGGGGCCCCGTTCGGCGGACGGCCGGGGTTCGTTCGGAGAGTGTTGCGACCAGGGGACGGATGGGACCGCGCAGTGCGGGGCTACGAGAGCCAGGAGCGAGAGCCGGCGGCTGACGTCGACCACCTCTCTCGGTTCGAGGCCGAGATGAAGCGGCTGAAGACCGAGCGGGAAAAGGCGATCCAGCACGCCGAGGACCTCGGCTACCAGGTCGAGGTGCTGCGCGCCAAGCTGCACGAGGCGCGGCGCACCATCATGTCCCGGCCCGCCTTCGACGGCGGCGATCTCGGGTACCGCGCCGAGCAGTTGCTGCGCGACGCGCAGGTGCAGGCCGACCAGATCCGGGCGGACGCCGAGCGCGAGCTGAGCCAGGCCCGCGCGCAGACCCAGCGCATCCTCCAGGAGCACGCCGAGCAGGCGGCCCGGCTCCAGGCGGAGCTGCACCAGGAGGCGGTCAACCGGCGCCAGCAGCTCGACCAGGAGCTGGCCGAGCGCCGGCAGACCGTCGAGAGCCACGTCAACGAGAACGTGGCGTGGGCCGAGCAGCTGCGCGCCCGTACCGAGCAGCAGGCCCGCCGGCTGCTCGACGAGTCCCGGGCCGAGGCCGAGCAGGCCATGAGCGCCGCCCGCGCGGAGGCCGAGCGGCTGACCGCCGAGGCCCGGCAGCGGCTGCGCGGTGAAGCGGAGTCGGCGCGTGCCGAGGCCGAGCAACTGCTGCGCCGCGCCCGCGCGGACGCCGAGCGGCTGCTGAACACGGCCGCGGGGCAGGCCCAGGAGGCCACCGACCACGCCGAGCGGCTGCGCAGCACCACCGCCACCGAGTCCGAGGAGGCCCGCCGCCGCGCCCAGGAGCTGAGCCGGGCCGCCGAGCAGCGGATGGCCGAGGCCGAGGAGGCCCTGCGCAAGGCGCAGAGCGAGGCCCAGAAGGTGGTCACCGAGGCCGAGGAGGCCGCCGCCAAGGCCCTGGCGAGCGCCGAGGCGGCCAACGAGACGCGGACGCGGACGGCGAAGGAGCAGGTCGCCCGGCTGGTCGGCGAGGCCACCAAGGAGGCCGAGGCCACCAAGGAGGAGGCCGAGCAGCTCGTCGCGGACGCCCGCGCGGAGGCCGAGAAGATCGTCGCCGAGGCCGCCGAGAAGGCCCGTACGATCACCGCCGAGGAGACCGCGAGCCAGCTCTCCAAGGCGGCCCGGACCGCCGAGGAGGTGCTCAACAAGGCGTCCGAGGAGGCCAAGCGGACCACCAAGGCCGCCACCGAGGAGGCCGAGCGGATCCGCACCGAGGCGGAGGCCGAGGCGGACCGGCTGCGCGCCGAGGCGCACGACATCGCCGAGGAGCTCAAGGGCGCGGCGAAGGACGACACCAAGGAGTACCGGGCCAAGACGGTCGAGCTCCAGGAGGAGGCGCGGCGGCTGCGCGGCGAGGCCGAGCAGTTGCGCGCCGACGCGGTCGCCGAGGGCGAGAAGATCCGCGCCGAGGCCCGCAAGGAGGCCGTCCAGCAGATCGAGGAGGCGGCCAAGTCCGCCGAGGAGCTGCTCGCCAAGGCCAAGGCGGACGCCGAGGAGCTGCGGCAGACCGCGACCACGGACAGCGAGAAGGTCCGCACCGAGGCGATCGAGCGGGCCACGACGCTGCGCCGGCAGGCCGAGGAGACCCTGGAGCGTACGCGGGCGGAGGCCGAGCGGCACCGCGCGGAGGCCGTCGAGGCGGCCGAGGAACTGCGGGCGGACGCCGAGCGCGCCGCCGCCGAGCTGCGCGAGGAGACCGAGCGGGGCGTCGAGGCCCGCAGGGCGGAGGCCGCCGAGGAGCTGACCCGGCTCCAGACGGAGGCCGAGGAGCGGCTCGCCGCGGCCGAGCAGGCGCTGACCGAGGCCCGCGAGGAAGCCGGGCGGATCCGCCGGGAGGCCGCCGAGGAGGCCGAGCGGCAGCGCGTCGAGGCCGCCGAGCGGGTCCGTACGCTCCAGCAGCAGGCCGAGGAGGAGGCCGAGCGGCTGCGTGACGAGGCCGCGGCCGACGCCTCCGCCTCCCGCGCGGAGGGCGAGGCCGTCGCCGTACGCCTGCGGTCCGAGGCGGCGAGCGAGGCCGAGCGGCTGAAGTCGGAGGCGCAGGAGAGCGCCGACCGGGTGCGGGCGGAGGCGCAGAGCGCCGCCGAGCGGCTCGCCGCCGAGGCGTCCGAGACGCTGGCCGCCGCCCAGGAGGAGGCCGCCCGGCGCCGCCGCGAGGCGGAGGAGCTGCTCGGCTCGGCCCGCCAGGAGGCCGGGCAGGAGCGGGAGCGGGCCCGGGAGCAGAGCGAGGAGCTGCTGGCCTCGGCGCGCACCCGGGTGGAGGAGGCGCAGGCCGAGGCGGTCCGGCTGGTCGAGGAGGCGGACCGGCGGGCCACCGAGATGGTGTCGGCGGCCGAGCAGCACGCCACCCAGGTACGGGAGTCCGTCGCGGGCCTGCACGAGCAGGCCCAGGAGGAGATCGCCGGGCTGCGCAGCGCCGCCGAGCACGCGGCGGACCGTACCCGGCGCGAGGCCGAGCAGGAGGCGGACCGGGTCCGCGCCGACGCCTACGCCGAGCGGGAGCGGGCCAGCGAGGACGCGAGCCGGCTGCGGCGCGAGGCGCAGGACGAGACGGAGGCCGCCAAGGCGCTCGCCGAGCGGACCGTGTCCGAGGCGATCACCGAGGCCGACCGCGTCCGCGCGGACGTCGCCGAGCACGCCCAGCGGGTGCGCACCGAGGCGTCGGACACCATCGCCGAGGCCGAGCAGAGCGCGGCGCGCACCCGGGCGGACGCCCGCGAGGACGCCAACCGCATCCGGTCCGACGCGGCGACGCAGGCGGACACGCTCATCACCGAGGCCCGGTCCGAGGCCGAGCGGCTGACCACGGAGACGGTCGCGGAGACGGACCGGCTGCGCGCCGAGACGGTCGCCGAGACCGACCGGATGCGGGCCGAGGCGTCGAAGGCCCTCGCCGATGCCGAGGAGGCCGCGACCCGCGCCCGCACCGAGGCCCGGGAGGACGCCAACCGGCTGCGCCAGGACGCGGCGGAGCAGGCGGACCGCCTGATCACCGAGGCCCGGTCCGAGGCCGAGCGCCTGACCACGGAGACCCTGGAGGACACCGACCGGCTGCGCACGGAGACCGTCGCGGAGGCGGAGCGGGTCCGTACGGAGGCATTGGCCGAGGCCGAGCGGGTACGGAGCGAGGCGGCGGCCCAGGCCGACCAGGTGCTCTCGGACGCCGCCGGGGAGGCGGAGCGGCTGCGCGCCGAGGCCGCCGAGACGGTGGGCTCCGCGCAGCAGCACGCCGAGCGGATCCGCGCCGAGGCGCAGCGGGTCGAGGCGGAGGCGGCGGCGGAGGCCGAGCGGGTGACGACGGCCGCCCGCGAGGAGGCCGAACGCGCCCTGGACGAGGCCCGCAAGGAGGCCAACAAGCGGCGCTCGGAGGCGGCCGAGCAGGTCGACAAGCTCATCACGGAGACCACGGCCGAGGCCGACAAGCTGCTCGCCGAGGCCCGGCAGCAGGCGCAGAAGACCACCGCGGACGCGGAGGGGCAGGCCGACACGATGGTCGGCGTGGCCCGCGCCGAGGCCGACCGGATCGTGGCCGAGGCGACGGTCGAGGGCAACACCCGGGTGGAGAAGGCCCGTACCGACGCCGACGAACTGCTGGTCGGCGCCCGCCGGGACGCCACCGCCATCCGGGAGCGCGCGGAGGAGCTGCGCGACCGGCTCACCGGCGAGATCGAGGAGCTGCACGAGCGGGCGCGGCGCGAGGCGGCGGAGACCATGAAGTCGGCGGGCGACCGGTGCGACGCGCTGGTCAAGGCCGCCGAGGAGCAGCTCGCCAAGGCGGAGGCGAAGGCCAAGGAGATCGTCTCGGAGGCCAATTCCGAGGCGGGCAAGGTCCGTATCGCCGCGGTGAAGAAGGCCGAGGGGCTGCTCAAGGAGGCCGAGCAGAAGAAGGCCAAGCTGGTCAAGGAGGCCGAGGAGCTGAAGGCCGAGGCGGTCCGCGAGGCCCGTCGTACGGTCGAGGAGGGCAAGCGCGAACTGGAGATCCTGGTCCGGCGCCGCGAGGACATCAACGCGGAGATCTCCCGGGTGCAGGACGTGCTGGAGGCGCTGGAGTCCTTCGAAGCGCCGGCCGGGGGCAAGGACGCCGGGGTCAAGGCCGGAGCGACGGTCGGAGCCCCTCGTTCGGGTGGCAAGTCGTCAGACGGGTAGCGTTGAGGGCGGATTCGGTGTCTCCTGGGACCTTTGGCCGACACGCTCGGCTAGAGCTTTGACCAAAACTTGAGCGAGGCATCGGCGTGTCCGCCACTCAAAAGAGGTGTCATTCTCCAGATCAAACACGCATCCGCTCGATTACACACCGCGTTGGCCCCTAGGATTCCACCTATCACCTCACCGGTCTCATTCGACAGGAACCCCATGAGCGACACTTCCCCCTACGGCTTCGAGCTTGTGCGGCGTGGGTACGACCGCGCTCAGGTGGACGAACGAATCTCCAAGCTCGTCTCCGACCGTGACAGCGCTCTCGCCCGCATCACCGCTCTGGAAAAGCGCATCGAGGAGCTTCACCTCGAGACCCAGAACGCACAGGCCCAGGTCTCCGACGCCGAGCCGTCGTACGCCGGGCTCGGCGCGCGGGTCGAGAAGATCCTGCGGCTCGCCGAGGAAGAGGCGAAGGAACTGCGCGAGGAGGCCCGGCGCGCGGCGGAACAGCACCGCGAGCTGGCCGAGTCGGCCGCCCAGCAGGTGCGCAACGACGCCGAGTCGTACGCGTCCGACCGCAAGGCCAAGGCGGAGGACGAGGGCGTCCGGATCGTCGAGAAGGCCAAGAGTGACGCCTCGCAGCTGCGTGCCGAGGCCCAGAAGGACGCGCAGTCCAAGCGCGAGGAGGCCGACGCCCTCTTCGAGGAGACCCGCGCCAAGGCCGCGCAGGCCGCCGCCGACTTCGAGACCAACCTGGCCAAGCGCCGCGAGCAGTCCGAGCGCGACCTGGCCTCCCGTCAGGCCAAGGCCGAGAAGCGTCTCGCGGAGATCGAGCACCGCGCGGAGCAGCTCCGCCTGGAGGCGGAGAAGCTGCGCACGGACGCCGAGCGCCGCGCCCGCCAGACCGTGGAGACGGCGCAGCGTCAGGCCGAGGACATCGTGGCCGACGCCAACGCCAAGGCCGACCGCATCCGTTCGGAATCCGAGCGCGAGCTGGCCGCCCTCACCAACCGCCGCGACTCCATCAACGCGCAGCTCACCAACGTGCGCGAGATGCTGGCGACCCTCACGGGCGCCGCGGTGGCCGCCGCCGGGTCGTCCACCGACGACGACTCCATCTCCCGCGGAGTGCCCGCCCAGCAGTCCCGCTGACGTCGACGCCCGGGTCGGACCATTGACGTAGCCCTCTGCCACTGGGGTGGCAGAGGGCTACGTCGCGTTCTAGCGTGGGCGGCATGATCGAGCTCTCGGGGCTGACCAAGCGGTACGGCGAGAAGGTGGCGGTCGACAATCTGTCCTTCACCGTGCGGCCGGGGATCATCACGGGCTTCCTCGGACCCAACGGCGCGGGCAAGTCGACGACCATGCGGATGGTGCTGGGCCTGGACCGGCCCACCGCCGGGGACGTCCGGATCGACGGCAAGCACTACGACCAGCTCAAGAACCCGTTGACGTACATCGGCGCGCTGCTGGACGCCAAGGCGATGCACGGCGGGCGCAGCGCGTACCACCACCTGCTCTGCCTGGCGCAGGCCAACGGGATTCCGGCGCGGCGGGTGCACGAGGTGCTGGACACGGTAGGTCTGACGGCGGTGGCGAAGAAGAAGGCCAAGGGGTTCTCGCTCGGCATGGGGCAGCGGCTCGGCATCGCGGGCGCGCTGCTCGGTGACCCCCGCATCCTGATGTTCGACGAGCCGGTCAACGGGCTCGACCCCGAGGGCATCCACTGGATCCGGAACCTGATGAAGACCCTGGCCGCGCAGGGCCGGACGGTGTTCGTGTCGAGTCACCTGATGAGCGAGATGGCGCTGACCGCGGACCACCTGGTCGTCATCGGACAGGGCCGGCTGCTGGCCGACACCTCGATGGCCCAGTTCATCGCCGAGAACTCGCGCTCCTACGTCCGGGTCCGCAGCCCGCAGCGGGAGCGGTTGCTGGACGTGCTGTCCGAGGCCGGGATCACTCCGGCACGGACCACGGACGAGGCGCTGGAGGTGGACGGCGACAAGTCCGAGGCGATCGGCGAGCTGGCCGCGCGGCACCGGATCGTGCTGCACGAGCTGAGTCCCCAGCGGGCCTCCCTGGAAGAAGCGTTCATGCAACTGACGGCGGAGTCGGTCGAGTACCACGCGCACGACGGGCAGCCGGCCGCGCAGCGGCCGCCGCGGCAGCAGGTCTGGGGCAGCGACTGGAGGAAGGGATGAGCATGGCGGCGACGCAGGTGGTCCGCTCGGAGTGGACCAAGATCCGGTCGGTGGCGTCCACCGTGTGGACGCTGGGGCTGGCCGTGGTCGTCACCATCGCCCTCGGCATGCTGATCTCGGCGCTGTCGAAGAGCCAGTTCGACAACATGAACGAACAGGACCGGCTCACCTTCGACCCGACGTTCATCAGCTTCGCCGGCATGAGCCTGGGCCAGCTCGCGATGATCGTCTTCGGGGTGCTGGTGGTGGCCAACGAGTACAGCAGCGGCATGATCCGCACCTCGCTGGCCGCCGTGCCCCAGCGCGGCACCTTCCTGGCCAGCAAGATCGCGGTCGCCACCCTGCTCGCCCTGCTGGTCTCCATGGCCACCAGCTTCGCCTCCTTCTTCCTCGGCCAGGCGATGCTGGGCGACCTGAGCGCGTCCATCGGCGACGACGGGGTGCTGCGCGCGGTGATCGGCGGCGGCCTCTACATGACGCTGATCGCGGTGTTCTCCATGGGCGTCGCGGCGATGCTGCGCTCACCGATGCTGTCGCTGGGCATCCTGATGCCGTTCTTCTTCCTCATCTCCAACATCCTGGGCAGCGTCGACGTGACGAAGAAGGTCGGGCGGTTCCTGCCGGACCAGGCCGGCAGCAAGATCATGGAAGTGGTCCCGCCGCTCGACGACGACACCCCCTACGGTCCGTGGGGCGGCCTCGGCATCATGGTGCTCTGGGTGATCGCGGCCCTCATCGGCGGATACGTCGTGCTGAAGCGGCGGGACGCCTGACAAGGGACCGCGGGGCGACCTGATCCGCCCGGATGTGAACGGAACCGTCAGCGCCTGGATAAGCTCCTAACTCTTACGGGGGCGTGCGCCCCGCTGTCCTGATCCTTTCGATGGGTGCGGAGCATGATCGAGGCTGTCGGCCTGACCAAGCGCTACGGCGACAAGACCGCTGTGTACAACCTGTCCTTCCAGGTACGTCCCGGCACTGTCACCGGCTTCCTCGGGCCCAACGGCTCGGGCAAGTCGACGACGATGCGGATGATCCTCGGCCTGGACAACCCCACCGCGGGACACGTGACGATCGGTGGGTTCCCCTACCGCAAGCTGCCCAACGCCCCCCGCCAGGTCGGCGCCCTCCTCGACGCCAAGGCCGTGCACGGCGGCCGGGCCGCCCGCAACCATCTGCTGAGCCTCGCCCAGCTCTCCGGCATCCCGGCCCGCCGGGTGGACGAGGTGCTCGGCGTGGTCGGCCTCCAGGACGTCGCCAGGCGGCGCTCCAAGGGCTTCTCCCTCGGCATGGGCCAGCGGCTCGGCATCGCCGCGGCCCTGCTCGGTGACCCCCAGGTGCTGCTCTTCGACGAGCCGGTCAACGGCCTCGACCCCGAGGGCATCCTCTGGGTGCGCAACCTGATGAAGGCGCTCGCCGCCGAGGGCCGCACGGTGTTCGTGTCGAGTCACCTGATGAGCGAGATGGCGCTGACCGCCGACCACCTGATCGTCATCGGGCGCGGACAGCTGATGGCCGACATGAGCGTGAAGGACTTCATCTCGGCCAACTCCGCCGACTTCGCCCGGGTCCGCACCCCCGACACCGAACCCCAGCTGCGCGAGAAGCTCTCCTCGGCGCTCACCGAGGCGGGCGGCCACGTGCTGCCGGAACAGGACGGCGCGCTGCGGGTGACCGGGCTGCCGCTCCCCCGGATCAGCGACCTCGCGCACGAGGCCGGCGTACGGCTGTGGGAGCTGTCGCCGCACCAGGCGTCGCTGGAGGAGGCGTACATGCGGATGACGCAGGGCGCCGTCGACTACCGCTCGACCGTCGACGAGAAGGCCGGGCTCCAGCAGCCCCTGCCGCCCGGCGCGCAGCCGCCGATGCCGGTGCCCGGTCAGGGCCAGCCCGGCTGGTACGCCCCGCCGCCGCCCCAGCAGGGCGGGCAGCCGTTCGCACCCCCCGCGCAGAGTCCCCAGGGCCCGTACGGCGGACCGGGGGCGCCCGCCGCGCCGCCGGCCAACCCGTACGCGCAGGCGGCGCCCGGCCAGGTCCCGGGGCAGTCCGCGGCCCCGGCGCCCGCCCCCGCCCCCGCCTCCTCTCCCACTCCCTCCCCGACCGAGCCCGAGGACGCCCGATGAGCACGCCCCAGCCCCCGATGCCGCAGGCCGCACCCGACCGGTGGGCGGCGCCCGGTCCGGCGTACGCCGGTTACACCTCCCCCATCCCGGTCGTGCGCACCCACCTGATGCACGCCGTCGCCTCCGAGTGGACGAAGATCCGGTCGGTGCGCTCGACGCTGTGGACGCTCGGCGTCTTCGTCCTGCTGGTGGTCGGCATCGGCCTGCTGGTCGGCGCGGTGGTGGCCCGCACCGAGGGCGACATGGCCGGCAGCAGCCCGCTGCAGCTGGGCTTCTTCGGTCTGTTGCTCGGCAGCATGTGCCTGATGGCGCTCGGCGTGCTGACCACGGCGTCGGAGTACGGCACCGGCCTGATCCGGACCACCATGACCGCCTGCCCCAGCCGCGGGCGGGTGCTGGCCGCCAAGGGCCTGGTGTTCTTCCTGCTCTCGTTCGTGGTGACGCTGGTCTGCGTCACGCTCGTCGCCTTCGCGCACGTGGCCCTGCTGGACGGGGCGGACGAGCCCACCGGCCAGGACTGGTTCAAGGCCACCGTCGGCGTCTCCCTCTACATGGCGCTGCTCGGCCTGCTCTCGCTCGCCGTCGGCTCGGTCATCCGCCACTCGGCGGGCGCCATCACCATCATGATCGGCCTGCTGCTGGCGCCGCTGGTGATCGCGATGTTCATGTTCTCGGAGTCGCTGAACGGGGTGCAGGCGTTCCTGCTGGAGTACTCGATTCCGAACCAGCTCAGCGTCTTCTACGCCAACTCGCTGTCGGACTCCGGCCCGTCGGGCTGGGAGCCGCTGTGGATCATCCTCGGCGTCACGGCCGTGGTCTACGGCGTCGCCTTCGCGCTGCTGGAGCGGCGGGACGTCTGAGCCGGCGTCAGGACGTCAGAACCGCGGCGCGTTCCGGGACCGCTGCACCCGTGTGGTGCGGCGGTCCTTCGCGTTCCAGCAGGACTTGTGCCAGTGCCGGCGGTCGTCGACGCCCGCGTGGTCGGGCCAGGCCACCACGTGCGGGACGCCGTCCGGGATCATCTGGTCGCAGCCGGGGCAGCGGTAGGACTTGCCCTGCGCGCTCGCGCCCGCCACGTGCCGCACGTACCAGTCCTCGCCCTGCCAGCTCTCGGCGGACTGCCACCCGCCGTAGCGGCCGGGACGGTCGTCCTCGGCGCTGCGGCCGGACGAACCGGCTCCCTTGGGTCGGTTGCGACGCGGGGACACAGGACACCTCACGGGTCTATACAGGGAAGTACGGGCCGTAACCAGCCTACGCGGGCGCGACAAGGGGTACGCGTACGGCGCCCGGGGCGGCGGGAGATCCGCGCACGGGGCGTCACGGGCGCCGCGAGGGTCACCGGCGTCCTGCCGGGCGGCCCGTTCGACGGCCTGCCGGGCGGCCCGTTCGACGGCCCGCTGGGCGGCCCGTTCGACGGCCTGCCGCAGGCCCGCCGAACGGCCTGCCGGGCGGCCCGTTCGACGGCCCGCTGGGCGGCCCGTTCGACGGCCTGCCGCAGGCCCGCCGAACGGCCTGCCGACGGTCCGCTGACGGCCCACCGACGGCCTATTCGGCAGACAATCCGCAAATCTCCTCGCCCAGCCGTGTCCTCGGCACGTGTCAGGCGGTTATGCCCTGTGGGGGAGCTCCGTGTCGGAGCCAAGGAAGCAGGAAAAGGCAATGCGCGTAGGAAGTTTCGTGCTGGCGGCCCAGTTCCCGGGGCAGGGCCAGGGGGAGGCACTGCACCGGGCGGTCCGCTCGGCCGAGGTCGCGGAGGAGGCGGGGCTGGACACGGCCTGGCTCGCCGAGCATCACTTCGTGCCGTACGGCACCTGCCCGTCGGCGGTGACCCTGGCCGCGCTGCTGCTCGGCCGCACCCGCCGCCTCAGGGTCGGCACGGCGGTCAGCGTACTGCCCACGGCCCACCCCGTGGCCCTCGGTGAGCAGGCCGCGCTGCTCCACCTGACCAGCGGTGGCCGGTTCTCGCTGGGCGTGGGCCGCGGCGGGCCCTGGGTCGACCTGGAGGTCTTCGGCGCGGGCCTGGAGGCGTACGAGAAGGGGTTCCCGGAATCCCTCGACCTGCTGCTGCGCTGGCTGCGGGAACCGGTGGTCGAGGCCATAGGGGAACGCTTCCGGTTCCGTGCGGTGCCGGTCGTCCCGCGGCCGTCGGAGGCGCTCACGGACAGCGCCGGACCCGAGGTCGTCGTCGCCTGCACCTCACCGGCGAGCGTCCGCCTGGCCGCCGAGCGGGCGCTGCCGATGCTGCTCGGGATGCACGTCGGCGACGAGGAGAAGGCCGAGATGATCGCCCTGTGGCGGCGGCACGCGCGGGCGGCCGGCCGGTCCGCCGAGGAGATCCGGTCGGCCGCCCACGTCTCGGCCGGCGTCTGCCAGATCGCCGACCGGCGCGCCGACGCCTCGGAGGCGCTGGCGAAGGCGATGCCGGGCTGGCTGCGGCAGGGGCTCGACGCCCACGTCACGGTGGACGGCCGCCCCCGGCGGATGCGCGACCCGCTGGCCTACACCGAACTGCTCTGCGGCCTGCACCCCGTCGGCACCCCCCGACTGTGCGCCGACCGGCTCACGGCGACCAGCGAGCGCACCGGCGTCGACCGCTTCGCCCTGCTGGTGGAGGGCACCGGCGACCTCGCGGCCACCGAGGAGAACGTACGGCGGCTCGGCGCGGAGGTGCTCCCCCAGCTCCGCTGACCGGCCGCGGAGAGCTTGCCGCTCCGGAACAACCGCACCTCCCGCGTGCGGAGCGGCAAGCAGACGATCACCGGCGTCAGCAGTCGCGCAGTTCGGGCGACTGGTTCAGCAACTGGTTGCGCACCGAGGTGAAGCGGGCCAGCGTGTCGTCGACCGAGGGGTCGGTCGGGAAGACCGCCACCCGGTGGCAGTTCTGGAAGGCCAGCCGGACGCCGAAGTGCCGCTGCAGGGCGCCGCGTATCGCGTCACTCGCGAGCACACGCAGCAACTGGCCGCGTGCCTGCTCGTCCGGCGGGGGCGTCTGGTTGTCGGCGAACTCTCCGCCGTCGACCTTCAGCTGTGCCACCAGGGAGCTGATCATCTCCCACGCGTAGGGCAGGGAGGTCCGGACGCAGTCGACGAAGTCCGCTTCGTCAACCTCGCCTCGCTCGGCCTGTTCGAGTAGGGCCGGTGAGACGTCGAGCGACATGAGTACTCCTCTCGCACCCCCGACCAGCAGGGGTTGCCGGACAGTAAAGGGAGTCCGCGACAACGAACACGCTGTGTACGCGACTCGCGACCTCCCGTTGAATACCGTAAGCACCCCGACCGGGCCGCACCAGGAGAATGGCCGGATGCGCCGATTGCCGTAGGCACACAATCGGCCAGTGCGCAAGATGGGGCTTATGGGAGAAGTGGGACGGACCGTGATCGCGCCGGGCGGTGCCGTCCCAGGGTGCGAATCGCGCCGGGGCGGGCGGGTCGAGTAGCGTTGCCGACCATGCGTCTCGTCATTGCCCGCTGCTCCGTGGACTACGCCGGGCGGCTCACCGCGCACCTGCCCTCGGCTCCCCGCCTGATCCTGGTCAAGGCGGACGGCAGCGTCTCGATCCACGCCGACGACCGGGCCTACAAGCCCCTGAACTGGATGTCGCCGCCGTGCGTCCTGAAGGAGGGGACCGGCGACGAGGCGGGCGTGTGGACCGTCGTCAACAAGACAGGTGAGAAGCTCATCATCACGATGGAGGAGATCCTCCACGACTCCTCGCACGAACTGGGCGTCGATCCCGGCCTGATCAAGGACGGCGTGGAAGCGCACCTCCAGGAACTGCTCGCCGACCGCATCGAGACCCTCGGCGAGGGCTACACCCTGATCCGCCGCGAGTACCCGACCGCCATCGGACCGGTGGACATCCTGTGCCGGGACGCCGACGGGCAGACCGTCGCCGTGGAGATCAAGCGGCGCGGCGAGATCGACGGCGTCGAGCAGCTCACCCGTTACCTCGATCTGCTGAACCGCGATCCCCACCTCGCCCCGGTGCGCGGTGTCTTCGCCGCGCAGGAGATCAAGCCGCAGGCCCGGGTGCTGGCCACCGACCGCGGCATCGGCTGCCAGGTGCTGGACTACAACGCGCTGCGCGGCATCGAGGACGACAAGCTGCGGCTGTTCTGAGCCGAGGCGGTACGAGGCGAGGGCCGGGACCCCTGTGGGTCCCGGCCCTCCGCCATGTCTGCCGTGCCCGCCGTGCCCGCCTCAGATGATCTGCGGCGACACCGAGCCCGGCCGCGTACCGCTCGCGCTGGACTGCGGCGCGCTCGCCGAGCCGCTCGTGGAGGCGCTGGTGGTGGTCGTGGGCCCACTGGCCGAGTCGGACGTCTCCGGGGACGTCTCGGCCGGCGGGTCCGAGGTCTCCGTCGGCGGCTCGGAGGTGTCCGGCGGCTCGGACGTGTCCGGGGGCTCCGACGTGTCCGGCGGCTCGGAGGTGTCCGGGGGCTCCGACGTGTCCGAGGGCTCGGAGGTGTCCGGCGGCCCGGTGGTCGACGGGTCGTCCGAGTCGTCCGGGTCGCTCGGCCCGCGGGAGCCGCTCGGGTCGTCCGACGGGGTCCCGGTGCCCGTGGGCGACGGGTCGTCGGAGGTGCCGGGAGTGCCGTCCGGGCCCGGGTCGGTGGTGCCGGCGCCGGCCGCGCCGGGCTCCCCCGCGCCGTTGCCGCCGTCGTCCTCGGGCCGGTCGGCGCCCAGGCCGCCGTCGTCGACGCCCTGGCTGGCGGACGGGTTGACGCCGACCTGGTCCGAGGGGTCGGTGCCGTCGCCGTCGGAGGTGGCGCCGAGGGTGACGACCGTGCCGAGCACGGCGACGAGCAGGGCGCTGGCGCCGGCCGCGACCAGGTTGCGCCGGGCGAAGCCCTTGATGCCGCCCCCGGCCTTGCGGGACGGGCCCAGCGAGGAGCGGCCCGCGGCCGAGGCGCTGCGGGTGACCACGGTCGGGGACTGCGGGGTCGGCTGGAGCGGCGGGAAGGGCGCCGGGACACCGGCGGGCGGCGACGCCGACTCCTCGTGCCGGGCGTCGGGCACCTCCTCGCCCGCCGTCGGGCCGTACGCGGTCGCGGCGGCGCCGATCCCCACGGTCCCGGCGGCGGGCAGGCCGACGGCGCCGAGGCCCGGGGTGTCGCCGGAGCGGTCGGCGACCAGGGCGAGGGCGCGGCGGCCGGCCACGGTGCCGCGCCGGTCGGCGGCGGCGCCGCGCAGCGCGACGGACGCCTCCAGCTCGGCGCGGGCCCGGTCGAGCTGGTCCTCGCAGAGCGCGAGGACGCCCAGCTCGTGGTGGAAGTAGGCCTGTTCGACGACGTCACCGGCGAGCCGGCTGGCCTCGCTGCCGGAGCGCAGCGCCCGCTCCCAGGCGCTCCAGTGCAGTCCGGCGGCGAACGCGGGCGCCGCCGCGCGGGCCAGCCGTACGGCCGGGTTCTCCTCGGCCTCGCCGGTCTCGGGGTCCTCGGCGGGCGGGGTCGCGGCCGGCGCGAGCACGGCCAGGGCGGCCAGCACGGCGTCGGCCTCGGCGCAGACCCGCTCCGGGGTGACCGAGGGGTGTCCGGACCACCAGGCGTAGTGCCGGGCCGCCTCCAGGAGCCGCCCGTCGGCGGCGTCGCCGTACCCGGCGGCCTCCAGCTGGGTCAGCACCCCGGCGGCGAGCCGGTAGCGGGAGCCGACCGGCGAGACCAGGCCGCAGGCGGCCAGCTCGCCGAGGGCGGCGTCCGCGTGGGTGTCGCCGGCCAGCGCGGGCAGGTGCGCCTGGTGCGGCACCTCGCCGCCGAGGGCGACGGCGAACTCCAGGGCGGCGCGGGCGGAGCCGCTGAGCGTGGAGGCGAGCAGCGGCGCGGGTGCGGCGGCCTCCCCGAGGGACGGCAGCGGTACGTCGTCGGCGGCGTCCGCGTCGTGCGGCACCGCGTCCTCGGGGGCGGCGTCGGCGCGGACGCCGAACTCGTCGGCGGGGCCGGCGCCGGCCCGCAGCCGGTCGCGGCGGCGCAGCAGGGCGCCGGCCTGGACGAAGCGCAGCGGCAGGCCCTCGGACTCGAACCAGAGGTCGCCGGCCCAGTTGGCCTCCTCCTCGGTGAGGGGCCGGCCGGCGGCGCGCTCCAGCAGGGCGACGCCGTCGGAGCGGTCGAGGCCGGTGAGGAAGACCTCCTCGACGGCCGCGTCGGCGGAGGGGGCGGCCACCTCGGGGGTGGCGGAGATCAGGAAGGCGCACTCGGGGGTGGCGTCCAGCAGGTCGTCGAGCGCGGCGCCGCCGAACTCCACGTCGTCCAGGACGACGACCGCGCCGATCTCCCGGACGTGGTCGAGCAGTTCCGCACGGGAGGGGCGGTGCAGGGGGGCGCGGTAGACGGCGTGGAAGAGGTCGTAGAGCAGGTCGTCGGCCGAGCGGTGGAAGCCGCTGAGGCGGACCACGCCGTCGGGGGCGAGGTCGGCGCAGTCCTCGGCGACCCGGTCGAGGAGGCTGGTGCGGCCGGAGCCGCCGGGGCCGCTGAGGCGGACGGAGCGGCCGCGGGCCAGCAGGCGCACCAGGCGGTCCCGCTCGTCCTGGCGGGCCAGCAGCGGCAGCGCGGGCAGCGCCGGGCCGGGCGGGACGGGGGGCCGGGTGGCGCGTTCCACCTCGGCGCGTTCGGTGGCGGTCAGCTTCTGCGGGCGGGCGGGGCGCTCGCCCGGCGGGCAGACCTCGATCTCGCTGCCGTCGACGGGGTTGACGGTGAGCAGGAAGTCGCCGGAGACCAGCTGCACCGTGCGGGCCAGCGCGGGCGCCGCCTGGCCGAAGTCGGGTGTGAGGGGGTCCCTGGGCGGGCGCGGGCGCGGCGCGTCGCCGTCGCCGTCCTGGCCGTACTCCGCAGGTCCCCGGGTGTTCGGGTCCATAGGTTCAAGCCCCCCAAAAGCGTCGTGTGCTTCGGTCACCGGTCGGGACCACCCTCCCGGCCTTGCCGCACACCGCGCTGTCGCTTCTGGTCCGGGCCCGCCAGTGGGTCGTCGAGACAGCGGGCAGCCAGACCCTAAACCGTAGTCCAGTATCTCCGACAGTCCGGGGTGCCGCGCCGTCCGAGACGTCACAGTCTCGTGAGGATTGGGTGTGTCGTGCGGTTCGGCGGGGGCTGTCCGGTCTCGCCCGGCTCTCGGGTCCCGCCAGCCCGTCGGGTCACACCCTGGGCAGGGTCTCCACTCCGATGCCGCCCTCGATCGCCAGGATGCGGTGCAGCCGGGTGGCCACCAGCAGGCGCTGCATCTGCGGCGGTACGTCGCGCAGCACCAGGCGCCGGCCGCAGCGGCCGGCCCGCCGGTGGACGCCCATGATCACGCCGAGTCCGGTGGCGTCCCAGGAGTCCAGTTCGGACAGGTCGAGCACCAGGTCGCCGGCCCCGTCGTCGACGGCCGAGTGCAGGGCCGTACGGGCGTCCGCCGCGCTGCGGACGTCGAGGCGGCCCCCGACGGCCAGCTCGGCGTGGTCGCCCCTGATGTGCATATGCGCTCCCCGTGCGTGCGTCTCGTGCTCCGCGGTGTGGTCTCGTGCCGGTGGTCGGTGTGCTCGGTGTGCGGTGAGGGTGATGCACCCTCTGACTGTGTGCAACGCCCCGCGGTTGCCACTCGTGAGCCAACCGATACCGAATTCACTCCGGCGTGTGACGTCTGCCGGAGCGGGTGCGGGCTCAGTGCTTGTAGAAGCCCTGCCCGCTCTTGCGTCCGATGTCACCGGCGTCCACCATCCGGCGCATCGACTCCGGCGGGGCGAACTTCTCGTCCTGCGACTCGGTGTAGATGTTGCTCGTGGCGTGCAGCAGGATGTCCACGCCGGTCAGGTCGGCGGTGGCCAGGGGGCCCATGGCGTGGCCGAAGCCCAGCCGGCAGGCGAGGTCGATGTCCTCGGCGGTGGCGACGCCGGACTCGTGGAGCCTGGCCGCCTCGACGACGAGGGCGGAGATGAGCCGGGTGGTCACGAACCCGGCGACGTCCCGGTTGACGACGATGCAGGTCTTGCCCGTCGACTCGGCGAACTCCCGTGCGGTGGCCAGGGTTTCGTCGCTGGTCTTGTAGCCGCGCACCAGCTCGCACAGCCGCATCATCGGCACCGGCGAGAAGAAGTGCGTGCCGACGACGCGCTCCGGCCGGTCCGTCACGGCGGCGATCTTGGTGATCGGGATGGCGGAGGTGTTGGAGGCGAGGATCGCCTCGTCCTTCGCCAGCTTGTCCAGCGCGCGGAAGATCTCGTGCTTGACGTCCAGCTTCTCGAAGACGGCCTCGACGACGACATCCGCGTCGGCGACCGCCTCCAGCTCGGTGGTCGCGGTGATCCGGGCGAGGGCGGCGTCGGCGTCGTGCGCCTCCAGCTTCCCCTTGGCGACGAACTTGTCGTACGACGCCTTGATGGAGTCGGTGCCGCGCCGCAGCGCCTCGTCGGCGACGTCGCGCAGGACGACGTCCCAGCCCGCCTGGGCGGAGACCTGGGCGATACCGGACCCCATGAGGCCGGCTCCGATGACGGCGAGCTTCCGTGCCACTGTGCGACTCCCCTGGATACGGGTCTTTGTGTGTCTCCGGCGGACATTAGCGGGCGGGAGGGGCCCTGTGACCGGTAAGTAACGCGCGTCACGTCTCACATGACGGACATCACACCGGGGTGGGTCACCCGGCGCCCCGTACGGCGTAGTTGAGCACCTTCTCGCTCAACAGCTCCTCCATCTCGTCGAGGAGCAGCAGCATCTCGCGGGAGACCGCGGCGGGGGTGCCGCCGGCCAGCATGCGCTGTCCGACGGCGGCCATCAGGGTGCCGTGCAGCCAGTTGATCTGACCGGCCATCAGGGACGGGAGCGGGTCGTCGTCCGGGGCGCCGGTCTCCTCGCGCAACTCCCGCTCCAGGGTGTGCAGGACCTCCTGGCCGATCGCCCACAGCCGCGATCGCAGCGCGGGCGAGTCCTCGATGACCCGCATGAACTCGGCGTACCCGGCCATCAGGCCGATGCGCGGCGAGACCGACTCGACCTCCTCGCGCAGCTCGCGCAGGACGGCGGCGGCGGCCGACTCACCGGCGCGCCGGCCGCGCACCCAGCGCGCGAGCCGGTCGATCACGCCCTGGGAGCGGTCGAGGAAGAGGTCCTCCTTGGCGGGGAAGTAGTTGTACACGGTGTTGACGGAGACATCGGCGGCCCGCGCCACCTCCGCGACCGTGACGGCGTCGAAGCCGCGCGCCAGGAACAGACCCGTGGCGACATCGGAGATGTACTGCCTGGTCTGCCGCTTCTTCCGTTCCCTGAGTCCCTCGGCCACGCCCCCATTCTAGCTTCGCTGGTGCCGTTGAAAATTTGTAGTCATTGCAAAATTGGGCAGCCTCTGTTTTTCTGTGGGGCATGGCAATCATCAGTACGGCCGGACTGGCCCGTACCTTCCGCACCAAACAGGGCCCCGTCGAGGCCGTGCGCGGCATCGACCTGGCCGTCCGCGAAGGGGAGATCCTCGGCTTCCTCGGCCCCAACGGCGCCGGCAAGACCACCACCCTGCGGATGCTGACCACGCTGCTGGCCCCGACCGGCGGCGCGGCCACCGTCGCCGGGCACGACCTGGCCGGCGACCCGGCCGGGGTCCGCGCGGCCTGCGGTTACGTGGCCCAGTCCGGCGGCGTCGACCCGCAGATCTCGGTCCGCGAGGAGCTGGTCACCCAGGGCCGCTTCTACCGCCTGCCCAAGGCGCGGGCGGCCGAGCGGGCCCGGGAACTCGCCCACGACCTGGACCTGACCGGTCTGCTGGACCGCAAGTGCGGTGCGCTCTCCGGCGGCCAGCGCAGGCGCCTGGACATCGCGATGGCGCTCACCCACCGCCCGAAGGTGCTCTTCCTCGACGAGCCCACCACCGGCCTCGACCCCGGCAGCCGGGCCGGCCTGTGGGAGCTGGTGCGGCGCCTGCGCGACGAGCACGGCACCACCGTCTTCCTGACCACCCACTACCTCGACGAGGCCGACGCCCTCGCCGACCGCCTGGTCATCGTCGACCGGGGCGTGGTCGCCGCCGAGGGCACCCCGGGCGCGCTGAAGCGGGAGTACGGGGGCTCGCCGGACGCCTCGCTCCAGGACACCTTCCTCGCCGTCACCGGCCGCGGCCCCGCCGCCCCCTCCGACCCCGCCCCCGTGGCCGTATAGGGCCCGAGCCTCGCAAGGACCGCTCATGCTTGTGCACGACACCGCTCTCGTCTACGGCCGCTACGCCCGGCAGTCGCTGCGTTCCCGTTTCGCGCTGCTCTTCGGTGTGCTGATGCCGCTGCTGTACCTGCTGTTCTTCGGCCCGCTGCTGACCGGCCTGCCGCTGGGCGGGCGGGGCAGTTCCTGGCAGGTGCTGGTCCCCGGGCTGCTGCTGCAACTCGCGCTCTTCGGCGCCTCGTTCGCCGGGTTCATGGTGGTCCTGGAGAAGAACGCGGGTGTGATCGACCGGATGCGGGTCACGCCGGTGAGCCGGCTGGCGCTGCTGCTGGGCCGGGTGCTGCGGGACGCCACCGTCTTCGTCTTCCAGGCGGTGCTGCTGGTGCTGGCCGCGCTGGTGATGGGGCTGCGGGCCCCGCTGCCCGGCGTACTGATCGGCTTCGCGTTCGTCGGGCTGCTCACGGTCGCGCTGGCGTCCCTGTCGTACGCGCTGGCGATGAGGGTGCGGACCCCGCAGGAGTTCGGGCCGGTGGTCAACGCGCTGACCATGCCGTCGATGCTGCTGTCCGGTCTGATGCTGCCGATGGCACTGGGCCCGGTCTGGCTGGACGTGCTGTCCCGCCTGATGCCGCTGCGCTATCTGGTGGACGCCCTGCGGGACGCCTACGTCGGCTCCTACGCCACCGCGCCCATGCTCTGCGGCACTCTGGTCGCCGTCGCCTTCGCCGCGCTGTCCGTGGCGGCGGGCACGCGTGTCTTCCGCGCGGACGCCGCGTAACTACGCTGGGCGCATGGTCAACCTGACGCGCATCTACACCAGGACCGGCGACCGGGGCACCACCGCCCTCGGGGACATGAGCCGCGTGCCCAAGACCGACCTCAGGATCGCCGCGTACGCCGACGCCAACGAGGCCAACGCGGTGCTCGGCACGGCGATCGCGCTCGGGGCGCTGGAGGAGGAGGTCGTCAAGGTCCTCGTACGGGTCCAGAACGACCTGTTCGACGTGGGCGCGGACCTTTCGACACCGGTGGTCGAGGAGCCGGAGTACCCGCCGCTCAGGGTGGAGCAGTTCTACGTCGACCGGCTGGAGGCGGACTGCGACCGCTTCCTCGCCGAGCTGGAGAAGCTGCGCTCCTTCATCCTGCCCGGCGGCACGCCCGGCGCGGCCCTGCTGCACCAGGCGTGCACGGTGGTCCGGCGGGCCGAGCGCTCGACGTGGGCCGCGCTGGAGGCGCACGGCGAGACGATGAACCCGCTCACCGCCACCTACCTCAACCGCCTCTCCGACCTCCTGTTCATCCTGGCGCGGTACGCCAACAAGGAGGTCGGGGACGTGCTGTGGGTGCCGGGCGGGGAGCGGTAGTCAGCGGCCGGCCCGTTCCTTCTCCAGGGCCGTGCCCGCGGGCGCCTTCTTCGGCCAGATCGCGTAGCTCAGCGCGATCAGGCCGTGGATGCCGGCCACCCGCCAGGCCGTGTACTGCCAGCTCTCCAGGGAGGTGGTGCGGGACGGGTCGCCGACGTACCACATGGCGAGCTGGAGCAGGCCGGTGGCGACGGCCGCGGCGACCAGCGTGCCGAGCCACACCTTGCCCTCGTGCGCGGCGCGGGCCATGCCGTAGCGCGGGGGCCGCGGCAGCGGGCGGCCGTCGAAGCGGTGGGCCGCGTGGCCGTCGAGCCACTTCACCGTGCGGTGGCCGTGGCCGACGGTGTAGCCGATGTACAGCGCGGCCAGTCCGTGGGTCCAGTTCGGGTCGGCGCCGTTCTTCAGGTCGAGCGCGGTGACGACCAGCAGCACGACCTCCAGGAGCGGCTCGCACAGCAGCAGGGCGAGGCCGGTGCGCTCCATCCGCAGCAGGTAGCGGGTGGCCAGCCCGGCCGCCAGCAGTACCCAGAAGCCGATCTCGCAGATGATGATCAAAGTGACGATCATGGTGGGTTCCTCTCGGTCACCCTTCCAGGCTTCCGCGCCCGGCGGCCCGGGGCGTCGTCGCCGGTGACGAACCTCCGGTACATCGAAAGATGCAGCCCGGGAACGTCCGCGGGGAGCAGGCGGGGGCCGCGCCCGCCGTGTTGGATGGGTGCCATGGCCGTACGACTCCCCCGCCCGCACCGCTTCGACGTGTACGTCGCGGCCGGCGGCCTGCTCGGCGGGGTGCTGCTGTGGGCCATCGGGCTGGGCGTGCGGCCGGCCGGCGACCCGATCGTGCTGTTCGACGGGCGCTGGCCGCTGCTGCTCCCGCTCGTCGTCACCGCGGGCTGCGAGCTGCTGCGCCGGGCCGCGCCGCGCACCGCCGTCCTGATCGGCACGGGCGCCCTGGTGCTGGACACGATGACCCAGGGCAGCCTGATCACGCTGCTGATGTACACCGACCTCGGCTACGCCGTCGTCCTGTACGGCAGCCCGGCCACCGCCCGCCGCGTCCCGTGGATCGCGGGGCTGCTGACGGTGGCGGCCACGGTCGTGCCGTTCGCGGTGTGGCGGGTGCCCGAGGCGCTGCTGATCGGGGTGGCGGTCGGGGTCGTCACCTTCGCCCCCGCCTCCACCGGCCTGATCGTGCGCAGCCACCGGGAGGCCGCCGACGCCGCCCGGCTGCGCGCCGAACAGACCGCGCTGCTGGCGGAGATGGACCGGGTCCAGGCGGTGTCCGCGGAACGCGCGCGGATGGCCCGGGAGTTGCACGACATGGTCGCCAACCACCTGTCCGCCATCGCCATCCACTCCACCGCCGCGCTCTCCCTGGACGACCCGGCCACCACCCGGCAGGCGCTCGGCGTGATCCGGGAGAACAGCGTCGAGGGCCTCTCGGAGATGCGGCGGCTGATCGGCATCCTGCGGGACACCGGCGGCGACACCGAGCCGTCCGCCGCCCCGACCCTGGACGGCCTCGGCGCCCTGGTGGACGGGGCCCGCGCCAACGGCCTGGACGTCACCCTCGACGCGGAGCACGGCACGGACCTGCCCGCGCCGGTCGAGCTGGCGGCGTACCGGATCGTGCAGGAGTCGCTGACCAACGCGCTCAAGCACGCGGCGAAGGGCGGCCCGGTGCGCGTGACGCTCACCCGTGCCGACGGCGCCCTGCACGTCCGGGTGACCAGCCCTTACGGCGACCCGGGCGCCCCGCGCGCCCCCGGCTCCGGTGCCGGGCTGGTCGGCATGCGGGAGCGGGCCGCGCTGCTGGGCGGCACGTTCGACGCCGGCCCCGACGGCGCGCTGTGGACCGTACGCGCCGTCCTTCCCCTCGATCAGGGAGCATCCTCATGAGCCGTCCCATCAGGGTCCTGGTCGCGGAAGACCAGTCCGCCGTGCGCGCCGGCCTGGTGCTCATCCTGGGCAGCGCCCCCGACATCGAGGTGGCCGGCGAGGCCGCGGACGGCGAGCGGGCGGTGGCCCTCGCCCGTGAGCTGCGGCCGGACGTGGTCCTGATGGACGTGCAGATGCCGCGGCTCGACGGGGTGGCGGCGACCCGCCAGGTGGTCGCCGAGGGGCTGGCCGACGTCCTGGTGCTGACCACCTTCGACCTGGACGAGTACGTGTTCGGGGCGCTGCGCGCGGGCGCCGCCGGGTTCCTGCTGAAGAACACGGAGGCGGCGGACCTGATCTCCGCCGTGCGCACGGTGGCCGCCGGCGAGGGCGTCGTCGCCCCGGCGGTCACCCGGCGGCTGATCGCGGAGTTCGCCGCGACGCCGGTCCGCGGGAGCGGGGCCGATCCGGCGGTCCTCGACCAGCTGACCCGGCGCGAGCGCGAGGTGCTGTCCTGCCTCGGCGAGGGGCTGTCCAACGCGGCGATCGCGGACCGCCTCGACATGGCCGAGGCGACGGTGAAGACGCACGTCAGCCGGTTGCTGGCGAAGCTGGGGCTGCGCAGCAGGGTGCAAGCGGCGGTGCTGGCGCAGGAGTTGGGGGTGTAGCACCGCCCGTCGGCAGCCGGGCCGAGCAGTGGTCCAGACCTATTGACCTATGGTCCAGACCTTTCTATTCTCGCGGCACTGCGGGCCTGTCGGTCAGGCATGCCCACGACATCCCCCATACAAGGGAGGCGCACGTGCGCTTCAGACACAGAGCCGCGGCCCTGCTCGCGACCCTCGCACTCCCCCTCACCGGACTCGTCGCCCTCGCCGCCCCCGCCCAGGCGGCCACCGCCGCGACCGCCACCTACACCAAGGCCTCGGACTGGGGCACCGGCTTCGAGGGCAAGTGGACGGTGAAGAACACCGGCACCACCTCCCTCAGCTCCTGGACCGTCGAGTGGGACTTCCCCTCCGGCACCTCCGTCACCTCCGCCTGGGACGCCGACGTCACCTCCTCCGGCACCCACTGGACCGCCAAGAACAAGTCCTGGAACGGCACCCTCGCCCCCGGCGCCTCGGTCTCCTTCGGCTTCAACGGCACCGGCACCGGCTCCCCCACCGCCTGCAAGCTCAACGGCGGCTCCTGCGACGGCACCTCCGTCCCGGGCGACGCCGCCCCCTCCGCCCCCGGCACCCCCACCGCCTCGGACGTCACCGACACCTCGGTGAAACTGTCCTGGTCGGCGGCGACCGACGACAAGGGGATCAAGAACTACGACGTCCTGCGCGACGGCGCTAAAGTCGCCACGGTGACGGGCACCTCCTACAGCGACACCGGCCTGACCAAGGGCACCGCCTACTCGTACAGCGTCCAGGCCCGCGACACCACCGACCAGACCGGCCCGGCCAGCGGCTCGGTCAAGGTCACCACCACCGGCGGCTCCACCGACCCGGGCACCCCGGCCGGCAAGGTCAACCTCGGCTACTTCACCGAGTGGGGCGTCTACGGCCGCAACTACCACGTCAAGAACCTGGTGACCTCCGGCTCCGCCGAGAAGATCACCCACATCAACTACGCGTTCGGCAACGTCAAGAACGGCCAGTGCACGGTCGACGACACCTTCGCCGCGTACGAGAAGTCCTACACCGCCGACCAGTCCGTCAGCGGCACCGCCGACACCTGGGACCAGCCGCTGCGCGGCAACTTCAACCAGCTGCGCCAGCTGAAGGCGAAGTACCCGCACATCAAGATCCTGTACTCCTTCGGCGGCTGGACCTACTCCGGCGGCTTCGGGCAGGCCGCGCAGAACCCGGCCGCGTTCGCCGCGTCCTGCAAGGCCGTCGTGGAGGACCCGCGCTGGGCCGATGTCTTCGACGGCATCGACATCGACTGGGAGTACCCGAACGCCTGCGGCCTGACCTGCGACACCTCGGGCGCCGCGGCCTTCAAGAACCTCACCGGGGCGCTGCGCTCGGAGTTCGGTGACGACTACCTGATCACCGCCGCGATCACCGGCGACGGCTCCTCCGGCGGCAAGCTGGACGCGGCCGACTACGGCGGCGCCGCGCAGTACCTCGACTGGTACAACGTGATGACCTACGACTACTTCGGCGCCTGGGCCACCACCGGCCCGACCGCCCCGCACTCCCCGCTGACCTCGTACTCCGGCATCCCGACCGCCGGCTTCAACAGCGCGGACGCGATCGCCAAGCTCAAGGCCAAGGGCGTCCCGGCGGCCAAGCTGCTGCTCGGCATCGGCTTCTACGGCCGCGGCTGGACCGGCGTCACCCAGTCCGCCCCCGGCGGCACGGCGACGGGCGCGGCCCCCGGCACCTACGAGGCCGGCATCGAGGACTACAAGGTCCTGAAGAACTCCTGCCCGGCCACCGGCACCGTCGCCGGCACGGCGTACGCGCACTGCGGCACCCAGTGGTGGTCCTACGACACCCCGTCGACGATCGCCGGGAAGATGACCTGGGCCAAGAACCAGGGGCTGGGCGGCGCGTTCTTCTGGGAGTTCAGCGGCGACACCAGCAACGGCGAACTGGTGAGCGCGATCAGCAGCGGACTCCAGTAGAAGACCTACTAAGCGACGTTGACGCGCTGACCGGGCGGGGCTGCCTCCAGCCACGCGAGGAATCCGGTCAGCGCGTCTTCGCTCATCGCCAGTTCCAGCCGTGTCCCCCGGTGCATACACGCGAGGACCACGGCGTCGGAGAGCAGGGCCAGCTCCTCCTCCCCGTCGGGCAGGCGGCGGCCGGCCACCTCGATCGAGCCGCGTTCCAGGACGCGGCGCGGACGGGGGGAGTACGAGAAGACGCGGTACCACTCGACGCGGTCACCGTTGTAGCGGCAGACGCCGTAGGCCCAGCCCTTGCCGTTGCCGTCACCCGCTTCGGGGGCGTCCCAGCGCAGGGAGCAGTCGAAGGTGCCGCCCGAGCGCTGGATCAGCCGGCGGCGCAGGCCGAAGACGAAGAGTCCCACCACCACGACGGCGATGACGATTCCGCACACAGTCAGAGCGAGGACCACCGGCACCGACCTCCTCGTCTTCTAGGTAACGGAACGTAAAAAACATCCACATCTGCCTCAGCCGCGGCCGGGTCCGGATCGCTCCGGTCCCAGCCGCGGCTGAGTCACGTCATAGCACGGCGCCCAGGTTCAGCGCGCCGACGCCGCCCGCAGTCGGACATCCGCGCGGCGCTCGGCGGAGGCGTCGCCCTCCGCCTTGGCGCGCTCCAGTTCCCGCTCCGCGCGCTGGACGTCGATCTCGTCCGACAGCTCGGCGATCTCGGCCAGCAGCGACAGCTTGTCGTCGGCGAACGAGATGAAACCGCCGTGCACCGCCGCGACGACGGTCCCGCCGTCACTCGTACGGATGGTCACCGGGCCCGATTCCAGCACACCGAGCAGCGGCTGGTGACCGGGCATGACGCCGATGTCGCCGGACGTGGTGCGCGCGACGACCAGGGTGGCCTCGCCGGACCAGACCTCTCGGTCGGCCGCGACCAGCGCGACGTGCAGCTCAGCAGCCAAGGGTGGCTCCTCGGGTCACCACCCGGCGGGTGTGCCGGGTGTTGGTTACAAGTCTAAGGGGCGTGAGTGAGGGGGCGGGACGCGCCCGCCCCCTCGCTCGTTCGGTCACGCGGCAGCGGGGGTCAGGAGACGCCCAGCTCCTTCGCGTTCTTCTTCAGGTCCTCGATACCGCCGCACATGAAGAACGCCTGCTCGGGGAAGTGGTCGTACTCACCGTCGCAGATCGCGTTGAACGCGGCGATCGACTCGTCCAGCGGCACGTCGGAGCCGTCCACGCCGGTGAACTGCTTGGCGACGTGGGTGTTCTGGGACAGGAAGCGCTCCACGCGGCGGGCACGCTGGACGACCAGCTTGTCCTCCTCGCCGAGCTCGTCGATACCGAGGATCGCGATGATGTCCTGGAGGTCCTTGTACTTCTGCAGGATCCCCTTGACGCGCATCGCGCACTGGTAGTGGTCCTGCGCGATGTAGCGCGGGTCCAGGATGCGGGACGTGGAGTCCAGCGGGTCCACGGCCGGGTAGATGCCCTTCTCCGAGATCGGACGGGAGAGCACCGTCGTCGCGTCGAGGTGGGCGAAGGTGGTGGCCGGGGCCGGGTCGGTCAGGTCGTCCGCGGGGACGTAGATCGCCTGCATCGAGGTGATCGAGTGACCGCGGGTCGAGGTGATGCGCTCCTGGAGGAGACCCATCTCGTCGGCCAGGTTCGGCTGGTAGCCCACCGCGGAGGGCATGCGGCCGAGCAGGGTCGAGACCTCGGAGCCGGCCTGCGTGAAGCGGAAGATGTTGTCGATGAAGAACAGCACGTCCTGCTTCTGGACGTCACGGAAGTACTCGGCCATGGTCAGGCCGGCCAGCGCGACGCGTAGACGGGTGCCCGGCGGCTCGTCCATCTGACCGAAGACCAGCGCGGTCTTGTCGATGACGCCCGACTCGCTCATCTCGTCGATGAGGTCGTTGCCCTCACGGGTGCGCTCACCGACACCGGCGAACACGGAGACACCGTCGTGGTTGTTGGCGACGCGGTAGATCATCTCCTGGATGAGCACCGTCTTGCCGACGCCGGCGCCGCCGAACAGACCGATCTTGCCGCCCTTGACGTACGGGGTCAGCAGGTCGATGACCTTGACGCCGGTCTCGAACATCTCGGTCTTCGACTCGAGCTCGTCGAAGTTGGGGGCCTTGCGGTGGATGGACCAGCGCTCGCCCGTGTACTTCTCGTCGGTGTTCAGCACCTCACCGAGGGTGTTGAACACCTTGCCCTTGGTGAAGTCGCCGACCGGGACGCTGATGCCCGTGCCCGTGTCGGTGACCGGGGCCTGGCGGACCAGGCCGTCGGTGGGCTGCATGGAGATGGTGCGGACCAGGCCGTCACCCAGGTGCTGGGCGACCTCCAGGGTCAGCGTCTTCTTCTCGCCGGCGTTCGCCGGGTCGGCGATCTCGACGTGGAGGGCGTTGTAGATCTCCGGCATCGCGTCGACGGGGAACTCCACGTCGACGACCGGGCCGATGACCCGGGCGACGCGGCCCGTGGCAACGGCCGTCTCAACAGTGGTCGTCATTACTTGTCACTCCCCGCGGTCGCGTCGGCCAGGGCGCTGGCGCCACCGACGATCTCGCTGATTTCCTGGGTGATTTCGGCCTGGCGGGCCGCGTTGGCAAGTCGGGAGAGCGTGTTGATCAGCTCGCCCGCGTTGTCGGTTGCCGACTTCATCGCGCGCCGCGTGGCGGCGTGCTTGGAAGCGGCCGACTGGAGCAGCGCGTTGTAGATACGGCTCTCGACGTACCGCGGCAGCAGGGCGTCGAGGACGTCCTCGGCCGACGGCTCGAAGTCGTACAGCGGAAGGATCTCGTCCTTCGCGTTCGGCTTCTCGGCCACCTCGTCGAGGCGCAGCGGCAGCAGCTGGCTGCCGACCGCCGTCTGCGTCATCATCGAGACGAACTCCGTGTAGACGATGTGGAGTTCGTCCACACCGCCGTCCGCGGTGTCCTTCTCGATGGCCTCGATCAGCGGTGCCGCGACCTTCTTGGCGTCCGCGTACGACGGCTCGTCGGTGAAGCCGGTGAACGACTCCGCGACGGCGCGCTCACGGAAGTTGTAGTGGGCGACACCCCGGCGGCCGACGATGTAGACGACGACCTCCTTGCCTTCGCGCTCCAGCCGCTCGGTGAGCTGCTCCGCCTGCTTGATGGCGTTGGAGTTGAAGGCACCGGCCAGCCCGCGGTCGCTCGTCAGCAGCAGCACCGCGGAACGGGTGACCGTCTCGGCCTGGGTGGTCAGCGGGTGCTTGGTGTTCGAACCCGTACCGACCGCCGTGACCGCGCGCGTCAGCTCGGTCGCGTACGGCGTGGAGGCCGCCACCTTGCGCTGCGCCTTGACGACGCGCGAGGCGGCGATCATTTCCATCGCCTTCGTGATCTTCTTGGTCGCGGTGACGGATCGGATGCGACGCTTGTAGACCCGGAGCTGGGCTCCCATGAGTCAGGTCCCTTCCTTACGTCACTTGGCGGAGGCGGCCGGAGCGTCCTCGCCGAGCAGCTTGCCGTCCGAGGTCTCGAACTGCTTCTTGAACGCCGCGACGGCGTCGCCGACGGCCTGCAGGGTGTCGTCCGACATCTTGCCGCCCTCGCGGATGGAGGTCATGAGGCCCTGCTCCTTGCGGTGCAGGTACTCCAGGAGCTCCTTCTCGAAGCGGCGGATGTCGGCGACCGGCACGTCGTCCATGCGGCCGGTGGTGCCGGCCCAGACGGAGACGACCTGGTCCTCGGTGGACATCGGCTCGTACTGGTTCTGCTTGAGCAGCTCGACCATGCGCTGGCCGCGCTCCAGCTGCGCCTTGGACGCGGCGTCCAGGTCGGAACCGAAGGCTGCGAACGCCTCCAGCTCACGGAACTGGGCGAGGTCCACGCGCAGTCGGCCGGAGACCTGCTTCATCGCCTTGTGCTGCGCGGAACCACCGACTCGGGAGACGGAGATACCGACGTTCAGCGCGGGGCGCTGACCGGCGTTGAAGAGGTCCGACTCCAGGAAGCACTGGCCGTCGGTGATGGAGATGACGTTGGTCGGGATGAACGCCGAGACGTCGTTGGCCTTGGTCTCGACGATCGGCAGACCGGTCATCGACCCGGCGCCCATGTCGTCGGAGAGCTTGGCGCAGCGCTCCAGCAGACGGGAGTGCAGGTAGAAGACGTCACCCGGGTAGGCCTCGCGGCCCGGCGGGCGGCGCAGCAGCAGGGAGACGGCGCGGTAGGCGTCGGCCTGCTTCGACAGGTCGTCGAAGATGATCAGGACGTGCTTGCCCTCGTACATCCACTGCTGGCCGATGGCCGAGCCGGTGTACGGCGCGAGGTACTTGAAGCCGGCCGGGTCGGAGGCCGGGGCGGCGACGATGGTCGTGTACTCCAGCGCGCCGTTCTCCTCCAGCGCGCGGCGGACCGACGCGATGGTGGAGCCCTTCTGGCCGATGGCGACGTAGATGCAGCGGACCTGCTTCTTCGGGTCGCCCGAGCGCCAGTTGTCGCGCTGGTTGATGATCGTGTCGACGGCCAGGGCGGTCTTGCCGGTCTGGCGGTCGCCGATGATCAGCTGACGCTGGCCGCGGCCGACCGGCGTCATGGCGTCGACGGCCTTGTAGCCGGTCTCCATCGGCTCGTGCACCGACTTGCGCTGCATGACCGTGGGGGCCTGCAGTTCGAGGGCGCGGCGACCGGACGTCTCGATCTCGCCGAGGCCGTCGATCGGGTTGCCGAGGGGGTCGACCACGCGGCCGAGGTAGCCCTCGCCGACCGCGACGGAGAGGACCTCTCCGGTGCGGGTGACCGGCTGGCCCTCCTCGATGCCGCTGAACTCACCGAGGACGATGGCACCGATCTCGCGCTCTTCGAGGTTGAGCGCGAGGCCGAGGGTGCCGTCCTCGAACTTCAGCAGTTCGTTGGCCATGGCCGAGGGAAGACCCTCGACCCTCGCGATGCCGTCGCCGGCAAGGGTGACCGTACCGACCTCCTCGCGCGAGGCCGCGTCCGGCTTGTACGACTGGACGAAGGTCTCCAGTGCGTCCCGGATCTCCTCCGGCCGGATCGTGAGCTCCGCCATCTGGGTTCCCTGCTCTCCTTGTTGGGCCCGAAGTTTCACTTTGGGGGGATGGGGACTCCCCCCCGAAAGAGGTGAATCCTCTGCACGGCCCAACCGGGCCGTAGGTACACGTACGTACTGCTCGTACTGCTGGTACTGCTATGAAGTTGCTGTTCAGCCCGCCAGGCGGCGGCCGGCCTCGGCGAGGCGGTCCGCGATGGAGCCGTTGATGATCTCGTCACCGACCTGCACCTGGATCCCGCCGACGACCCCGGGGTCCACGTCGAGGTTGAGGTGCATCGGGCGGCCGTAGAGCTTCGCGAGGGCGGCGCCGAGGCGCTGCTTCTGCGGGTCGCTCAGCGGGACCGCCGAGGTGACGACGGCGACCATGCGGTTGCGGCGTTCGGCGGCGAGCTTGGACAGGGACTCGAGGCCCGTCTCCAGGCTACGTCCTCGCGCCGCGGTCACAAGGCGCGTGACCAGCCGTTCCGTGACCGGCTTGGCCCGGCCCCCGAGCAGGCTGCGCAGCAGCGCGGCCTTGGCCGGGGTGGTGGCCTTGCGGTCGGTCAGCGCGGCCCGCAGCTCCGTGCTGGAGGAGACGATCCGGCCGAACCTGAACAGCTCGTCCTCGACGTCGTCGAGGGTGCCGTTCTTCTCCGCGGCGGTGAGGTCGGCGGTGTCCGCCAGTTCCTCCAGGGCGTCCACCAGGTCGCGCGACTGCGACCAGCGGGAGCGCACCAGGCCGGACACCAGGTCGGCGGCGGTGCCGCTGACCTGGGTGCCGAGGAGGCGCTGGACGAGCTGGGCCTTGGCCTCGCCGGTCTGCGCCGGGTCGGTGAGGACCCGGCGCAGGCCCACCTCGCGGTGGAGCAGCGCGGTGACGGACGCCAGCTCGTCGGCGAGCGAGCCGGCGTCCACGGACGTGGAGTCCGTCAGCGCGTCGAGACGCTCGCGTGCGGCGGCCAGGGCCTCGCGGCTCGCTCCGTTCATCGGGTCGCCTCTGCCTTCTCCTCGAGGTCATCGAGGAAGCGGTCGATGACGCGGCTCTGGCGGGCGTGGTCCTCCAGGGACTCACCGACCAGCTTGCCGGCCAGCTCCGTGGCGAGCTTGCCGACGTCCTGGCGCAGCGCGGACGCGGCGGCCTTGCGGTCGGCCTCGATCTGGGCGTGACCGGCGGCGATGATCTCCTCACGCTGCCGCTGGCCTTCCGCGCGCATCTCGGCGATGAGCGTGGCGCCCTGCTCCTGCGCCTCCTGGCGCAGGCGCGCGGCCTCGTGCCGGGCCTCGGCGAGCTGGGCCTTGTACTGCTCGAGGACGCTCTGGGCCTCGGTCTGCGCGGCCTCGGCCTTCTCGATACCGCCCTCGATGGCCTCACGACGCTCGTCCAGAACCTTGTTGATGTTCGGGAGGAGCTTCTTGGCGAGGAAGCCGAAGACGATGACGAAGGCGATCAGGCCGATGACGAGCTCCGGCCACGGCGGGATGAGGGGGTTCTCCTTCTCACCCTCAGCCGCCAGGAAAACCAGGGCGGGGTTCACATCAGTGCCTTTCGTCGAAAGAGTCGGTCGTCAGGCCGTCTTAGTAGACGAACGGCATGACGAGACCGATCAGGGCGAGCGCCTCACAGAAGGCGAAACCCAGGATCTGGTTGGCGCGGATCAGGCCGGCCGCCTCGGGCTGACGGGCGAGGGCCTGGGTGCCGTTACCGAAGATGATGCCGACGCCGACGCCGGGGCCGATGGCGGCCAGGCCGTAACCAACGGAGCTGAGCGAACCTTCGACAGCGGCAAGGGTGTTGGACATGCCAGTTCTTCCTTTTCTTTACGGACCGGTGGGGGTTGGCCACCGGACGGCTGGGGCGAGCCGGGACGCTCAGTGGTGCTCGGCGAGCGCGCCCTGGATGTAGGAGCAGGTCAGCAGGACGAAGACGTAGGCCTGGACTGCCTGGATGAAGAGCTCGAAGGCGGTCATGACGATGGTCATGACGAACGAGACACCGGAGTAGGCGATGCCGATGCCGTTCAGCATGTACCAGGTCGCGATCGTGAACAGCACCAGCAGGGTGTGGCCGGCGAACATGTTCGCGAAGAGACGCACGGCGTGGGTGAACGGGCGGACGATCAGGTTCGAGAAGAACTCGATCGTCATGGCCAGCGGGAGCACCGCGCCGAGGGACTTGTCGTAACCGGTGACGTTCTTGAAGAAGCCGACGAAGCCGTGCCTCTTGAAGGTGAGCGAGACCCACAGGATGTAGACGATCGCGGCCAGGACCATCGGGTAGGCGATGATCGAGGTGACCGGGAACTGGGCGACCGGGATGACCGACCAGAGGTTCATCATCCAGACGAAGAAGAACAGCGAGACGATCAGCGGGACGTACTTCTCGCCCTCCCGCTTGCCGATGGTCTCGTAGACCACGCCGCGGCGGATGAAGTCGTAGCCGGCCTCGGCGACCATCTGGAGCTTGCCCGGGACGACCTTCGGGCGGGCGAAGGCGGCCCAGAAGAACCCGACGATGATGACCGAACCGAGCAACGCCAGCAGCATCGGCTTGTTGAAGTAGAAGCCGCCGCCGTCCGCGTCGCCCATGAGCGGCTCGAACAGGAACGAGTGCAGGCCCGGAGAGACTGTGTCGAAGCCACACCCGTCGAAGAGGTGGCAGTCGGTCTCGAAGGCGAGCACCTGCGTCGGGTCAGCACTCACCGCGGGCTCCTTCATCGTGGCGCATGGGTACGGCAACCTCGTTGTGTCGGCGCGGCGCGGGGCCGCGGTTCGGCACGGGACTGGTGTTACGGATGTGGGGGCGGCTGTGGGGCATCTCGCCTCGCGAATGAGCAGGCGTCAGCTGAGATGCCCGCGCCCGCGATGCCGCAGTTGGCACCGGACGATAGCAGGACTTCACGTGCCTCTTTATCCCGGCCCTACCCCTCACGACGTATGCCCCGTCTTCTGGTGCTTGTCGTCCGTCGAATCCGGTTCGACGTAGAGGATCTTGGCCTTCATGTGCGCGCGGGTCTGGGTCGCGATCCACACGAGGGTGCCGACAACCAACGTGATCGCGAAAGACCGGGGGTTGAACAGCGACGTGTTCTTGAACGCGGCGAGGAAGATGAACAACAGCAGGATCTGTGCCGCGTAGAGCATCAGGCCCATCGCCTGGAAAAGGTGCGGAAGCGATTTGGCAGTGCGCTGCAGGACATACAGACCGATCCCCATGAAGAGGATGACCACCAGCGTCGCGACGAGCGCCCCGACCGCTCCCTTGCCACCGGCGACCACACCACTGACGACGGCGGCGATGGCGCCGACGGCAGCTGTGGGCACAGCGGCCTGGAGCAGGATCCGGACGTCATTGGACGGCATGGCGGCAACTCCGCTTTTTCACAGGGGGCAGGGTGTCGTCATGGACGAGCGTAGTCCCGGGCTGAGTGGGGTCCTCACGGCCGAGGAACCGTCGCACTGCGGCCCTTCGGCTCTATCCGGGAGTTCTCGTGAACCGTATCACAAACTATTTGATGAGGTCTTTACCTGAGCGTGTGCTTGCTGTCACACATGAGGGTGACAGTGCGCGTTTGTGCAAACACAGCGTCGAGTTGTCTGGTAATGGGGAACTTTGCTCCCCCACGAGTTGGCAATGCTCTAGTCAGATTCTTACCTTGGCAGCCGCGAACGGGGGCCGACGGCTGTTGCGCCATTGACGCCCGGGGCTCCGGAGACACCCGCCGGCACCCGGTCGTCGGAAGCGTCGCGGTCGTCGCCGTCCGCGTCGGGCACGTCCTGTCCAGGCGCCGCCGCGGCGGCCGGAGCGCCCACCGCCCGCCTCCGGTAGCGCGGTGGCACGATGCGCTGCGCCCACAGCGGGGCGCGCGGCGTGAACCGCGGCAGCAGGAGCAGCCCGAGGCCGACCGCGCTGAGGAAGACCACGCCCAGCACGATCCACATCGACGCCGAGTTGACCGAGTAGGCCAGGGCGCCGAAGGCGATGAGCGCCGACCAGAAGTACATGATGAGGACGGCCCGGCTGTGCGAGTGCCCGACCTCCAGGAGCCGGTGGTGCAGGTGCCCCCGGTCGGCGGCGAACGGCGACTGGCCGCGCCAGGTGCGCCGCACGATGGCCAGGATCAGGTCGGCGGCCGGGATGGCGATGATGGTCAGCGGCATCAGCAGCGGGATGTAGACCGGCACCATCTGGTGCACGGTGTTGCGCTCGGACCCGGAGAACAGCTTCATCGCGTCCGGGTCGACCTGCCCGGTCACCGAGATCGCGCCGGCCGCCAGCACCAGGCCGATCAGCATCGAGCCGGAGTCGCCCATGAAGATCCGGGCGGGATGCATGTTGTGCGGCAGGAAGCCCACGCACATGCCCATCAGGATCGCCGCGAACAGCGAGGCGGGGGCGGCGGCCTCGATGCCGTACGAGTACCAGATCCGGTAGGCGTACATGAAGAACGCCGCCGCCGCGATGCACACCATGCCGGCGGCCAGACCGTCGAGGCCGTCCACGAAGTTGACCGCGTTGATGGTGATGACGACCAGGGCGACGGTGAGCAGGGTGCCCTGCCACTGGGTCAGCGCCACGTTGCCCACGCCCGGGATGGGCAGCCACAGGATCGTCAGACCCTGCACCACCATCACACCGGCGGCGATCATCTGGGCGCCCAGCTTGATCAGGGCGTCGATCTCGAACTTGTCGTCCAGGACGCCGATCAGCCAGATCACCGCCGCGCCCGACAGCAGCGCCCGCGGCTCGTTGGACGTCTCGAAGACCTCGTTGAGGTTGGTGAGGTGGTCGGCGACCAGCATGCCCGCGCACAGGCCGAAGAACATGGCGATACCGCCGAGCCGCGGTGTGGGTTCCCGGTGCACGTCCCGGGCCCGGATCTCCGGCATCGCCCCGGCCACGATCGCGAACTTCCGTACCGGCCCTGTGAGCAGATACGTCACCGCGGCCGTGATGCAGAGCGTCAGGAGGTATTCACGCACGGGCTTCCCCACAGGTCTCGCTGGCCATTCCAGGCCCACACCCTAGCGATGCGCGCATACGGGTGAGGACTTCCGGGTAGCGACGATGGTTGCACGGGTGGCTGTGCACCTGTGGGCGCCTACCCCTCTTCTTCACGGATACGGCGGAAACGCGGCGGCCAGCTCGCGCACCTCCTCGCGGGCCCGGACGGCCCGCGTCCCGCCCGTGAGCACCCCGGCCAGCAGCCCGGCGACGGTCCGCATCTCGCCCTCCCGCATGCCCTGCGTGGTGAGCGCCGCGGTGCCCAGCCGCAGGCCACGGGCGTCGGCGGCCAGGACGGGCGCCGCCGAGCCGTGCGGGAGCGCGCAGCAGTCCAGGACCATCCCGGCCGCCGCCAGCCGGGACCGGGCGGTGCGCCCGTCGACGCCGAGCGGGGCCGGGTCGGCGGTCACCATGTGGGTGTCCGTGCCGCCGGTGATCACCGCCAGGCCCTCGGCGGCCAGCCGGCCGGCGAGCACCCGGGCGTTGGCGACGACCTGACGGGCGTAGGCCGCGAAGGCCGGTGTCGCCGCCTCGCCGAAGGCGACCGCCTTGGCCGCGATGGTGTGCATCTGCGCACCGCCCTGGGTGAACGGGAAGACGGCCCGGTCCACCCGCTCGGCCAGTTCGCTCCCGCACAGCAGCATGCCGCCGCGCGGTCCGCGCAGCACCTTGTGGGTGGTGGCGCAGACGATGTCGGCGTACGGCACCGGGCTGGGCGCCACTCCCCCGGCGACCAGCCCGATCGGGTGCGCGGCGTCCGCGACGAGGTAGGCGCCCACCTCGTCGGCGACCTCGCGGAAGGCGGCCCAGTCGAGGTGGCGGGGGTAGGAGATCGAGCCGCACACGATGGCCTTGGGCCGGTGGGCGCGGGCCAGGGCGCGCACCTGGTCGTGGTCGACGAGGCCGGTCTCCGCGTCCACGCCGTAGCCGACGAAGTCGAACCAGCGGCCGGAGAAGTTGGCGGGCGACCCGTGGGTGAGGTGGCCGCCGTGCGGCAGGCCGAGGGCGAGGACGGTGTCCCCGGGGCGCAGCAGCGCCGCGTAGGCGGCCAGGACCGCCGAGGAGCCGGAGTGGGCCTGCACATTGGCGTGCGCGGCGCCGAACAGGGCCGTGGCCCGCTCGACGGCGAGCCGCTCGGCGAGGTCGACCAGTTCGCAGCCGCCGTGGTGCCGGGCGCCCGGGTAGCCCTCGGCGTACTTGTTGGCGAGCGGGGAGCCGAGCGCGGCCAGCACGGCCGGCGAGGTGAAGTTCTCGGCGGCGGTGAGCTGGAGGGTGGTCTCCTGCCGCCGGCGCTCGGCGAGCAGGATCTCGGCCAGCTCGGGGTCCTGCCGGCCGAGGGCGTCGGTCGCACTGTACGGGGGGTGGGTGACCGACATGGCGCGCTCCGGACGTGCTGCGAGGTGTCTGGCTCAGTCCACAGTAGGCCCGGTGCGTCCGGTGCGCGCGGTCGTCAGGTGCGGGCGGGTACGCCGGTGAGGGCGGTGACCACCGGGTCGAGCGCCTGGTGTATCTCGTCCCCGATCGACCGGAAGAACGGCAGGGGCGCCCCGTACGGGTCGTAGACCTCGTCCGCCTCGGCGGTCGGGGCCAGCAGCCATCCGCGCAGCGCCGCGGCGGCCCGGACCAGGGCGCGGGCGCGGGTGACCAGGCCCTCCTCCAGCGAGGGCAGGGTGGCCGGGTCGATGGCGTTCACCAGGCGGGTGAACTCCTTCAGGGTGAAGGTGCGCAGGCCCGCGGAGTGGCCCATGGAGATGACCTGGGCGCGGTGGTCGCGGGTCGCGGTGAGCACCAGGTCGGCGCGGATGACGTGCTCGTCGAGCAGCTCGCGGCCGGTGAAGCCGGTGGCGTCCGCGCCGAAGTCGGCCAGCACGGTCTCCGCGTTGGCCTCCATCGGGGCGCCCTCGTGCCCCCAGGTGCCCGCGCTCTCCACGACGAGCCCGCCGCCCAGGATGCCGAGCCGCTCCGTCACGAAGTGCCGGGTCAGCCGCTCGGTGATGGGCGAGCGGCACACGTTGCCGGTGCTGACGTGGAGGATGCGGAAGCTGTCGCGCGGCAGGCCGACGAAGGTGGTCGTCTGCTCGTTGATACCGCCTATGCCACGCCCCGCCTCAGGGGCCGTCAATTCGCCACCTCGAGGTCGGGTACGACCTTCCTCAGTTCCTCCGCCGACAGCGCGCCGGCCCGCAGCAGCACCGGGACCTCGCGGGTGACGTCGACGATGGAGGACGGGACGTTGCCCGGGGTGGGGCCGCCGTCCAGGTAGACGGAGACGGAGTCGCCGAGCATCTGCTGGGCGGCGTCGCAGTCCTCCGGCGCCGGGTGGCCGGTGAGGTTTGCGGAGGAGACGGCCATCGGTCCGAACTCGGTGAGCAGCTCGATGGCGACCGGGTGCAGCGGCATGCGCACGGCGACGGTGCCCCGGGTGTCGCCGAGGTCCCACTGGAGGGACGGCTGGTGCTTGGCGACCAGGGTGAGGGCGCCCGGCCAGAAGGCGTCGACCAGTTCCCAGGCCAGCTCGGAGAAGTCGGTGACCAGGCCGTGCAGGGTGTTCGGGGAGCCGATGAGGACGGGGCTGGGCATGTTGCGGCCCCGGCCCTTGGCCTCCAGCAGGTCGCCGACGGCCTCCGAGGAGAAGGCGTCGGCGCCGATGCCGTACACGGTGTCCGTCGGCAGCACCACCAGCTCGCCACGGCGGACCGCGGACGCGGCCTCACGCAGACCCGTCACGCGGTCGGTCGCGTCATTGGTGTCGTATCGCCGTGCCATGTCTAGCGGTCCTCCTCGTACACGTACTGCGAGATAGAAGTGTCAGGACGGGTCACGGCAGCGCCTTGCGGGCGGTCGCGAACCGGGGCCGGTTGTTGAGGTCGGGGTGGTCGGCCGCGTCGGCCCAGCCCCGCTCCTCGGTGAAGATCCAGGGCACCTGGCCGCCCTGGGTGTCGGCGTGCTCGACGACGACCACGCCGCCGGGCCGCAGCAGCCGGTGCGCGGTGCGCTCCAGGCCGCGGATCAGGTCGAGGCCGTCCTCGCCGGAGAACAGCGCCAGCTCGGGATCGTGGTCGCGGGCCTCGGGGGCGACGTACTCCCACTCGGTGAGCGGGATGTACGGCGGGTTGGAGACCACCAGGTCGACCTGGCCGTCGAGGTCCGGGAAGGCGGTCAGGGCGTCGCCCTGGCGCAGGTCGACCCTGGACCCCTCCATGTTCTTCCGCGTCCACTTCAGGGCGTCCTCGCTCAGCTCCACGGCGTGCACGCGCGAGCGCGGCACCTCCTGGGCGAGGGCGAGCGCGATGGCGCCGGAGCCGGTGCACAGGTCGACGATGCAGGGCTCGACGACGTCCATGGCGCGTACGGCGTCTATGGCCCAGCCGACGACGGACTCGGTCTCCGGACGGGGCACGAACACCCCGGGGCCGACCTGGAGCTCCAGGTACCGGAAGTAGGCGCGTCCGGTGATGTGCTGGAGCGGCTCACGGGCCTCGCGGCGGGCGATGACCTCCCAGTACCGGGCGTCGAAGTCCGCGTCCTTGACGGTGTGCAGCTCGCTCCGCTTGACGCCGTGCAGATACGCGGCGAGCTCCTCCGCGTCGGTGCGCGGCGAGGGCACGCCGGCGTCGGCCAGCCGCATGGTGGCCTGGGCCACCTCCGCGAGCAGCAGGTTCACGCTGGTCCTCCGAGGCTGAGCTGGGTCCGGTGCTGGTTCAGGCGGCCGCGAGCTTGGCGGCCGAGTCCGCGTCGACGCACGCCTGGATCACCGCGTCGAGGTCGCCGTCCAGGACCTGGTCCAGGTTGTACGCCTTGAAGCCGACGCGGTGGTCGGAGATGCGGTTCTCCGGGAAGTTGTACGTACGGATCTTCTCGGAGCGGTCGACGGTGCGGACCTGGCTGCGGCGGGCGTCGGCGGCCTCCTTCTCCGCCTCCTCCTGCGCCGCGGCGAGCAGCCTGGAGCGCAGGATACGCATCGCCTGCTCCTTGTTCTGCAGCTGGCTCTTCTCGTTCTGGCAGGAGGCGACGACGCCGGTGGGCAGGTGCGTGATGCGCACCGCGGAGTCGGTCGTGTTGACGGACTGCCCGCCGGGCCCGGAGGAGCGGTAGACGTCGATGCGCAGGTCGTTCGGGTTGATCTCGACGTCGATCTCCTCGGCCTCGGGGGTCACGAGGACACCGGCGGCGGAGGTGTGGATGCGGCCCTGCGACTCGGTGGCCGGCACGCGCTGCACGCGGTGCACGCCGCCCTCGTACTTCAGCCGCGCCCAGACGCCCTGCCCGGGCTCGGTGGCGCCCTGGCCGCCCTTGGTCTTCACGGCGACCTGGACGTCCTTGTAGCCGCCCAGCTCGGACTCGGTGGAGTCGATGATCTCGGTCTTCCAGCCGACCCGCTCGGCGTACCGCAGGTACATGCGCAGCAGGTCGCCCGCGAAGAGGGCCGACTCGTCGCCGCCGGCGCCCGCCTTGATCTCCAGGATGACGTCCTTGTCGTCGCTGGGGTCGCGCGGGACGAGCAGCAGCCGCAGCTTCTCGGTCAGCTCCTCGCGCTGCTTCTCCAGCTCCTTGACCTCGGCGGCGAAGTCGGGGTCGTCGGCGACGAACTCGCGCGCGGTCTCGATGTCGTCGCCGGTCTGCTTCCAGGAGCGGAACGTGGCGACGATCGGGGTCAGCTCGGCGTACCGCTTGTTCAGCTTGCGCGCGTTGGCCTGGTCGGAGTGGACCGACGGGTCGGCGAGCTTCTTCTCCAGGTCGGCGTGCTCGGCGACGAGTTCCTCGACGGCCTCGAACATCTTGGGCTCCTGCTACTGCGAGGGCTACTGCGGGAAGGGGGGCGAAGGCGGGCGACCAAAAACGCCGGTCCCGGCGCGCCCGGTGCGGGGGCGCGGCCGTGGACCGGCGAATCGGGGCTCGCTACTTCTTGGAGCCGGCGGCAGCCTTGCCGAAGCGGGCCTCGAAGCGGGCCACACGGCCACCGGTGTCGAGGATCTTCTGCTTGCCCGTGTAGAACGGGTGGCACTCGCTGCAGACCTCGGCACGGATGGTGCCGGACTCGATGGTGCTGCGGGTGGTGAACGACGCGCCACAGGTGCAGCTGACCTGCGTCTCGACGTACTCGGGGTGGATGTCGCGCTTCAAGGTGTCTCCTAGGTTCGGGAGGGCGCCGGGTCGCTGCCGCGGGATGCGGGGCGTGAACCGGAGCCGACGTACCAGTCTGCCAGGACTGGGGCCATCCCCCAAAACGAGGGGGTGCGGTTGTGTATTCCCTGCGGGCCGGTGGGGGTTCTCGCGCCCGCCCGGCGGAGCCGCACAGGTCTCGGCCCCGCGCCCCTAGGCGGCGTTCACGACGCCCTCGGCTCCACCGGCCGCCGTACCTTCGGTTGCCGTCCTCGGGATCGCCTTGTCGGCCTTCAGGGCGTCCCAGACCTGCTGGGCCTTGGTCTCCTCGACGAGGACGCGGTTGCCGTCGGCCGGGTCGTACTGGACGGGCATCGTGACCATGTCCATGTGGGCCGGGGTGATGCTCTTCAGGCCGGCGGCGAAGGACATCAGCTTGTTCACCGAGCCGAGGCCGGTGTCGGTGGTCACCGTCTTGGTGGCGGTGTCGGCGAGGTCGACGAGCTTCTTGGGGTTGGTGAGGACGCCGATGTCCTTGACCCGGTCGACCAGGGCCTTGACGAACGCCTGCTGGAGCTGGATGCGCCCGAGGTCGGAGCCGTCGCCGACGCCGTGCCGGGTACGGACCAGGCCGAGGGCCTGCTCGCCGTCGAGGGTGTGGGTGCCGGCCTTGAGGTCGAGGTGGCTGTCGGGGTCGGAGATGTCCTGCGTGGTGGTGATCTCGACGCCGCCCAGCTCGTCGATGAGCTGCTGGAAGCCGCTGAAGTCGACCTCCAGGTAGTGGTCCATGCGCAGGCCGCTCAGCGACTCGACGGTCTTGACGGCGCAGGCGGCGCCGCCGGCGGCGTACGCGGAGTTGAACATCACGCCGCTCGCGGCGTCGTGCACCGTGCCGGAGGTGTCGGTGCACTCGGGGCGGTCGACGATGGTGTCGCGCGGGACGGAGACCACGCTGGCCTTCTTGTGGCCCTCGTAGACGTGCACGACCATCGCGGTGTCGGAGCGGGCGGTGCCGTCGTCGGTGCCGCCGCCGACCTTGTCGTTGCCGTCGGCGCGGGTGTCGGAGCCGAGGACGAGGATGTTCTGGGAGCCGTTGTCGGCCTTGGCCGGCCGGTCGGTGCCGAGGGCCTGGTCGATGTCGACGCTCTTGAGGTTGCCGTTCAGCTTGAAGTAGAGGTAGCCGGCGCCGCTGCCGCCCAGGACGACGATGCCCGCCGTGGTCCAGGCCGCGACCAGCAGGCCCTTGCGCCGTCCGCTGCGGGGCTTGCGGCGGCGTCCCTTGCCCCGGTGGCGCGGCCCGCTGGTGCCGGCCTCCCCCGGTATGCCGGGTTCCGGCGTGCGCTCGGCAGACATGTGCTCCTCGACTCTCGTGCGGCGGCTCTACCCCCTGCTGTCGGTGCCGGATCTTCTCTACGGCACCATCGTCACCCCGTTCGGCCAGACGGAGAAACCCGGGCAAGGGTTGCACGGGGCGCTGTGCGCGAGCTGTGCCGCTGTGGTGACCCTGCGTGTCCGGACATGTCGGGAGTCCCGCCGCTTACCTGGGCTTTCTCCCGTTTCGGAAAGACTGCTCACGCTCCGGACGGACACGCTCCGTGTGGGAAAGGTCTCCCGGACCCGCACATGCGGAAGGCCGCCCCCGTGGTGCGGGAGCGGCCTTCGCCGAGTACGACGGATCAGTCGCCGTTGCCGGGCGTCGGGGTCGTCTTCTGGATCTGGAGCAGGAACTCGGCGTTCGACTTCGTCTGCTTCATCTTGTCGAGGAGCAGCTCGATCGCCTGCTGGGAGTCGAGCGCGTGCAGCACCCGGCGCAGCTTCCAGACGATGCCCAGCTCCTCGCCGCCCAGCAGGATCTCCTCCTTGCGGGTGCCGGACGCGTCGACGTCCACCGCGGGGAAGATGCGCTTGTCGGCGAGCTTCCGGTCGAGCTTGAGCTCCATGTTGCCGGTGCCCTTGAACTCCTCGAAGATCACCTCGTCCATGCGGGACCCGGTGTCGACGAGCGCGGTGGCGAGGATGGTCAGCGAGCCGCCGTCCTCGATGTTGCGCGCGGCGCCGAAGAAGCGCTTGGGCGGGTACAGGGCGGTCGAGTCGACACCACCGGAGAGGATGCGGCCGGAGGCCGGCGCCGCGAGGTTGTACGCGCGGCCCAGGCGGGTGATCGAGTCGAGCAGCACGACGACGTCGTGACCCAGCTCGACGAGGCGCTTGGCGCGCTCGATGGCCAGCTCGGCGACGGTGGTGTGGTCCTCTGCCGGGCGGTCGAAGGTCGAGGAGATGACCTCGCCCTTGACCGACCGCTGCATGTCGGTGACCTCTTCCGGACGCTCGTCGACGAGGACGACCATCAGGTGGCACTCGGGGTTGTTGTGCGTGATGGCGTTGGCGACCGCCTGCATGATCATGGTCTTGCCGGTCTTCGGCGGGGCCACGATCAGACCGCGCTGGCCCTTGCCGATCGGCGACACGAGGTCGATGATCCGCGTGGTCAGCACGCCCGGGTCCGTCTCCAGGCGGAGGCGGTCCTGCGGGTACAGCGGGGTGAGCTTGTTGAACTCCGGCCGTCCGCGGCCGTGTTCGGGCGCCATGCCGTTGACGGAGTCGAGGCGGACCAGCGCGTTGAACTTCTCGCGCCGCTCGCCCTCCTTCGGCTGGCGGACCGCGCCGGTGATGTGGTCGCCCTTGCGCAGGCCGTTCTTGCGGACCTGGGCGAGGGAGACGTACACGTCGTTGGGGCCCGGCAGGTAGCCGGAGGTGCGGATGAACGCGTAGTTGTCGAGGATGTCGAGGATGCCCGCGACCGGGATCAGGACGTCGTCCTCGGTGATCTGCGGCTCGGCGGCGATGTCGTCGCGTCCGCGACGGCCCCGGCGGTCGCGGTAGCGCCCGCGACGGCCGCGCCGGCCGCCCGCGTCGTCGTCGTAGCCGTCGTCCTGCGGACCGTTGTTGCGGTCCTGGCGTCCGCCGCCCTGCTGCTGACGCTGCTGGCCGCCGCCCTGGTTCTGCTGGTCGTCGCCCTTGCCCCGGCGGTCGCGGTCACGGTCCCGGCCGCGCTCGCGGCGGTCGCGGCGGCGGCCCTCGCCGCCGTCGGCGTCGGACCGGCCGTCGCCCTGGTGCTGCTGGCCGCCCTGGTGCTGGTTGCTCTGCTGCGACCGGTCGGACGTGGCGTCCTTGGGCTCGGTCCTGGCCTCGGCGGCGACCGTCTCGGTCGCGGCGGCCGGGCTGCCGGCGTCGGCGGTGGCGCGACGGCGGCCACGGCCGGCGGGGGCCTCGTCGGCGGCGGGCTGCCCCGGGATCTCGATCTGCTGCTGGGACGACGCGGCCTTCTCGGCGGAGTCGGTGGCCTTGGCCGCCTTCTTCTCGGCCTTGTCCGGCTTGCCGGCGGCGGAGCCCTCGTCGCCCGTACGGGTCCGGGAGGTGGCGCGGCGCTTCGGCTTGCTCTCGGCGGCGCCGTCCGCGGTCTTGGCGGGAGCCCCGCCCGCGGCCTGCGCTTCCTTGATGACCTCGATCAGCTGGCTCTTGCGCATCCGCGCGGTGCCCCTGATGCCCAGGCCGGAGGCGACCTGCTGCAGCTCGGCCAGCACCATGCCCTCGAGGCCGGTACCGCGGCGCCGCCGGGAGCCGGCACCGCTGGCAGGCGCGGAGGCGTCCGTGGCGGGCGCGGCAGCGGTCTCCTCGACACGTGCGCCCATCAGATCGGTGGTGTCGCTCACGAAGGGTCCTTCCCTGGAGCGGACGTCGGCCTGTCTGGCTCGGCGACCGGTTGTGCTGTCCGGCTTCGGTCCTTGCTGTGCGAACCGTGCCGGGGCGGTGGTCCGCCCAATCGGCGGAAGAGATATCTGGTGATGGCGCTTCCCCTGGCCGTGGCACCCGGTGTCTGTGTCAGGTGGCCTGGTCGCGCCGGTTCCGGAGCGTTTCCGGACCGCTCAGTGTCGATGGACGCCGTACTGCCCGCGTACGGCGCTCACCACACAAGGCGGTTTGGGGGGCTCCCGGAAGAATGTCTGTCCCGGACGGGGACACGAGGCACCTCGCCATGGTGGCGCCGGGTGCAGACTTGAGATTAACACTACCGGATCCAACAAATATTCCCCCTCTCGAAATCCGGCAACCGTGCGCGTCTAAACGTCATGGGAGGGCGCGAGCGGGAGCACGCAGGCTCCCTTGAGGTCCAGGCTCAGCCGGTTCGCGGCCCAGTCCTCGCCCGCCAGCGCCTCGACCTTGTCGGCGGTGCCGGCGTCGGCCAGCGCCATGACGGTGGGTCCGGCGCCGGAGATCACCGCGGGGATGCCGTCGCCCCGCAGCCGCTCCACCAGCGCCGCGCTCTCCGGCATGGCCGGCGCGCGGTACTCCTGGTGGAGGCGGTCCTCGGTGGCCGGCAGCAGCAGCTCGGGACGCCTGGTCAGGGCCTCGACGAGCAGCGCGGCACGGCCGGCGTTGGCGGCGGCGTCGACGTGCGGGACGGAGCGCGGGAGCAGTCCGCGCGCCGTCTCCGTGAGTACCGGCTTCCCCGGTACGAAAACCACCGGAACGATGGAATCGGCGGGCTCCATCCTGATCGCGCGGGCGGCGCCGCCCTCCAGCCAGGACAGGGAGAAACCGCCCAGCAGACAGGCCGCGACGTTGTCGGGGTGGCCCTCGATCTCGGTGGCGAGGTCGAGCAGCGCGGCGTCGTCGAGACGGGACTCGCCGCCTATCGTCACCGCGCGCGCCGCGACGATGCCGGCGCAGATGGCGGCGGAGGAGGAGCCGAGGCCGCGGCCGTGCGGAATGCGGTTGGCGCAGACGATCTCCAGGCCGCGCGGCTGTCCGCCCAGCAGATCGAAGGCGGTGCGCAGGGAGCGTACGAGCAGGTGTTTCTCGTCGCGCGGCAGCGTCTCGCTGCCCTCCCCCGCGATGTCGATGTGCAGCCCGGAGTCGGCCACCCGGACGACCACGTCGTCGTAGAGCCCCAGGGCCAGGCCGAGGGCGTCGAAGCCCGGACCGAGGTTGGCGCTGGTGGCGGGGACGCGCACCCGGACGGCGGCGGCGCGGAAGGCGGGACCGGCCATCGCTCGTTGACTCTCCTTGAGCTGCGTGATGGTCGAATGGCTGTCGATGTCAGTGACTTCCGATGTCTCTTGACCTTCGTTGTCGCATGACCGTCGATGAACATCCGATGACGTACGGGAACCCGGGGCCGCCGCTTCCTCCCGGACGGGCGACCGCACCCCCGGCCGCTTCCGTCCGCTTTCCGGCCGCGGAGACGGCGCGGCACCGCGGCATATGCGGCGGGCGGGTTCGGTACAGCCTATCGAAGGAAGGTTCTGTGACGACATAGGGCGCACAGGAGGCGCACGATGCGTGTCGCAAGCCCCCCGTGCAACCCCCCGCTTCCGGGGCCCCGCGAGGGCCCCGTCAGGACACTTCCCCGGCGCGCGGCGCTTACGCCTGCCACACCGGGGAGACGGGTGTCCTGCTGTGCCCCGGCCTCAGACCAGGCCGAGCCGCTCGGCCGCCGTCGCCGCGTCGACCGGGACGGTGACGGGCTGCGGGGCGCCGGCGACGGCCCAGTCGGGGTCCTTCAGACCGTTGCCGGTGACGGTGCACACGATCTTCTGCCCCGGGTCGACCTTGCCCTGCTCGGCGGCCTTCAGCAGACCGGCGACCGACGCGGCCGAGGCGGGCTCGACGAAGACGCCCTCCTGGGAGGCCAACAGCCGGTAGGCGCGCAGGATCTCACGGTCCGTCACCTCGTCGATGGCGCCGCCGGACTCGTCCCGCGCGGCCAGCGCGAAGTCCCAGGAGGCCGGGTTGCCGATCCGGATGGCGGTGGCGATGGTGGACGGGTCCTTGACGACCTCGCCGCGCACGATGGGCGCGGAGCCGGAGGCCTGGAACCCCCACATCCGGGGCGTCCTGGTGCTGACCCCGTCGGCGGCGTACTCCTTGTACCCCTTCCAGTACGCGGTGATGTTGCCCGCGTTGCCGACCGGGAGGACGTGGATGTCGGGCGCGTCGCCGAGCATGTCGACGATCTCGAAGGCGGCCGTCTTCTGCCCCTCGATCCGCACCGGATTGACCGAATTGACCAGCGCGACGGGGTAGTTGTCGCTGAGCGCGCGAGCAAGCGTCAGGCAGTCGTCGAAGTTGCCGTCGACCTGGAGGATCTTGGCGCCGTGCACGAGCGCCTGCCCCATCTTGCCGAGCGCGATCTTGCCCTGCGGCACGAGGACGGCGGACACCATCCCGGCCCGCACGCCGTACGCGGCGGCCGAGGCGGAGGTGTTTCCCGTCGACGCGCAGATGACGGCCTGCGCGCCTTCCTCCTTGGCCTTGCTGATGGCCATGGTCATACCGCGGTCCTTGAAGGACCCGGTCGGATTCGCGCCCTCCACCTTGAGGTGGACCTCGCAGCCCGTGCGCTCGGAGAGCACCTGCGCGGGCACGAGCGGCGTGCCGCCCTCGCGGAGCGTCACGACCGGCGTGCTGGCGGAGACGGGGAGCCGGTCCCGGTACTCCTCGATGATTCCGCGCCATTGGTGGGTCATTGCTGGTTACTCTCCTTCAACCCGCATGATGCTGGCGACACCCCGCACGGTGTCGAGCGTGCGCAGCGCCTCGACAGTGCCGCCGAGGGCGGCGTCGGACGCGCGGTGGGTGACGACGACGAGAGAGGCCTCTCCCCCACTCTCGGCTTCGCTCGAGCGGGAGGGACCCCCTTCCTTCCCGGACTGCCGGACGGTGTCGATCGACACCCCGTGCTCGGCGAACACCGTGGCCACCTGGGCGAGCACGCCCGGCTTGTCGGCGACGTCGAGACTGATGTGGTACCGCGTGACGACCTCGCCCATGGGCGAGACGGGCAGCGCGGCGTACGCGGACTCACCGGGCCCGCGCCCCCCGCCGAGCCGGTTGCGGCAGACGGCGACGAGGTCGCCGAGGACGGCGGAGGCGGTCGGCGCACCGCCGGCGCCGGGCCCGTAGAACATGAGCTGCCCGGCGGCGTCGGACTCCACGAACACCGCGTTGTACGCCCCGCGCACATTGGCCAGCGGATGACTGAGCGGAATCATGGCGGGGTGCACGCGGGCCGTGACCGACCCCCCGTCGGCCGCCCGCTCGCAGATGGCGAGGAGCTTGATGGTGCACCCCATCTCCTTGGCGGAGGCGAAGTCGGCGGCGGTGACCTCGGTCATGCCCTCGCGGTGCACGTCGTCGAGGCGTACGCGGGTGTGGAAGGCGATCCCGGCGAGGATGGCCGCCTTGGCCGCGGCGTCGAACCCTTCCACGTCAGCCGTCGGATCGGCCTCCGCGTACCCCAGCGCGGTGGCCTCGTCGAGCGCCTCCTGGTACCCGGCGCCGGTGGTGTCCATGGCGTCGAGGATGAAGTTGGTCGTCCCGTTGACGATCCCGAGCACCCGGTTGACCTTGTCCCCGGCGAGGGACTCGCGCAGCGGCCGGATCAGCGGGATGGCGCCGGCGACGGCGGCCTCGTAGTAGAGGTCCTTCTCGTTGGCGTCCGCGGCGGCGTGCAGGGCGGCGCCGTCCTGGGCGATGAGCGCCTTGTTGGCGGAGACGACGGAGGCGCCGTGCTCGAAGGCGGTGGTGATGAGCGTCCGGGCGGGCTCGATCCCCCCGATCACCTCCACCACCACATCGATGTCCCCGCGCTTGACGAGGGCGGTCGCGTCGGTGGTCACGAGGGCAGGGTCGATGCCGGCCCGCACCCGGTCGGGCCGCCGTACCGCGACACCCGCCAGCTCCAGGGGCGCCCCGATCCGGGCGGCGAGGTCGTCGGCGTGCGTCGTCATGATGCGCGCCACCTCTGAGCCGACCACTCCACAGCCCAGCAGCGCCACTTTCAGCGGACGCGTACGCATCATCCGACCTCGTTTCCTCATACCGTATGCGGTGGAACCAGTCTCACTCACCGGACGGGACTTTCTGCCCTTCGTCCGGATCGTGAGACATTTATTTCATTTGCGGGGGCCGTCAGACGTGAAGATCTCCGGCCCTCTTCGGATTTCCCGCGCTGCTCGTCCGCCGTCTCATCCGACGTCGAGGCGCAGCAGGTCCTCCTCGGTCTCCCGCCGCACGATGACCCGCGACTCGCCGTCCCGGACGGCGACGACGGGCGGCCGGAGCACGTGGTTGTAGTTACTGGCCATGGAACGGCAGTACGCCCCGGTCGCGGGTACGGCGATCAGGTCACCGGGTGCCAGGTCGCCCGGCAGGAACGCGTCCTTGACCACGATGTCCCCGCTCTCGCAGTGCTTGCCGACGACGCGGGCGAGCATCGGCTCGGCGTCGGAGGCGCGGGAGACGAGGGCGACGCTGTATTCGGCGTCGTAGAGCGCGGTGCGGATGTTGTCCGACATGCCGCCGTCGACGGAGACGTACGTACGCAGCCCGTCGAGCGGCTTGACGGTGCCGACCTCGTAGAGCGTGAAGGCGGTGGGCCCGACGATGGCCCGGCCGGGCTCGACGGAGATCCGGGGGGTGCGCAGCTTGGCGGCGTGGCACTCGCGGTTCACGATCTCGGTCAGCGCCTTGGCGATCTCGTGCGGCTCGCGCGGATCGTCGTCACTGGTGTACGCGATCCCGAGCCCGCCGCCGAGGTCGATCTCGGGCAGCTCGACCCCGTGCTCGTCGCGGATGTCCTTGAGCAGCCCGACGACCCGGTGCGCGGCGACCTCGAACCCGGACATGTCGAAGATCTGCGACCCGATGTGCGAGTGGATGCCGACCAGCTCCAGCCCGTCCAGCTGGAGCACCCGCCGCACGGCCTCGGCGGCCTGCCCGCCGGCCAGCGGGATGCCGAACTTCTGGTCCTCGTGCGCGGTGGCGATGAACTCGTGGGTGTGCGCCTCGACGCCGACGGTGATACGGATCTGCACCTTCTGGCGCTTGTTCAGGGATCGCGCGATGTGGGCGACGCGGACGATCTCCTGGAAGGAGTCGAGCACGATCCGCCCGACGCCGGCGCGGACCGCCCGCTCGATCTCGGCCTTGGACTTGTTGTTGCCGTGGAAGGCGATGCGGTCGGCGGGCATGCCGGCGGAGAGCGCGGTGGCGAGTTCGCCCCCGGAGCAGACGTCGAGGTTCAGCCCTTCCTCCGCCAGCCAGCGCACGACGGCCCGCGACAGGAACGCCTTCCCCGCGTAGAACACGTCGGCGTCGTCCCCGAAGGCCCCGCGCCAGGCCCTCGCCCGGTCCCGGAAGTCGGCCTCGTCGAGGATGTAGGCGGGGGTGCCGTGCTCCTCGGCGAGCGTCTTCACGTCGACGCCGCCGACGGTGACGACACCGTCGGCGTTCCGGCCGACCGTGCGGGCCCAGACCTTGGCGTCGAGGCCGTTGAGGTCGGCGGGCGGTGCGGAGTAGTGGCCCTCGGGGAGGACGTCCGCGTGGCGGGGTCCGGCGGGGTGTGCGGAACGGCTCATGGCTCTGGTGACTCTCTCGGGTCTGTCGGGTCTCTGGGGTCTCTGGGATCAGAGATGGTCGGGCGCGTCGATGCCGAGCAGGGACAGGCCGCCGGCCAGCACCACCCCGGCGGCTTCGGCGAGCGCGAGCCGGGCACGGTGGGCGGCCGAGGGTTTCTCGTCCCCGACGGGCAGTACGGCGGGGAGCAGCGGCAGTACGGCATCGGCGACGGCGACGAGGTGCCGGGCGAGCCGGTCGGGAGCGTGGTCGCGGGCCGCGGCGGCGAGGACGCGGGGGTGGTCGGCGAGGGCACCGGTCAGCCGTTCCGTACCCGCGCTGGTACCGGGCTCGGGGGCGAAGCCGAGGTCGGCGGCGTTGCGGAGGAGGGCGCGGGTGCGGGCGTGGGCGTACCGGACGCGGAAAAGGGGGTTCGTCTCGCGCTGGGCGAGGTGTTCCCCTGCGCCGGGGCGGGGCCGGTCGTGGGGGGCGGGGTGGAGCAGGGCCCAGCGTCCGGCGTCGGGGCCCAGGGCCAGTACGGCGGGGGGGTCGGTCGCGGGGACGGGGAGGGGGCGGAGGGTGACGTTGCGGGGGTCGGGCGAGACGTCGATGGGGTGGGGCGTGACGTCGACGCGAGCGTCGCCCAGCAGCACCGCCCACTCCGGCGGCGGGAGGGCCTCACAGCTGGTGCGCACGGTCACCCCCTGGGCGCGCAGCAGCCGGGCGACGCTGTCCATGACGACAAGGGCGCGGAGCTCGCGGGGGCAGTGCAGCGACACCACGCCGGTGCCTGGCCCGTCGGCGTACCCGTAACGGGGGCCGCGGCGCAGTATGTCGGCGACTAGGGCGCCGGGGGCGGCGTCACCGAGGGAGAGGTTGAGGAACCCGGGCCCGGTGACGACGACATCGGTGACCCCGTCGACGCCGACGAGGTAGGACCGCAGCGTTTCGGCGACCGCGCGAGGGGGCTGCCCGGCCGGCCGGGCCAGCTGCAACGCGAGGTTGCTGGCGTAGTCCCCGCATCCCCCCGGCCCCGGCGGCCCGACCACGACCCGCTCAGGAACGGTCACGGCGAGCTTCCCGTCATCGACAGCGCGACGCACCGCGTACAGCAGGGTGCGGGACAGCTCGACGGGGGTCACGTGACCAGCGTAGGTGAGGAGGGGGGAGGGTAGGCGAACTGGTTTGGGGGGTGTTCCGGGATGTGGACGGGGGGGCTCTGTCCCTTGGTGTTGGTGACGGGGGCTCTGCCCCTTGGTGTCGGTATTAGTGATGCGGTGCCCCGGCGCGCTGGTGACCCGGCGCTGTCGTCGCTGCCGCTACCCGGCGTGCTTGGCCGGTGGCGGCGCGGACCCGCCCTCCGCCTCACGGCAACCGACCGCACTCCCCCGGCCGTCACCGCCTTCAGCCCCCCGCTCGGCCAGCCTCCGCACGAGCCCGACGAGCGCGGCGGGTTCGAACGGCTTGGACAGGAAGGCGTCGACGCCGGCACCGAGCCCGGCATCGACCTCGTGCTGACTGCACGCGCTGATGATGGCGAGGGGAAGATCCCGGGTCCGCGGATCGGCACGCAGCCGCCCGGCGGTCCGGAGCCCGTCGAGACGCGGCATGACGACGTCGAGGGTGATGACGTCGGGCCGCACCTGATGAACGACTTCCAGACACTCGGCACCATCGGCCGCGGTCACGACCTCGAAGCCCTCCAGCTCGAGGTTGACCCTGATCAACTGCCGGATGACCTTGTTGTCGTCGACGACAAGGACCCGGCCCGACGCGCCTGGCACACCTCGAGAGTAGGTCGGGACCGGCCATCGCGTCCGGGTTTTCCCCACTTCCACCCCGTCCGGGGAACCATCCGCCGTCCGGCTCCTCCCCCGCCCCGGGAAACCCGTTCATGACCACCCCGGACGAGCTGGTAGTGTTCTACCCGTCGCCGCGAGCAACACCACCGCAGCCGACACGCCCCCGTAGCTCAGGGGATAGAGCAACGGCCTCCGGAGCCGTGTGCGCAGGTTCGAATCCTGCCGGGGGCACTTCGCACGAAGTGCCTAAAGACCCCGCCACCAGCGAGTTCGCTGGAGTCGGGGTCTTCGCGTATGTGCAGGCGGATGCCACCGAAAGCAGCCGTTCGCCAGTGATCACGTAATGACGACGTAATGATCTTGGGCGTCGTTCGCGCAGGTGGAGGGCCGTTTTCGGGCTGCCCGCGCGGACACGAAGAAGGCCCCGGAGCGTGACACCGCCCCAGGGCCTCCGAGCGAGGCGTGTACGCCTCTCACGGCGTGCCGTCGTCCTCCCCCAGCCCTTGCATGATCCGGTCGTTCATCTCCGCCTCCTGGCCGTCGATGCACCTGGCGTAGATCCTGAGGAGCACGTCCACCGAGTGCCCGGCCCGCGCTGCCACCTCCGGTGCGGGGACGCCGGAGTTGAGCCACTGGGAGACGCCGGCGTGCCGGAGGTCGTAGGGGCGGGCCGCCATCACGGAGTCGACCTGATGCGGCAGGAGAGCCAGTTCCCGCGCTTGCTTCCACACGCGGGAGTACGAGGACGCGGCGATGACGTTGCCCCGCTCACTGGAGAACAGGCGGCCGTCTTCCGCCGTGCCGAACTCCTTGACGTGGTCGAGGAGCAGTCGAACGAGCGGGGGCGGGACGGGGACCGTCCGCACTTCGCCCGCTTCCCGTTGCTTGAGGCCCCGGCGGTCGTGCGCCTCCCCGGAGTCCGTCCACGCCTTACCAGCTGTGGGCCGTGTCTCCGCCAGTTCGATACGGCCCCATCCCTTCTCTGGGAGCGTGCAGTCCGACCGGCGCAGGCCGAGCGCTTCACCGGGCCGCATGGCCGCGTAGTACAGGCAACCGAAGAACGCCCGCAGCCGTCGACCGCTCGCCCGGTCGTAGCCGCCGACGTAGGTGAGCGCGGTCAGCAGCTCCCGTGCCTGCCGGGGGTTGACCACCACCCGCCGGTCGACTTCCTGCACGGCCCGTTTGCCTCGCTTCCTGCGCACCTGGGAGAGCGGGTTGGCGTTCAGGGCACCCAGTTCGACCGCGTACTGCAACACGTTGAAGACCACCGCCCGACGACGCCGGTAGGTCTGTGTCGCGGCCGGCTTGCCGTCGAGGCGACGGGTCAGGGCGTCCGCCAAGTCCTGGGCGCGGCTCCCCTCCGACAGTTCGGCCACCGGGAGGGACGCCTTGGACAACCACGTCAGTGCGGCGGCGATCTCCTTGGGGCGCTCCCTCTCCCGGCGAGGAGGAGGCAGCAGGTACGACCGTGCCGCGCGGCGCAGGACCGTGGGCGTCGGCCGTCCGCGCACAGCCTTGACGGGCACCGCCAGGACGGTGGAGAGCGCATCGGTCATGCTGTCGCGCTGCTTCGCCGACGCCTCCGCCCACCGGGCATCCAGGTACTTCACCGCCAGCTCTGCGAAGCTGAGCGCGACCTTGCCGCCCCGGAGGGAGTCGGGCAGTCCGGTCACGGTGTCGAAGGCTTCGCCCTTGTCGGCGGCGCGCAGGAGCTTTGCGCGGAAGCGGTCGGCGAGAGCCTTGGTCCTGTGCGACTCGTGGAAGGGCTCGCCATCGACCGACCAGCGCACGAGGTGGGTCGGCTTCTTGGCGGACCGGTTGACGCTCAGCTTCCAGATGACGACCTTGTACGACTTCACCGGACACCACCGCCCGAGTCCTCCGTCCGCTCCTCCACCCACGCGTCGAGCGCGTCACGCCGGACCCGGAGTTCACCGTTCGGGAGCCGGATGCAGGCGGGGGCGAGGTGGAGTTCACGCCAGCGGTAGAAGGTGCGGCGGGAGACGCCGCCCAGTTCCTCGAGGACTTGGCGCACGGTGAGCAGCTCGATGCCGGTCCGGTCACGCGCCATGGGGAACACCGTCCTCCCGTACCGAGGCCGCGAGGAGGGCGGCTTCCGGGGAGTAGCCGCGTCCGGCGTACCGCCACTGGCCGACGTAGGCCACGGGATGGCCCTCCAGGCCCAAGGCGGCGCGCTGCTCCTGGGCGCGGTGCTCGGCGCGGGCGCGGCGGAGTTCGCCGAGGGTGGTCGAGTAGCGGCGGGACTTGGTGGAGAAGTGGCCGCCGTAGCCGAGCATGTGCGCCCAGCGGCGCAGGCCGAGGCCCGCGAAGGCGGGAAGGCCGCCGAGCCACCAACACGTACCGATCATGCGCAGCACATGCGCCCGCACCGGCAGGAGGACCATTTCCCGGGCGGACCGGATACGTCCGTCGACCGCGCCGGCCGTCTCGGCGCCTTTGGTGGCGTACTTGGCGATGTACCCGGCCACCGCTCCCGGCGCAGGCCGCTCCCCCGCAGGTGAGGCGGCGACCGGGCGTACGTCGACCTGAGTGCCGAAGCGCAGCACGCGCGCCCCGACGACCGCCGAGCCAGGCGCCTGGAAGTGGACCCGGGCGACAGCCGCAGGGACGGCATCGGCGAGCAGAGCGGCGCTCGCCCAGGAGGGCGGTGGCGAGTCCGGCCCGTCCGGGCCGTCGAGGCGGACCACGGCATGGAAGTGGACCAGGCCGCGCCGCTGGTACTCGGCGATCTTCGCGTACGAGAGCCGGGCAACGTCCGCCAGCTCGGCACGGGACAGCCCGGCCCTGCGGGCGATCTCCCGCCGCAGCTCGATGCCGAAGCGGTGCCAGAGCAGGCCGGCGCAGGACTGCCAGAGCACGGCCCCGGCGTAGTCGTAGCAGCGGGGGCAGAGGGGTTCGCCGAGGCGGGGGTCATCCGGCGCGTGCCGCTCGGAGCAGCCGAGGGGCACGCCGTGCGGGCAGTTCTTCGCATCCCGGCGGGGACGGCACGGGTGTACGCGGCCCGACCGCTCCCGGCGGGTGTGGACCGGCCCGAAGCCGGGAGCGGTGAGGGTGGCGAACACCCGGGGGTGCTCGCTCACCGAATCCGGTACCGCCTTGCCGCCGACGAGGCCGGCGCGTACGAGTTGGTAGGTGTCCGCCTGGTACACGCGGGAGCAGGCGGGGCAGACCGAGGCACGGCGGTTGCCGCAGGCGGTCAGCAGACGCCTGCCGTTCGGGTCGGAGCCGTCGACATCGGTCAGGGCTTCCCCCGTCGCCGTATCGACCAGGAAGGCGGAGCCGACGAGGTGGACCGGGTTGGTGCAGCCGCCGAGGCGGATGACGGTACGGCGCCAGGCGGAGAAGTCGGGCCGGGCCGCACGGTCCAGCAGCGCGGCCACGGTGGGCGGGAGCGGCGGCGGCGCGTTCATCGGCGCCCTCCGTTCCCGGGACCGAAGGCGTACCCCATGACGGTGGCGATGGTCTCCGGTCGGGTCTTGGCACTGAACCGGTACGTCGGGTCCGTCAGCCAGACCGCTGCGGCGTGACCGGGGCAGAGGCGGCGTTCGGTGTTGTCGAGGGCGACCAGGATGACCTGTTCGTGGCCGGCGCAGGTGGCCGGGTAGTCCTCGGGAGCCCGGAGATCGCAGTCCGGCGCGTGGGATTTGCGCGGACGGTGGGCGGTGGACACAGTGTGAGTGCTCCTTTCACTGCTCATGTGGCGGAGGGAGTGGGCTCCTGGCGGGGTCGGGTTTGGCGACTTCGCGCCCCGTCGGGAGCCCGCGGAACGGGTGGTCACTGCCGTTCCTCGGGCGGAACGCCGATGACCACATACGAGATGGGGCCGAACTCCCGGCGGACGTCGAAGTAGCCCATGCCGATGTCGGCGACCGGGGCGCCGAGGGCGGAGGCAACGGACTCCACCCCGGCCCGGCGGGCGGCGGAGTCGTCCGCGTCGACGAAGACGGCGAAGGACGGGCGGCGCGGCGCGAGGACGGTCGGGTTGGCGGTCAGGAAGTCGGTCAGCTCCCGCAGACCGGCCAGGAAGGCGGCACGGTCACCGGAGCGGATCGTGTAGTCGGACATGGACGGATGCCTTTCGTTCGGGTCGTTCGTCGGGGCACGTCGCGGCGCGGTGTGGAGGGCTCAGAAGCGCATCTGTCCGAGCAGGCCGTTCACCCCGGAGAGCAGGAGCGAGACCAGCGGCGCGGCGACGGTGCGGGAGAGCAGGAAGCCGAAGGCGCCGCAGAGCAGCACGTCCAGCCAGCGCAGGTAGCGGATGCGCAGGAGGAACCAGATCGCGAGGCCGAGCAGCAGCACGGCCGAGGTGGTGACCAGCACGGTGACGCTCCTTGTCAGACCAGGGCGGCGGACAGTTCAGGCAGTGCGGGGGTCAGGTGCGCGTGGGCGGTGGCGACGGCTTCGGCGTCCGTCTCGGTGACCAGGTGGGACCGGCCGCGCTCCCAGCCGTCGCCGGAGGCGAGCACGGCGGTGCCGGCCTGTTCGGGGGTGATGGCTTGAGCGGCCTTGAGGGCGTCCGGATTGAGGTCGCCGAGGGTCATCTCCGCCGTGCCGGGGTCGGCGACGCGGTGGCAGACCCGACCGCCGAGTTGGGCTCGGAGCGCGGTGACGCCTGGCCCCAGGTCGGAGCCGACGCGCTGCCCGGCGACGACGAGGAAGACGCCGAGGGCCGCGCCGAGCTGGGCGAGCCGGATCAGGGCGGTGCCGGCCGCGTGTGCTTCGTCCTTCTCGTGGCGTCCGGCGACGAGGAAGAGTTCCGCGATCTCGTCCACGATGACGACGACCGGGACCGGTCGTTCCTTCTCGGCGAGGCCCCATATGTTGCGGACCCCGGCGGTGCGGCAGACCGTCATGCGGTCGAGGGTGAGGTTCACCAGCGCGGACAGCAGCCGTACCGCCTGTGCCCGGTCGGTTGCGAGGGCGGAGAGGCGGGGGCCGTAGAGGGACAGTTCCATGCCGCCCTTGCAGTCGATGCCGACGAGGGCGACCCGTTGCGGGGCAAGCCCGGCGACGAGGGCGTGGATCAGCGTGGACTTGCCGGAGCGTGTAGCGCCGACGATCAGCCAGTGCGGGATACGGCGCAGGTCGATGACCCAGGACGCCCCGGTTTCCAGCGTCCCGACGACGACCCGCAGCAGTCGCCCCGGCCCCCGGGTGCGGGGCGCCCGAGGTGCGGCGAGCGGATCGGCGTACAGGGCGGCGATCCGTACGACGCCGGGCCGTAGGGAGGTGACGCGGACCGCGTGAACCTGCCAGTCCTCCGCCATAGCGGGGGCCGCCTTCACGAAGTCGTCGGGCAGCTGCCCCGGCAGCAGCCGCGCCACGAGTTCAAAGCCTGCCGCCGTCGGTCGGATGAACCCATGCCGGGGTACGCGCGGTTGGGGCGGCGGAGCGCCGTTCCCGACGAGCCCGGACACCACGGTCAGCGCCGGGCGACGGCTCACGGCAAGCCCACACCCGGCCATCAGCGCCCGCCAGGTACGGGCGACGCGGAAGGCGGACGCCGGGTAACCGAGTAACAGCCACCAGGCCGCCGGGTACCTCCGGCGCAGCGCCGGGCCTACGATCAGCAGGCCCGACGCGACGACGGCGGCGACCACGAGGACCCGCCCTGGCCAGGTGGCCCCGGCCGACGGGTCGGAGGACGCCAGGGTCATCACTGTCCGACCCCCTTGGCGGCGGAAGCCGCGTGGAGGGGACGGATCTCGGCGGCGCGGTAGGCGATGCCGTGCCGTCCCTCGTTCTCCCAGGGAACGGCGATCAGGTCCCGCACGGTGACGGGGGTGCCGACCTGCACGCCGGACGGCTCACCGGGGACGCTCACGTTCACCACGTCCGCCGAGGTGCCGGCCATCAGGCACAAGCCCACCTGGTACAGCGTCTTGCCGGTGTCGCGGTCGACCCGCACCTGGCCGGACTCACGGCTCACGAGCCGCGGAGCCGGGGGCACGGCGCAGATGATCCCCGTGTACTTCGCGGTGTCGATCGGAAGGGTTGCCACAGTTCTGGACTCCTCACATCTGGATGACGAGCAGCCGCAGGACGACCCTACGGACTGCTAGACCACCCGTAGTACGGGTGGCGGGAGTCCAGATTGGCGACCCGTAGTACGGGTTGTCAACCAAGTTGGGGATGGGAGAAGCTATCCACGTTCGTGGATGGAGCGTTCACGACGACGAGCAGGCCGCAGAGGCCGAGGCCACGGAGGACAGGGCATGCCGCCGAAGAACACGCAGCCGAAGTACCGGCAGATTGCCGACTACCTGCGCGAAGGCATCCTTGACGGCACCTTCCCCGCCGGCCAGCCGCTCCCGTCGGAGGAGGCGTTGGCCAAGCAGTTCGGCGTGACACGCCCCACAGTCCGTCAGGGACTCACCGAGCTACGGGCGTCCGGCCTGGTCGAGGCCATCATGGGCCGGGGCACGTTCGCCCGCTCCCCCCACAACCGCCCCAGCTTCACCTACCCCCGGGGCGTCCGCCGCTCGCCCAACGGTCAGTACACCGAGGCCGACGGCATCCGCTGGACCGACGCCGAGAAGCCCACGGCCACCCGCACAGACGCCCCGCTCGCACTTGCCGACTTGTTGCGCATCCCGCCGGGCGAGCCTCTGTTCACGTACGACGCCTTGCAGACCGCGGACCAGGGCCGCCTACGCCAACTTCACCGCACCTACGTGCCGTTCTCTGTGCTCCTCGGCACCAAGTACGAGGAGACTCCCCCGCCGCCGGCTCCGCAGCTGTACAACGCCCTTGCCGAACTGGGCCACGAACTACACTTCACGGAGTACGTGCGCACCCGCATGCCCATGCCGGACCAGGCCCAGGCGCTCCGGCTTGCCGACGGAGTACCCCTGCTGCATGTCTTGCGGGTGACGCTCACGGCCGCTGACAAGCCGCTTGCTTTGGAGGAGTTCCACCTTCCTGGGCATGACTTGGAGCTTGCGTTCCGGCTGTAACGGCAGCCCAGGAGCAGCGTTGCGGTTCAGACTTTCTCTACTTCATCAAGGCGGCTCGCTCCGCTCACCGCGCGCGGCCCGGCCCCCGGCCGGGCCTGCGCTCCTGTCTCCGCCCCGCTCCAGCCCGGCCGGCGCCCGTGCCGCGCGCACAGCAGTCAGCCGCTTGCCGTGAGAGGGGGTGCGTCGTGGCTGGGGCGGTCAGCTCCACGGCTTTAGCCACCTCCCCGGTCCGGGTCCCGCGTCGAGCAAGACCAGGGGGCCACTCGTGCACATTGCGGTCAGGCCTAAAGCCTGCCCGAGTTGCCAACTAGCGTACGGCCCCCTGCTCATGCTCGACCCCAGACCGGGCAGGCCACCGGCCAAACCCGCTCCACCGACCTAACGGCTACCTCGCCCTTAAGTCAGCTAAAAGCCAGGGAGAACCCCCTCCTTGCTACCGAAATCCTTCGGATAACGCGGTTTACGATCTTTTGCCGACGTAGGCCAAACTACGCCAATCCGGCGCATGTAAGCCATAGTAGCCAGTGGCGCATTCAAGATCTCGTCCAGCAAATCTGCTTGACTCTTCTCCAACTCAACCAGACGCGCGAGAACCGTCAGAAGGTCATTTAGTTCGCGCGTCCAATCGAGAGGCCATACATCCAAATGCTCCCCGTCGAGCGGACTGCTCTTGCGCCCGCCCGGATCCTTTTTCCGGTAGTCAAACCAAGATTTGATCACAGAACGTGAGCCGACTTGGTAACTCCACACTTCAGGCTCGACCGGCCCCCAAACGCCAGACCCAAGGTGGAGCTCCTTACGCTCTTCATCGTAATTCAGAGTACTCGGCATAGGGTCTGGACTGCGCAATGACTTCGGCTGCCTAGAATCCCCATCAGGGTATCTAATATTGTTCTTACGCCGCCCAGACGACTCGTCTACGAAAGTGGCGCCATAGGTATGAAGCCAGATAACTTCTCGACCGATAGCAACAGATTTTTCCCACAAGCGCCGATCGAGAGTAAGCGGAACTCTTATACCGGGCGTCGTGAGTTCATCCGAGAAGCGCTCAGTGTACCCAGGGTGGGAGACAACACCCGCCAAGTAAGCTACCAACTCCCGCCCCGTAACTTTTGCGTCACGCTCCAGCACCGCCTCGGCCCAGGATCGCGCGAAGCCCGGTGCTTGGTTATAGGTGCCGTCCGGATGCAGCATTGGTAGGGCACGCCCACCGCGGTTGTTAAAGTGATGCATGTCAGGAATTACATGCGTGAACACTATACCCGGACCTGACGAGATTTCGTGAGCATTCTGCTCGATCACATAAACTTGGTCGGGTTGACGCGCAGCCCACAAAGTTGGGCTCTCGCGATGCAGTAGGCGACGGTCCGGAATAATCCATTGACGGTCGAAGGAGCGGAATCCTACGCGCACCGGAGAGGGCGGATCTCCGGTCTCGTCGATGAAAGCGCCACTGTGCTCGTATACATCCTTCCCGGGCAAGGGCGACTTCTCTTTTTCAAGGTAAGCGCTGGATGACTCCTTGAACAACTCTCTCTTCCGGTCTACATCTGCCTCACTTGTAATGATGCGCCATCTCTTCTCAAGAACGGAAGGATGCGGAGCATACACCCAAGTCCTGTTCGGCTTCACACCAGGAGCGTGCCAAGGCAGCAGATCGTCCAAAGCAGGCCAGTCATCCCATGCTGATTCTGCCGCCGGCGTAAAGGGCGCCTGCCAACTCGTTCTAGCATCCCGCCACTGGGCGTCATCGAAAAGGTCAATCTCTGCCAGCTTATTGTACTTCTCATTCTGCCGCCCAGTAACCTCTGTGTATCTAATCCGAGCAGGCTTTTCGGCATCAGCATCGGAAGCCCTTAGGAAGATGCCGATGGCGAGCGGTTGCTGGACACCCGGGAAAATTCGCGTAGGGACGTCTGGACGCATACCTTCAGGACTGACATTAATGACCCACCCTTCAGAGCAAGTCCTGCGCAGATATTCCCTCATGCCTTTGAAACCCACGCCACGCAGATATCCAGAGGTCGTAATAAAGCACACGACACCGTTATGATCCCCGTCTGGCTGGTCAAATACCTTCCAGGTGGCCCAGCGCCAGAAATAGACGTATAGGTTCTTCAGAACATATTCCACGCGCCCATTGCCGAGGGCTCGAAATGCGTCGAGTTCGTTCGGGGCGTCTTTTGCACCGCGGTCACGCACGCGCCCCTGCTCGATCCACCCTCCCATACCTTCTGCACGCTCGCGATAAGGCGGGTTGCCGATAACTACAGTGACGGGAGTTTGGGCCTTTATTTTGTTGGCTTTCTTTCTAGATGCAGAAATTATCGCCAACTGAGACGAAAGCATGTCAACGCTTTCGAATGGGTCATCCAAAGTGTTGGTCACATATGTACGCATGCCACCTGTCGGCGGTTTTGCATTGTGCCTTTTGAGAAGATCAGTAGTCCTCAGCTCGGCCACCGTATAGGGACCCATCTGAAGCTCAAAACCAATGATGCGCTGGGCGAGATCCGTGACTACCTCCGCCGCAGCACCAGATCCATCTTGATTCTTTACTCGTTCCGCGACGGTATCAATTATTCCATGGAGGTACGTACCGGTTCCCATAGCAGGGTCCACAGTGAGAACAGAAGGGTCGACGAAACCGCCCTCTTTACCGAGTCTTCTCTGCAGAACATCGTCGACCATTCGCACCATCTGCTCGACGACTTCGCGGGGTGTGTAATAGGAGCCAGATTCCTTCCGCTTTTCCGGATCATATTCATCAAGGAAGTGCTCATAGAGGTAGAGATACAGATCCCGCTTGCCGGCGCGAATCCTGTCCCATCGCACTGCGCCGATAACGCGCAGCAACAAACTCAGCGTGACAGCAAAGTCTCGGGCCGTCACCTCAGTCAAAAGCTGCAGGGCCTTACCCATCAAGGAATGGCTATGCCCTAGACTTTTCCCAATTTCATAGAAACTAGTATCTTTTAGATCGATATCTTCCGAACGAGCCAGCAACAGACCAAAGGTGACAGTCTGCGCATACCCGTCTGCGAAAACTTCGTCTGAAGCCTCAGGGAATAGCAATTTCCGCCAGTCCCGAGCAAGGCCATGGAACGGCTGCGAATCTTCTTCTCCCCCGAGAATAATTGCCCGACGCTCTTGCTCAAGCTGGTCAAGAACCTCCCCCCTGAGTAGCCTAGTAAGAGGAGCGACTGACTGAACCAGGCTCCTTACGGAGGTGATAGGTGCGGGCTTCCACCGCAGAAACTCAGTCAGCAGGCTCTCGAAGTCGGGAGACGCAGTGAGGGAACTGCCCGCTTCTTTCAGTGAGCCGCCGGAGAGATAAACCGGACCTACTAGAAGCTCCCCGTCGCGATACAGACGCCATTCAGTGCCGTTTGTGTAGATGAGATTAGGAAGGTCTCTTTGACGCTGCCACTGCTTCAAGTTGTGGCCCGTGAAATTGTCCGGATCGACATTACCATCCGGCCTCTTCACCTCAATGTATCCACACACCGCACCGTTAACGCTTATTGCGTAATCCGGCCGCACTCGGCGTTCAGTATCGCGGACTTCGCTGTGAGGAATAGCCGTAAGTCCCAAATGATGGGCTGCAGTAGCGACCAGCTGTTCGATAGGAGACCTGATGGCTGCTTCGCGATCTCCGGGGCCAGAGAGACTCTCTTTGCACGCGGCCCCAAACCGCGCAACAACGTCGCCTACCCACAAGCTAGTTGCAGCCACTGCCAACTCTCCCTATCACGAGGAACGACGTAGACACTACAGGGACACACCCCACAGGTCACCCACTGTCACAGAGTGGTCTCGGAGTAGCCTTGCCCGCTCGACCTAACGGTCAGCTAGCTGGGCTCGGGACGTCTGTCGCCAGAGGGTGGTGGTTGCGTCCGCGTGACGGGCCATCTGTGGGCTCTTCTAACCAGGACAGCGCAGGGAGCGCGGACGTCTGCGGAGACTCAGCCTCACGTCCCCCGTCAGCCGTGTCCTACCGGCCGGCGCTGCTCCCACAGGGATCATGCAGATTGCCCGGAGACACATGCTGTACTCAAGAGGTCGAGTCCTTGAGAGCAGGCTCTGCTTCGGCCGGGCATCGTGGACCATCTGTGGACACGTCTCGCTCAGCCGGTCGCAAACACCGCTCTGCCCTGCAATGTTTCGTCCCCCGGAAGCCCCTTCCGGAGCCGCATGCGATCGAAGCCGCCCCACCGTGGCGGCCGGATCGGCATACTCGATGCCTGGACCGCGAGTGCAGGGGGTGGCGATGTACGGCCGAAGCGATGAGGCATGGGAGCAGTTGACCGATGCCGGATTGAAGTTCCTCGTTGAACGGGCACAGCTCCACAAGGTCACGACCTACACGGAGATCAGCTCTGTGCTGGCCCGACGGACAGGGCTCCCCGGCTTCGACTTCGAGCAGGCGGACGAACGTGCAGCCATGGGCTACCTGCTTGGACTGATAGTTGGACGGGACTACCCAAAGAGCGGACTCATGCTCTCTGCACTGGTTCACTATCTCGGTGCGAACGATGCTGGGCCAGGCTTCTACACGCTCGCGCAGCAGCTTGATCTGCTCCCCAAGGGAGCCTCCGCAACGGCGAGACTGGAGTTCTGGATTGGGCAGGTCAACTCGCTCCACCAACTTCACTCGTTCCGTGGCCGATAAGACGTGCGGAAACTTTCCTGTCGAATACGTGTTGAGGAGCCCGAGATCTTCCTCCAGCACCTACAACTGTTTTCTTATCTCGGCTATCCCACCCCACCCCCGTAGCACCGCTCTAGGAGCACGATGGCTGACACAGGCATTGATGACCTGTCCAAGTACGAGTCCGGGACCGACCCGTTCACCGCGGCCGAGCTGGAGGCGATTGCCCGCTTCCGCGAAAACCTATCCAGCATTCCCGACATTGCGTTCAAGGGCTTGGACGCCGACGAGATCCGCCACTTCGCGTCCGAACACGGCATGGACGAAGCCCGCAAGATGCTGGATCTATTCGCTACCAACCTCCTGAACGGCTGGTGGATGGCGATCCTCTCGTTGAAGAACGACCTGCCGACCGGCACCGGCGCGCCCGCCCAACACAGCACGCCCGCCGCCCGGTACGTCGCCCACCTCACCGCCCAGCACCTCAGCGCCTGCGCGAAGTTCGAACGCGCCGTCACCATGTGGTTCCTGGACCTGGACACAAACCTCTCCTCCCCGCTGTACCTGAACAGGGATGGGGAGGAGTGAGCCACACGGAAGGACGACGATGAATTCATCGACTGCCCTGTAGAGAGCTACGGATCAGATGTTTCCGCCACAACCGTGCCAGAACGAGCCTGGAGCCACGGGGAACAGTAGGACGAAGTCGAACGCGTCGGAGAGGCATCCGGGCGCTTCCTCGCATGTGAGGCGTCCAGCGTCCCCTGGATCACCCAGCTTCCCTGACTGAGGTCTCAGGCAGCGTCGTCAAGTGTCGGACGTCAGGCTTGCTCGGGTCGACGGCACTCGCAGCGTGGTGGAGGCCGGTGGGGGTGCAGCGAGACACACGCGCGCCTGGTCGGTTGGCGCGCCCGCCATCGTGGCTGACTGTCGTCGGCTGAGGTTCGTGCCACAACCGTGCCAGATGCAGGGGTCAGCCACGGTCAACACGGGAGTCCTGCAGTCGAGTAGCCGCCCGCTTTCTCGGCCAGCGAAGCCGCAGCTCAGCCCGCAGATCACCCAGCCTCTCTCCTAAAGCGGGGGTCGCAGGTTCGAACCCTGCCGGGGAACCAGCACTAGGTCGTGGGGCGAACCTGTCTGGCAAGCTGCGAGTCAGGTACATAAAGTGACTGGTTCATGGCTGGGGAGGGCATCGTGTCCTGGACAAGGGCAGAGCCGAGAACCTGGCGTTGCCAAGAACGCATCGGCCACGCCGCTGGGGGGGGAAGATCGCATGGAGACGGAAAATTCGGCCAGGCTGGCCGTACTCATCGATGCGGACAATGCCAGTCCGGCGATCGTCGAGGCTCTGCTGGCCGAGGTGGCCAAGTACGGGACCGCTTACGTCAAACGGGCCTATGGCGACTGGACTGGCACCTCGCTCAAGGGCTGGAAGGATCAGCTGCTCACCCAGTCGATCCAGCCCATCCAGCAGTTCGCTTACACGACCGGCAAGAACGCCACCGACGCGGCAATGGTGATCGATGCAATGGACCTGCTGTACACGGACCGCTTCGACGGGTTCTGCATCGTGTCGAGCGACAGTGACTTCACCCGGCTGGCCGCGAGGATCCGTGAGTCCGGTCTGACCGTGTACGGCTTCGGGGAGCGGAAGACGCCCAAGGCTTTCGTCGCGGCCTGCGACAAGTTCATCTACACCGAGAATCTCACCTACACCCAGAGCGCTCCCCGGTCCTCCCTGAGGCTGGCTCCGGACCGGTCCGTGGGAGGCAAGCCATGGGACGATGCCCTCCTCGGTCTCCTGCGTAGTGCCGTGGAGGACTCGTCGAACGACGATGGCTGGTCGCACCTCGGAGGCGTCGGAAACATCATCCGGAAGCGGCAACCCGACTTCGATGCACGCACTTAGAACTCCTAACGAAATGATCTTCGAGGTGGTTGGATCACTCTGAGACTGGTGATCTGGGGGTGCGGGTGGCTCGGCCGAAGCCGTGGGAAGTCGACGACGAACTGTGGGCGGTGATCGAGCCGCTGCTGCCGAAGGTCGAGCGTCGGATCCGGCATCCGGGTCGCAAGCGCCATCCGGACCGGCTGGTGTTCCAGGGCATCCTGTTCGTCCTGCACACCGGGATCTCCTGGGAACACCTGCCGCAGGAACTTGGCTTCGGCTCAGGCATGACCTGCTGGCGCCGCCTGGCCGAGTGGACCGAGGCCGGCGTATGGCCCCGGTTGCACGAGGTCCTCCTCGCCGAACTCCGCGGCGCGAACGCCCTGGACTTCTCCCGGGCGGCGGTCGACGGCTCCCACATCCGCGCGTTAAAAGGGGAGCCAAGACCGGACGAAGCCCCGTCGACCGGGGCAGGACGGGCAGCAAGCATCACCTGATCACCGACGCCACGGGCATTCCGCTCGCCGCGACCCTGACCGGTGGCAACCGCAACGACGTCACCCAGCTGATCCCGCTCCTCCAGGCCGTACCGCCCGTGCGGGGCAAGCGCGGCCGGCCCCGGCGCCGCCCT
>NZ_JBIVWS010000030.1:0-70836 GCF_044768905.1 Streptomyces sp. NPDC090994
CCACCACCGATATATACAGTGTTTTAAACCTTCTTTCCAAACTTCCCGCTATCCCTAACTACCCGGGGCGGCAATTGTCCCCCGCCCCGGGGGCCCGGGGGGGGCGGGCCCCCCCCCCCCGGGCCCCGCCACCCCACCCCGCCCCACCCCTCTGCACCACCCCCGTCGTGAGGAGTCCCCGTGGCCATCTCGGTCTTCGACCTGTTCTCGGTCGGCATCGGGCCGTCGAGTTCGCACACGGTCGGCCCGATGCGCGCGGCCCGCATCTTCGCCCGCCGCCTGGGCAACGAGCAGCTCCTCGGCTCCGTCGCCTCCGTCCGGGCCGAGCTGTACGGCTCCCTCGGCGCGACCGGCCACGGCCACGGCACCCCCAAGGCCGTGCTGCTCGGCCTGGAGGGCGCGTCGCCGCGCACGGTGGACGTGGAGACGGCGGACGAGCGGGTCGCCGCGATCAAGGCGGACGGCCGGCTCCGTCTCCTGGGCGAGCACGAGATCCCGTTCGACTTCGACGCGGACCTGGTCCTGCACCGCCGCAAGGCGCTCCCGTACCACGCCAACGGCATGACGCTGTGGGCGTACGACGCCACGGGCACGGAGCTGCTGAGCAAGACGTACTACTCGGTCGGCGGCGGGTTCGTCGTCGACGAGGACGCCGTCGGCGCGGACCGCATCAAGCTCGACGACACGGTACTGAAGTACCCCTTCCGCACCGGCGACGAGCTGCTGCGCCTGACCCGGGAGACCGGACTGTCCATCTCCGCGCTGATGCTGGAGAACGAGCGTGCCTGGCGCACCGAGGAGGAGATCCGCGCGGGTCTGCTGGAGATCTGGCGGGTGATGCGGGAGTGCGTGGCCCGCGGCATGTCCCGCGAGGGCATCCTGCCCGGCGGCCTCAAGGTCCGCCGCCGCGCCGCGAACACCGCGCGCAAGCTGCGCTCCGAGGGCGACCCGAAGGCCCTGGCCATGGAGTGGATCACCCTCTACGCGATGGCGGTGAACGAGGAGAACGCGGCCGGCGGCCGGGTCGTCACCGCCCCCACCAACGGCGCCGCCGGCATCATCCCGGCGGTCCTGCACTACTACCTCGACTTCGTCCCCGGCGCCGACGAGGAGGGCGTGGTCCGCTTCCTGCTCGCGGCCGGCGCGATCGGCATGCTGTTCAAGGAGAACGCCTCCATCTCCGGCGCCGAGGTCGGCTGCCAGGGCGAGGTCGGCTCGGCCTGCTCGATGGCGGCGGGCGCGCTGGCGGAGGTGCTGGGCGGCAGCCCGGAGCAGGTGGAGAACGCCGCCGAGATCGGCATGGAGCACAACCTCGGCCTCACCTGCGACCCGGTGGGCGGCCTGGTCCAGATCCCGTGCATCGAGCGCAACGGCATGGCCGCGGTGAAGGCGGTCACCGCCGCCCGGATGGCGATGCGCGGCGACGGCAGCCACAAGGTGTCCCTGGACAAGGTCATCAAGACCATGAAGGAGACCGGCGCCGACATGTCGGTCAAGTACAAGGAGACGGCGCGGGGCGGGCTCGCGGTGAACATCATCGAGTGCTAGGGAATAGGCCCTGACCAGCTGGTTCCAGCTGGTTCTTGATTGTTAACGCTACAACAGTTAGCGTGTTAACCATGGACGGCATGCGGCGGGAAAGCACCTTGGAGCTGATGCGGTGGGTTGTGTGGGCGCAGCGGCGCACCGCTGATGACTGGATCCGGGAACGCGGCCTCACGCACGAGCAGAGTGCCGTGCTGGCGTACCTGTCGAAGAACCCGGAGGCCATTCAGCGTGACGTCGCGCGGGCCATGCGCACCAGCGCGCCGAGCGTCTCGCGGCTCCTGGCCGGACTGGAGCGGCGCGGACTCGTGCGGCGCCAGACGCAGGAGGACGACACGCGCAGCCGTCGGGTGCTTGTCACTCCGGCGGGCTCCGAACTGATCCAGGGTTTCGAAGAGGCCATGGACCGTGTCGAGGAGTCGATCCTCGCGCCGCTGGGCGCCGCAGGGCGGGCGCGGCTCCATGAATTGCTGGAACAGCTCGCCTCCCGGATCGAGCCACCCAGCTCTCCCTGACCCCGCTCCACCGCTCCGCACGGCGGCCGGAGCCTCGCGGCCGGGCCGCCGGTTCATTCACCAGCAGCAAGGAACGCACGTATGACTCAGATCGCGATCATCGGCGCCGGTCTTGCGGGACTGACACTGGCACGGACCCTGGCGGTTCATGGAATCCCGTCCACGGTGTACGAGGCGGAGGCGTCCGCCCGGGCCCGGGGCCAAGGCGGCGAGCTCGACATCCACGACTACAACGGACAGCACGGGATCCGTGCCGCCGGTCTGATGGACGGCTTCCGATCCCTCGTCCTCGAAGGCCGCCAGGCGTCCCGCGACGTGGCACCTGACGGCACCATACTGGCGGACCGGCCCGACGACCCCGCCGGAGGCCGCCCCGAGGTGCAGCGTGGGGAGCTGCGGCAGTTGCTGCTGGATTCCCTGCCCGCCGGCACAGTCGTCTGGGACCACAGGGCACGCAGCGTTCGGACCCTCGCTGACGGCCGTCACGAAGTGACCTTCGCCAACGGATCGACGATGGTCACCGACATCCTCGTCGGTGCCGACGGTGCCTGGTCGAAGGTCCGGCCGCTGCTCTCCGACGCCACGCCCGCTTATGCCGGACGCTCGATGGTCGAGACGTACCTGTACGAGAGCGACACCCGGCACCCTGCCACCCTGGCGCTGGTCGGCGGCGGGTCGATGACCGCCTACGACGAAACCACCGGCGTCGGTCTTGGCGTGCAGCGCGAGCGCGCGGACACCTTGCACTCCTACGCCATGTTCGACCAGCCGCTCGACTGGTTCGACGGCATCGACTTCACAGACGGCCCTGCTGCCGCCCGCACCGTCGCGGCGATGTTCGAGGGGTGGGCGCCGGAACTCGTCGCCCTGGTCGCGGACAGCGACATCCCGCCGGTCTTCCGCCCCTTGTACGGGCTGCCCATCGGACACCGCTGGGAACACGTACCCGGGGTCACACTCATCGGAGACGCCGCCCACCTGGCACCGCCGGACGGCGAAGGAGCGAACTGGGCGCTCTTCGACGCAGGCCAGCTCGGTAACGCCATCGCCGAACAGCCCAAGGACATCGACGCGGCCATCCGCGCCTACGAAGCCGCGCTCTTCCCGCGGAACATCGACACCGCAACCGCCGCCGCAGCCTACTACCCCGGCTTCGAACCCCACTGACCACAGCAACCAGACAGGGCTGGACGCAACGGAGGCGTTGGACGTGGCGGCGGGTGATCAGACAGGCGGCGAGGCCGAGGGCGGCTGCGTGATCGCGGTGGGGTGGGGTGGCGGGCTAGGGCAGGCGGTACGAGTCCGCCGTGAGCGGGCTGCCACCCCGTCGGGGACTGCCGCCCTGCGGCATCGGTCCGGTTCGTCCGTCCGCTCGCGCCGCCGATCCCGCCGCGGCACCGTGCCGAACGCATCGGCAACGAGCCCCCCATGAGGTATCTCCGGAAGGCAAGGCGCACCATGAAGTTCAGGTCCACCATCGCCGGCGCGTTCGCCGCTCCGTCCGTCGCCGGTGGTGCCGCCGGGACCGCGCAGGCGGCCGACGAGAACCACGACCGCTCCGAGACCGGCACCGAGAAGGAGACCGTTCTGGTGCGCGTGGTCGGCGACGCGCTCTCCCGCTGACCACCGTCCCGGCACGGCCGGCGAACGGAACGTTTCGTAGATGACCCGCGGATGAACAACAATCGGAGGATCGCGGCACCGCTCGCGACGCGCCACCCCCACTCGTCACCCTGGGCACCCTGTCACTGCGTGCATGGCCGGGAGTCCGGGGGGTCCTGCGATGAACGAACAAGTGGAACAGTGGATCGCGATTCTGAGTGTCGCCTTCCCCGTCGGGGCGTTCCTGTGGGAATTCGCCGTCGTCGGCCGCAAACGGCTCGGCTACCGGGTGCAGATGGACACCCTGGCCGCCGACGTGACCGGCAAACCGTACGCCGACGTGCTGGGGGACATGCAGCACAACGGCACGGAGCTGAAGGATCCCTCGTTCGTCCTGCTGCGCGTCGAGAACGCCGGGTCGGCCAAGATCGTCCCTGAGGACTACCTGGCCGACCCCAACGACGCCTACGGCATCAAGGTCACCTTCCGCAACCGCCGGGTCGCGGCCGTGGTCCTCACCGATCCGAGCCAGGCGGAGATCCCCGACTTCTTCTTCCGGCAGGAGACGGCCGACAACAACGTCGTCACCACCGTCGCCAAGGACGGCTTCCGCCGTGACAACAACGAAGCCGAGCGCACGGGCGTGGTCCGGCTGCCGAAGGTGACGCTGCCCCGGGGGTCCGAGTACAAGGTGCTCGTCGTGCTGGAGCGCTGGGCCGGCGACGACAGCACCGACAAGTTCCCCAAGCCCGAGGTCACCGGCACCGACGGGGAGGGCCGCTGGTACGACACCCTGCAGAGGTTCTTCCGGCTGCAGGCGACCAGGACCGAGAGCCATGTCTTCGCCTCCCGGCCCGCCTGGTGGCTCATCTGGATACTGATCGCGGGCGTCGGCCTCCAGGCCTGCTTCACGCTCCTGTGGCGCGACGACCGGCGGCCCCCGCTGGACTGTGTCAAGGGCACCCTCGACCTGCACGGTTCCACCGCCTTCGAGCCGGCCGTGCGGGCCGCCGCCGAGGACTTCCTCAGGCGCTGCGACGGGGCCGGCCTGACCATCCCGCTCGGGGACGACATCTTCGAGGGCAGCACCGAGGGGGTCTCCGCCCTGGACCGGGCCGGCGAGAACGCCAAGGTCGAGGTCGGCAAGGGGCTCGGCACCCACATCACCTTCACCGACGGTCTGGCATCCACGGGCCACCCCCGGCTGGTCCCCCGGCCCATCGCCATCTCCGTGTTCACCATCGTCGTCAACAAGGCGGCGGGCGTGGAGAACCTGTCGCAGACCCAGATCCGCGACATCTTCGCCGGCCGGGTGACCAACTGGAACCAGGTCGGCGGCAAGGACGTGCCCGTCCACCTGATCAACCGCGGCTCCGGCTCGGGCACCCGCAGCACCCTCGTCGCCAAGGTCCTCAGGGGCAAGGAGCCGCCCCAGTTCACCGTGACCGACTGCGCGTCCCTCGATCCGGACCGGTACGGCCGCTGCGAGAGCAACGACCCGGACGTCCTGCTGGACGAGGCCGCCTCGATGCGGGGGGCCATCAGCTACAGCGAGGCCGCGAAGGTCGACGGACACGAGGACGCCGACCGGTTCGTCAAGCTGAAGATCGACGGCAAGGAGCCGACGGCGGAAGGCGTCGAGGACACCGACTACCCCTTCTGGCAGACCGAGTACGCCTACACCTACGGCGATGCTCCGGCCGGCTCGCCGGCGGCGGCCTTCCTGAACTTCCTCACCCAGCAGAGCGGCCGCGACATACTGCACGAACACGGCCACGGCCTGTGCTCCGAAGCGGAGAACACCGGCGAGTGCCGTCCGGTCTGACCCGGCCGCCCTTCCCCAGGCGCCTGGCGTCCGACGCTCAGGCGTCTTACATGCTGATATGCGCTTTCCAGAACATAAGACGCCTGAGATCGTTGAGGCACCAGTACTTTCGCACGTGAAAGACCGAGACATGCCCGCACCAGCAACCGGCCCGGCCCAGACACCCGTCAACCCGCGCTCCCGCGTCCTGATCGCCAGCCTCATGGGCACGACGATCGAGTTCTACGACTTCTACATCTACGCGACCGCGGCGGTCCTGGTCTTCCCCAAGCTCTTCTTCCCGAGCAGCGACCCGACCACGGCCCTGCTCTCCTCCTTCGCGGTCTTCGGCGCCGCGATGGTGGCCCGTCCGGTCGGCGCCGTCTTCTTCGGGCACCTCGGGGACCGGCTCGGCCGCAAGAAGACGCTGGTGGTCTCGCTGCTCACCATGGGCATCGCCACGTTCCTGATCGGCGTACTGCCCACGTACGCGCAGGCCGGCTGGGTCGCCACCGCGCTGCTCGTGCTGATGCGGCTCGCGCAGGGCTTCGCGCTCGGCGGCGAGTGGAGCGGCGCCGCGCTGGTCGCCACCGAGAACGCGCCGCGCGGCAAGCGCGCCCTGTACGGCACCTTCCCGCAGCTGGGCGCCCCGCTCGGCTTCATCATCGGCAACGGCCTGTTCCTGATCATCGGGGCGCTGCTGCCGTCCTCGGCGGGCGCCGACCCCACCCAGCCCTCCGAAGCCTTCGCGAGCTGGGGCTGGCGCATCCCGTTCCTGTTCTCCGCCGTGATGGTCGCGATCGGCCTGTGGGTGCGCTCCCGGCTGGTGGAGTCGGCGGTGTTCGCCAGGACGCGGGAGTCCGGCAAGGTCCGCAAGCTGCCGCTGGCCACGGTCGTCCAGGGCCACTGGAAGCAGCTGATCCTGGGCACCTTCATCATGCTGGCGACGTACGTGCTCTTCTACCTGATGACCACGTTCTCGCTCAGCTACGGCCGCACCGCGAAGGACGCCGCCGTCCCCGGCCTCGGTTACAGCTACACGACCTTCGTGCTGATGATGATCTTCGGGGTGCTGTTCTTCGCCGCGTTCACGCTGATCTCCGGCCCGCTCGCCGACAAGTACGGCCGCCGCTCCACCCTGATCTGGATCACCGCCGCGATCGTCGTCTTCGGCCTGGTCTGGGTCCCGCTGATCGGCCTGGGCACGCTCGGCGTCGTCCTGTGGCTGGTCCTCGGCTTCACGCTGATGGGCATGACCTTCGGCCCGATGGGCGCGCTGCTGCCGGAACTCTTCCCGACCAGCGTGCGCTACACCGGCTCCGGCATCTCGTACAACGTCAGCTCGATCCTCGGCGCGGCCGTCGCCCCGTTCATCGCGGTGGCGCTGTGGGAGGCCGGGGACGGCTCGCCGTGGCTGGTCGGCGTCTACCTCTCCTCGATGGCCGTCCTGACCCTGATCGCGCTGCTGCTCGGCAAGGAGACGAAGAACGTCTCCCTGGACGAGGGGAACGGCGCCGAGACCCCCGCGCCCGCCGGCGACGCGCACGCCCCGGCGACCTCCCCCGCCGCCTGACTCGGACCGGCGTTCACCATCGCGGAAGCCGCGCCTCCACGCGCCCGGCGTACCGCGGTGGATCGCGGGCATAAACAACTCCCGACCCCACGCACTTGGACCACACAAGGCACCTGAGGGAGTCCTCATGCTGCGCGGCATCGACGTGAGCGCCTACCAGTCCGACACCTACGACACGGACGGCCTCTCCTTCGTCTTCGTCAAGGCGACGGAGGGCCGTTCGTACACCAATCCCAAGCTGTCGGCCCAGACCAAACGGGCCCGCGACGCCGGTCTCGTCGTCGGCTTCTACCACTTCCTGTGGCCGGGCAACCTCACCGCCCAGGCCGAGTACTTCGTCTCCAAGGCCCCCGACAGAGCCGGTGACATCCTCGCCGTCGACTGGGAGACCACGGGCGACGGCACCCACGCGAGCAACTCCGAGAAGGACCGCTTCATCAAGAAGCTGAAGGAGTTGCGGCCGGACAATCGGATCATCCTGTATTGCAACCGGAACTTCTGGCTGACCGTCGACACCACGTCCTACGCGGGCGACGGCCTGTGGATCGCCGACTACGTCTCCGCGGGCAAGCCGCGCATCCAGGCCACGTGGCGCTTCCACCAGTACACGTCCGACCCGCTGGACAAGAACGTGGCCGACTTCGAGAGCAAGGCGGCGCTGAAGAAGTGGGCGGACGGGGCCTGACCCGGCCGGGCCGGTGTCAGCCCCGGTACTCCGCCGGACGTTCCGCGGACGCCTCCGCCAGCGCCTTCCTGACCGCCTCGGCGTCCCCGCGCAGCCCGTACACCGGCGTTCCCGGCTGCTGGCGCCAGGAGTCGTCGATGCCGCCCGCGTCGACCGTGTCGAACCCCAGTTCCTCGACCAGGGCACGGACCTTCGCCTTGGCCGCCGCGTCGTCGCCTGCCACCGGGAGGGCCATGCGGTCGGGGGCACCGGCCGGGCGGGCGCGGTCCAGGATGTCCTGGGCGTAGGTGCCGTTGAAGACCTTGACGACCGGGTGGCCGAGCTGCTGTTCCGTCCAGCGGCTCTCGGTGCGGCCCTCGTCCTCGATACCGGCGATACGGCCGTCGCGCTGCCGCGGGTAGTAGTTGCCGGTGTCGATGACCGCCAGGCCGTCCGCCGCCTCGTCGAACAGTCCGTCGGGGAGGTCGGGGACCGCCTTCAGCGGGACCGCGACCACCGCGATCTCGGCGCCGCGGGCCGCCTCCTCGACCGGGACGGGCGTCGCGCCGGTCTCCTCGGCGAGGGCGGTGAGGGTGTGCGGGCCGCGGGAGTTGGCGACGGACACCTCGTGACCGAGGGCGGTGAGCCGCCGGGTGAGGTTGCCGCCGATGTTGCCCGCGCCGATGATGCCGATCTTCATCGTTCGACTCGCCTGACCTTCCGGGTCGTGGATACGAGAACGCCGTCGGGCATCCGTAACCGGTCCGGTGGGCGGGCTATTCCTCCGTACGGCCGTCCGGGTGCCCCGGGCCGGACGGCTGCCCCGGCCCGAACGGATCCTCCAGCTCCGCCCGCAGGATGTCCGCCGCCGCCTCCGCCCGGCCCTCCTCGACCGCGCGGACCAGGGCCGCGTGGGCGGCGTCGCCGTGGGCGGGTTCGGTGGTGCGCAGGCCGGTGAGGGCGAGCAGGTCGACCAGGCCGTCCCGCAGTACGGGGGTGAACTCGGTGAACAGGTCGGCCAGCACGGGGTTGTGCGCCGCGGCGACCACCGCCGCGTGGAAGGCGATGTCGGCGTCGACGAAGGCCGCGTCGTCCGCGGTGGACGCGGCCCGGCGGCCGGCCAGCGCGGTGTGCAGGGCGGTGACGTCGTCGTCGGTGCGGCGGTGGGCCGCGAGCCGGGCGGCGTGCACCTCGACGGCCATGCGGACCTCGTAGACGTCCGTCACCGCGGCCCGCCGCAGCCGGGCCGGCCAGTCCTCGGCGGGCTCGGTGGCGATGACGAACACACCGGCGCCCTGCCGGGGCTGGACCAGCCCCGCGCCGGCCAGGGCGCGCAGTGCCTCCCGGACGGTGGAGCGGCCCACGCCGAGTTCCTTGGCGAGGGTGGTCTCGCCGGGCAGCCGGGTGCCCACCGGCCAGTGACCGCCGGTGATCTGCTCGCGCAGCCGGGCGGTGGCCTGTTCGACCAGGGGGCTGGGGCGGACGGCGCCTAGCGGCATGGGCTCACCAATCGACGGGCGGGAACGGGGGCGGGCAGGGTGTTCCCTGCCCGTCCCCCATTCTCACTCGCCTGCGAACCTGAGGTGTGGACAGCGCGTGCCGGTGTGACGTCGATGACCGCCGTCCCCACGGGGCACACGACCGGCCCGTCGGCGGCCCCGCCGTGGAAACCGCAGCCTCCCAGCCCTGCGCCCGGAGTTCGCGTCCGGCATGCAGGAGGTCACGGACGGCGGCGGGCACGAGGCCGACCCGAAGGCCAGGCCCACTGACGCACGGGGGCGTCCGCCCGGTCGCCGGACGGACGCCCCCCCGCACGTCACTTGTCGAGGAACGCCCAGAACTCGTCGAACGACAGCAGCTTGTCGCCGTCCAGGTCGCGGCTGTTGATGATCGCCTCCGCGACGGACTCGGTGACGTTCCAGTCGCCGCCCTGCGCCAGGGCGGTCTTGAACTCGGCCGGGGTGATGCGACCGTCGCCGTCCGCGTCGATCCGGTCGAACTGCTTGCGTGCTTCCTCGATGTCCGCCACCGATCCGCCCCTCATCTCGTGCTCTGGTCATACCGTGGTCGTCGTACTGACGCTGGTCAGATTAACGTTCCGGTCGTACGGCCGGTGCGGCGACCACCCATGCCGGGGCGGGCGTCAGTGCCAGGGCTCGTAGTGCGGGTTGCTCCGGCACTCGTCCATGATCTCGGTCTTGGTCTTCTTGTCGACGGGACAGACGCCGATGACGTACTGCCGGTCGACGCCGCCGGGGAAGGCGACCTCGACCTGCTCGGCCCACCGGTGGGTGTCACCGATGGTCTGGTTGACGTCGATGCCGCCGGGGGCGTCGATGTAGTAGTTCCAGCCGGACTTGTACCAGGTCTTGTAGAGGTCGTGGTCGTAGGTGGTCGACACGTACGGGGACGGCTGGTTGACCAGGACGTACTGCTCGATGTCGTACTGGCCGTCCACCACGTCCTTGGGGTGGAAGCCCTGCTCGAAGACGACGTCGGGGCCGCGGCCGTCGCTGCGGTAGAGGGTGCCGCAGGTGGTGCGCCAGGCGGGGGCGGGGGTGATGCGGTCGAGGTCGACGCGGCGGTCGGCGGCGGCCTTGAGCTTGTCGTCGAAGACGGGGCAGGAGGGAGCGGCAGCCTTGACGGCGGCCGGGGCCACGGCGGCGGTCCCCGCGGCGGTCTCGGGGACGGCGGCCGACGTGGCGAGGACGGCGGCGAGGGAGAGGGCGGCGGCGGTGGCGCGGCGGCGCAGTCGAGTGAGCATCATGGGCAGCAGGATCACGGCCCGGGGCGACCGGGCCGCGCACCATCACCCGTGGGTGGTGTGTCTCCCCAACTCGCCGCGCGCAGCGCGGAGATGGTGCTAGCGGTCCGCCACCCGCATCTCGAACCACGTCGTCTTGCCGCGCGGCAGCAGGTCGACGCCCCAGCGGTCGGCCAGCCTGTCGACGAGGAAGAGGCCCCGTCCGTTGATGTCCAGCGGCTGGACCGGTATCAGACAGGGAAGCCCCCGGGAGGGGTCGCGGACCTCGACGCGGAGCCAGCCGGGACGGCGGCGCATGCGCAGGCCGAAGACGCGGGCACCGGTGTGCCGTACGGCGTTGCCGACCAGTTCGGAGACGAGCAGGACGGCGTCCTCGGCGTGCTTGGGGCCCAGTTGCCACTGGCGCAGGACGACGACCTGGACGAGCCGGCGGGCGGTGGCCGCGGACTCCGGGCGGGAGGGCAGCGGAACCTCACCCTCCGTGGGATCCCCGAACAGCTCGATCGCCCTGAGCGCGTGTTCGTCCTCGACCGCCGGCGACCAGCGCGCAACGGTCGCACGTCCGGCTCCCCGTGGCTGCCCCGTGTCCTCCAGCCCCGCCATGCCCCCATCATGGCCGCCGACGGCACCCTCCGGGGCCGTTCCGGGGATTACGGGCCGGTGCGGGGCCGTGGACGCGGAGGGCTTTTGGCATATGCCAGCGGCACATCGAAAATCGAAAGTCACCCGGTGAGCTGGGCAGATGAATCGAGCGGCGCGGGCCGGCGGCCGCCGGTCCCCCGGCAGGCTCAAGGGTGCGTCGGGCCCGCCGTAAACCGCCCCAACGAGGGACTCCGGCCCTACGCCGCGTCAACAGCGCGCCGTTCAGGTGAACTTCGCCCTGCCCGGCCCTTCCTCGACGAAGCTGCGCATCCCGCGCTCCCGGTCCTCGGTGGCGAACAGGCCCGCGAACCAGTTCCGTTCGACGGCGAGGCCGGTGTCGAGGTCCGTCTCCAGTCCGGTGTCGACCGCCTCCTTCGCCGCGCGCAGGGCGATGGCGGGGCCCCGGGCCAGCCGGGCCGCCCAGGCGTGCGCCTGCTCGTGGACCTCGGCGGCCGGGACCACCCGGTCCACCAGGCCCAGCGCCAGCGCCTCGTCGGCCTTCACCTGGCGGCCGGTGAAGATCAGGTCCTTGGCCTTGGACGGGCCGATCAGCCGGGACAGCCGCTGGGTGCCGCCGGCGCCCGGGATCAGGCCGAGCAGGATCTCGGGCTGGCCCAGCCTGGCGTCGTCGGCGGCGATGCGGTAGTCGGCGCAGAGGGCGAGTTCGCAGCCGCCGCCGAGCGCGTAGCCGGTGACGGCCGCGACCACCGGCTTGGGGATGCGGGCGACGGCCGTGAAGGAGTCCTGGAGGGCCCGGGCCCGCAGCACCATCGCCGCGTGGTCCATCGCCCGCATCTCCTTGATGTCCGCGCCCGCCGCGAACACCTTCTCGCCGCCGTAGAGCACGACGGCCCGCACGTCGGTGCGGGCCGTGGCCTGTTCGGCGAGTTCCTTCAGCCGGTCCTGGGTGGCGGTGTCCAGCGCGTTCATCGGCGGACGGTCCAGACGCAGCGTGCCGACGCCGTCGGCGACTTCGAGATGTACGGTCATGCCCCGCAGGTTAACGGGGACTAACGGCGTCGGATAAGGCTCACGCCGTCCACTTCTCCCAGTCCATGTTCCAGCCGTTGTAGCCGTTGTCCGCGGCGACGGTGGCGTCATCGGAGTTCTTGACGACGACCACGTCACCGATCATCGAGTTGGCGAAGAACCAGGCGCCCGGCGCGTTCTCGTCCCAGCCGCCCTGGGTGTCGCGCAGGCCGACGCAGCCGTGGCTGGCGTTGCGGTTGCCGAAGGCGTCGCCGCCCCAGTAGTTGCCGTGGATGAAGGTGCCGGAGGTGGTCAGCCGCATGGCGTGCGGGACGTCCTTGATGTCGTACTCGCCGCCGTAGCCGACCGTCTCGCCGTTCATCCGGGTCACCGAGAGCTTCTCGCTGATGACCATCTGGCCGTTCCAGGTCTCGTAGCCCGGGGCGCCGGTGGTGACGGGGATGGTCTTGACGGTCTTGCCGTCGCGCTGCACCTTCATGGTGAGCTTCTTGGCGTCGACCACGGAGACCTGGTTGCGGCCGATGGTGAAGGAGACCTTCTTGGCCTGCTCGCCGTAGACGCCGTCGCGGCCCTCGACGCCGTCCAGGTTCAGGTCGACGGTGACCTTGGTGCCGGCCTTCCAGTACTTCTCGGGGCGGAAGTCGATGCGGTCGTTGCCGAACCAGTGGCCCTCGACGTCGACGGCGGGCTCGGTCTTGATGCGGATGGCCTTCTCGACGTCCTCGGGGTTGGTGATGCCCCGGGTGAAGCGGATCGAGAACGGCATCCCGACGCCGACCTTCGAGCCGTCCTCCGGCGTGAAGGTGCCGATGAACGTGTTCTTCGGCGTCAGGGTGGTGAAGCGGGAGTCCTCGGCGGCGGTGCGGCCCTCGGAGTCCTTGGCGACCGCGTGCACCGAGTACGCGGTGGAGGCGGCCAGGTGGGAGGACGGCGTCCAGGTGGCGCCGTCCCCGGATATCTCGCCGTCGACCTTCTTCCCGTCACCGTCCTTCACCACGACCTCGGTGAGCTTGCCCTTGGCCACCCCGACCTTCAGCGCTCCGCTGGTGTCGACGGCCTTGGCGCCGTTGGCGGGCGCGATGCTGACGACGGCCTCGGACTGCGCGCTCTGCGCGGCCTTCGACTCCTCCGCCTTCGCGTCGCCGGACCCCGAGTCCGATCCTCCCCCGCCGCACGCGGTCACCGCCAGCAGCAGCGACCCGACGGCCAGCGCCGACAGCCTCCGGCCGATCCGCCCCCGTGCCGAAGCCCCCGATATCGGACGCACGTTCAAGTTGTTCTCCCCTCGCCGGGCCTGGTCCGGCCCGCACCCCAGGTGCGCCTGCGCGCACCGGCGCATCGTAACCGCAGGCCAGCGGGGGTTTGGAGGGGTCGATTGTCACTGTTGTGTACCGAGTCGGCCCCGCCCGGTTTCCGCACCGGGACGGCCGGGCGCTGGAGCACCGCGTCCGGTCCGGTGGATCGCCGCGATCCGGCCCGGGGGATCACCGCGTCCGGTCCGGCGGATCACCGCGTTCCGGCCCGGGGGATCACCGCGTCCGGCCCGGCGGATCACCGCGTCCGGTCCGGTGAATCACCGCGTCCGGCCCGGTGGATCACCGCACCGCGCTCCCCTCCCGCCACGCCTTCCAGCTCATGTTCCAGCCGCCGAGCCCGTTGTCCGGGGCGACCGTGCGGTCCTTGCTGCGCACCACCTCGATGACGTCGCCGACGAGGGTGCGGTCGAAGAACCAGCCCGCCGGGGTGTCCGCCCCGCCGCCCTTGACGTCCTTGAGGCCGACGCAGCCGTGACTGACGTTGGTCCTGCCGAAGACGTCGTCCGGCGCCCAGTAGTTGCCGTGCAGGAAGGTGCCGGACTCGGTCAGCCGCATGGCGTGCGGGACGTCCGGGATGTCGTACTCGCCGCCGAAACCGACCGTGCGGCCGTCCATCCGGGTGACGTCGAGCATCTCGGTGACCACCATCTTGCCGTTGTACGTGGTGGTCTTCGCGGCGCCCGCCGTGATGGGCACGGTGGTGAGCAGTTCGCCGTCGCGCCGCACCTGCATGGTCTTGCCGGCCGCGTCCACCACCGAGACCTGGCTGCGGCCGACGGTGAAGGTGACCGTCTTGTGCTGGAGCCCGTACACCCCGGGCGCGCCCTCGACGTCGCGCAGCCTGAGGTCGACGGTGACCTCGGTGCCGGGCTTCCAGTAGTGCCGGGGGCGGAAGTCGAGGCGGTCCCGGCCGAACCAGTGCGGGCGGATCTCGACGGCCGGCTCGGCGCTCACCCGTACGGCCCGCTCGACGGCGGCGCGGTCGGTGATCTCCCGGTTGAACTCCAGCGAGACGATCATGCCGGTGCCGACCGTGGAGCGGTTCTCGGGGGCGACGTACCCGATGAACCGCTCCTCGGGGACGTACGTCGTGAAGCTCGCGTGCCGGGCCGAGCGGCGGCCGGCGTCGTCCACGGCGACGGCGTCGACCGTGTACTTCGCGGCGAGCGCGAGGCGCCCCTCGTCGGGTTCCCAGCGCCGTCCGTCGGCGGAGATCCGGCCCGGCACCGGGGTGTCCCGCGCGTCCTGCGACTTGACCACCCGGACCGACTCCAGCCTCCCCTCCGGCACCCGGACCGACAGCTTCCGTCCGGGCCGTACGCCCTTGTCGCCGTGGTCCGGGGAGACGCGGATGCCCTCGCCGGGGGCCCCCGGCTTGCCGAACATCCCGCCCAGCCCGGTCCCGCCCGAGGTGCAGCCGGCGGCTCCGGCCAGCAGTCCTGCCCATGTCAGTACGGCGGCCAGCGCGGCCCCCGCGCGCCGTGCGCGCCCGTGTACGTGCCTCACATCCACCCGTAACGACCGGCCGGCCCTGGGGAAACGTGAGTGCGAGCCATGCTCTGGGCAGAACTAGGGAGGAGGACGACGCGACGGAGAGCGGCGGCCGGGACGCCGTACGCCCGTTTACACCGTCACGGCCCGTCGTCCCACGAGCCGTGGGAGGCCGCCAGGTGTCCAGCGCAGCCGAGCGGGAGGCGGTGGCCGGGAAGCGGGCCGCCGAGGACGGGCGGGCCGCCGCCGTGGTGAACGGGGTGCGGCGGACCGCGCCGCCGCCCTCCGTGCCCGCGTGGCCGGGGACACCGGTCCCGCTCGGCGCCCGGTTCCGCACCGGCCCGGACGGGGTGGCGGGCACCAACTTCGCGCTGTGGACGGGCGGCGCGGAGGCGGTCGAGCTGTGCCTCTTCGACGAGGGCGGGGCCGAGCGGCGGGTGCGGCTGACCGAGCTGACGCACGAGATCTGGCACGGCTTCGTGCCCGGCGTCCGCCCCGGCCAGCGCTACGGCTACCGGGTGCACGGCCGCTGGGACCCGTGGACCGGCGCCCGCTGGAACCCGGCGAAGCTGCTCCTGGACCCCTACGCCCGCGCGGTCGACGGCGACTTCCGGCTGCCGCCGCAGGTGTACGGGCACGTCCGGGACTGGCCGGAGCAGCACGTCGCCGACACCGTGCGCGACGACCGCGACTCCGCGCCGTACGTCCCCAAGGGCGTCGTCGTCCACGACGACGACGACTGGTCGGACGACCACCGCCCCAAGACCCCGTGGGCCGACTCCGTCATCTACGAACTCCACGTGCGCGGCTTCACCACACGCCACCCCGGCGTCCCGCCCGAGCTGCGCGGCACCTACGCGGGACTCGCCCACCCGGCGGCGATCGAGCACCTGGTGCGGCTGGGCGTGACGGCGGTGGAGCTGCTGCCGGTCCACCAGTTCGCGCACGAGAGCCACCTCCTGGAGCGCGGCCTGTCGAACTACTGGGGTTACAACTCCATCGGCTACTTCGCCCCGCACGCCGCCTACGCCGCCTCCGGCACCCGGGGCGAGCAGGTCGGCGAGTTCAAGCGGATGGTGCGCGCGCTGCACGCGGCCGGCATCGAGGTGATCCTGGACGTGGTCTACAACCACACCGCGGAGGCCGGCGAGCTGGGCCCGACGCTGTCCCTGAAGGGCATCGACAACCGCGGCTACTACCGCCTCCAGCACGATGCCAGGAGGTACGCCGACTACACCGGCTGCGGCAACACCCTGCACGTCGTCCAGCCGCACGTCCTGCGCCTGATCACGGACTCGCTGCGCTACTGGGTGACCGAGATGGGCGTCGACGGCTTCCGCTTCGACCTGGCGGCGGCGCTGGCCCGCTCGATGCACGACGTCGACATGCTCTCCCCGTTCCTGGCGGTGATCGCCCAGGACCCGGTGCTGCGCCGGGTGAAGCTGATCGCCGAGCCCTGGGACATCGGGTCCGGCGGCTACCAGGTGGGCGCCTTCCCGCCCCTGTGGACGGAGTGGAACGACCGCTACCGGGGCGCCGTGCGCGACTTCTGGCGGCACGCCCTGCCCGACGTACGGGAGATGGGCTACCGCCTGTCGGGCTCCAGCGACCTGTACGCCTGGGGCGGCCGGCGGCCCTACGCCTCGGTCAACTTCATCACCGCGCACGACGGCTTCACGCTCCGCGACCTGGTGTCCTACGAGCGCAAGCACAACGAGGCCAACGGCGAGGGCAACCGGGACGGCACCGACGACAACCGGGCGTGGAACTGCGGCGTGGAGGGCGAGACCGACGACGCGGGCGTACGGGCGCTGCGCCGCCGCCAGCTGCGCAACCTGCTGACCACGCTGCTGCTGTCGACCGGCGTGCCGATGCTGGTCGCCGGGGACGAGATGGGCCGTACCCAGGGCGGCAACAACAACGCGTACTGCCAGGACAACGAGACCGGCTGGGTGGACTGGAGCCTGCTGGACGACCCCGGCTGGCGGGCCCTGACCGACCTGACGGCACGGCTGATCGAGCTGCGCCACGCCCACCCCGTGCTGCGCCGCCGCGCCTTCTTCTCCGGCCGCCCGCAGACCGCCGACGGCCTGCGCGACCTGGCCTGGTTCACGCCCCGGGGCACCGAGATGACGGAGCGGGACTGGTACGCGCCCGCCGCGACCCTCGGCATGTACCTCTCCGGGCGGGACATCCCGGGCCGGGACGAGCGCGGGGCGCCGGTCACCGACGACAGCTTCCTGGCAGTGCTGCACGCCGGGGAGCGGCCGGTGGGGTTCGTGCTGCCGGCGGCGCCCTGGGCCGAGCGGTACGAGGTGGTGGTGGACACCGGCCGGGAGGAGCAGGACGCGGCGCCGGGCACGGGGCATCCGGCCGGGGCGGAGATCACGGTGGAGGGGCGGACGGTGCTGCTGCTGCGGGTCGCCCGCTGAGCGCTGTGTGACGAGTTTTGCGACCTCGTGAACTCGTCGGTGATCTTCTTGACCGGCGGTCGGCGCGGCTGGAAACGTCCCAGGTCACACCCTCTCCTTCTCTCGCCTGGGGTACCCGCATGCCCGAAATCTCCCGCCGTGCCTTCGGTGGTCTCGTCGGCGGCGGCGCGGTGACGGCCGTCGCCTCGGCCGCCGTCCCCGCCCCGGCCGCCACCGGGGCCGCCACGCCCGCCGAGCACCCGTTCAGGGCCCGTACCGCCGCCCGGTCCCGCAGACGCCCCAACATCCTGTTCATCCTGGGCGACGACCTCGGCTGGGCCGATCTGTCGTCCTACGGCTCCCCGCACATCAGGACCCCGCACCTGGACCGGCTCGCCGCGCAGGGCGTGCGGTTCACCGACGCCTACTCCGGCTCCGCGACCTGCTCCCCCACCCGCTTCAGCCTCTACACGGGCCGCTTCCCGGGCCGTACCGAGGGCGGACTGGCCGAACCCATAGGCAACCGCACCCAGGGCCTGACCCCCGGCCACCCGACCCTGGCCTCGCTGCTGAAGGAGGCGGGCTACTCCACCGCCCTGATCGGCAAGTGGCACTGCGGCTTCCTGCCGGACTACAGCCCGACCCGCTCCGGCTGGGACGAGTTCTTCGGCAACTTCGGCGGCGCGCTGGAGTACTTCTCCAAGCTGGGCCAGCTCGGCGAGTACGACCTCTACGAGGGCGACGCCGAGTACCAGGACCTGCGCTACTACACGACCGTGCTGACCGAGCGGGCCGTGGAGTACGTCTCCCGCGACCACGACGCGCCGTGGCTGCTCAACCTCAACTTCACCACCCCGCACTGGCCGTGGCTCACCGAGGACGACGCGGAGACCGGCGCCGAGATCGCCGCGAAGATCCGCGCCGGGGGCGGGGTGAGCGCGCTGCTGCACGACGACGGCGGCTCGGTGGAGAAGTACAAGGAGATGGTCGAGAGCCTGGACAGCGCCGTCGGCGAGGTGCTCACGGCACTGCGCCGCTCGGGCCAGGAGGACGACACCCTCGTCGTCTTCGCCAGCGACAACGGCGGCGAACGCTTCTCGTACCAGTGGCCGCTGAGCGGCGCCAAGTCGGAGCTGCTGGAGGGCGGCATCCGGGTGCCGACGATCCTGCGCTGGCCGGCCGCCGTCGGTGCCCGCCAGGTCAGCCACGAGCCGGTGTACTCCCCCGACTGGACGGCGACCCTGCTGGAGCTGGCCGGGGCCCGCCCCGACCCGGCGTACCCGCTGGACGGGCACAGCCTCGCCGGGTACCTGCTGCGCGGCGAGGACCTCCCCGAGCGCGACCTGTTCTGGCGGGTGCGGGGCAACCGGGCGCTGCGGCGCGGGAAGTGGAAGTACTACCAGGACGCCGACGGCACGGACCACCTGTACGACCTCGCCGCCGACGCCCGTGAGCAGGCCGACCTCGCGACCGTCCGGCCGAAGCTGCTGGCCGAGCTGAAGGCGGCGTGGGAGAAGGTGGACGGCACGCTGCTGCCGTACCCGGCGTCCTGACCCCGCCCACCGGCGCACCGGGCGGCGGGGCCGTGCCCCGGTACAACCCCCGTGGCGGGGAAAACTCGATGGGCAGTGCCGGCGGCGGTCCGTAGGCTCGCTGTCGATGACCACGACACCCGTACCCCCCACGGACCGGTCCGCCGTCCGCACCCTGCTGCGGCTGTGGCCGTTCGTACGGCCCGTGCGGGCGCGGCTGTTCGCCGCCGCGTTCGTCGCGGTCCTCGCCTCCTGTGTGGCGCTGGTGATCCCGCTGGTCCTGAAGTGGATGGTGGACGGCCCGGTCGCCGGCCGCGACCCGGCCGGGGTGTGGCTCGGCGCGCTGTACCTGCTGCTCCTCGGGCTGGCGGAGGCGCTGCTGTTCGGGCTGCGGCGGTGGCTGGTGGCCCGGCCGCTGTCGCGGGTCGAGGCGGAGATGCGGGCCGCGCTGTACCGGCGGTTGCAGCGGCTGCCGGTGGCCTTCCACGACCGCTGGCCCTCGGGGCAGTTGCTGTCCCGGGGGACGACGGACCTGATGCTGCTGCGCATGTTCCTCGCCTTCCCGCTGACGTTCCTGCTGGTCAACGGGGTGACGATTCTCGTCGGCGTGATCATCATGCTGGTGCAGGACTGGTCGCTGGGGTTGGTGATCCTGGGGCCGGCCGTGCCGGTGGTCATCACATGCTCGGTGTTCGAGAAGAAGTACGCCGACATCGCCCGGCGGGCCCAGGACCAGGTCGGGGACCTGACGACGGTCGTCGAGGAGAGCGTGCTCGGCATCCGGATCATCAAGGGGTTCGGGCGGCACCGCAGCCAGGCGCGGGCGTTCCGGGAGCTGTCGGGGACCCTGCGGGGTACGGAGCTGCGCAAGGCGCGGCTGCTGGCGTCCATCTGGGCGGTGATCGTCACCCTGCCCGAACTGGCCGTCGGGGCCGCGCTGGTGGTCGGGGCGGTGCAGGTGGCGGACGGGCGGCTGTCGGCGGGGACGCTGGTGGCGTTCTTGTCGACGGCGCTGGCGCTGCGCTGGCCGATCGAGTCGATCGGCTTCCTGCTGGCGATGAGCCAGGAGGCGGCGACGGCGACGGAGCGGTACTTCGAGGTGATGGACGAGGAGCCGGAGACAGACGGCGCGCGACCGCCGGTACCGGAGACCGACGGCGCGCGACCGCCGACGCCGAAAGCCGACGGCGCGCGTCCGCCAGTACCGAAAGCCGACAGCGCGCGACCGCCGACGCCGAAAGCCGACAGCGCGCGTCCACCGGTACCGGAGGCCGACGGCGCGCGACCGCCGACACCGAAACCCGACAGCACACAACCGCCGACACCGAAAGCCGACAGCACGCAACCGCCAGTACCGAAAGCCGACAGCACGCAACCGCCGACGCCGAAAGCCGGCCACGCACGCGCGCCGGTGCCGGGAGGCGGGGAGCGCGGCCTGCGGTTCCACGGCGTCCGCTTCCGCTACCCCGACGCCGACCCGGACTCCCCGCCCGTCCTCGACGGCGTCGACCTGCACATCCGCCCCGGCGAGTCGCTCGCCCTGGTCGGCGCCACCGGCAGCGGCAAGACGACGCTCACCGCGCTCGTCCCCCGGCTGCACGAGGTGACCTCCGGCCGGATCACCCTGGACGGCACCGACATCACCGCCCTGCCCCGCGAGGAGCTGCGCGCCCTGGTCGCCGTCGCCTTCGAGGAGCCGACGCTCTTCTCCGCGACCGTCGGGGAGAACGTCCTGATGGGCGCGGGCCCCGACGCCTCAGAGGCCGACCTCTCCCGCGCCCTCGCCATCGCCCAGGCCGACTTCGCGCACGCCCTGCCGCAGGGCACCGCCACCCAGGTCGGCGAGCAGGGCCTGAGCCTGTCCGGCGGCCAGCGTCAGCGCCTCGCGCTGGCTCGCGCGGTGGTCGGCAGGCCCCGCTTCCTGGTCCTGGACGACCCGCTGTCCGCCCTGGACGTGCACACGGAGGCCGCCGTCGAGGCCGCGCTGCGCCGGGTCCTCGCGGACACCACCGCGCTGATCGTGGCCCACCGGCCCTCCACGGTGCTGCTCGCCGACCGCGTCGCCCTGCTCTCCGGCGGCCGGATCACCGCCGTGGGCACCCACCACGAACTGCTGCGCACCAACGCCGAGTACGCCCATCTGATGTCAGGGGCAGGGGAGGACGACGACCGATGACGGCGCCCGCCGCCACCGCACCGGCCACGGACGGCCCCGACGACCGCACACCGCCCGCCGGTGACGCCTTCGACCGCGACGTCCTGCCCACCCCGCCCGGCGCCACCGCCGCGCTGCTGCGCTCCCTGCTGGCGCCGATGCGCGCCCGCGTCGCCGTCACCTCCCTGCTGCTCCTGCTCCAGCAGGCGGCCGTGCAGGGGAGCCCGCTGCTGGTGGCGTACGCCATCGACCACGCCGTCCCCGCGCTGCGCGCCGACGACCACGGGCCGCTGATCGCGGTCGCCGCCGGCTACCTGCTGTGCGCGCTGGCCGGCGGGGCGCTCCAGTACGCCTTCATCAACGCCGCCGCCCGGGTCAACCAGGACGTGCTGCTCGACCTGCGCGGCCGGATCTTCCGCCACGCGCAGGCCCTCAGCGTCGACTTCCACGAGCGCTACACCTCGGGCCGGCTGATCTCCCGCTCCACCACGGACGTCGAGTCGCTGCGCGAACTGCTCAGCGAGGGCCTCCAGGAACTGATCACGGTCGTCCTCTCCTTCGTCTACATCACGGCGATGCTGCTCTGGCTGGACCTGGGCCTCGGCGCGGTGGCGGTCGCCTCGTTCGGACCGCTGTACGCGCTGGTGCGGACGTACCGCCGCCGGGCCGGCCAGGTCTACGGGCGGCGGTCGACGGCGATCGCGGCGGTGATCGTCAAGTTCGTGGAGACGATGAACGGCATCCGCCCGGTGCGCGCGTTCCGCCGCGAGGCCGCCAACGACGCCGACTTCGCCGTACTGAACCGGCGGCACGAACGCTCCAACGGCGACGCGCTGCTGGAGATGGCCCGCTACGTCACCGGTTCCCGGCTGATCGCCAACACGGCCGTCGCGGGCATCGTGCTGTGGGGCGCCTACCGGGTCGCGGACGGCACCCTCGCCCTCGGCGTGCTGGCGGCGGCGGTGCTGTACCTGCGCCGTCTGTACGACCCGATCGACCGGTTCGGCATGTTCCTGAACTCCTACCAGTCGGCGGCGGCCTCCCTGGAGAAGATCGCGGGTCTGCTCGCCCAGGTCCCCTCCGTGCCGGAGCCGTCGGCTCCGAAGGAACTCCCGCCCCTGACCACCGGCTCCCCCGGCCGCGAGGTCGTCTTCGACGCCGTCCGCTTCGGCTACCGCACCGGCGGCGAGGTCCTGCCCCGCTTCGACCTGACCGTCCCCGCCGGGCAGACCGTCGCCGTCGTCGGCTCGACGGGCGCCGGCAAGTCCACCCTGGCCAAGCTGCTGGCCCGCTTCTACGACCCGACCGGCGGCCGGGTCCTGCTCGACGGCACCGACCTGCGCGACCTGGCCGTGCCCGAGCTGCGGCGCGGAGTGGTGATGGTGACGCAGGAGGCGTTCCTGTTCTCCGGCACGGTCGCCGAGAACATCGCCATCGGCCGCCCGGAGGCCACGGACGAGGAGATCGAGCGGGCCGCGAAGGCGATCGGCGCCCACGACTTCATCACCGCGCTGCCCGACGGCTACGCCACCGACGTCCGCAAGCGCGGCGGCCGCATCTCCGCCGGCCAGCGTCAACTGGTGGCTTTCGCCCGCGCGTTGCTGGCCGACCCGGCGGTGCTGATCCTCGACGAGGCGACCAGCTCGCTGGACGTCCCCGGGGAGCGGGCGGTGCAGCGGGCGATGCGGACGGTACTACTGGGCCGTACGGCGGTGGTGATCGCCCACCGCCTGTCGACCGTGGAGATCGCCGACCGGGTGCTGGTGATGGAACACGGCCGCATCGTGGAGGACGGCCCCCCGGCCGACCTGATCGCGGGCACCGGCCGCTTCGCGGACCTGCACCGGGCGTGGCGGGACAGTCTGGCGTGAGAACGCGACGGCGCCTCGCCGCCCCCTCGGAATCTCCGTACCCCGGCGTCGCCCCCTAGTCTTGGGACCCATGTCCTTCACCTACGACGCCGTCGGCGCGACCCGCGGGCAGGGCCACTGCCCGCCGGGGTTCCACTCCCTGCATGTGCGCACCCGGCTGGGAGAGGGGGAGCCGGTCTTCCGCCGGGCGGCCGAGGCGCTGCTGACCTGGGAGATGCACCGGGCGGTGGGCGTCGGCCTGGACGCGGGTGCCGAGCGTGCCGCGCCCGGCGTCGACGTCACCGTCACCCTCGCCGGGATGATCAAGGCGCCCTGCCGGGTGGTGTGGACGGTGGAGGAGTCCCGTCGTGCCGGGTGGGCGTACGGCACGCTGGCCGGTCACCCCGAGTGCGGCGAGGAGGCCTTCGTCGTGGACCGCACGGGTGACGGCACCGTCTGGCTGACGGTGACCGCCTTCAGCCGCCCGGCCAAGTGGTACGCCAGGGCCGGCGGCGCGGCGACCCGGGGGCTGCAGCACGCGTACGCGCGGCGCTGCGGCACGGTACTGCGGCGGCTGGCCGCCGGGGAGGCCGAGGGCTAGGCCTCGTCGAAGGCGTCGCGGGCGCGCTCGATCTCCGGCAGGTGGGCCGCGGCCCACTCCAGGAGGACCTCGACCGGGTGCCGGAGGGTCTTGCCCAGCGGGGTGATCCGGTACTCGACGGCGACGGGGCGGGTGCTGAGCAGCACCCGCTCGACGATGCCGTTGCGTTCGAGCCGCCGCAGCGTCGCGGTGAGCGACTTCTGCGTCACCGCGGGCACGGCGCGGCGCAGGTCGTTGAACCGGCGGGGCCGCTCGCACAGTTCGTTGAGGACGTCCAGCGACCACTTGTCCAGCACCTGGTCGAGCAGTTCCCGGTGCGGGGCGGTGATGCGCAGCTCACCGGTGGGGAAGTCGGGTGCGGTATCCATGCCGGTACTTGGTCTCCTTGAAGTGCCCTTCGTACACCAGGTAGCAAAGGTATACCTAGTCCGGCTCACCGACCGAGGAGACCTCGATGCCTGTTCGCCGTTTCACCCCCGACGGCATGCTGCGCCCCACCCCCTACGCCCATGTCGCCGTCGGCACCGGGACCCGGCACGTGCACGTCAGCGGCCAGATCGCGCGGACCGCGGACGGGGCTCCGGTCGCGCCGGGCGACCTCGCCGGGCAGGTCGCGCAGGCGTTGCGGAACACCGCGACGGGCCTCGCGGGCGCCGGCGCGACGTTCGACGACGTCCTGCGCCTGACGTTCTACGTCACGGACTGGGCGCCCGAGAAGATCGAGGCGTTCATGGCGGGCGTCGAGCGGGTCGCCGGGGAGATCGGGCTGCCCCGCCCGATGCCCCCGGCGTCGCTGATCGGTGTCGACTACCTCTTCGAGCCCGACGTACTGGTCGAAGTGGAGGCCACCGCCCTCACCGGCTGACGCTCCGGCGCGGGCCGGGTCGTCACCGCATCAGCAGCCCCGCCGCCTCCACCAGTTCGTCCGAGGGGACCGCGACCAGGCCCAGTTCCGCGCCGGAGGCCAGCAGCGGGTGGGCGGGCAGGATGCGGACCGTGTAGCCGAAGGTGCCGGTGCGGTCGAGGGCGAGCGGGCCCTCGTAGGCCCAGCGGCCCTCCAGGTCGGGGCCGCCCACCGGCTTCAGCGGGACCGCCGTCGCGTCGGTGATGCGGTCCTCGGAGTCCACCCGGCCGGAGACCGCCTGCACCTCCACGTCGTCCGGGGCGAGTTCCCCGAGGTCGACGCGGACCCGCAGGCTCAGCGTGGAGCCGAGTTCGGCGGTGGCGGTGGCGGTGCCGGTCTCGACGTGGTCGACGCTCACCCCGTGCCAGGCGGCCCGTACCCGGCTCTTCCACTCGGCGAGGCCGCGCGCGGCGTCCGGGTCCATCGCGCGGTGGGCCGCGGCGGCGGGCGCGTACAGCCGCTCCACGTACTCGCGGACCATCCGCCCGGCCAGCACCTTCGGCCCGAGCAGGCTCAGGGTCCGGCGGACCATCTCGATCCAGCGGTCGGGCAGGCCGGAGGGGCCGCGCTCGTAGAAGCGCGGGGTGATCCGCTGTTCCAGCAGGTCGTAGAGGGCGGCGGCCTCTATGTCGTCGCGCCGGTCGGGGTCGGTGCCGGCGCCGTCCGCGGTGGGGATCGCCCAGCCGAAGTCCGGCCGGAACCACTCGTCCCACCAGCCGTCCAGCACCGAGACGTTGAGGCAGCCGTTGAGCGCCGCCTTCATGCCGGAGGTGCCGCACGCCTCCAGGGGACGCAGGGGGTTGTTGAGCCAGACGTCGCAGCCGGGGTAGAGCTTCTGCGCCATCGCCATGCCGTAGTCGGGGAGGAAGACGACGCGGTGGCGCACGCGCGGGTCGTCGGCGAACCTGACCAGTTCCTGGATCAGCCGCTTGCCGCCGTCGTCCGCCGGGTGCGCCTTGCCCGCGACGACGATCTGGACCGGCCGCTCGGGGTGGAGGAGGAGGTCCGTCAGCCGGTCGCGGTCGCGGAGCATCAGGGTGAGGCGTTTGTACGAGGGGACGCGCCGCGCGAAGCCGATGGTGAGGACGTCCGGGTCCAGGACGCCGTCGATCCAGCCCAGCTCGGCCGTGCCGGCGCCGCGCTGGCGCCAGGAGGCCCGCAGCCGCTCCCGTACCTCGGTGACGAGCTGTTCGCGCAGGGTGCGGCGCAGCTCCCAGATGTCGGCGTCGGGGATGTCGGCGACCGAGTCCCAGCGGTCGGAGCCGCCGACGGTCAGCGCGTCCTCGGTGCGCTGCACGCCGATCTGCCGGGCCCCGAGCCGGAACACCTCGGGGGCGACCCAGGTGGGCGCGTGCACCCCGTTGGTGACGGAGGTGATCGGCACCTCGTCGGCGTCGAAGCCGGGCCACAGGCCGGAGAACATCTCCCGGCTGACCCCGCCGTGCAGCAGGGAGACGCCGTTGGCGCGCTGGGCCAGGCGCAGGCCCATCACCGCCATGTTGAAGAGGTTCGGTTCGCCGCCGGGGTAGGTCTCCATGCCGAGCCGCAGGACGCGTTCGACGTCGATGCGGGGCAGCTCGGCGCCGGGGCCGAAGTGGCGGGCGACCAGTTCGCGGTCGAAGCGGTCGATGCCGGCCGGGACGGGGGTGTGGGTGGTGAAGACGGTCCCGGCGCGGACCGCTTCCAGCGCCGGTTCGAACTCGGAGCCGCGGTCGCACAGTTCCGCGATGCGTTCCAGGCCGAGGAAACCGGCGTGTCCCTCGTTGGTGTGAAACACCTCGGGTTCGGCGTGTCCGGTGAGCCGGCAGTACGTCCGTACCGCCCTGACCCCTCCTATGCCCAGCAGCATCTCCTGGAGGAGCCGGTGCTCGCTGCCGCCGCCGTAGAGCCGGTCGGTGACGCCGCGTTCGCCGAGGTCGTTCTCCTCGACGTCGGAGTCGAGCAGCAGCAGCGGGACCCGGCCGACCTGGGCCAGCCAGAGCCGGGCGCGCAGTTCCTTGCCGCCGGGCAGGGCGAGGTGGACCTGGGCGGGGGTGCCGTCGGGCTCCTTCAGGAGGGTCAGCGGCAGCTCGTCGGGGTCGAGGACGGGATAGTGCTCCTGCTGCCAGCCGTCCCGGCTCAGGGACTGGCGGAAGTAGCCGTGCCGGTAGAGCAGACCGACGCCGATCAGCGGCACGCCCAGGTCGCTGGCGGCCTTCAGGTGGTCGCCGGCCAGGATGCCGAGGCCGCCGGAGTACTGCGGCAGGGCTGCGGTGATGCCGAACTCGGGGGAGAAGTAGGCGACGGCGGCGGGCAGCCCGGCGGACTGCGCCTGGGCCTGGGCCCGGGACTGCGCCTGGTACCAGCGGTCGCCGGTCATGTAGTGGTCGAGGTCGTCGGCGGCCGCGGCGAGGCGGCGCACGAAGCGGCGGTCCCCGGCCAGCTCGCCGAGCCGCTCGGCGCGGACGGCGCCGAGCAGCCGCACCGGGTCGCGGCCCGAGGCCGCCCAGCACGCGGGGTCGACGGAGCGGAACAGGTCGCGGGTCTCCGCGTGCCAGGACCAGCGCAGGTTGCGGGCCAGGTCGCTCAGGGGCCGCAACGGTTCGGGGAGGACGGGACGGACGGTCAGTCGGCGGATGGCCTTCACATTCCACCTCACGCGATCGCGGGAACGACGCGGTGTGTACCGCGCCGCCTCTCCGACGGTACCGGCGTCATGGCGGCCCCCGTGGGGGCTTCGCCCGCAGACCGCCCGATCGGCGGGAACGGCGGCGCCCGGGCCCGCCGTACGGACCAGCGGTTCTCCGCCGCCCCCTCGCGCACCGCACGTCCCGATTTGGCTGATTCCACCCCGCTGGGCCACCTTGTGACCCTTCGTGGCGCACGAGAGGCTGCGTGCAGGCGTGGCGGTCCCGGGGAGGGCGGCCCGCCGGACCGAGGAGGGGAACTCACACCATGGCACGGACGCGCACGCGTCTGCGCTCGGCGGGGGGCCTGGTCGCGGTGAGCTGTGCCGCGGCGCTTTCGGCCATGACCCTGCCCGCGCAGGCCGCACCGGAGGGCCGCGTACTCGGCGCCGGTGCACCCGGCTCGGTGAGCGGGAGTTACCTGGTGACACTGAAGGCGGAGGTGCGGGCGGCCGCCGCCGACGGGCAGGAGATCGCCGGTGCGTACGGGGCGAGAATCAGCCACACCTACGGCACGGTGCTGAACGGATACGCCGTCACCGCCGACGCGAGACAGGCGCGGCGGCTCGCGGCCGACGCCCGGGTCGCCTCGGTCGTCCAGGACACCCGCGTGGTCGTGGACGGCACGCAGAGGAACCCGCCGTCCTGGGGTCTCGACCGCGTCGACCAGCGGAGCCTGCCACTGGACCGCCGCTACACCGCGCCCGGCAGCGGCGGCAAGGGCGTGACGGTCTACGTCATCGACACCGGCGTCCGCACCTCGCACCGGGACTTCGGCGGCCGGGCGAGCAGCGGCTGGGACTTCGTGGACCGGGACCGCACCGCCCAGGACGGCAACGGACACGGCACCCATGTCGCGGCCACCGCCGCCGGATCGGCGTACGGCGTGGCCAAGAAGGCCCGGGTGGTCGCCGTACGCGTCCTGGACGACCAGGGCGCCGGCACCACCGCCCGGGTCATCGCCGGCATCGACTGGGTCACCCGGCACGCCCGCAGGCCGGCGGTGGCCAACCTCAGCCTCGGCGGTCCGCGCAACAGCCGGCTCGACGCCGCCGTCCGTGCCTCGATCGCCTCCGGCGTCACGTACACGGTCGCCGCGGGCAACTCCGGGCGCCCCGCGTCCGGGTACTCCCCCGCCGGGCTGCCACAGGCCGTCACGGTCGGCGCCACCGACCGGAACGACACCAGGGCCGCCTTCTCGAACTACGGCGCCGCCGTCGACCTGTTCGCCCCGGGCGTGTCGGTCACCTCGGCGTCCCGCGCGGGCGACACCGCGCGGGCCACGGCCTCCGGTACGTCGATGGCGGCGCCGCACGCGGCGGGCGCGGCGGCGCTGTACCTGGCGGCGCATCCGCGCGCCGAGCCCGCCCGGGTGGCCAAGGCGCTGGTGTCGGGGGCCGTTTCGGGCAAGGTGTCCGGGCGGGGCGCGGGATCGCCGGACCGGCTGCTGCGGGTGCCGCGCACCTGAGCGTCCGCGGGGACGCGCGGGGAGACGCGGGGACACGCGGGACACGCAAGGGATCGGGAGAGGTACGCGTGAGTAGTTAACAAAGCGCCGGATTGCCCACCCGAAGAGTGGGGGAAGGCTCCTGCGGTACACGCTTGGTAAGACCCCGCGCGACCCACCTCCCCACCGTCATCCGCCCACCCTCGTCGACGCGGACAGGAGCGGTCATGCCCGCCACGCACCACTCGTCAGCACCCCCCACAGCGCACGGCGCCCCACCCCCCGGCGCCGCCGCACCCGCGACCCCGGCCGTCGGCCGCATCCCCGTGCTCGACGTCCGTCCGGTGGTCCAGCACGGGCGCAGGCCCGCCAAGGCGGTGACCGGCGAGACGTTCCGGATATCGGCCACCGTGTTCCGGGAGGGACACGACGCGGTCGCCGCCAACGTCGTCCTGCGGGACCCCGAGGGCCGCCCCGGCCCCTGGACGCCCATGCGGGAACTGGCCCCCGGCACCGACCGCTGGGGCGCCGAGGTGACCCCCGGGGCACCGGGCCGGTGGACGTACGCCGTCGAGGCGTGGAGCGACCCCGTCACCACCTGGCGGCACCACGCGCGCGTCAAGATCCCGGCCGGCATCGACACCGGGCTCGTCCTGGAGGAGGGCGCCCGGCTGTACGAGCGGGCCGCCGCGCAGGTGCCCGAGGAGGCGGGCCGGCGCGACGTGCTGGCCGCCGCCGAGGCGCTGCGGGACGAGACCCGCCCGGCCGCGTCCCGGCTGGCGGCCGCACTGACGCCCGAGGTGGACGCGGTCCTCGCCCGGTACCCGCTGCGCGAACTGGTCACCTCCTCCGACCCGTTGCCGCTGCTGGTGGAGCGGGAGCGGGCGCTGTACGGCGCCTGGTACGAGTTCTTCCCCCGCTCCGAGGGGACCCCCGAGCGCCCGCACGGCACCTTCCGCACCGCCGCCCGCCGGCTCCCGGCGATCGCCGCGATGGGCTTCGACGTCGTCTACCTCCCGCCGGTCCACCCCATCGGCACCACCCACCGCAAGGGCCCCAACAACACCCTCTCCGCCGGTCCCGACGACCCCGGTGTGCCCTGGGCCATCGGCTCCCCGGAGGGCGGTCACGACGCCGTCCACCCGGACCTCGGCACCCTGGACGACTTCGACGACTTCGTCCGCCGGGCCGGTGAACTCGGCCTCGAAGTGGCCCTGGACTTCGCGCTCCAGTGCTCCCCCGACCACCCGTGGGTGCACAAACACCCCGAGTGGTTCCACCGCCGCGGCGACGGCAGCATCGCCTACGCCGAGAACCCGCCGAAGAAGTACCAGGACATCTACCCCATCGCCTTCGACGCCGACATGGACGGCCTGGTCGCGGAGACCACGCGCGTACTGCGGCACTGGATGGACCACGGGGTGCGGATCTTCCGCGTCGACAACCCGCACACCAAGCCGGTCGTGTTCTGGGAGCGGGTCATCGCCGACGTCAACGGCACCGACCCCGACGTGATCTTCCTGGCCGAGGCGTTCACCCGCCCCGCGATGATGCACACCCTCGCCCAGATCGGCTTCCAGCAGTCGTACACCTACTTCACCTGGCGCAACAGCAAGCAGGAACTGACCGAGTACCTCACCGAACTCTCCGGCGAGGCCGCCTCCTACATGCGGCCCAACTTCTTCGCCAACACCCCCGACATCCTGCACGCCTACCTCCAGCACGGCGGCCGCCCCGCCTTCGAGGCCCGTGCCGTCCTCGCCGCCACCCTCTCCCCCGCCTGGGGCATCTACAGCGGCTACGAACTCTGCGAGAACACCCCCCTGCGCGAGGGCAGCGAGGAGTACCTCGACAGCGAGAAGTACCAGCTCAAACCCCGCGACTGGGAAGCCGCCGCCCGCGAGGGCCGCACCATCGCCCCCCTCATCACCCGCCTCAACACCATCCGGCGCACCCACCCCGCCCTGCGCCAACTGCGCGATCTCCACTTCCACCACACCGACAAGGAGGCGGTGATCGCGTACTCGAAGCGGCAGGGTTCGAACACGGTACTGGTGGTCGTCAACCTCGACCCCCACCACACCCAGGAGGCCACGGTCTCGTTGGACATGCCACACCTCGGCCTGGACCGGCACGAGTCGGTGCCGGTGCGCGATGAGCTGACCGGTGAGACCTATCACTGGGGCAGGGCCAACTACGTGCGCCTGGAACCGGGCCGTCGGCCCGCGCACGTCTTCGCGGTTCTGCGACCGTCCACCCCGCAGATCGGAGGGTCACCCACAACATGATCGTCAATGAGCCCGTACCGGACACCTTCGAGGACACCCCGGCCAAGGACCGCGACCCGGACTGGTTCAAACGAGCCGTCTTCTACGAGGTGCTCGTCCGCTCCTTCCAGGACAGCAACGGCGACGGCGTCGGCGACCTCAAGGGCCTGACCGCCAAGCTCGACTACCTCCAGTGGCTCGGCGTGGACTGCCTCTGGCTCCCGCCGTTCTTCAAGTCCCCGCTCAGAGACGGTGGTTACGACGTCTCCGACTACACCGCCGTGCTGCCCGAGTTCGGCGACCTGGCGGACTTCGTGGAGTTCGTGGACGCCGCCCACCAGCGCGGCATGCGGGTCATCATCGACTTCGTCATGAACCACACCAGCGACCAGCACCCGTGGTTCCAGGAGTCCCGCAAGGACCCCGACGGCCCCTACGGCGACTACTACGTCTGGGCCGACGACGACAAGCAGTTCCAGGACGCGCGGATCATCTTCGTCGACACCGAGGCGTCCAACTGGACGTACGACCCGGTCCGCAAGCAGTACTACTGGCACCGCTTCTTCTCCCACCAGCCGGACCTCAACTACGAGAACCCGTCCGTGCAGGAGGAGATGATCTCCGCCCTGAAGTTCTGGCTGGACCTGGGGATCGACGGGTTCCGGCTCGACGCGGTGCCGTACCTCTACCAGGAGGAGGGCACCAACTGCGAGAACCTTCCGGCGACGCACGCCTTCCTCAAGCGGGTCCGCAAGGAGATCGACGCCCAGTACCCGGACACGGTGCTGCTGGCCGAGGCCAACCAGTGGCCGGAGGACGTCGTCGACTACTTCGGGGACTACCCGAGCGGCGGCGACGAGTGCCACATGGCGTTCCACTTCCCGGTCATGCCGCGCATCTTCATGGCCGTACGGCGGGAGTCCCGGTACCCCGTCTCCGAGATCCTCGCCAAGACCCCGGCCATCCCGTCCCGTTGCCAGTGGGGCATCTTCCTGCGCAACCACGACGAGCTGACGCTGGAGATGGTCACCGACGAGGAACGCGACTACATGTGGGCGGAGTACGCCAAGGACCCCCGCATGCGCGCCAACATCGGCATCCGGCGTCGCCTGGCCCCCCTGCTGGACAACGACCGCAACCAGATCGAGCTGTTCACCGCCCTGCTGCTCTCCCTGCCCGGCTCGCCGATCCTCTACTACGGCGACGAGATCGGCATGGGTGACAACATCTGGCTCGGCGACCGGGACGCCGTCCGCACCCCGATGCAGTGGACCCCGGACCGCAACGCCGGGTTCTCGTCGTCCGACCCGGGGCGGCTCTTCCTCCCCACGATCATGGACCCGGTCTACGGCTACCAGGTGACCAACGTCGAGGCGTCCATGTCCTCCCCGTCGTCCCTGCTGCACTGGACCCGGCGGATGATCGAGATCCGCAAGCAGAACCCGGCCTTCGGCCTCGGCTCCTTCACCGAACTGCCGTCCACCAACCCGGCGGTGCTGGCGTTCCTGCGCGAGTACGAGGACGACCTCGTGCTGTGCGTGCACAACTTCTCCCGGTTCGCGCAGCCCACCGAGCTGGACCTCAGCGCCTTCCACGGACGCCACCCGGTGGAGCTGTTCGGCGGGGTGCGCTTCCCGGCCATCGGTGAGCTGCCGTACCTGCTGACCCTCGGAAGCCACGGCTTCTACTGGTTCCGCCTGCGCGCGGACGCCGCCTAGAACGGCCGGGCGGGGCGGTTTCCACCGCCCCGCCCGGGGCACGCAGAAGTAATCGCCCGACGACCCCGCCGACCCCCGAGCCCGGGGAAGGGACGCGCCGCCATGCCGGATGCCGAGACCCGTACCGTCGCCAGCACCCCCGCCCTCCTCGCCTCCCTGGACCCCCTCCTGCGGGAGTGGCTGCCCCGGCAGCGCTGGTTCGCGGGCAAGGGGCGTCCGGTCACCGGGTTCTCGCTCGTCGCCGCCACCGAACTGCTGCCCCCCACCGCCCGGCTGGGCCTGATCCACGTCCTGCTGCGGGCCCACCAGCCGGATGCCCCCGCCCCGGCCGCGCCCGAGCACCCGGGCGACTGCTACCAGCTCCTCATAGGGGTGCGCGAGGCACTGCCGCCCCGGCTGGCGCCCGCGCTGATCGGGCATGTGCGCCAAGGCCCGCTGACGGGACGGACGGTCTACGACGCCCTGTACGACACCCGGCCCGCCGAGGTGGTCCTGGAGGCACTGCGCAGCCGGGCCCGCGTCGGCGGGCTGCGCTTCGAACGGGACCCGGAGCAGGAGATCCGCGCCGGCCTCGCGCCCCGCCTGATGACCGCCGAACAGTCCAACTCCTCGGTCGTCTACGGAGATACGTTCATCCTCAAGCTGCTGCGCCGGATCGTGCCCGGCGTCCACCCCGACCTGGAGCTGCCGCTGGCGCTGGCCCGCGCCGGCTGCCCCCGGGTGCCGGCCCCGACGGCGTGGATGGTGGCCGACCTGGCCGGCGAGACCTGGGTACTGGGCGTGCTCCAGCCCTACCTCCAGGGCGCGGCCGACGGCTGGGAGCTGGCCCTGCGGGAGCTGGCCAAGGGCGAGGACTTCGCCGCCGAGGCGCGGGAGCTGGGCCGGGCCACCGCCGAGGTGCACACGGCACTGGCCGCGGCCCTGCCGACCGTCACCCTGGGCCGCGGGCACCTGGAGCGGATGGCCGCCCAGATGACCGAGCGGCTGGACCACGCCGTGCGCGCGGTGCCGGCGCTGCTGCCGTACGCGCCGGGGCTGCGCTCGGCGTACACCGCGCTGGGCTCGCTGGCCGCGGAGGGCCGTACCTGGACCGCCCAGCGGGTCCACGGCGACCTGCACCTCGGGCAGTGCCTGCGCTCCCCGTCCGGGCGGTGGTCGCTGATCGACTTCGAGGGCGAGCCGGCCAAACCGCTCGCCGAACGCCGGCTGCCGCAGCCGCCGGCCCGGGACATCGCGGGGATGCTCCGCTCCTTCGACTACGCCGCGCACGCGGCCGACGCCCCGCCACCGGGCTGGGCCGCGACCTGCCGGGCCGCGTACTGCACCGGGTACGCGCAGGTCAGCGGCGTCGATCCGCGTACCGATCCGGTGCTGCTGCGCGCCTGCGAGACGGACAAGGCGGTCTATGAGGTGGTGTACGAGGCCCGGCACCGCCCCGACTGGCTGCCGGTCCCGCTGTCCGCGGCCCGACGCCTGGCCGCGTCCGAACCGGCCTGACCGGCTGACCGGCTCAACCGGCTTGACCGGCTTGACCTCTAGGAGGCTCTCCCCGTGACCCCCCGCCCGGACCCCGAGAAAACAGCCGAGGAACAGAGCGCGGCGAAGAAGTCGAAGAAGGCGGCGGCCAAGAAGGCGACGGCCGCCAAGAAGGCGACGGCCGCCAAGAAGACGCCGACAGTCAAGAAGGCGACGGCCGCGAAGAAGACGCCGACGGCTCCGGCCCGCAAGAAGCAGGTGCCCGCGCAGCGCAAGACGGAGGCCCCCGCGCCCCCCGCCGCCCCTGTCCCGGCCGTCTCCCCCGCCCTGTCCGCCGCCGACCGCGAGCGGCTGCTCGCCGGTACGCATCACGACCCGCACGCCGTACTGGGCGCCCACCCGCTGCCCGGCGGCGGGATCGCGGTCCGCGTCTTCCGGCCGTACGCGCTGGCGGTGACCGTGGTCGCCGGGGAGGCGCGGGCCGAGCTGCACGACGACGGCGACGGCTTCTTCTCCGGGCTGCTGTCCCTGTCCGACGTACCGGAGTACCGCCTCCTGGTGACCTACGAGGGCACCGCGCACGAGACCGAGGACGCGTACCGCTTCCTGCCCACGCTGGGCGATCTGGACCTGTACCTGATCGGTGAGGGCCGGCACGAGCAGCTGTGGCAGGCGCTCGGCGCGCACCCGATGACCTGGCAGGGCGTCACCGGCACCCGGTTCGCGGTGTGGGCGCCGAACGCGCGGGGCGTCCGGGTGGCCGGCGGCTTCAACTTCTGGGACGGCACCGGCCACCCCATGCGGTCGCTGGGCTCGTCGGGGGTGTGGGAGCTGTTCCTGCCGGGGGTCGGGGAGGGCGAGCTGTACAAGTTCGAGATCACCCGGCCCGACGGCTCCCGCACCCTGCGCGCCGACCCGCTGGCCCGCCGCACCCAGGTGCCGCCCGAGACGTCGTCGGTGGTGACCGCCTCGCACCACGAGTGGGGCGACGCCGAGTGGCTGGCCCGCCGTACGGCCACGGCCGCGCACGAGGCGCCGTTCTCGGTGTACGAGGTGCACCTGCCGTCCTGGCGGCCCGGCCGGACCTACCGCGAACTGGCCGAGGAACTCCCCGCGTACGTCAAGGACCTCGGCTTCACCCACGTCGAGCTGATGCCGGTCGCCGAGCACCCCTTCGGCGGCTCCTGGGGCTACCAGGTCACCGGCTTCTACGCGCCCACGGCCCGGCTCGGCGGCCCCGACGACTTCAAGTACCTGGTCGACCGGCTGCACCAGGCCGGGATCGGCGTCCTGATGGACTGGGTGCCGGCCCACTTCCCGCGCGACGACTGGGCACTGGCCGAGTTCGACGGCCGCCCGCTGTACGAGCACGCGGACCCGCTGCGGGCCGCGCACCCCGACTGGGGGACGCTGGAGTTCGACTACGGGCGGCGCGAGGTGCGCAACTTCCTCGTCGCCAACGCCGTGTACTGGTGCGAGGAGTTCCACATCGACGGCCTGCGGGTGGACGCCGTCGCCTCGATGCTCTACCTGGACTACTCGCGCGAGCCGGGCCGGTGGACGCCGAACGAGCACGGTGGCCGGGAGAACCTGGACGCGGTGGCCTTCCTCCAGGAGATGAACGCGACCGTCTACCGGCGCTGCCCCGGCGTGGTGACCGTCGCGGAGGAGTCGACGGCCTGGGACGGCGTCACCCGCGCCACCCACCACAAGGGACCCAGCGGTTTCGGCGGCCTCGGCTTCGGGCTGAAGTGGAACATGGGCTGGATGCACGACTCGCTCCAGTACATGAGCCACGACCCGGTCCACCGCAAGTACCACCACCATGAGATGACGTTCTCGATGGTGTACGCGTACAGCGAGAACTACGTGCTGCCCATCTCCCACGACGAGGTGGTGCACGGCAAGCGGTCCCTGGTGTCGAAGATGCCCGGCGACTGGTGGCAGCAGCGCGCCAACCACCGGGCGTACCTCGGCTTCATGTGGGCCCACCCCGGCAAGCAGCTCCTCTTCATGGGGCAGGAGTTCGCGCAGGGCGCCGAGTGGTCCGAGGCGTCCGGCCCCGACTGGTGGCTGCTCGACCCGGGGTACGGGGCGGAAGCCGACCACCGGGGCGTCCTCGACCTGGTCCGCGACCTGAACGCCGTCTACCAGGACACCCCGGCCCTGTGGCGGCGCGACACCGACCCGGGCGGTTTCGAGTGGGTGGTCGGCGACGCCGCCGAGGACAACGTCCTCGCCTTCCTGCGCCGGGACACCGACGGCACCCCGCTGCTGTCGGTCTCCAACTTCTCCCCCGTCGTCCGCCCCGACTACCGCCTGGGCGTCCCCGACGACGTCCCCGCCTGGACGGAGGTCCTCAACACGGACGCCGCGCGGTACGGCGGCTCCGGCGTGGGCCGGCAGGACCCGGTCAAGCCGGAGCCGCGGGGCCGGCACGGCCGTCCGGCGAGCGTCGGGCTGACCCTGCCGCCGCTGGCGACGGTGTGGCTGCGGCCGGCCTGACCGTACGTCCGCCGACAGGCGCTCGCGCGGTCCCTGCGGGACCATGGTGGCGGGGAGGGAGCAGCAGGACGGCACGAGGACCACTGTCTCCGGGACGGGCGAGGTGCACTGTGGCCATGACGACACCGCCGGCACTGGACCGCGTCAACGTCACCCACGAGTGGGGCGTCCTCAAGGAGGCGGTGGTCGGCCGCGTCATCGACTTCCAGGTCCCGGAGCGGATCGGCGCGGGCCTGCCCGGCGTACTGGACTTCGTGCCCGAGAGCACCCGGCGCGACCTGCCGCGCTGGGCGGGCCGGCTGTGGTCGGAGGCGGACCCGGACGGCTACGGACGGGCCGTCGAGCAGGCCGACGGCCTGGCCCGGTTCCTGACCGGGCGCGGGGTGGCCGTGCACCGGCCGCGGGAGCTGACCGAACTGGAGCTGGGCGCGTACGGCAGCGAGGGCGACCGGTTCAGCATGCAGACGTTCGTCCGCGACCCGATGATCGTGGTCGGGGACCATGTCATCGAGTCCGCGCTGCGGCTGCCGGCCCGCTTCAAGGAACGCTTCGGGCTGCGCCCCGTCTTCGCCGAGGCGGTGGCCCGCGGGGCGCGGTACTCGGTGATGCCGCCGCCCCCGCCGTACCGCACGACCGAGGTGCCGGGGGCGACCGGGCCGTTCCTGGAGGGCGGCGACGTCCTCGTGCTGGGCCGGGACATCCTCGTCGGCTGCGGCCGGGGCGGCACGGCGTCCGACCGGGCGGGCGCGCGGTGGCTGGCGGAGCTGCTCGGGGACGGCTACCGGGTCCGGGCGGTACCGCTGAGCGAGGCGGTGATCCACCTCGACGACGGTCTCACCGCCGTCCGCGAGGGCCTGGCGGTGGTCTGCCGGGAGCAGTACCCCGAGGGCGTGCCGGACCCGGTCGCGGACTGGGAGCTGATCGACGTCTCCCTGTCCGACGCCGTGAACCTGCTGGCGGGCAACAGCCTCGTCCTCGGCCCCGGCGAGGTGGTCGTCGACACGCGGCTGACCGACCTCGCCGAGGCGCTGACCGCACGCGACGTCACCGTGCACACCCTGCCCTTCGACGCCGTGACCCCGTTCGCCGGCGGCTTCCGCTGCGCCCACCACCCGCTGGTACGGGAACCGGAGCCCGGCGCGACCTAGGGAGCCATGTCCGCCAGCCCCTTCGGCAAGGCCCCCGTGTGCAGCACCCCCAGCCGCTGCGTGGCCCGGGTCAGCGCCACGTACAGGTCGCTCGTCCCGTACCGGCCCGGTTCGACGACCAGGACGGAGTCGAACTCCAGGCCCTTGGACTGGCGGGGGTCGAGCAGGACGACCGTGCGGGTCAGGTCGGGGCCGGTGCCCGCCGTGACGCCGTCCAGCCGGGCGGCGAGGGCCTCGTGCAGGTCGCGCGGGGCGATGACGGCGAGGCGGCCCTCGTCGGGGGTGAGTTCGGCGACCGCCCCGGCCACCGCCGCCGGCAGGTCGTCGACGGCCCGCACGAACGGCCGTACGCCGGTGGACCGTACCGAGCCGGGCGGCTCGAAGGCGGGGTCCTCGGCGCGGACCACGGCCGCCGCGACGTCCATGATCTCGGCGGGGGTGCGGTAGTTGACGCCGAGGCGGGTGTGGACCCAGCGGTCCTCGACGTAGGGGGCGAGGATCTCCGACCAGGAGCCGACACCGGCCGCCTCCGCGGTCTGCGCCGGGTCGCCGACCAGCGTCATCGAGCGGGTCGGGCTGCGGCGCATCAGCAGCCGCCAGGCCATGGGCGACAGCTCCTGCGCCTCGTCGACGATGATGTGGCCGAAGGCCCAGGTGCGGTCGGCGGCGGCGCGCTCGGCGGCGCTGCGGTGGTCGTCCTCCTCCTGGCGTTCGGCGAACCGCTCGGCGTCGATGATGTCGTGCGCGGACAGGACCTCGGAGTCCTCCTCGTCCTTGTCCTCGAACTCGTACGTCCGGGAGGCGTAGGAGACGTCCAGCACCCCCTGCGCGTACGCCACCTGCTCCGCCCGCTCGCGGGCCGCCCGGTCGCGGGCCAGCCGGTCGTCCTCGCCGAGCAGCTCGGCGGCCTCGTCGAGCAGCGGTACGTCGGCCTCCGTCCAGCGCCGGGTCACCGGGCGGCGTACGGCGGCGGCGTCCTCTGCGGGCAGGAACTCCTCCGGCGCGGCGAGGAAGTCGGCCACCAGCCGCTGCGGGGTGATCCTCGGCCAGAGCTGGTCGATGGCGGCCCAGACGTCCGGGTTCTCGGCGAGTTCGTCGCGGATCTGGGTGATGTCGGAGGCGTCGAGGAGGCTGCTGCCGTCGTAGGGGTCGGTGCCGATGCGCTCGGCGTACAGGTCGGTGAGCGTGTTGAGGACGTGGCCCTCGAAGTGCTCGCGGGCCGCGTTGTGCGGCAGCTTGGCGGCACGGGTGCGCTCCCGGGCCACCCTGACCAGGTCGTCGTCGAGCATCAGGATCTCGCGCTCGTGCTCGATGGCGATCACCGGGTCGGGCAGCGCCTGCCGGGCGCGGACCACCTCGGCGAGTACGTCGGCCATCTCGGCCCGGCCCTTCACGGCCGCCGCCTCGGGGGTGTCCGTGGCCGTCGCCCGCACGCCGGGGAACAGCTCGCCGACCGTGGCCAGCAGCACGCCGGTCTCGCCGAGGGAGGGCAGCACCTCGCCGATGTAGCCGAGGAAGGCCGGGTTGGGGCCGACGATGAGGACGGCGCGCTTGGCGAGCAGTTCCCGGTGCTCGTAGAGCAGGTACGCCGCCCGGTGCAGGGCGACGGCGGTCTTGCCGGTGCCGGGGCCGCCCTCGACGACCAGGACGCCGCGGTGCGGGGCGCGGATGATGCGGTCCTGGTCGGCCTGGATGGTCTGCACGATGTCGCCCATGCGGCCGGTGCGCGCCGAGTTCAGCGCGGCCAGCAGCACGGCGTCGCCGGACGGGTCCTCGTACCCGGTGCGGGTCCGGTCCCCGAGGTCGAGGATCTCGTCGTGCAGGGCGGTGACCCGGCGGCCGTCGCCGGCGATGTGCCGGCGGCGGCGCAGGCCCATCGGGGTGTGGCCGGTGGCCAGGTAGAAGGGGCGGGCGACGTCGGCCCGCCAGTCGATCAGGACCGGGGTGCGTTCGGCGTCGTCGGCGCGCAGCCCGATCCGGCCGATGTGGTGGTCCTCCCCGGAGGCGAGGTCGATCCGGCCGAAGCAGAGCGAGCCGTCCACCGCGTTCAGCGCGGCGAGCAGCCCGGAGCGCTCCGCGACCAGGATGTCCCGCTCCAGCCGGGCCTGCATGGGGGTGTCGCCCTGCGCGAGCGCGTCGGTGACCGAGGACTCGGTGTCGCCGCGCAGCGCGTCCACACGCGCGTACAGTCCGTCGATGAATTCCTGCTCGTGCCGCAATTCATCGTCCGGATATTCGGTGTTTGACAATTCTACTCCCGCCCGGATATACTGTGCCCATGAACTTCTTTGCGGCTCATATCTGTATAAAGTCGCGAACCACCTAATGTACGCAAGAAAATCCCCCGAGCGCAATTGCTCGGGGGATTTGTTGTGTTCCGGCTGACCCTGACTACCTGGTCGGACTGGTCGGACTGGTCAGAGTACGTCCTCCAGCTCTTCCAGGAGCTTGCGCTTGGGCCGGGCGCCCACCATGGACCGCACCGGCTCGCCGTTCCGGAAGACCATGAAGGTCGGCATGGACAGCACCTTGTAGGCGTTGGTCGTGTCGGGGTTCTTGTCCACGTTCAGCTGGACCACCCGGAGCCGTCCGGCCTCCTCCTCGGCCACGGCGGCGAGCACCGGACCCATCTGCCGGCACGGCGGGCACCAGTCGGCGGTGAACTCCACCAGCACCGGCAGCTCCGCCTCGATCACCTCCGCCACGAAGTCGGCGTCCGACACCTCGGCCACACCGTTGATCACCATGCGTGTCCTCCCAGTTCGCAGCGCGGCTGAGGTCCCTCCGCAGCCGCCGCCTCGGCCCGCGCCAGCTGCGCCGCCACCGTGGACCGCACCCCGCGCAGCTCGCCGATCAGCGCGTCCAGCTCCGCCAGCTTGCGCCGGTACACCGCGAGCGACGCCGGGCAGGAGTCGCCCTCGGGGTGACCGGCCCGCAGACACTCCACGAAGGGCCGGGTCTCCTCCAGGTCGAACCCGAAGTCCCGCAGCGTCCTGATCTGCTCCAGGAGCTTCACATCGCGCTCGTCATAGGTCCGGTGCCCGTGCTCGTCCCGCCGCGCGGGCAGCAGCCCGCGTGCCTCGTAGTACCGCAGGGTGCGCGTCGTGGTCCCGGCGCGTGCGGCCAGCTCGCCGATTCGCATACGGACGAACGTAAGCCTTGACGCGGACGTCAAGGCAAGAAGGAGTGGAACGAGAGGTCCGGGCGGCTGAGCAACGGGGGGAGATCTCAGCCGCCCGGGGTTCTCCGGGGAAGGACGGATCAGGCCTTGGCCAGTTCCTTCTCGTCGTCCTGCTCGGACTGGCCGGCGGAGTCGTCGTCGTGGCCGCCGTGGCCGCCGTGGCCGTCGTCGAGGAGGGTCCGCTCGTCGAACGGGACCCGTCCGGCCAGCACCTCCGCGACCCGCGCCTTGTCGATCTCCTTGGTCCAGGTGCCGATCAGGACGGTGGCGACGGCGTTGCCCGCGAAGTTGGTCAGGGCGCGGGCCTCGCTCATGAAGCGGTCGATGCCGACGATCAGGCCGATGCCGTCCACCAGGGCGGGCTTGTGCGACTGGAGACCGCCGGCCAGCGTCGCCAGGCCCGCGCCGGTGACACCGGCGGCGCCCTTGGAGGCGACGAACAGGAACAGCAGCAGCGGGATCTGCTCACCGATGGACATCGGCGTACCCATGGCGTCGGCGATGAACAGCGAGGCCATGGTCATGTAGATCATGGTGCCGTCGAGGTTGAAGGAGTAGCCGGTCGGGACGGTGATGCCGACCACCGGCTTGCTGACGCCCAGGTGCTCCATCTTGGCGATGAGGCGGGGCAGCGCCGACTCCGAGGAGGACGTCGACAGGATCAGCAGGAACTCGCGGCCCAGGTACTTGAAGAGCGACAGCGCGTTGACGCCCGTGCAGATCTTCAGCAGGGCGCCGAGGACGACGATGACGAACAGGATGCAGGTGACGTAGAAGCCGAGCATCAGCACGGCCAGGCTCTTCAGGGCGTCCACACCGGCCGAACCGGTCACGGCGGCCATCGCGCCGAACGCGCCGACCGGCGCCGCCCACATGATCATGGCGAGGACGCGGAAGACCAGGCGCTGGATGTGCTCGATGCCGCGCAGCACGGGCTGGCCGGTCCTGCCCATCGCCTGCAGCGCGAAGCCGCAGAGCAGGGCGACCAGCAGGGTCTGGAGGACCTCGCCCTCGGTGAACGCCGAGACGATCGTGGTCGGGATGATGCCGAGCAGGAACTCGGTGGTGCCCTTGGCCTCCGCGTCGACCTGCGCGTGGCCGGTCTCCTTGACGGCGTCGGTGACCGCGAGGCCGGTGCCCGGGTCCAGGATGTTGCCGACGATCAGGCCGATGGCCAGGGCGACCAGTGACATCACCATGAAGTAGGCGAGGGCGATACCGCCCACCGCGCCGACCTTCGCCGCCTTGCGCACCGAACCGATGCCGAGCACGATCGTGCAGAAGATGATCGGCGAGATCATCATCTTGATCAGGTTGACGAAGCCGGTCCCGATCGGCTTCAGCTCGACCGCGAAGTCCGGCGCGATCAGGCCGACGGCGATACCGAGGGCCACCGCGACGATCACCGCGATGTAGAGATAGTGCGTGCGGTCCCGCTTGGCGGGGGGTGCGGCTGGTGCCGAATCGGCTGCGCTGGTCACGGCGGCCCTCCTTGGCGACGTCGGTGTCACCGGCGTGCGGCTCACGTCCGGGGTGGGGGAACCCGGTGACTATCTCGTGCCCTGTGAGCGCGGTCACCCTTGTGTTCATTTAGTTCACAATCAGCCAAGAGGGAGACTGTCGGCATGCACCTCCGTGTCCCCCGCCCCCGCAGCCTGGCCGCACAGCTCTTCGCCGTGCAGGCCGTGCTGATCGCGGTGCTGGTGGCCGGATACGCGGTGTTCACGTACGTCAACGACCGGGGGCAGGCCGAGTCCGCCGCCGGACGCGAGGCGCGGGCCGTGGCCCTGTCGATAGCCGGCTCCCCGTCCGTACGGGAGGCGATCCGGACCTCCGGCCCGTCGGCGCGGTTGCAGCCGTACGCGGTCAAGGTCATGGCGGACACCGAGGTCGACTTCGTCACGATCATGAGTCCCGAGGGCACCCGCTGGACCCACCCCGACCCCGAGCAGATCGGCCGCGCCTTCCGGGGCCACATCGAGCCCGCCCTGGCCGGCCGTACGTTCACCGAGACCTACACGGGCACGCTCGGCCCCTCGGTCCGCGCGGTGACGCCGGTACGGGACGGCGGGCGCGTCGTCGGCCTGGTCAGCGCCGGCATCAAGGTCGACGAGATCAGCAAGCTGGCCCGGGAACAGCTGACGGCCCTGCTCACGGCGGCGGCCGGGGCGCTGGCCCTGGGCGCGGTCGGCACGTACGTCATCAACGCGCGGCTGCGCCGGCACACCCACGGCATGAACGCGGCCGAGCTGAGCCGGATGCACGACTACCACCAGGCGGCCCTGCACGCGGTGCGCGAGGGCCTGCTGATGCTGGACGGACAGCACCGGGTGGCGCTGATCAACGACGGCGGCCGGGAGCTGCTGGGCGTCGACGGCGAGGTGGTCGGCACCCAGGTGGCGGACCTGGGCCTGCCGGCCCCGCTGACGGGCGCGCTGCTGGCCTCGGAACGCCGCGTCGACGAGGTCCACCTCACCGCCGACCGCGTCCTGGTGGTGAACACCTCCCCGGTCTCCGGCGGCGAACGCCGCGGCACGGTCGTCACCCTGCGGGACGTCACCCAGCTCCAGTCCCTGATGGGCGAGCTGAACTCCGAGCGCGGCTTCTCCCAGGCCCTGCGCTCCCAGGCCCACGAGGCCGCGAACCGCCTCCACACGGTCGTGTCGCTGATCGAGCTGGGCCGCGCGGAGGAGGCCGTGGAGTTCGCCACGGCGGAACTGGAGCTGGCCCAGGCGCTCACCGACCAGGTGGTGGCGGCGGTCGGCGAACCGGTCCTGGCCGCGCTGCTGCTGGGCAAGACGGCCCAGGCCAACGAGCGGGGCGTGGAACTGGTCGTCTCCCCCGACTCCCGCCTGGACGACGGCCTCCTCCCCCCGTCCCTCCCCGCCCGCGACCTGGTCACCATCCTGGGCAACCTGATCGACAACGCGGTGGACGCGGCGCAGGGCGGGGTGCGGGCACGGGTGACGGTCACCGCGTACACGGACCGCGAACGCCTGCTGCTCCGGGTCTCCGACACCGGCCCCGGGGTCGACCCCGACCACGCCGACCTGGTCTTCCAGCGCGGCTTCTCCACCAAGCCGGCCGGCCCCGGCGGACGGGGCCTGGGCCTCGCCCTGGTCCGGCAGGCGGTCCACCGGCACGGCGGCACCCTGTCGGTGACGGCGGCGGCGGGCGGCGGGGCGTCCTTCGAGGCGGAGCTGCCGCTGACGGCGGTACGGGCATGACGGCCATCCGCGTCCTGGTGGTCGAGGACGACCCGGTCGCCGCCGACGCGCACGTGATGTACGTCGGCCGGGTGCCGGGGTTCACCGCGGTGGGCAAGGCGCACTCCGGCGCCGAGGCCCGCCGGGTGCTGGACCGCACGCCGGTCGACCTGATCCTCCTCGACCTGCACCTGCCGGACGTGCACGGACTGCAGCTGGCCCGCACCCTGCGCGCCGCCGGCCACCGCGCCGACGTGATCGCGGTGACGTCGGCACGGGACCTGACGGTGGTCCGCGAGGGCGTGTCCCTGGGCGTCGTCCAGTACGTCCTGAAGCCGTTCACCTTCGCGACCCTGCGCGACCGCCTCGTCCGGTACGCCGAGTTCCGGGGCACCGCCGGGGAGGCGAGCGGCCAGGACGAGGTCGACCGCGCGCTGGCCACGCTGCGCCCACCGGGGCCCGCGGCGCTGCCGAAGGGCTTGAGCGCACCGACCCTGGAGCGCGTGACGGACACCCTGCGCGCCGCCGGGGAGGGCCTCACCGCGGCGGCCCTCGGCGAGGCCGTCGGCATCTCCCGCATCACCGCCCGCCGCTACCTGGAACACCTCGTCGACACCGGCCGCGCGGCCCGGCGCCCGCAGTACGGTGCGGTGGGGCGGCCGGAGTTGCAGTACCGGTGGGTGCGGGGCGGGGAGGACCGAGGGCGGTGATCACAGCTCTCCGGCCATGGCTCCTGCCCGGAAGGCGGACCGCTCGGAGGCCGTGGGGCAGGCTGTACGCGCCGGGCTGCGCGGCGGCGGCTTCACCAGGAAGTCCGTGTCCGCGGCCAGATCGTGCCCCAGGACCACCGAGCGGTGGGGCAGTCCGGCCAGACGCCGGCGACCGCTCGTCGCGCGTCGGCGGTGCCACCGCCATCGACCCGGGCCGGCCCGAACACGTCCTGGCCGGCGCCTCCCCCGGCGCCGGACATCGCCGTGGCCGGACAGGAGGACCAACCCCCTGACCGACACCCGCGAAGCCCTCGCTCGCGCCCTCGTTCTCGGCGTCAGGGCCGGGGCCGCCGACCACCACCTGCGGTGACCGCCGGGTGGGGTCAGGCGCCGCCCCAGACCGGCGCATCCGCTCCCCACAGCCCCGGCGGGCGCCCCCAGTTCACCGGACCCCCGTCGTACGCCACCGGCGGCAGCGCGTGCCGCAGGCGGCCCATGGGGCTGTCGGTCTCGGTCAGCCGGCGCCCGGCGTCGAAGCCGTCCTCCTCGCCCGGAGCGGGGGCCAGGTCGTGGAGCAGCCAGTGCGCGGTCCGCGCCAGGGCCAGGCGGACCAGGCGGGTGCCTCCCGTGCGGTGCTGCTCGGTGAGGGCGCGCAGCACCCCGGCCGCCAGCAGGTAGCCGGTGCCGTGGTCGAGCGCCTGGGCGGGCAGCGCGCCGGGCGCGTCCGGTGAACCCTCCAGTCGAGCGATGCCCGTGGCCGCCTGGACCAGGCTGTCGAAGCCGCGGCGCTCGTGCCACGGGCCGTACTGCCCCCATGCGCAGAGTTGGGCGATCACGAGACCCGGCCGGCGCTCCGCGAGCGCCTCGGGCGACAGTCCGAACCGGTCCAGCGCGCCCGGCCGGTACCCGGTGACCACCACGTCGGCCTCGTCGAGCAGTGCCTCGAAGACCCGGCGGCCGGTGGGGTCCGCCAGGTCCAGGGTGGCCGACCGTTTCCCCATGCCCGTGTCGTTGTGGGCCTCCTGACTTTCCGGCAGATGCGGGGCGTCGATCCGCAGCACGTCCGCGCCGAGCAGCGCCAGCGTCCGCGTGGCGACGGGCCCGGCGAGCACACGGGTCAGGTCCAGGACGCGCAGCCCCGCGCACGGCAGCGCGGCGCCGGCGAGCACCCGGCGCGGGGCGTCGTCCAGGCGCGCGGTCGTCAGCAGCGGGCGCTCCGCGACCAGGGCGCCCTGCTCGGTGCCGGCCCACTCCCCCGGGCCGCGTACCGCGACGGCCAGGCCGCCCGCCGCGTACACGGCCTCCTCCACCTCCAGCGCGGTACGCCCCGCGACCGCCCGTGCCACCGCGTCCACCGCCTCCTCGCCGGCGTCCCCCGGCACCCCGAGGGCGGCGAGCAGACGGGCCCGGTGGTGCGGGTAGTTGGCGTGCGTACGGACCCACCCGTCGGCCGTCCGCCAGAACCGGGACAGCGGCGCGAACGCCGACCACGCCCGCCCGTCGACCCGCACCAGGCGGTCGCTGAGGAACGCCGCCGCGACCGCCTCGTCGTTCACCCGTACCCGGGGCACGGGCCGTCGCGTGCGCAGGGACGTCAGCTCGGCGGCGGCGAGCGAGCACACCGCGACGGTGGCCCGCGCCAGCTCCATGACCGGCAACCGCGCCGGCAGTCCCCCGGACGGACCGCCGTAGGACACCCGGTCGAGCAAGGAGGAATCGGCACCCAGTGCCACCCAGGCCTGTGACGCGCCCGAAGCGACGGGAGCGCCGACGGAAGAGCCGACTGAAGAGCCGATGGAAGAGCCGACGGAAGAACTCATCCCTCCACTATGGCACTGAGTGTCACCCGCAGCGACCCCGGAGCAGGTCCACCCCGTCGCCTTCGAGGTCGTCGCAGTACGCCCCGCGTCCGGTCATCGCCATCACCAGGGCCAGGGTGGGACCGGTCACGAGGGCTCCGGAACCGGTGGTGAACGGACCGTCGTCCGCCACCAGCCTCAGGCCGCCGATCCGCCCCTTGGCGACGACCACCATGTCCGTCCCCGCGTAGTACTCGGCCACCTCCGTGACGACCCCGACCGGACCGGCACGGCGGATGCCCAGCGGGCGCCGGATGTCCGCGCCGTGGACGATCGTCTCGCCCAGCATGGCGATGGCGGGCAGGGGCGGCCTGGTGGTGCTCGGGACGACGCGCCGGAAGCGTTCGAGGGTCTCGTCCGGGCCCGCGCCGAGCTGCTCCGCCAGTCGCAGGGCCACCTGCTTGTCGAAGTCGAACCGGCAGCGGATCACCCCCGCCAGCCAGCGCGCGGTGGTGAGGCTCGCGCCCGCCGTCAGATGCGCCAGCACCTCGCGCACCGTCAGCCCCGCGCAGAGCGACGGCGTCTCCCACCGCTCGTCCGTCACCTCCGCGAGATCCGCCGCCAGCGCGGCGCGCTCGGCGTGGATCGAAGGCCATATGCCGGTCGCGCGGTCGCGGTCCGCTGTCCGTGCCGGATCAGTCATGGGGCGGTGCACTCCTGTCAGAGATCGTCAGAGATCGTCAGGGTTCGTCATCTGCGGTGCCCCCGGCGGGGGCGCTCCCGGAGAAGACTCTCGCGCCGGAGCGAAATCGTCGCCGGTGAGCGATCCGATCACACGGCCGTACCTCCCCGCCCCCCGCACACGCATTGACCCGGCCTGACGATTCCTCCTACGTTCACCGAGCAGCTATCCCGGCCACAACGACGTAGGCCACCAGGAGGTCGTACCCGTGCGATCCACCCCTGCCCTGCTCCTCGCCGCCGCCCTCGCCGCCACCGCCCTCACCGCCTGCTCCAGCGGTTCCGGTGACGATCCCGACACGCTCAAGGTCTCCTTCAAGCAGTCCACGGACAACTCCGTCAAGGTGATGGACGACTACCTCGCCGGCGTCAAGAAGCAGTTCGAGAAGGCGCACCCCGGCAAGAAGGTCGACCTCGTCCCCGTGAAGGCCCCGGACTCGGAGTACTACACCAAGGTCCAGCAGATGCTGCGGTCCCCGAAGACCGCGCCGGACCTGGTCTACGAGGACACCTTCCTCATCAACTCGGACATCACCAGCGGGTATCTGAAGCCACTCGATCCGTATCTGGCGAAGTGGAAGGACTGGGACCGGTTCATCGACACCGCGAAGGCCGCGGCGCGGGGCGAGGACGGGAAGACGTACGGCGTCCCGGACGGGACGGACACCCGGGGGCTGTGGTTCAGCAAGGACGTCTTCGCCGAGGCCGGGCTGCCCGCCGACTGGCAGCCGAGGACCTGGGACGACCTGCTGGCCGCCGCCCGCACCATCAAGGAGAAGGTGCCCGGCATCATCCCCCTCAACGTCTACACCGGCAAGCCCGTCGGCGAGGGCGCCACCATGCAGGGCTTCCAGATGCTGCTGTACGGGACCGGTGACGGAAGCGGAGACCCGCTGTACGACAAGGCGTCGAAGAAGTGGATCGCCCCGGGGAAGGGGTTCGCGGACGCCCTCTCCTTCGTGGAGACGGTGTACGAGGAGAAGCTCGGCCCCGAGGTGTCCGACGCCCTCGATCCCAACATCATGACCAGGGTGCGGGGCGAACTGCTGCCCGAGGGCAGGCTCGGCATCGCGCTGGACGGGTCCTGGCTGCCGCAGGACTGGCTGCCGGGGAGCGGGCACGAGTGGCCCGAGTGGTCCGAGGAACTGGGGCTCGCCGCCATGCCGACCCAGCACGGGCAGGCACCCGGCAAGGTCAGCATGTCGGGCGGCTGGGCCTGGTCGATCCCGGCCAAGGCCAGCAACCCCGACCTCGCCTTCGAGTTCATCGAGACGATGCAGACCAAGGCCAACGCCCGGAAGTGGTACGTCGCCAACTCCGGCATCGCGGTCCGCGAGGACGTCGCCGCCGACCCGGCCTACGTCGACGCCCAGCCCGGCACCGCGTTCTTCACCGGCCTGGTCGCCCACACCCACTACCGGCCCGCCTACCCGGCGTACCCGAAGGTCTCCACCGCGATCCAGGAGGCCATGGAGGGCGTGACGACCGGTGACCGGTCGGTGACGGAGGCGGTGCGCGACTACGACAGCGCCCTGCGCGAGGCCACCGACGACCAGGTGGTCGACAAGTGAGCCGAGCGCGCCGGGCCCTGGTCCGGGCGCTCCCCGTCACCCCCGCCACCGTCCTGCTGCTGCTCTTCCTCGCCGGCCCGATCGCCTACTGCGTCGTCATCGCCTTCACCGACCTGCAACTGACCGGTCAGGCCGAGGAGTCGTTCGTCGGGTTCGACAACTTCCGGCGGGCCTTCCAGGACGACGCGTTCCTCGATGCCGTATGGCTGACGCTGGTGTTCACGGTGGCGTCGTCGCTGGTCGGGCAGAACACCCTGGGGCTGGCGCTGGCCTCCCTGATGCGGCGGGCGTCGAAGCCGGTGCGGACGCTGGCCGGCGGGGTCGTCGTCACCGCGTGGGTGCTGCCGGAGGTCGTCGCGGGGTTCCTGCTGTACGCCTTCTTCCGCCGCGAGGGGACCCTGAACGCCGTACTGGACTGGCTCCACCTGCCGACCCAGAACTGGCTGTTCACCCTGCCCATCCTGGCGGTGTCCTTCGCCAACGTGTGGCGGGGCACGGCGTTCTCGATGCTCGTCTACTCGGCCGCCCTCGACGAGATCCCCCGGGAGGTCACGGAGGCGGCGGAGGTCGACGGGGCGGGCGGGTGGCGCCGGCTGTGGCACGTCACCCTGCCGATGATCCGCCGTTCCATCGCCACCAACCTGATGCTCAACACCCTCCAGACCCTCTCCGTCTTCGGGCTGATCTGGGTGATGACGCGGGGCGGGCCCAGCGGCAGGAGCCAGACGCTGCCGCTGTACATGTACGAGCAGGCGTTCCAGAACAGCCTGATCGGCTACGGCACAGCGGTCGCGCTGCTCCTGCTGCTGATCGGCTCGCTGTTCTCGGTCGTGTACCTGCGGCTGCTGCGGACGGAGGTGTGAGGGTCATGGCCCGTACGCTCGCCTCCCGGCGGACGAGCCGCCGGCTGGCCGCCGACGCGGGGCTGCTGGTGGCCGTCGCCGCGTTCGCGCTGCCGCTGCTGTGGGTGGTGCTGTCCGCCCTGGACCCGCACGCGGGGCTGAGGGTGAAAGCCCCTGACGGTCTCACGCTCGACCACTTCGACGCGATCCTCACCGCCGACATCACCTTCACCCCGCTGCTCAACAGCCTGATCCTGTGCGGCGGCGCGACGGCGCTGACGGTGGCGTGCGCGGCGCTCGCCGCGTACCCGCTCTCCCGGTTCCGCTCCCGCCTCAACCGCCCCTTCCTCCTCACCGTCCTCTTCGCCACCTCCCTCCCCATCACGGCGATCATGGTGCCGGTGTACGCCCTGTTCGTCCGGGTGAACCTCATCGACACCCTGCAGGGCACGGTCTTCTTCTTCGCCGCCTCCCAGCTCCCCTTCGCCATCTGGCTGATGAAGAACTTCATGGACGGGGTCCCGAGGGAGCTGGAGGAGGCGGCCTGGACCGACGGGGCGTCGGCGGCGCAGTCCCTGCTGCGGATCGTGCTGCCGCTGATGGGGCCGGGGGTGGCGGTGGTGACGGTGTTCTCGTTCGTCATGATGTGGGGGAACTTCTTCGTCCCCTTCATGCTGCTGCTCACCCCGGACCAGATGCCGGCCTCCGTCAGCATCAACGAGTTCTTCGGCAACCGCGGCATGGTGGCGTACGGGCAGCTCGCCGCGTTCTCGATCGTCTACTCGACGCCGGTGATCCTGCTCTACGTGCTGATCTCCCGGCGCCTGGGCGGCGGCTTCGCGCTGGGAGGTGCCGTCAAGGGGTGACGGGGGCGGCGGGCGGACCGCGGGCGGGGGCCTCGCAGGCCTTCGCGGGAATTCACAGGTTCAGTAGGTTCCTACGATCCGTGTTCCTGGCCGAACGGACCGTAGTCAAAGGCCGTACGGCCCCTTACCTTGTGGCCCGTGCCCCGACCCGAAGCCCTCCCTGACCAGCCCGACCAGCCCGCGTCCCCCTTCGACCCCCTGGCCGCCCACCGGTTACGCATCGCCCTCGGCATGGGCCCCGAACACGTCGCCCGCGACCTGCGGGTGTCCTACGGACTGCCGTACGTCGGCCCGGACCTGGTCCTCGCCTGGGAGCGGGGCGAGGCCGGCCCCTCCGACTCCGAACTCACCGCCCTCGCGGGCACGTTGTGGTGCTCGCCCACCGATCTGCTCGCCCGCCCCCGCACCCTGCGCGAACACCGCCTCGCGCACGGCCTCGCCCCCGAGGACGTCGCCCGCGCGGTCGGCGTCGACGCGCGCGCCTATCTGCGGCTGGAGGAGAAGGACGCCTGGCGCGGCACCGACCGCCAGTCGGCGGCGCTCATCGACCTCTTCGGCCTGACGCCGCCCGAGTACGTCACCGTCACCGGGCAGGACGACCGCCTCACCGAACTGCTGCGCAAAGCCGTGACCACCCGCTGGCAGGGACACGCCCGGGGCATCGCCAAGCTCGTACCCCTGGACCGGGCCCTGGTGGAGCACGTCCTGCGCGACCTGCACGCCGAGTACCAGGCCCGCCTGGCCACCCCGGGCGGCCTCGACCTGCGCGACCGGGTCCTGGAGTACTTCTGGACGGCGGTCGAGAAGGAGACCGGGGCCGGCGGGCCCTAGAAAGCCCCAAGAAGTCTCAGGCAGGAAGCCCCAGGAAGCCCTGGTAAACCTGAGAAAGCCCCGGAAAGCCCCGGAACGCCCTAGAAGACCGACTCCGCCTCGACGATCCGGTCCTTCGGCACCGTCTTCAGCTCGGTCACCGCCTCGGCCAGCGGCACCATCACCACGTCGGTGCCGCGCAGCGCCGTCATCCGGCCGAAGTCGCCCCGGTGCGCCGCCTCCACGGCGTGCCAGCCGAAGCGAGTGGCGAGGACGCGGTCGTACGCGGTGGGCGTGCCGCCGCGCTGGACGTGGCCGAGGATGACCGGCTTGGCCTCCTTGCCGAGCCGGCGCTCCAGCTCGTACGCCAGTGCCGTGCCGATGCCCTGGAAGCGCTCGTGGCCGAACTGGTCGATCTCGCCGTGCCCGTAGTCCATGGAGCCCTCGACGGGGTGGGCGCCCTCGGCGACGCAGATCACCGCGAACTTCTTGCCGCGGGCAAACCGCTCCTCGACCATCTTGACCAGGTGAGAGGGGTCGAAGGGCCGCTCGGGCAGGCAGATGCCGTGCGCGCCGGCCGCCATGCCGGACTCCAGCGCGATCCAGCCGGCGTGCCGGCCCATGACCTCGACGACCATCACCCGCTGGTGGGACTCGGCCGTGGTCTTCAGGCGGTCCATCGCCTCCGTCGCCACCCCGACGGCCGTGTCGAAGCCGAAGGTGCGGTCGGTGGAGGAGATGTCGTTGTCGATCGTCTTCGGCACGCCGACCACGGGCAGCCCGGCGTCCGACAGCATCCGGGCCGCGGTCAGCGTGCCCTCGCCGCCGATCGGGATCAGCGCGTCGATGCCGAAGTCGCGGGCGATGTCGGCGGCGTTCTCGCAGGCCTCGCGGAGCCGGTCGCGCTCCAGCCGGGAGGAGCCGAGGATGGTGCCGCCGCGGGCGAGGATGCCGCTGACGGCGTTCAGGTCGAGGGCGCGGTAGCGGCCGTCCAGGAGGCCGGCGTAGCCGTCCTCGAAGCCGATCACCTCGTCGCCGTACTGCGCGACCGCTCGGTGCACGACCGACCGGATCACGGCGTTCAGTCCGGGGCAGTCGCCGCCTGCGGTGAGAACTCCGATTCGCATCGTGCTGTGTCTCCTGCTCCCTGTCGGCACCGGTGAGGCACTGTCGATTGTTTCACGTCCCGCGGAACACCGCCGACGCCGCATTGACGGGCGCCTTATCTACCACGAGAGGTATTGTCAAGAGGGTTCCGCTCACCTTGGTGGGCGATTTTTAACGCCGCCCTTTTGACGAGGGAACGGCAGGGAACAGCGACGGAAACCGATGGAACGACAGACACGACGGACCCGACGGAACGGAGAGCACGCGTGACGCGCAGCGTGTACGTGACCGGTATCGACCGCGGCGACGGCCGCCAGGTCGTCGAGCTGGGGGTCATGGAACTCCTGACCCGCCAGGTCGACCGGGTCGGCGTCTTCCGTCCCCTCGTCCACGACGGCCCCGACCGCCTCTTCGAGCTGCTGCGCGCCCGCTACCGGCTCTCCCAGGACCCGGCGACCGTCTACGGCATGGACTACCAGGAGGCGTCCGCCCTCCAGGCCGAGCAGGGCGCCGACGAACTGGTCTCCGCCCTGGTCGACCGCTTCCACCTGGTCGCCCGCGACTACGACGTGGTCCTCGTCCTCGGCACCGACTTCGCCGACACCCAGTTCCCCGACGAGCTGTCGCTCAACGCACGGCTCGCCAACGAGTTCGGCGCCTCCGTGATCCCGGTGGTGGGCGGGCGCAAGCAGGCCGCGGAGTCGGTCCTCGCCGAGACCCGCAACGCCTTCCGCGCCTACGACTCGCTCGGCTGCGACGTGCTGGCCATGGTCACCAACCGGGTCGCCCGCGAGGACCGGGACCTGATCGCCGAGCGGCTGACCGGGCTGCTCCCGGTGCCCTGCTTCGTCGTCCCCGACGAGCCCGCGCTCTCCGCGCCCACCGTCTCCCAGATCTCCCACGCCCTCGGCGCCAAGGTGGTCCTCGGCGACGACTCGGGGCTGGCCCGGGACGCGCTGGACTTCGTCTTCGGCGGCGCCTCGCTGGCCAAGTTCCTCGGCGCCCTGACCCCCGGCTGCCTGGTCGTCACCCCCGGCGACCGCGCCGACCTGGTCATCGGCTCGCTGGCCGCGCACAGCGCCGGCACCCCGCCGATAGCCGGCGTGCTGCTCACCCTGGACGAGGTGCCCGGCGACGACGTCCTCACCCTCGCCGCCCGCCTCGCCCCCGGCACCCCCGTCCTGTCCGTGCCGGGCAACAGCTTCCCCACCGCCGAGCGGCTCTTCTCCCTGGAGGGCAAGCTGAACGCGGCCACCCCGCGCAAGGCGGAGACCGCCCTCGGCCTGTTCGAGCGGTACGTCGACACCGCCGCCCTGGACAAGCGCGTCCAGGCCCCGAGCAGCGACCGCGTCACGCCGATGATGTTCGAGCACAAGCTGCTGGAGCAGGCCCGCTCGAACCTGCGCCGGGTCGTCCTGCCCGAGGGCACCGAGCCGCGCGTCCTGCACGCGGCCGAGGTGCTGCTGCGCCGGGGCGTGTGCGACCTGACCCTGCTGGGCCCCGTCGAGCAGATCCGCAAGAAGGCCGCCGACCTCGGCATCGACCTCGGCGACTCCCAGCTGATCGACCCGGCCACCAGCGACCTGCGCGACCGCTTCGCCGAGCGCTACGCCGAACTGCGCGCCCACAAGGGCGTCACCGTGGAGCTGGCCTACGACGTCGTCTCCGACGTCAACTACTTCGGCACCCTGATGGTGCAGGAGGGCCTGGCCGACGGCATGGTGTCGGGGTCGGTGCACTCCACCGCCGCCACCATCCGCCCCGGCTTCGAGATCATCAAGACCAAGCCGGACGCGTCGATCGTCTCGTCCGTCTTCTTCATGTGCCTGGCCGACAAGGTGCTGGTCTACGGCGACTGCGCGGTCAACCCCGACCCGAACGCCGAGCAGCTCGCCGACATCGCCGTCCAGTCGGCGGCGACGGCGGCCCGGTTCGGCGTCGAGCCGCGCATCGCGATGCTGTCGTACTCCACCGGCACCTCCGGCTCCGGCGCCGACGTCGACAAGGTGCGCGAGGCCACGGAGATCGTCCGCTCCCGCCGGCCCGACCTGATGATCGAGGGCCCCATCCAGTACGACGCCGCCGTCGAACCGTCCGTCGCCGCGACCAAGCTGCCCGGCTCCGAGGTCGCCGGGCAGGCCACCGTGCTGATCTTCCCCGACCTCAACACCGGCAACAACACCTACAAGGCCGTGCAGCGCTCGGCCGGCGCCATCGCCGTCGGCCCGGTCCTCCAGGGCCTGCGCAAGCCGGTCAACGACCTGTCCCGCGGCGCGTTGGTGCAAGACATAGTGAACACCGTCGCCATCACGGCCATCCAGGCCCAGTCCCCCATCGAGAAGGCTTCCGAACAGTGAGCAGCACCCCCACCCGCGTCCTCGTCCTCAACTCCGGTTCCTCCTCGCTGAAGTACCAGCTGCTGGACATGCGGGACAGCAGCCGCCTCGCGGTGGGCCTGGTCGAGCGGATCGGCGAGCAGACCTCCCGGCTCAAGCACACCCACGTGCCCGACGGCGACACCCGGGAGCAGAACGGCCCGATCGCCGACCACGAGGCCGCCCTCAAGGCGGTCGCCGAGGAGCTGTCCCGGGACGGCCTGGGCCTGGACTCCCCCGAGCTGGCCGCGATCGGGCACCGGGTGGTGCACGGCGGCATGTTCTTCACCGAGCCCACCCTCATCGACGACCAGGTGCTCACCGAGGTCGAACGCCTGATCCCGGTGGCGCCGCTGCACAACCCGGCCAACCTGACCGGCATCCGCACGGCTCGGTCCCTGCGCCCCGACCTGCCCCAGGTGGCGGTCTTCGACACGGCGTTCCACACGACCATGCCGGAGTCGGCGGCACGCTACGCGATCGACCCGAAGATCGCCGACCGGCACCGCATCCGCCGCTACGGCTTCCACGGCACCTCGCACGCGTACGTCTCCCGCGAGACCGCCCGGCTGCTGGGCAAGGACCCGGCGGACGTGAACGTCATCGTCCTCCACCTCGGCAACGGCGCCTCCGCCTCCGCGGTCGAGGGCGGCCGGTGCGTGGACACCTCCATGGGGCTGACGCCGTTGGAGGGACTGGTGATGGGTACCCGGTCGGGAGACCTGGACCCGGCGGTCATCTTCCATTTGGAGCGCGTTGGCGGAATGTCCACGGACGAGATCGACACTCTCCTCAACAAGAGGAGCGGCCTGTTCGGTCTGTGCGGCGACAACGACATGCGGGAGATCCGGCGCCGCGTGGACGCCGGGGACGAAGAGGCGAAGCTCGCCTTCGACATCTACATTCACCGTCTGAAGAAGTACATCGGCGCCTATTACGCCGTTCTCGGGCGGGTGGACGCGGTCGCGTTCACGGCCGGGGTCGGCGAGAATGCCGCACCGGTGCGGGAAGCCGCCGTGGCGGGCCTGGAGGGACTGGGCCTGGCGGTCGACGCCGAGCTGAACGCCGTACGCGGCGACGGTCCGCGGCTGATCTCCCCCGAGGGCGCGCGGGTGAAGGTCGCGGTGGTGCCGACGGATGAAGAATTGGAGATCGCGACACAGACGTACGCACTGGTCGAAAAGAACAGCCGATAAATTCACGGGTGAGCATGCCCGCGCCCATATGTACGTTCCGCCAGGCGGAATATTCCGGAGCGAAACAAACCGATAGGATCGCCCCATGCGCCGTTCGAAAATCGTCTGTACTCTCGGCCCCGCGGTCGACTCCCACGAGCAGCTCGTCGCGCTGATCGAGGCCGGCATGAACGTGGCCCGCTTCAACTTCAGCCACGGCACCCACGCCGAGCACCAGGGCCGGTACGACCGGGTCCGGGCCGCCGCGAAGGAGACCGGCCGGGCCATCGGTGTGCTCGCCGACCTCCAGGGCCCGAAGATCCGCCTGGAGACCTTCGCCGAGGGTCCCGTCGAGCTGGTGCGCGGTGACGAGTTCACCATCACCACCGAGGACGTCCCGGGCGACAAGACGATCTGCGGTACGACGTACAAGGGCCTGCCCGGCGACGTCGCCAAGGGCGACCCGATCCTCATCAACGACGGCAACGTCGAGCTGAAGGTCACCGAGGTCGAGGGCCCCCGGGTGAAGACGATCGTCATCGAGGGCGGCGTCATCTCCGACCACAAGGGCATCAACCTGCCCGGCGCGGCCGTCAACGTCCCCGCGCTGTCCGAGAAGGACATCGAGGACCTCCGCTTCGCGCTGCGCATGGGCTGCGACCTGGTCGCGCTCTCCTTCGTCCGGGACGCCAAGGACGTCCAGGACGTGCACCGCGTGATGGACGAGGAGGGCCGCCGCGTCCCCGTCGTCGCCAAGGTGGAGAAGCCGCAGGCGGTCGAGAACATGGAGGACGTCGTCGCGGCGTTCGACGCCGTCATGGTCGCCCGCGGCGACCTGGCCGTCGAGTACCCGCTCGAAAAGGTCCCCATGGTGCAGAAGCGCCTGATCGAGCTGTGCCGCCGCAACGCCAAGCCGGTGATCGTCGCGACCCAGATGATGGAGTCGATGATCACCAACTCCCGCCCGACCCGCGCCGAGGCGTCCGACGTCGCCAACGCGATCCTGGACGGCGCGGACGCGGTCATGCTGTCGGCGGAGTCGAGCGTCGGCGCGTACCCGATCGAGACCGTCAAGACGATGTCGAAGATCGTCCAGGCGGCCGAGCAGGAACTCCTCTCCAAGGGCCTCCAGCCCCTGGTCCCGGGCAAGAAGCCGCGCACGCAGGGCGGTTCGGTGGCCCGTGCCGCCGCCGAGATCGCCGACTTCCTCGGCGGCAAGGGCCTGGTCGCCTTCACCCAGTCCGGTGACACCGCCCGCCGGCTGTCCCGCTACCGCGCGGTCCAGCCGATCATCGCGTACACGACCGACGAGTCGACCCGCAATCAGCTGGCGCTGAGCTGGGGCGTGGAGTCGCACGTCGTGCCGTTCGTCAACTCCACCGACGAGATGGTCGACCTGGTGGACCAGGAGATGGTCAAGCTCAACCGCTTCAACCCCGGTGACATCGTGGTGATCACCGCCGGTTCGCCCCCCGGCGTCCCCGGCACCACCAACATGGTCCGCGTCCACCACCTGGGCGAGGCCGTCCGCGGCTGATCTCCAGCGGTACGTGGCTGAGGGCGCCCCCTGTCGCAGGGGGCGCCCTCAGCTTTCGTACGGGGTCAGTCGGTCCCGTCGGTCATGTACTGGTGCAGCCCCGGGACGGTCAGCGTTCCGCCGAACTGCCCCGCCTGCACCACCTTCACGTTCGTGAAGTAGATCAGCGGGATGTCCAGCGGCGGCGGGTGCTCCGGGTCGAAGGTGATCGGGATCAGCCCCAGCAGGTTGCCGGAGATGCTCTCCGTGTACATCACCGTGTCGCCGTCGCGGATCGTGGACGTGGAGCCCTCGGCCGCCTGCACGTGGTGGGTCTTTCCGGTCGTCTCGTCGTGCACGATCTGGTGCAGGTCGCCGATGTCGGTGCCGTTGGAGACGACGTACTTCAGGACCTTCTTGGTGGACCCGTCGGCCGTCCGCACCTCGACGATCCCCTTGTACGAGGCGCCCTTCAGGGTGAGCGAGCTGGCCTCCAGCTCCCAGGGGCGGTTCGGCAGGGGGAGGGTGTTGTCGACACCGCCCTCGGCGTCGGTGGCGATCGGGCAGTCCACGGCCGGGTCGGCGGAGGCGCCGGCGCTCGCGCTCGCGGAGGGGGTGGGGCTGGTGGTCGTGCCGGTGCCGGTGCCGCCGGCGGTGGGCGAGGCGGTGGCCTCGTCGACGGTTTCCCCGGCGTCCTGTACCGCCTCGGACGCCTCGTCCCCCGCGTCGGAGGCGGCGCCCTCGTCCTCGCCGTCGCCGGACGGGCCGGCGGAGGCCGAGGCTGACGCGGAGGGGGTGGCCGACGGGGACGGGGTCGCCGTGGCGCTCGCGGACTCCTCGGTGCTCTTGCCGCCGGTGAAGAGGTCCTCAAGGGCGTCACCGATGCCTTCGAGCACTCCGCCGCCGCTTGCGGTGGCCGACGGGGAGGGGGAGGGGGAGGACTCGGCGGTGGTGGCGGACGGCTCGGTCTCGGTCTCGGTCTCTGCCGTCTCGTCGTCGGAACCTGAATCCGACGAAGAGGAGCCGGCCTTCACTCCCGAGTCCGTGCCCGTGCCGGCGCCCGTGCCCGTGTCCGTCGCGGACGGGCTCGGCTCCGTGTCGTCGTCGGCCTCATCGGCCCCGCTCGCACTCACCGAGGGCGACGCCGTGGCCGACGCCGAGGCACCGTCCTGGTCGTCCTTGCCGCCCTTGCCGTCCTCGTCGCCCGTCAGCGCCGCCACGCAGGCCTTGTACTCCTCGGCCGTCAGGCTCTTCGACGTGGACGTCTGGTCGTTGCCGTCCGCCGCGGCCAGCGTCGGCGTGAACCCCATCCCCATGAGGACCGCCGTCGGCATCGCCGCCAGGGCTATCGCCTTGCCGGCCGGCACATGGAACCTGGTGAACAACGGTTTCCTGGGTGCCGCGTGGCGCGGCCCGGTTCTCACGCGGGACGCCTCCGCGTCAGCCCCGTGAGTCACCTCGTCAGCCGGCACTTCGCCTCCCGTTCGCCCCGTTGGCCGGGCTCGTTCCTGACAGATGGTTCGGCTCCTCCGCCGCGCCCCCGGGGACATCGCCCCGCTCCCTGGTCAGCTGCGCCGGCTGCGGCTCGGCCGGTATGCCCGGCGCCCACGAGACGGCCATGGCCCCGCCGACGAGCGAGAGCACGAAGCCGACGACGAAGCCGCCGAAGTTGGACACGGGGATGGACACCAGGGCGAGCAGGATCGCCGCGACGCCGGCGAAGGTCCGCACGTGCTTCTGGAACCAGAGGCTGACGCCGAGGACGACCAGCAGCACGCCGATGATCAGAGAGCCGGCACCGGCCGTGGTGGACATGGCCACCGTCAGATTGCCGAACTTCAGGTTCGCGTACGGGAAGTACATGATCGGGAAGCCACCGAGCAGGACGAGCAGACCGGCCCAGAACGGCCGGGTGCCCCGCCAGTCTCGGAACTGCTGCCTACGGCGGGTGAACTGGCCGGCGGCGACAGGACTCTCGGCGCTCATGGAAAACAGCTCCCTGGTACAGCGTTGCTGTGGTGGTGATGTGGGGGTGAACGGGCGGGGGCGCGGCCGGCCCCCGCCCGTCAGCGAGGGCTCAGTAGCACTCGATGCCTTCGCCGTCGCCCTTCTTGAGCGACATGTGCAGACCGCTGAGCTTGAAGGTTCCGGCGGTGGTGGCCCACGCCGTCTGCTTCACGTCGGTCAGCACGGCCTCGTCGGCCTGCTGGGCGAAGCCGCCCGGGTTGGCCCGTTCGCTGTCGACCTCCGCCTTCTTCTGGCCGGGGCCCTTGTCGATGGACCCGGCCGCCACACCGATGTCGATGTTCTTGAAGGTGGCGTCCGCCTGCAGATCGGCGACGTCGATGTACAGCTGCTCGGCGTAGACCGCTTCCTGCTTCTGCGACGTGTCGCCGGCCTCCAGCCGCAGGGTGATGGGACCCAGCAGCGGGACGTTCGTGACGACCGACTGGCACAGCTTGTCGATCTCGGCGGAGGTGAACGCCGAGACGGCCACGGCGTTACGGCCGCTCGCGCCGTCGTTGTAGGCCCCGTACTGCGAGAACCCGTGACCGGTGAGCTCCTTGGCCGTCACCTTGAACTGCTGCCCCGACACACTGAACGAAGCGGCGAGCGCCCCCTGCGCCAGAGCGACGCCTATCGCGGCCGTCGCGGCGACGCTGGGCACCATCACCACAGCGAACCGCTTCCATCTGGTCCCACCACGCACTTGGGACTCCATATTTCCTCCTTCTCGGACGTACATCTCCTGGCCTCGGCTCGCCCCCAGACGGCGGCTCGGCCGGGCAGGGATGGGAGAAGTGCTACGTCCTCGGGAAGGAGAGCGCCCGCGGTCGACGGCGCGCACCACGCGCCCGAATCACCGGCGATCACCCCCGAGCGACAACCACTGGTCGCGCCTGACACGCATCACGCACAACCTTGCGGACAGGCTCCGCCGAAAAGGGCGAAGACCCCCCTGCCCAAGGGCCGGCTCCACTGCCGCCGGTCCTGCTCGGTGGGGACCCAGGAAGCCCGTGACCCGATTGGCTGTCGGGGTACGGGAACGGACCGAGCGTGGCCGATCGTGGTGCATTCTCGGCGCCCGCACAAGGGGCGCCGTTACTGGCTAGTAACGGGGCGATAACCATGGGTCGACGCAGGGGTCCCGCCCGGCGACGCTGGGTGTCTCCGGACGACGGGACAAAGCCGCCCTTCACCGGACAGATTCCCGCACTCCCCTGCCGGTGACTTACTCGCAGTAACAGCGGCCGCGATTACCAAGTTTTGGTAAAGCACGGTCGTCCTGCGGCTCCGCCGACGTTTCTCTTCACTCGGGCACCGCCCGGCCGGAAGATCGTCGGCCGGGCGGTCGGGAGAGGCGCGGGTCCGGTCAGAACAGGGCGCGGGCGAGCGCCCGGCGGGCCGCCGTCACCCGCGGGTCGTCGGCGCCGACGACCTCGAACAGCTCCAGCAGCCGCACCCGTACGGCGTCCCGTTCGTCGCCGAAGGTGCGCCGCACCGTGTCGATGAGGCGCCCGAAGGCGTCCTCCACGTGACCGCCGACCAGGTCGAGGTCGGCGGCGGCGATCTGCGCCTGCACGTCGGCGGGCTTGTCGGCGGCGTCCTTGCGCACCTGCTGCGGGTCCAGCTCCTGCACCCGCTGGAGCAACTCGGCCTGGGCGAGGCCGAGTTTGGCCTCGGTGTTGCCCGGGTCCTCGTTCAGTACGTTCTGGTACGCGCGCACCGCGCCGCCCAGGTCGCCCGCGTCCAGGGCCTGTACGGCGGCCTCCAGCGCGGCGTCGTGCGGTCCGGCCGGGGCGGCGGGGGCCTGCTGGGCGGCGCCCGGGTCGGCCTCGGGGTCGACGACCAGGCCGGTCAGGCCGAAGCGCTGCTCGGCGACCTGCACCAGCTGGTCCAGGGTCTGGCGGATCTGGGCCTCGCCGGCGGCACCCTGGAAGAGGGGCAGCGCCTGCCCCGCGACCACCGCGAAGACGGCCGGGATGCCCTGGATGCCGAACTGCTGCATCAGCATCTGGTTGGCGTCGACGTCGATCTTGGCGAGCACGAACCGGCCGTTGTACTCGACGGTGAGCCGCTCCAGGACCGGGCTCAGCTGCTTGCAGGGCTCGCACCACTCGGCCCAGAAGTCGATGACGACCGGGACCTCGGTGGACCGCTGCAGGACATCGAGTTCGAAGCCCGCCTCGTCGACGTCGATGACGAGATCGGCGGGTGAGACGGCACCCCCGCCGCCCTGCTGCGCGGCCTGGGCGCGGGCCTGCTCCGCCTTGGCCTTGGCCTCCTGGGCCGCCTTCACCGCGGCGAGGTCGACGACCCCGCTCATGGACATGTTCCGTGGCTGCATGCGCCTATCCTCCCCCGTACCGCGCGCGTCCGTGAAAAGCGGCCTGAAACCCGCTCCGAAGTGTGCTGTTCGGCGCCAGGTCCCCACCTGGCGCCGGTGGTCGTCGCTCCAGCCTGAGGTCACCCTCGCTTTCGCTACGAGTCGTAGCGTAATGCCCTGCGCACCCCCCGCGATACGGCCCCTTGGTGATCTCCCTCACGACGTCCCCCGCCAAACCCGCGGATAGGGTCGAGGGATGCCGAACCGCTCCCCCGCCGGTCGCTCCGGCCGCCCGCGCAGTGCGGCGGCCGATGCCGCGATCCTGGCCGCGACACGGGAGGCACTGGTCGAGCTGGGCTGGTCGAAACTGACCCTGGGCGACGTGGCGGCACGGGCCGGGGTCGCCAAGACGACCCTCTACCGCCGCTGGTCGGGCAAGAACGAGCTGGTCGTCGACGCGGTCGCCGAGCTGTTCGACGAACTCCGGCTGCCCGACTGCGGCTGCCTGGCCGCCGACATCGAGGGCGTGGTCCTCCAGTTCGCGTCGATCCTGGACCGCCCGGAGGCCCGCAGCGGCCTGATGGCGGTCGTCGCCGAGTCCACCCGCGACGCCGCCCTGCGCGAACGCATCCGCCGCTCGATCGTGGAACGCCAGAAGGGCCTGGTCCTGGAGGGCCGCGCCCGCGCCCAGGCCCGCGGCGAACTCCCGCCCCAGCCCGACCCGGACGAGGCCGCCCGCACCGTGGACCTGATCTTCGACGTGGTGGCGGGCGCGGTGGTGCACCGGACGCTGGTGAGCGCGGAGCCCGCCGACGAGGCGTGGGTACGCGGTTTCACCCGGGTCCTGCTGTCGGGCCTGACCTCCCGGCCGGCCGAGTAGGCCCCGGGGTGGGCCCGGGGTCGGCCCGGGGCGGGCCCGGGGTCGGCCCGGGGCGGGCCCGGGGTCGGCCCGGGGCGGGCCCGGGGTCGGCCCGGGGCGGGCCCGGGGTCGGCCCGGGGGTCAGAACCCCGCCGGCTCCGTGTACACCCCCCACTCCTCCCGCAGCACCCCGCAGATCTCCCCGAGCGTCGCCTCCGCGCGTACCGCGTCGAGCATCGGCTCGATCATGTTGGCGCCGGAGCGGGCCGCGTCGAGCATGGCGTCGAGGGCGGCGCGTACGTCGGTGTCGTCCCGCCCGGCCCTGCGCTCGCCCAGTGCCCGCACCTGCTCCCGTTCCACTTCGTGGCTGACCCGCAGTATCTCGAGGTCGCCGGTGACGGAGCCGGTGTGGGTGTTGACGCCGACGACCCGTTTGTCGCCCTTCTCCAGGGACCGCTGGTAGCGGAAGGCGGACTCGGCGATCTCGCCGGTGAACCAGCCGTCCTCGATGCCGCGCAGGATGCCGGAGGTGATCGGGCCGATGGGGTGCTGTCCGTCGGGGTGGGCGCGCTGCCCCCGTTCCCTTATCCGCTCGAAGATCTTCTCCGCGTCCCGTTCGATCCGGTCCGTCAGCTGTTCGACGTACCAGGAGCCGCCGAGCGGGTCGGCCACGTTGGCGACACCGGTCTCCTCCATCAGGACCTGCTGGGTGCGCAGGGCGATCTCCGCCGCCTGTTCGGAGGGGAGGGCGAGGGTCTCGTCGAGGGCGTTGGTGTGCAGGGAGTTGGTGCCGCCCAGTACGGCCGCCAGAGCCTCCACCGCCGTACGGACGACGTTGTTGTAGGGCTGCTGCGCGGTGAGGGAGACGCCGGCGGTCTGGGTGTGGAAGCGCAGCCACTGGGACTTCTCCGACCGCGCGCCGTACACGTCGCGCATCCAGCGGGCCCAGATGCGGCGGGCCGCGCGGAATTTCGCGATCTCCTCGAAGAAGTCGACGTGCGCGTCGAAGAAGAAGGACAGGCCGGGGGCGAAGGTGTCGATGTCCAGGCCGCGGGAGAGGCCCAGCTCCACGTACCCGAAGCCGTCGGCCAGGGTGTACGCCAGCTCCTGCGCGGCCGTGGAGCCGGCCTCGCGGATGTGGTAGCCGGAGACGGAGAGCGGCTTGTAGGCGGGGATACCGGCCGCGCAGTACTCCATCAGGTCGCCGATCAGGCGCAGGTGCGGCTCGGGCTGGAAGAGCCACTCCTTCTGGGCGATGTACTCCTTGAAGATGTCGGTCTGGAGGGTGCCGTTGAGGACGGCCGGGTCGACACCCTGGCGTTCCGCCGCGACCAGGTACATGCAGAAGACGGGGACCGCCGGGCCGCTGATCGTCATCGACGTCGTGACGTCGCCGAGCGGGATGTCACGGAAGAGGACCTCCATGTCGGCGGCCGAGTCGACGGCCACCCCGCAGTGGCCGACCTCGCCGAGCGAGCGCGGGTCGTCGGAGTCGCGGCCCATCAGCGTCGGCATGTCGAAGGCGACCGAGAGGCCGCCGCCGCCGTTGCGGAGGATCATCCGGTAGCGCTCGTTGGTCTGCTCGGCGTTGCCGAACCCGGCGAACTGGCGGATCGTCCAGGTCCGGCCCCGGTAGCCGGTCGGGTACAGGCCGCGGGTGAAGGGGTACTCGCCCGGCCAGCCGATCCGCTCGAAGCCCTGGTAGGTGTCCCCGGGGCGGGGGCCGTACACCGGCTCCACGGGGTCGCCGGAGAGCGTCGTGAAGTCCGCGTCGCGCTTGCGCGCCGCGTCGTACCGGGCCTGCCAGCGTCGGCGGCCCTCCTCTATGGCGTCAGCGTCCATACCCTGAATTTACTAGGACGTCCTAGTATCTGTCGATGGCATACCGCCGTACGTGTGTACGGCGGTGGTGGCGGGTGCCCTACGCCTTGACGGGCGCGGGACCGCCGGCCTCGGTGAACTTCGCCTGGAGTTCCGGGGTGATCCTGCGTTCGACGAAGAACGCGGCCGTCGGGATGGTCCCGGCGAGCAGCACCCACAGCTGCTTCTTGACCGGCCACTTCGCCTTGGCGCCCAGGTCGAAGGCGAAGACGAGGTAGATGACGTAGAGCCAGCCGTGCGCGATGCTGACGACGCGGGTGAAGTCGTCGGCACCGTTCATGTCCAGCACGTACTTGCCGATCATGCCGAGGCACAGCAGGATCAGCAGGACACCGGTGACGTACGCCATGACCCGGTAGCGGGTCAGCACGCTCTTTTTCATGGGTACGAGCGTAACGAGGCGTTCCGGGCGATCTTGCGGCGCCCCGCCCCCGGCTCAGTCCTCTTCGAAGTCGCCCGCGGCCACCCGCAGCGGGCGCAGCATCGCGAAGATCTCGCCGCACTCCTCGGCGTCGTAGGCGCCCAGGCCGAAGTCCATGGCCATCAGGTCGCGGGTGGCGGATTCGACCACGTCGCGGCCCTTGTCGGTGATCGAGGCGAGGGTGCCGCGGCCGTCGTTGGGGTTGGGGCGCTTAGCGACGAAGCCCGAGGTGACCAGGCGGTCGACGGTGTTCGTGACCGAGGTGGGGTGGACCATGAGCCGCTCGCCGATCTTGGACATCGGCAGCTCGCCCGACTTGGAGAAGGTGAGCAGCACCAGCGCCTCGTACCGCGCGAAGGTCAGCCCGTACGGCTTGACCACCGCGTCGACCTCGGCCAGCAGGATCTGCTGGGCCCGCATGATCGAGGTGATGGCGGCCATGGAGGGCACGTTGCCCCAACGGCGCTTCCAGCTTTCGTCGGCGCGGGCGATGGGGTCGAAGGAGAGACTGAGGGGCTTCGGCACGGCATCAGACCTTACCGGCCGGTCACATGCCGGTCAGCTCTGTCCCGCTTTTCGGACCGGGTGGTGCGGGGGCGGCGGCCGGGGATCGTGGGGCGCGGGGCGCGGGCGTACTCGGGCGCGGAGCGCGGGCGTACTCGGGCGCGGAGCGCGGGCGTACTCGGGCGCGGGCATGGCGATGCGAGGGGCGGCGCGTCCGGTATGTAACGATGCGTGGTGGATCGTTACGCTTACTTACCTCTGCTTCAGGGAGCAGCATGTTCCGGCTGATCCGCACCCTCGCGCCCCTCACCGCCCTCGGGCTCGCGGCGGGCTGTTCCTCCGCGGCCGACGTCGACGAGGCGTCCGTGGCCGCGGTCCCCTCCCGGAAGGCGGCCGGCTCCGGCTTCTGGGTCGACCCGGACAGCCCCGCCGCCCGGCAAGGCCGGCAGTGGCAGCGGCAGGGCCGTTCCCAGGACGCCGAACTCCTCCAGCGGATCGCCGGGCAGCCGGCCGCGCTCTGGCCGGCCGGCGAGATCGACCCGACGCCGCTGGTGCGCCGGGCCACCCGGGCGGCGACGAAGGCGGGGAAGACGGTCCTGCTGACCGCCTACAACATCCCGCACCGCGACTGCGGCCAGCACTCCGCCGGGGGCGCGGCCGGCGCGGCGGCCTACCGGCAGTGGATCGGGAAGTTCGCCGACGCCATCGGTGACGCCAAGGCCCTGGTGGTGCTGGAGCCCGACGCCGTCGCGCACATCGTGGACGGCTGTACGCCCGGCGAGCTGCACGCCGAACGGGAGCGGCTGCTGGGCGAGGCGATCACCCGGCTGAAGGAGCAGCCGCACACCAAGGTCTACCTCGACGCGGGCAACCCGTCCTGGATCAAGGACCCCTGGGCGCTGGTCGAACCGCTGAAGCGGGCCGGGATCGAGGACGCCGACGGCTTCGCGCTCAACGTCTCCAACTTCCAGACGAACGCCGACACCACGGCGTACGGCAAGAAGCTGTCCCAGGGGCTGGGCGGCAAGCACTTCGTGATCGACACCAGCCGCAACGGGAACGGGCCGCTGCCCGGCGTCTGGTGCAACCCGCCCGGCCGGGCGCTGGGCACCCGGCCGACCACCGACACCGGGGACCCGGTCGTCGACGCGTACCTGTGGATCAAGCGGCCCGGGGAGTCGGACGGCACCTGCGCGGGCGGGCCGGACGCCGGGCGGTGGTGGCCGGAGTACGCACTGGGGCTAGCCCGTAACGCCCGTGATGCCGGTGATGCCGGTGATGCCGGTGATGCCGGTGATGCGGAGTGACCTGGTCTACTCGACTTTGATCCACTTCGCCTTCGACGGGGTGCCGGCCGAATCGGTGACGAAGAGCATGTACCAGCCGGGCGGGACCAGGGTGCGGTCCTCGGGGATGTCGAAGGTGACCGACTTCCCCTTCTTGGTCACGTCGAGTGCGATGGAGCGCTGTTCGACGTCGGTGGTGTGGGTCACCGCGCTCGGGCGCATCAGGCGGGCCTCGGCGATCCGGTCGGGGTGGTCGGTGCGGTAGGTGACGCGGTGGTTCGCGTCGAGGGTCTCCGGGCCGTCCTTCAGGGCCGGGCGGGCGGCCGTGTTGCGGTGCAGGGCCGGCGGGGTGAAGACCTCCATCCGCTGCTCGAAGTGGCCGAGCTTGGTGTTCTGCTGGTCGTCGAAGAGCGGGTCGGAGCCGAAGGTGGCGACCCGGCCGTCGGGCAGCAGCAGCGCCTCGGAGTGGTAGTTGCGGCCCACGGCGGGCGCGGCGGCCTCCTTGAAGGCGTTGGTCCCCGGGTCGTAGAACTGCGCCTTGAGGATGTTGCTGGCGCTGCGGCCGCGGTAGTCCTCGGAGCCGTTGGACGTGAAGACGGTGTCGTCCGGCATGATCACGCTGTTCAGGTAGCGGGTGCCCTGGGGGAGGTCGGGGCCGGGCTTGAAGACCGGGTTGTCCTCCTTGAGGTCGACGACGGCCGTGCGCGGGGTCGACTTCTCCGACTCGCCGACCCCGCCGCCGCCCAGCACCATCACCTTCTGGTCCTGCGCGGGGGGCAGGAGGAGGGACGCGGAGGTTTCGAGCTGGTCCGGGTCGGTGAGGCCGGGGACCTTCTGGAAGGTGTTGGTCTCCAGGTCCCACAGGCCGGGGACGCGGCCCTGGTCGGCGGGGCCGTAACCGGCGTTGGAACCGGAGTAGAAGAGCTTGCCGCCCTTGGTGAGGAAGAGGGCCGGGTAGGTGGGGAAGTAGCGCTTGGGGCCCGGTGACCACTTCTTGGTCTTCGGGTCGTAGATCTCGTTGTCGCCCGGGTCGATCATGCCGACGTCGTCCAGGCCGGAGGCGGCGAGGATGCGGCCGTCGTCCAGGCCGACGAGGGTCGGGTACCAGCGGGCCTTGTCCATCGGGTCGACGGGGACGTACTTCTCGGCGACCGGGTCGAACTCGTAGGCGGCGCGGATGCCCTGGTAGTCCTGCTTGTCGAGGGTGATCTTCTCGCTGAGGCCGTACGCGTTGTCGGCGTCCTTGCCCTTCAGACCGACGATCTCGTACTGGGCCTGGGTGTCGGTGACCGACAGCGGGCCCTTCTCGGCGGCCTCGACGAAGACGCGGCGCTCGCTGGCGGTGACTTTCGTCTTGTACGGCTGGACGACGCCGCGCTCGTCGCGGGTGATCTCGAACTCGCGCTTGGCCTTGGGGACGGTCACGTCGAACTTGGAGACGTACTCGACGCCGGCCGGCGAGCGGAAGCGGGTGCCCTTGGGGAGGTGGACGGCCTTGTCGGGGTTCTCGTTCTTCACGCGCATACCGCCGCCGGCCCGTTCGACCTCGCCGTCGAGGAGTTCGTAGCGGGCGGTGCCGCCGGCCACCAGCATGCGGCCGTCGGGGAGCTGGGCGTGGCCGGAGCAGAAGAAGTCCTCCGGGGTGGGGATCTTCTTGAAGGTGTTCTTCTCCGGGTCCCACAGGACGGTGTCGAAGGAACCCGCGTCGAACTTCTTCTGCTCGTTGCCGGAGCCGGCGACGATCAGCACCTTGCCGGTGTGCAGGAGGGCGGCGTGGATGGCGTTGGTGCGGTACTCCTCCGGGATGTCGACCTGGTTCCAGGAGCCGTACTTCGCCTTGTAGGACGGGCGGGAGATCTTGTACGCGTGGTACTTCTCGCCGGCGAAGTCGAGGGCGGCCGGGGCGTTGAGCGCGGCCAGGACCGCCAGGCCGCCCACGCCCAGGACGGTCTTCTTGGTCTTCTGCGAGGGCTGGTAGGCCATGGCCTAGTTACCTCCTGTCATGGTGCCGGAGACGGTCGACGTGATTCCGGTGGTGGCGAAGGCGGGGGTGGGGGTGGGGGTGGCGGTCGCGGTGGCGGTCGCGGTGGCGGTCGCGGTGGCGGTGGTCGCTTGGGGGACGTCGGGCGGGTAGGCGGGCATGGGGGGTGCCGCGGGGGTGGGGGTCGGCTTCGCCTTGCGTGCGCGGTGGTTCGTGGTGGCCCAGACGGCGAAGGGGGCCAGGGAGATGGCGGTCGCCAGGAGCGCCCAGGTGCGCATCGCCACGTGGGTGTGGTCGAGGACGGCGGACGCGATCAGGGCGGCGACGAGGACGGTCGCCCAGGTGAGGTGGATGCGGAAGGTGAGGGGGCGGTCGGGGCTGGCGTCGCCGCCCTTGGGGGTGACGACGAAGCGGCTGGGGCGGCGCAGGAGCGCTTCGCTGAACGACTTGAGGTAGATCGGGGCGGAGATGGCCGACATGGCCATGCCGGCCAGGCCGCCGGAGCCCTCGGGTTCGTGCGGGGAGACGTTGTGGCGGCGGTTCCACAGGTAGAGGCCGACCTGGAGGGCGGCGGCGTCGCTGTAGAGCATCAGCCAGACGGAGGCGGCGACCTCGGTGCCGGAGGCGCCGAAGCAGAGGAAGAGGAGGCAGCTGAGGATGCCGAGGAACCAGTTGACGGCCGTCATCGGGTAGTAGACGAGCATCAGGGTGTAGGAGAGCAGGCGGCCCGGGGGCATCCGGAAGAGGGCCTTGCGGTACTGCTTGAAGAGGGTCTCGTAGGTGCCTCTGGACCAGCGCATCTGCTGGGTGAAGAAGTCGGTCCAGGAAGCCGGGCCCTCGCCGACGGCGAGGACGTCGGGGGTGTAGACGGACTGCCAGTGGTGGCCGGTCAGCGGGTTGCGGCGGCGGTGGATCTCGAAGCCGGTGGCCATGTCCTCGGTGATCGAGTCGTACAGGCCGCCCACCTGTTTCACGGCCGCGATCCGTACGACGTTGTTGGTGCCGACGAACATGGGGGCGCGGTAGCGGTTGCCGGCCCGCTGGATCAGGGCGTGGAAGAGGTACTGCTGGGACTCCGCGGCCTTGGTGACGGGGTTGTGGTAGTTGCCGTACACCTGGGGGCCGACGACGAAGGCGACGTCCGGGTCACGGAAGTAACCGAGCATCCGCTCCAGGAAGTCGGGGAGCGGGACGTGGTCGGTGTCGACGGAGGCGAAGAAGTCGTAGGAGTCGCCGTGCATGGCGATCCAGGCGTTGTAGTTGCCGTGCTTGGTGCGGGCCTTGTGGACGCCGGTCTCCTGGTTCCACTCGGGGACGCCGTGGCGGGTGAAGTGGTGGACGCCGAGCTCTGCGCAGAGGGCCTTGGCGGCGGGGTCGTCGCCCTCGTCGAGGAGCCAGACGTCGAGGACGCTGTCCTTGCCGGGGCGGGTGAGGCGGGTGGCGCCTTCGAGGGTGGCGCGGACCATGGAGAGGGGTTCCTTGCCCGGGACGTACGTGGTGAGGAAGGCGACGCGGGTGCCGGGTTCGGGGGTGACGGGGACGGGGTCGCGGGCGACCATCGTGGCGTGGGCGATGGAGACGACGTTGACGACCATGAACAGTTCGATCAGGCCGATCGCTATGAGCATGGTGACGTCGAGGGCGGTCAGCCAGCGGTCGGCGCCCTCCCTTTCCACCCAGTGGGTGGGCCAGACGAGGTAGACCAGCAGGGCGCCGGTGAGCAGCGGCGCGAGGGTCATGAGGAGGACGGCTTTTATTCGGTGGGGCTCGCGGGAGAGCAGCGAGGTGTACTGCACCCGGTACGCGGTGCCGGACGGCTCGGTGAGCGGTCCGGCCAGTCGGCTGTGGGTGTCGTAGTCGTAGCCCTCCGGCCGCACAGCGCCCTCCAGTGAGTGGGGAGTGATCTAGCGATCTACCCATACGAAAGTGGAGATTTGGGGGCGTGTCGAACTGGGGGCGTCCAGGTGGGGGGTGCCTGCGGCGCCTGTGCGGGTCCAGTGGGGGTGCGCGTAGCGCCCAGTCGTGTGCGGGTGGGTCGGGGCCGGGGTGGGGGGTGTCCGTCCTCGGAACGGCGCGGAATCGGTCACTTACG
>NZ_JBIVWS010000031.1:0-69778 GCF_044768905.1 Streptomyces sp. NPDC090994
TACTGGTACCGCAACCTCCGCAACACCGTCCAATTCACCCCCGCCATCACCCACCTCCTCACCCAAGGCTTCACCACCTACATCGAAATCAGCGCACACCCCGTCCTCACCCCAAGCATCGAAGCCACAGCCGAACACACCCCAACAGGCCCCGTCCTCGTCACCGGCACCCTGCGCCGCGACCAAGGCAACACCCGACAACTCCTCACTTCCCTCGGCCACACATGGACCCGCGGCCTCCCCATCAACTGGACCACCCACCTCGGCCACAACACCGAAACACCCCCACACACCGCCTGGAACCTCCCCACCTACCCCTTCCAACACCAGCACTACTGGCTCAGAAGTGCCGCAGCCACCGACACCGTCGGCTCAGTCGCCGACCAGCTGCCGGGCCTCGCCGAACCGCCGTCGGACACCGGCGTCCTCATCGCCGGCCTCGCCGGGCAGTCCACGCCGGAACAGGAACGCATCCTGCTGGCCACCGTTCGCCGGGAGACCGCGGCCGTCCTGGGGTTCTCCTCGCCGGACGACATCGAACCGGACATGGTGTTCAACCAGATCGGCTTCGACTCGGCCACCGCCGTCCAACTGCGCAACCGTCTCAACACCCTCACCGGCCGCACCCTGCCGACCACCCTCCTCTTCGACTACCCGACACCACAGGTCCTCACCTCCTTCCTGCTGGAAGAGCTGGTCGACGACCTGCCGGCCCCCGCGACCGCGGTGCCGACGGCCGCCCCGGCTACGACCGACGAGCCGATAGCCATCGTCGGCATGGCGTGCCGGCTGCCGGGTGGCGTGACCACGCCCGAGGAACTGTGGGACCTCGTACTCGACGGCCGTGACGGCGTCAGTGACTTTCCGACGGACCGGGGCTGGGACCTGGACTCCCTCTTCCATCCCGACCCGGACCACACCGGCACCAGCTACGCCACGCAAGGCGGCTTCCTCCACGACGCGGGCGACTTCGACGCGGCCTTCTTCGGCATCTCGCCCCGCGAGGCGCTGGCCGTGGACCCGCAGCAGCGGCTCATGCTGGAGACGTCGTGGGAGGCGCTGGAGCGGGCCGGTCTGGACCCCACCGCCCTGCGTGGCACGGACGTCGGTGTCTTCTCCGGCGTGACCTACCACAACTACGGGTCGGGTGTGGAACCCGTGCCCGCCGAGCTGGAGGGCATGCTCGGTCTCGGTGCCTCGGCCAGCGTGCTGTCGGGCCGGGTGTCGTACGCGCTCGGTTTCGAGGGGCCGTCGGTCGCCGTGGACACCGCCTGTTCCTCCTCTCTCGTGGCTCTGCACCTGGCCGCCCAGGCCCTGCGGGCGGGAGAGTGCTCGATCGCGCTGGCCGGTGGTGTCACGGTGATGCCGACGCCCGGCATTTTCATAGCTTTCTCCCGGCAACGCGGCATGTCGGTCGACGGCCGCTGCAAGTCCTTCGCGGCGTCTGCCGACGGCACGGGATGGGCCGAGGGCGTGGGCGTGCTGGCTTTGGAACGGCTCTCAGACGCGCGGCGCAACGGCCACCGGGTGCTGGCGGTGCTGCGCGGCAGCGCCGTCAACCAGGACGGCGCCTCCAACGGCCTCACCGCCCCCAACGGCCCCTCCCAGCAGCGCGTGATCAAACGGGCGTTGACGGAGGCCGGGCTGACCCCCGCCGACATCGACGCGGTGGAGGCACACGGCACGGGCACCGCACTGGGCGACCCCATCGAGGCCCAGGCAATCCTGGCCACCTACGGCCAGGACCGCGAACGCCCCCTGCTGCTCGGATCGTTGAAGTCCAACATCGGACACGCCCAGGCCGCCGCGGGCGTCGCCGGCGTCATCAAGACGGTACTGGCCCTCCAGCACGGAATCCTGCCGCGCACCCTGCACATCGACGCCCCCACCCCGCAGGTCGACTGGTCGGCCGGCGCGGTGGAACTGCTGACAGAACAGCAGCCCTGGCCCGAGGTCGGACGGCCCCGGCGGGCGGGCGTCTCCGCGTTCGGCGTCAGCGGCACCAACGCCCACGTCATTCTCGAACAGGCGGAGCCCGCCTCCGTCGACACGACGTCGACCTGGCCGAAGGACGTCCCGGTACCCCTGCCGCTGTCCGGCCGCGGCGCGACGGCCCTGCGCGCGCAGGCACAGCGGCTGCTGTCCTTCCTCGTGCGGCAACCTGAACTCGATCTGCCTGAGCTGGGTGCCGCGCTGGCCCTGGGCCGAGCCGCGCTGCCGGACCGCGCGGTAATCCTCGCCGGCGACCGCAACGAGGCACTGACCGGCCTGGACGCACTGGCACGAGGCGAAACAGCACCCGGCGTCGTGACAGGCACAGCCACACGCGGACGGCTGGCCGTACTGTTCACCGGCCAGGGCTCCCAACGGCTCGGCATGGGACGTGAACTGTACGAAGCATTCCCCGTCTACCGCGAAGCGTTCGACGAAGCATGCGACGCCCTCGGCGGAAACGTCCGCGACATCGTCTTCGGTGACGACCCCGACCGCCTCAACCAGACCATGTACACACAGGCCGCACTGTTCGCCGTAGAAGTCGCCCTCTACCGGCTCATAGCCTCCTGGGGCATCACACCCGACATCGTCGGCGGACACTCCATCGGCGAGATCACAGCCGCACACATCGCAGGCGTGCTCTCGCTGGAAGACGCGGCAACACTCGTCACCACCCGCGGACGCCTGATGCAAGCACTGCCCGAAGGCGGCGCCATGATCGCCGTCGCCGCCCCCGAACACCACATCCCCCCAACGCCGGGAGTGGACATCGCAGCAGTCAACAGCCCCACCTCCACCGTCCTCTCCGGCGACGAAGAACCCGTACTCGAAGCAGCACAACAACTCGCCGCACAAGGCATACGCACCCGACGCCTCACCGTCTCCCACGCCTTCCACTCCACCCGCATGGAACCCATGCTGACCGAGTTCCAACGCGCGCTGGAAGGACTGACCTACCACACCCCCACCCTCCCCCTCCTCTCCAACACCACCGGACAACTCGCCGACCCCCAAACCCTGTGCACCCCCGCCTACTGGGCCCACCACGCACGCACGACCGTACGCTTCGCCGACGGCATCCAAGCACTGGCCGCATACGGCGTGACCACGTACCTCGAACTCGGCCCCGACAGCACCCTCACCGCCATGGCCCGCGAGAACCTGGACCACGACACCGACACCACCCTCATCCCCGCACTGCGCCGCGACACCGACGAAACCCGCACCCTCACCTCCGCCCTCGCCCAACTCCACATCGCCGGCATCCCCGTCGACCTCGGCGCCCTCCACGGCACCACGGCCCGTCCCCCGCTCATGCCCGAACTGCCGACCTACGCCTTCCAGCGCGCGCATTACTGGCTGACCGGCGAGGGCGGCCCCGGTGCCGCCGGTGATGTGTCGGCCGCCGGGGTGGACGGCCTCGGGCATCCGCTGCTGGGCGCGGTGGTCGAAGTACCGGAGTCGGGTGAGGTGCTGTTCACCTCGCGCCTGTCGCTCACCACGCACCCGTGGCTGGCCGACCACGTCGCGGCCGGGGCGGTACTGCTGCCCGGTGCGGCCTTCGTGGAACTGGCGTTGCGCGCCGGTGACGAGGTCGGCTGCGGTGCCGTCGAGGAGCTGGTGATGGAGGCTCCCCTGGTCCTCGCGGAGGGCGTCGCCGCGCAGGTGCGGGTCGGCGTCGCGGCTGACGACGGTACCGGCCGGCGTGCCGTGCGCGTCCACTCCCGTGCCGAGGACGCCGGGCTGGGAACGCCGTGGACGCGGCACGCCTCCGGCACGCTGCGTCCTGCGGATGACACGGACACGGTCGCGGACACGGCCGAGGCCACGTCGATGGCCGACCTGACGGTCTGGCCGCCGGCCGGTGCGGTGGCCGTGGATCCGGCGGACGTCGAGGGGCTGTACGACGGTCTGGAGCAGGCCGGGTACCGGTACGGGCCCGTGTTCCAGGGGCTGCGGGCGGCCTGGCGCGGTGACGGCGCCGTGTACGCGGAAGTGGCCCTGCCCGACGACCACGAGGACCGGGCGGCCGCCTTCGGACTGCATCCCGCGCTGCTCGACGCCGCGATGCACACCCTCGCCTTCCACGAGCGTGACGAGTCCGAGCCCCAGCTGGTACTGCCCTTCGCCTACCGTGACGTGACGCTGCACGCGTCCGGTGCCTCGGTGTTGCGGGTCCGGGTGACCCCGAGCGGCACGCACACCATGGCCCTCGAACTGGCCGACGGTGCCGGTGCCCCGATCGCGTCGCTCGGGTCGGTGGTGTCCCGGCCGGTCGACCCCGGGCAGCTCACCGGGACGGCGGCCACGGCGGACCGGCTGTTCCGCGTCGCCTGGGAGGAGGTGCCGATACGGGGTGAGTCCCGGGCCCTGCGTCCGGTGCCGGTGGCCGACGCCGGCGACGTGCACCGGCTGTCCGCCGCGCCCGAGACACCGGACACGCTGCTGCTGGACCTCCGCGGTGCGGCAGCCGATGTGCCGGAGACGGCCGATGTGCGGGAGGTGACCGGACGGGCGTTGCGGGTGGCGCGGGCGTGGCTGGCCGAGCCGTCGCTGCTGTCCAGCAGGCTGGTCGTGGTGACGCGGGGTGCCGTCGCCGTCCGGGAGGGCGAGCCGGCCGACCCGGCGACGGCCGCGGTGTGGGGCCTGATGGCCTCCGCGCAGGCGGAGAACCCGGGGCGTGTCGTTCTCCTGGACGCGGACCCGGGTACCGATACCGACTGGGCCACCGGTGCGCTCGCTCAGCTCCCTGCCGCCGACGAGCCGCAGTTGGCCCTGCGGGACGGTCGGTGGTTCACCCGGCGGCTCGTCCGGGCGACGGCGGAGGATGACGTGCCGGACGCCGGTCCGGGCGACGGCACCGTCCTCGTCACCGGCGGTACCGGTGCCCTCGGCGCGGTCGTGGCCCGGCACCTGGTGGCGGTGCACGGGGTGCGGAGTCTGGTGCTGGCCGGGCGGCGCGGGGAGCAGGCCCCCGGTGCCGCCGGACTCGCGGCGGAACTGGCGGCGGCGGGGGCCCGGGTACGCGTCGCGGCGTGCGATGTCGCGGACCGGGACGCCGTGGCGGCGCTGCTGGGCGAGATGCCCGCCGACGCACCGCTGACCGCCGTAGTCCACGCGGCGGGTGTGCTGGACGACGGGGTGCTGACCGCCCTGACGCCGGAGCGGCTCGACACGGTGCTGCGGGCCAAGGCCGACGGCGCGCGCCACCTGGACGAGCTGACCCGGGACTCCGGACTCGCCGCGTTCGTCCTGTTCTCCTCCGCCGCCGGTGTCCTGGGCAACCCGGGGCAGGGCAATTACGCCGCCGCCAACGCCTACCTCGACGCGCTCGCGCACCGGCGCCGCGCCGCGGGCCTGCCCGCCGTGTCGCTGGCGTGGGGCATGTGGGAACAGGCCGCCGGTACCGGTATGACTGGGCGGCTCGCGGCCACCGAGCGGCCCGAGCGGCACCGGACGGCGCGAGGCGGTGTCGCCGCACTGGCACCCGCCGAGGGCATGCGGCTCTTCGACGCCGCGCTGCGCACCGGCCTGCCCGTGGTGGTGCCGATGAAACTGGACCTCGCCGCCCTGCGCGCCCAGGCCGCCGCCGGACCCGTCGCCCCGCCGATGCGGACCCTGGTGCCCCCGGCACGACGGGCGCCGGCGGTCGCCGCCGAGGAGGAGCCGGTGTCCGCGCGGCTGGCCGGTCTGGACGCGGAGGAACGGGAGGGCGTACTGCTCGGCCTGGTGCTGCGGGAGGCCGGGCAGGTCCTCGGGCACACGCCGGCCACGGCGGCCACCGCCCTCGACCCGGACGTGGTGTTCACCGAGATCGGCCTGGACTCCCTGACGGCGGTGGAACTCCGCGACCGCCTGGCCCGGCACACGGCGCTGCGGCTGCCGCCCAGCTTCGTCTTCGACCACCCGACCCTGCGGATGCTGGCCCGGCAGTTGCGGGACGAACTGAGCGGTCCGAACCCGGACATGGATGCGAACTCATGACACACGTCATGCGGGCGAGAAGCGAACGAGAGAGGGACCGCACATGTTCAGCACCGACGCCTACCTGGCGCGGCTGGGATTCGACCGGCCACCCGCGCCCACCCTGGTCAACCTGCGGCGGCTGCACCGCAGTCACCTCACGTCCGTCCCCTACGACACCGCGCACACCCACCGGCTCAGCGCGGTGAACATGGCGGACATCGACGTCGACAAGGCCTTCGAGGCCATCGTGCCGACCGGCGCCGGCGGCATGTGCCTGGAGCTGAACACCCTGTTCGCCCGGCTCCTGCGGGAACTGGGCTACGACCTGGACGTGCTCAGCGGCGGCACCTACCTGCCCGGTGACACCTTCGCGCCCGACCCGGAGCACATGCTGATGCTCGTCCGGATCGACGGCGAGGAGTGGCTGGCCGACGTCGGACACGCCGGGCTCTGCTTCACCGAGCCGCTGCGCCTGGTGGAGGACGAGCCGCAGTGGCAGTACGGCTGCGCGTTCCGGCTGGTGCGGCGGGACGGGTTCCTCGTGCTCCAGGCCAGGACGCTGGGGCACGACTGGCGCACCACCTACCGTTTCACCACCGCGCCCCGGACCTACGACGCCTGGGAGGGAGTTGGCGGCGGCAACGGGCCGGCCATCCTCGCCGCGATGCGCCGGCGCCGGCGTGCCACCGAGCGGGGACAGGTGTTCCTCACCAACAACATGTTCACGACCGTCGAGGACGGCCACGAGAAGGTCTCCGTCCTCGTCGACCCCGCACAGCGTGCCGAGGTGATCGCCACCTACTGGGAAGGCCGCGACTGACCCGTCCGGTGCCGTCGCCCCCGCCCCGTCTCCGTCCCCGTTCCCGGCCGACCGCCGGCAGAGGAAAGTGATGCGCCCATGAAGTTCGGCCTGTTGTACGGTGCCCAGCTGCCCCGTCCCTGGACCGAGGATTCCGAATACCGGCTCTTCCACGACATGCTGGCGGAGATAGAACTGGCCGACCGGCTGGGCTTCGACCATGTGTGGTGTCCCGAGCACCACTTCCTGGAGGAGTACTCGCACATGTCCGGGCCGGAGGTGTTCCTCGGCGCGGTCAGCCAGCGCACCAGCCGTATCCGGATCGGGCACGCCGTCGCCCTGATGCCGCCGGGTTTCAACCCGACCGCGCGGATCGCCGAGCGGATCGCCACGCTGGACCTGCTGTCCGGCGGACGCGTGGAGTTCGGCACCGGCGAGTCGACCACCCCCACCGAACTGGCGGGGTTCGGTGTGGAGCGTGCCGTCAAGCGGGACCAGTGGGCGGAGGCGGTGGACGCCGTGGCCCGCATGTTCGTGGAGGAGCCGTTCGCCGGGTACGAGGGCAAGTACGTCTCGGCGCCGGTCCGCAACGTGCTGCCCAAGACCCGGCAGAAGCCGCACCCGCCGATGTGGATGGCCTGCGGCAACCGGGAGGCCATCCGGCTCGCTGCCGCCAAGGGGCTCGGCGCGCTCAACTTCTCGTTCTTCGGCCCGGCCGAGACGAAGAAGTGGGTCGACGCCTATTACGAGGGCATCGAGTCCGCGGACTGCGTGCCCGCCGGGTTCGCGGTCAACGCGCAGGTCGCCGCGACCATCCCGATGTTCTGCCACCAGGACGAGGCGACAGCCGTGGAACGCGGCGCCGACGGCGTCCAGTTCTTCAACTTCGGACTCGGCTTCTACGCTGGTTTCGGCGCCGCCGCCCCTGGCCGGACCCGGCTGTGGGAGACGTTCCAGCGCGACCGCGACCGCTACGGCATGGGCCGTGCGGCCTTCGGCAAGCCCGGTATGCCGCTGGGCAACCCGGCGCGCGGCGCGGTGGGCACCCCGGAGCAGATCCGGCGGTTCCTGCGGCAGCACGAGGAGGCCGGCCTCGACCAGGCGATCTTCCTGGTGCAGGGCGGCGGGACCCGGCACGAGCACGTCTGCGAGTCGCTGGAGCTGTTCGCCCGCGAGGTGATGCCCGAGTTCAAGGAGCGGCACGAGCGGGCCGAGCGGGCGAAGGCCGCCCGGCTGCGGCCCGCCCTCGATGCCGCCCTGGCCCGGCGTGAACCGCCCCGCACGGCCGATCCCGCCTACGTCATCCCCGCCCGCAGCCCCAACCCGGCCCCCTGACCCCCTTACCGACCCGCTGACTCACGACATGAGGAGATCGCGTAACGCCATGGCTCGGACACCGGAAGAAGAGATGCGCATCCTCGACCCGCAGAGCGTCGCCGAGGAGCTGCGCAAGAACGGTCCGCCGCGGCGGATCGAGATGCACGGCACCGCCGCCTGGCTCGTGTCCCGGTTCGACGAGGTACGTGAGTGCCTCGCGCACCCCAGGATGAGCCCGGCCGCCGCCTACGCCGCTTCACAGGGGCAGACGACCCCGGTGAGCGGGCTGTTCGAGGACACGCTGATGGGCACCAACCCGCCCGAGCACACCCGGTTGCGCCGGTTGCTGGGCACGGCGTTCACCGCGCGCCGGGTGGAGGCCCTGCGGCCGCGCGTGCAGGAGATCACCGACGGTCTGCTGGACGCCGTCGCCGCCGACGGCCGGGCGGACCTGGTCTCCGCGCTGGCCGTCCCGCTGCCCATGCAGGTGATCTGCGAGCTGCTCGGCGTGCCCATCGCCGACCGCACCGAGTTCCACCAGTGGGCCGACCTGATGCTGCTGCCGCCCTTCGACCCGGAGTCCGCCGCCCGCTCCGCGGACGCCTCCGCGAAACTGTGGTCGTACGTGGAGAACCTGGCCGAGGAGCGGCGCGAGGACCCCAGGGACGACCTGATCAGCGCGCTGATGTCGGCGCACGAGGACGACCGGCTCAGTCACCGCGAGGTGGTCTCCACCGCCCGCATGATGCTGATCGCCGGCTACGAACTGACCGGCAGCTTCATCAGCAACGCCGTCTTCTCGCTGCTGACCCGGCCGGACCAGCTCGACCTGCTGCGCGCGGACCCCGAGCTGGCCGGCCGGAACCTGGACGAGCTGCTGCGGCACGCCGGGCCCGGCGTCCTCGTCGTGCGCTTCGCCAACGAGGACGTCGAGATCGGCGGCGTCACGATAGCCGCGGGCGAGCAGGTGCTGCTGGACATGGACGCCGCCCACTCCGACCCCGCGCACGTCACCGACGGAGAGCGGCTGGACCTCACACGGGGCAACGTGATGCACCTCCAGTTCGGCCAGGGCGTGCACTACTGCATCGGCGCGCCGCTGGCCCGCGTGGAGGCGCAGACCGCGCTGGAGAGCCTGTTCCGGCGCTTCCCCGACCTGCGCCTGGCCGTACCGGCCGCCGAGGTCGCCGCCAAACCCAACCCGTTCATCCGTTCCCTGACGTCCTTGCCGGTGGAGTTCGCTCCCCGGTGAGCACAGCCGACGGCGGTGCGCGGGGCTGCCGGTCCGGCCTCCCTGCGCACCGCCGTCGACGCGTCCGGGGTGTGAGGCACCGGGGTGCCGGACGCCCCGAGTCCCGCACGTCCCGATTGTCAGGACACCGGCACCGCCGGGCACAGCGCCAGGAGTTCCGCCGGGTGCCGCAGGACGACATCGGGGTCCGCGGCGAGCAGTGTCGCCTCGTCCGTCTCGCCCCACAGCGCGGCCACCGCGGTGACGCCCGCGCCGCGGGCGCTGGCGAGGTCGGTGACGGCGTCGCCGACCATCACCGTCCGCCCAGGGTCGGCGCCCAGCAGCTCCATCGCCTTGAGCACGATGTCGGGCGCCGGCTTGGCCCGCGCCACCTCGTCCGAGCCGAGGACGGCGTCGAACCGGTCGCGGATGCCGATCGTGTCCAGCAGCGAACGGGCCCGCGGGCCGCTCTTGCCGGTGGCCACGGCCAGCCGTACCCCCCGGCGGCGCAGCTCCCCCAGCAGCTCCGGCACGCCGTCGAACACCTTCACCAGGTGGGCGAGCCGGTAGCTCTCGCGGACGAAGGGTTCCTCCATCTCCAGCGGCAGTCCCATGATGCGCATGATGTCCGGGAAGTAGCGGCCCAGGTGCCGGTTGTACTCCGCGAACGGCGGCTCGCCCGGGCCGACGACCTCCGCGTAGGCGAGGGTGAACGCCTCGCGCATCACCGCGAAGCTGTCGACGAGGACACCGTCGAGATCGAAGACCACCGAGGTGACGCCAGAGGCGGAAGGAGGGGAAGGAGGGGAAGGTGCGGGCTGGTTGTTCATCGGGGACTCCCGTGGAACGTGGTCGCGGCGCACGCCGGGTGCGGTCACACCGGGGCGGACTCCCGGACCTCCTGGACGGTGCGGGCCGAGGTGTAGACCCGCTCGATGGCGCCGATGGTGCGGCGCGCCTCGTCGATCGCCCGGCCCCGTGCGGCCGGGTCGTGCAACAGGCCGGGCAGCAGGGCGAGCTGCCGGTCGTACTCGGCGCCGACGCGTTCCGTCGGCACGGCGAGCTGGCGCGTGGTGCCGTCGGCGGTGCGGGTCAGCACGGACTTCCCGAGGCGGTTGGGGCTGAAACCGAAGGTGCAGCGCAGGGTCACGCTGCCCGCGCTGCCGTCGACGGTGACGCGGGTGGTGTCCACCGCCTCGTGCGAGGCCCAGCTCGCGTGCAGGACGACGGACCGGCCGTCGTCGGTGACGAGGAAGCCGCGCGCGGTGTCCTCGACGTCGGTGCCGCCCCCGGCCGTGCCGCCGTCGCCTTCGGCATCGTTGTCGTCGTCGCGCCAGGCGGCCCGGGAGGACGCCTGGGCGATGAAGTCGGCGGAGACGGTGCCGATGGCGTGCCGGAAGGCGGCGGTGCCCAGCAGCGGTACGGCGATGTCGAGGAGGTGCCAGCCGAGGTCGACCAGCGCCCCGCCGCCCGCCAGCGACCGCTGGGTGAACCAGCCGCCCCGGTCGGGCACCCCGCGCGCCCGTACCCAGGCCAGTTCCACGTGCCGGACCTCGCCCAGGCGTTCGGCGGCCCGGTACAGGCCGCGTACGTCGGCGCGGTGCCGGGCCGCGCTGCCGGCCAGCAGCACCGTGCCGCCCGCGCGTTCGGCGACGGCCAGCCGTTCCGCCTCCTCGGAGGTCAGGCAGACCGGCTTCTCCAGGAACACCGGGATGCCCTTGGTGAGCAGTTCGCAGGCGACGGCGCAGTGCAGGTGGTTGGGGACCGCGACGACCGCGAGGTCCACCTCGGCGGGATCGAGGTCGGCGACGGCAGCCAGCACCGACAGCCCGGTCGCGTCCGCCCCCTGCGAGCCGGTGACGGCGGCCCGGCCGCGCTCGTCGGGGTCGACGGCGGCGGTCACGGTGAAGGCGGGGCTGCGCAGCAGCCGGGGCAGCCAGATCGAGCGGGCGGCCCAGCCCAGGCCGATCACGGCGGTGCGGACGGGCGGCAGGGGCGGGGGCGGGGGCGGGGCGCTCATGCGCTCGCGAGCACGTCGGCGATGACGGCGGCGACCTCGTGCATCTGCTCCTCGCTGCCCAGCAGCGTACGGTGGTGCAGCCACACGGAGTCCCGGGTGAGGGCCTCGGAGTGCGGGCAGCGGCGGGCCAGTTCCTCCACGGTCAGCTCCGGCGCCGCGACCTCCCAGAAGGCGTCGGTACGGTAGACCGCGCGGAACCCGACGAACGCGGGCAGCCCCCGCTCGATGAGGGTGTCCACGACCCGTGCGCGCCGCTCCTCGGTGATGCCCGGCACCCGGAACATCGCCATGTAGTGCGGGTTGCGGTCACCGCGCTCGTCGCGTGCCTGCGGGACGACGCCGGGGATCTCGGCCAGCAGCCGGCTCAGCACCGGCCAGCGTGCCTCGCGTGTGTCGATCTGTGCGTCGAGCCGGGCGAGTTGCGCGCGCAGCACCGACGCGGAGAACTCGTTGAGGCGGAAGTTGGAACCGGACGTACGGTGGAAGTAGCCGCGGTCGGTGCGCGGCCGGCCGCAACTGTGCCGCACGAAGCCCTTCTCGTACCCTTCGGCGTCGGGGAAGAGCACCGCGCCGCCCTCACCGGCGGTCATCAGCTTGCCGTTCTGGAAGCTGAACGCCGCGACCGAGCCCAGCTCCCCGACCCGCTGGCCGCGCCACCGCGCGCCCTGCGCGTGGGCCGCGTCCTGGACCAGTGGCACGCCCGAGTCGGCGGACAACTTGCCCAGCGCGTCCATGTCGCACATCTGGCCCGCCATGTGCACCGGCATGATGGCCGCGGTCCGCGGCCCGATCGCGGCCTCGACCGCCGCCGGGTCGACACAGTACGTACCCGGGTCGACGTCGACCGGCACGGCCACCGCGCCCAGCCGCTGCGCGGCCTGCGAGGAGGAGATGAAGGTGAACGCCGGGACGATGACCTCGGAGCCGGCGCCGACGCCGAGGACTTCGAGGGCGAGTTCCAGCGCGTGTGTGCCGTTGGTGACCGCCAGGGCGTGCGGACTGCCGTGGGCGGCGGCGAACTCGGCCTCGAAGGCGTCCACCTCACCGCCGCCGATCCGCCACCACTGGCCCTGTTCCAGCGCCCGTATCAGTCCCTCGCGTTCCGCGTCGTCGTACTGCGGCCAGCCGGGCAGCTCGGATTCCAGGCGCACACCCTTGCTCATGGTTTCCCCACTTCTCTCGACGCTTCTCTCGACGCGATATGCGGAGGCGATCGCATCATGACGCTAACCGGCCGACGGCAGCCGCGCCATTCCCCCTCAACACCCCCCTAGCAGCCCCTGAAAACGGCTCCCGGGTATACGGCGGGCATTCGGCGGGGCGTACGCCGCGAGGCCCGTGCTATAGATGGAAGTCCGTGACGAACCGGGTGAGGTGCGCTGTGAGCAGGCTGTTGTTGGTGAACGGGCCGAATCTCGGAATACTCGGAACACGCCAGCCCGAGATATACGGAACCGATACCTTGCAGGACATCGAACGCTGGGTGGGCGAAGAGGTCGCGGAGCGCGGCTGGAAAGTGGACTCTTATCAGTTCGACGGTGAGGCGGAGATCATCCGCACCATTCAGGGGAACTACGACACCGTCGGCGCCATCATCAATCCGGCCGCCCTGATGATGGCCGGCTGGGGTCTGCGTGACGCCCTGGCGAACTATCCGCGGCCGTGGATCGAAGTGCACCTGTCGAATGTGTGGGCCCGTGAGCAGTTCCGCCACGAGTCGGTGACCGGGCCGCTGGCGTCCGGCGTCGTCTTCGGGTTCGGGGCGCTGGGGTACCGGCTCGCCGCCCGTGCCCTGCTCGAGAAGGTGCCGGCCTGACCGCCGGGGCCGCCGGCCGGCTGGGCATCGACATCGGCGGCACGAAGGTGGCGTTGCGCGTCGAGCACGACGACGGTGACGTGGCGGAGTCGTCGTTCCGGTGGGCCGGCCGGGCCTCCGGCCCCGAGGACGATCTCGGCCTGCTGGCCCGGCACGTCGGGGAGTTGTGCGCGGGGCGCCCGCAGGGGCTGCGCGGCGTCGGGGTCGCCCTGCCGGCCACGCTCGACGCCGCCGGCACGGTCACCGTCTGGCCGGGCCGTCCCGCCTGGGCCGGGTTCGGTCTGGGCGCCGCCCTGTCCGCGCTCTTCGGTACCGCCGAGGTGGCGTGCGCCGACGACGGTGACCTGGCCGCCCTCGCCGAGGCGGACGCGGCCGGCTGCGCGGACCTGCTCTACCTCGGCGTCGGCACGGGTGTCGGTGGCGGTCTGGTGCTGGCCGGGCGCCCCGTTCCCGGCGTGGGGCGTGGTTCCTGCGAGGTCGGCCACCTGGTCGTCGACCGCGACGGACCGCTGTGCGACTGCGGACGGCGCGGCTGTGTGCAGGCGGCGGCCTCGGGCCCGGCGACGCTGCGCCGCGCGGCCCGGCACCGGGGAGCGGAGGTGCCGTTCACCGCCTTCCGGCAGGCCGTGTCCGACGGCGAGCCGTGGGCCGTGGCGGCGTTGCGGGAGAGCTGCGCCGCGCTCGCCGCTGCCGTGGCCGGCGTCTGCGAACTGACGCACCCCGCGCTGGTCCTCGTCGGCGGCGGCTTCGCCGCGGCCGTGCCGGACCTCGTGCCGATGGTGGCCGAGCGGACCGCGGCCCTGCAACGCCCCGGGCACCCGCTGCCCCCGGTACGTCCCGCGCTGCTGGGCGGGCTGTCCTCCCTGCACGGCGCGGTGCTGCTGGCCCGGGGCCTGCCGGCGGGGTAGCTCAGTCAGGTGCCCGGTCCATCCCGGCCAGTGCCGAGGCGACGGTCTCCTCGGGCACCCCGGACACCAGTTCGGGGCCGTCCGGGCCGTCGAGGACGAAGGTCAGCCCGTGCGTCGCCTTCTTGTCCAGCCGCATCACCTCGATCAGGCGCCGCGCGTCGACCCCGGCCGGCAGCGCGGTCGGCAGGCCGTAACCGCGCACCACCTCCAGGTGCTCGGCCGCCCGTGCCGCGTCGATCCGGCCGAGGGCCAGCGCGAGACGGCCCGCGAACACCGTGCCGACCGCCACCCCCTCGCCGTGCTTCAGCGCGAAGTCGGTCGCGATCTCCAGGGCGTGTCCCAGGGTGTGGCCGTAGTTGAGGATGTGCCGGCGCCCCGCGTCCCGTTCGTCGGCGGCGACCACCGACGCCTTGAGTGCCACGCTCGCCGCGATCTGCTCCGGCAGCGGCAGCCCGCGCAGGTCGCCGGCGCCGATGAAGTGGCAGCGGGCTATTTCCCCGTATCCGTTGAGCATCTCCCGCTCGGGCAGCGTGCGCAGGTGGTCGGTGTCGCACAGCACGGCGGCCGGCTGCCAGTAGGCGCCCAGCAGGTTCTTGCCCTCGGGGAGGTTGACCGCCGTCTTGCCGCCCACGCTGGCGTCCACCTGGGCCAGCAGTGAGGTCGGCAGGTGCACCACGGGCACCCCGCGGTGGTACAGCGCGGCGGCCAGTCCCACGACGTCGGTGGTGGTGCCACCGCCGCAGGAGACGACCGCGTCGGAGCGGGTCAGCCCGAACCGCACGAAGGCACGGCCCAGTTCCTCCACGGTCGCCAGTGTCTTGTCCGCCTCGCCGTCCCGGGCCCGCAGCACCACCGACGGCACCCCCGGGTCCGGCAGCCACTCCTCGGGCCGCGCGGACACCATCGCCACCCGCCGCGCACCGAGCCCGGCGAGGATTCCGGCCAACGAGTGCCGGACGCCCGGCCCGATGTCGACGGGGTAGGAGCGTTCGCCGAGTTCGACCATGACACGGGTGTGCGGCTGAGCCGACGCCGTCATGCGCTGTCCGTCCTTCCGCGTACGATGCCCGGCCGCCCGCCGGCACCGGTCCCGGCACCATGCCTACCCGGACCCGCGCGGCGGTCAACCGCCTTCCGGCCGGCGGGTGTCCGGTCGGCCGACAGCCGGACGTCAACTCCGGCCCGCGCCCTTCCGACCGTGCGGCCGCGGGCACCGCGAGCGGGCTGACGAGCCACGAAGCGAACCTTCCGAGCGGAAGCCAGGCATGTGTCAGTTGTCGTACCGCTTGAGGTAGAGCTGCTTGCCGTACTCCTGGCCCAGCCACAGGCGGCGGTCCTCCCCGAAGTCGGCGAGGTCGGGGTTGTCGAAGGTGTGCGGGTGGTCGGTGTCGCCGTTGACATGGACGACGACGCGGTCCAGGCACCACGCGGGGTCGGGGCCCACGGGCTCGAACCTCACGTAGACGGGGTAGCGGTCGAGGTCGTCGGTGTCCAGTTGCGGCCTGCGCGGGTCGTTGTAGGCGGCGTTTCGGACGTTGGCGTCCTCGCCGAGCACGAAGGTCCAGTTGTCACCGGTCCGGGTGCCGCCGGCGGTCCCGCCGGCGTCGAGTACGAACTCGCGGCCGGCGACACCCAGATAGACCCACCCCTGTGTACCCCCGTGCGGTACGTCAGCGGTACGCACATGCGCCTCGATTCTCGTGATCCTCGCCATGGGGATGCCCTCCTTTCTCCCGCCGAGTTTCCCGGGCGGGTGACCTCCGAATCTTTTCGGGATTGATTCCCAGGTACGCCGAGGCGAATCCATGCCGACCGTGATGATTTTCCCGTTGTCGAGATGTCGGGATACTCGTCCGGCACCGCCGGGACGGTGCTTCTTGCGGCGCGTGACGTCGAGGCCAGGGGTGAGATCATCTTCATGTGAGCAGTCGGCCATGATGCGATCGTGCGACCGCAACCTCCTGGCCACGCCAGTGCGCCCCTCGTGAACCCACGGCGCACGACGGCGCGCGAATACGGTGAGAAAGAGCGCTTCGCTCGATTGAATGAAATAGATATGGGGAGCGTTTTCGGCCGACTCCACCGGCCAGGATGAGGGAAGCCGGAAGCCTGCCGCATTTCTCCTCCCCGCACCTCTCGGAAAGGGCACATCGCATGTCCCGTCGCCATTCCCGTACGTCATTCAGTCACGCACTGCGCAATATCGTGCGCGCCACGGAGGATCTCGTGGACGACGCCCTGGACAGAGCAGGGGATTTCGAGAGCGGCCTGCGGAGTTCGGTCAGCCGGGCGCTGGACGACGATGACGACCGCGACCGTGGCCGCCGCGGTCACGACGACCGCCACGGCCACGACGACCGCCGCGACCGTCATGACCGCCGCGACCGCGGTCACCGCGGTGACCGTCACTGCGACGACTACGACGGCTGTGACGACGACCACGACGATGACGACCGCGACGATGACGACCACGACCGGGGCGGGCGCCGCGGCCGTCGGCGCCGGCGCGGTGACGGCCGCCGGCCCGGTGACGGATCGCGGCACCGGCTCCGCCCGGACGAGGGAGAGCCCTACGCGTCCGGCCCCCGGCGGGAACCGCGGATCCGGCCGGACGACGACCACCCCGACGACGACCCGGACGAACTGACGGCGTTGAGGGACCAACTGGAACTGCTCCGGGGGCGGATGGACCGGCGCTGGGGCGAGGGGGACGACCACCCCGGGGGCCGGGGCAGGGTGCCGAGGGCACGCGGGGCGGAGGACGCGGAAGCCCTGAGGGACGAGGTGGCGCGCCTGGCCGACCGTATCGACCGTATCCGTGATGCGCGCTGACCCCCCGCTCGCCCGCCCGCGCCGGTACGGACCCGGACGGTACGGATTCGGGTGGGACGGGACCGGACCGGGAAACGCGGACCGCACGGCACGGGAGCGCGGCAGGTGAGTGCGGGCCGGGGACGCGTGCTGATGCGCGTACTCGCCCACCTGGTCCGGCAGGAGGCCATGCCCGCCGGCCGGGCGGAGGAGGGGGCCGTACGCCGGGCCCGCAACGTCCGCCGGGCGCTGGAGAGCCTCGGGCCCTTCTATGTGAAGGTCGGCCAGATGCTGGCCACCCGGCCCGACATCGTGACCCCGCAGATGATCGACGAGTTCGAGAAGCTGCAGGACGGGGCGTCGCCCGCCCCGTTCCGCGACTTCGAGCCGGTGCTCCGCAGGGAGCTGGGGCCGGGGTGGGTCCGGCGGTTCCGCGACTTCGACACCGAACGCCCGCTGGGCACCGCGTCCCTGGCCCAGGTGTACCGGGCGGAACTGCCCGGCGGACGGCCGGTCGCGGTGAAGATCCAGCGTCCCGGTGTGCGCGAGACGGTCGAGGCGGACATGAAGCTCATGGGCTCCCTGTCCCGTTTCGCCTCCCGGCGGACCTGGCGTTTCAACGAGGTCATCGACGTCGAGGCCATGCTCAACGTGGTCTTCGACGCGATGCGGCCCGAGCTGGACTTCGTGATGGAAGCCCGGAACATGACCGAGGCGGCCAAGGCGGCGGAGGACTTCGACTACGTGGCGGTGCCCGAGGTCGTCGAGGCCACCGGGCGGGTCCTGGTGCAGGGGCTCGCCCCCGGGACGCCGATCCGGGAGGCCGACAAGGACCGGTTCGACGCCGAGGAGCGCCGGGCCATCGGTCAGGACCTGCTCGCCTTCATGTACCGGGGCTACTTCGTCGACCGGATCTTCCACGCGGACCCGCACCCGGGGAACATCTTCGTGGAACCCGGCCACCCGGCCACCATGATCGACTGGGGCATGGTCGGGCGCATCGACCGGCCCATGAGCACCAGCATCCTGCTGCTGCTCCTCAACCTGGCGATGAACGACGGGGCCGGGACGGCCCGGGCCTGGGTCGACATGGGGAGCGCCACCTCCTGGGCGAACACGGCGGCGTTCGCCGGTGACATGGCCTCGCTGGTGCCGCAGATCGCCACGGCCTCCCTGGAGGAGCTGAACTTCGGGGTGACCCTCACCGCCGTGCTGCAGCACTCCACCCGCCGGGGCATCCGCACCAGCCCCATGGTCTCCATCCTGGGCAAGTCCTTCGCCAACATCGAGGGGTCCATCCGGCACCTGTGCCCGGAGCTCTCCCTCATCGACGTCTTCTCCCAGGAACTGGTCGGCATCGTCACCGACCTGGTCAAGGAGTCGCTCTCCCCGCAGCAGGCGGTCCGTACGGCCCTGGAGGTGATCACGGCCGGTGCCTCCGCCCCCCAGCAACTGCGGGGGATCACCAAGGACCTGTCCAACCAGGACCTGACCATGCGCATGAACCTCAACGGTTCCCGCTCGTCCAGCCGTTCCTCCGGCCTGCGCAAGGGCGCGGCGGAGGTGTCCCTCGCGCTCGCCACCACGATGTTCTGGAACCACTACGCGAAGGACCGGTGACCAGCGTGTCACCGCTCCCCGCCTGCCGGCCTGTCCGCAGGGAGGAAGCCCCCCATGAGTACCGACCTCGCCCCCACCCTCGACCTCGACGCCCTGCGCGACCGGATCGACACCGTCCTGGCGCAGAGCCTGCGCCGTCCGCCCGCCTCGGTCCCCTCCCAGCGGGGCCGGGCCGGCGAACTGACCCGGGCCCTGACCGATTTCGTCCTCGCACCCGGCAAACGCGTCCGGCCCCTGCTGTGCGTCCTCGGCTGGCACGCCGCCGGCGGCGCCGGAGACGGCGAGGAGACCCTGTGGCGCACGGCGGCGAGCCTGGAAGTCTTCCACGCCTTCGCCCTGATCCACGACGACATCATCGACGGCAGCCCCACGCGCCGGGGCCGCCCCAGCGTCCACCGGGACTTCGCCGTCCGCCACCGGTCCAGGCCGGACGCCGACACGTTCGGCACCAACGCCGCCCTCCTCCTCGGCGACCTGGCCCTGCTCTGCTCCAACGCCTTCGTCGACACCGCCGGACTGAGCGCCCGGCAGCGCGACACCGTGCTGCCGCTGCTGGACGCGATGCGCGGCGAGGTGCTCCTGGGCCAGTACATGGACCTCTTGGCGACCGGACGGCCCACCGAAGACGTGGAGGAGGCGCTGACCATCGCCCGCCTGAAGACCGCCAAGTACACCGTCGAACGGCCCCTGCAGCTGGGAGCCGCCCTCGCCGGTGCCGACCGGGACCTGCTCGCCCTGTGCTCCGCCTACGCGCTCCCCCTCGGGGAGGCGTTCCAGCTGCGGGACGACCTCCTCGGGGTCTTCGGCGACCCCGCCGTGACCGGCAAACCCGTCTGCGAGGACCTCCGTTCGGGCAAGCCCACCGTGCTCATGGCCCTCGCCGCCCGGCGTGCCACGCCGGAGCAGCGCGAGACGCTCGACGCGCTGGTCGGCCGGGCGGACCTCGGCGAGGACGGTGCCGCACGCGTCCGGCACATCCTCCAGCACACCGGCGCCCGCGCCACCGTCGAGCACATGATCACCGAACGGTACGAGCGGGCGCTGCGCGCCCTGGACGACGGTCCGCTCGCGCCCCGGATCGCCGCCGCGCTGCGGCAGATCGCGGCCCGCGTCGCCGTCCGCACCGCCTGACCGCGTCCGCCGTACGGCACCGCGGCCGTTACCGCGGCGAAAGGAGAACCGGTGGCCGGTACCGCCGTCGACACCCCGCCCTTCTACTGTCCCATCGAATCCGCCGTCCATCCCGAGGCCGAGGAAGCCGAGCGACGCGCCCTGGCCTGGCTCGGCCGGAGCGGTCTGTGCCGCGACGGCACCGACCTCGCCCGGTACGCCGGCAGCCGCAGCGCCGACTTCTACGCCCGTTTCGCCCCGGCCGCCGACCTGGACCGGCTGTGGCCGGCCGCCCTGTGGGTCTACTGGGGGTTCGCCTTCGACGACGCCCGCTGCGACGAAGGCCCCTACGCCGCCGACCCCGGCGCCTTCGCCACCATGGCCTTCTCGGTGCAGCGCGCCCTGGAGGTACCCGGCCGGCTGCACTGCGCCGACCCGTACGCCGCCGTCCTGCACGAGATCGGGGAACTGTTCCGCGCGATCGCCGGGCCCGTACAGAACCGCCGTTTCGAGCACGCCCACCGCGCCTGGCTCACCGGTGTCCAGTGGCAGATCGGCAACCGGGCCGCCGGCCGCATGCCCGACCTGGACGAGTACCTCGCCATGCGCCTGCACTCGGCCGGCGGCGAACCCACCTACGCGATGCTGGAGATCGCCAACGGCCTCGACGTACCCGACCGAGAGATGGACTCGCCCGCGGTCCGCGCCCTGACCGAGATGGCCATCCTGGTCGCGGCCCTCGACAACGACCGCCACTCCCACGCCAGGGAGGCCAGGCGCCACCAGACCGAACAGAACATCGTCGACGTCCTCAGGGTCCAGCACCGTTACTCGCTCCACCAGGCGGTCGACGAGGCCATCGCCCTGCGCGACGCCGTGCTGGAGCGGTTCCTCGCCCTGCGCGACCAGGTCACCCCCCGCGCCGGCACGTCCCTGCGCCACTACCTCACCGGCCTCGGGCACGGCATCCGCGGCAACATCGAATGGGCACTGCGCGTACCGCGCTACCTCGCCGCGGACGGCGTCACCCCCGCCGCCCGGGCCCGCGTCCCGGCCCAGGCAGCCGCCGGCCGCTGGACCGACCTCCCCCGCCCCGGCCGCCAGGACCCCAGGAGGCTGCCGTCCATCGCGTGGTGGTGGCACGACCTCGTCCTCTGACGTGACCGGGCACCCGAGGCGCACCCGTCTCCCGGCGCCGTCACGGCAGGGGTTTGTCCGCGAACACCCACCGGTTGCCCGCCAGGGCGTCGTTCGGCTCGGGCAGCGGGCCGCGGCCGTGCCGGCGGGTGAAGTCGTAGGGGGTGCGGACCGATGTGGACCAGCCCTTGCGCACCAGGTCGCCCGCGGAATCGGGCCGCGGTTCCCTGCGGAACAGGTCGAGGAGGTCGATGCCGATCTGCCGGGTCGTCGAGGTGTAGAGCGGGCTGTCCCGGTGTTCCAGCAGGTCCTTGTCGAGCTTGACCTCGAACGCCAGGGCGCTCCCCGCCGCACTCAACTGGTCCACCATGCCGATGAGGTGGGTCTCGGCGGCGGCCGGCAGGTAGAACAGCAGTCCCTCGGCCAGCCAGACACTCGGTGCGGCCGTGTCGAAGCCGGCGTCGGCGAGTGCGCCGGCCCAGTCTTCGCGGAGATCGATCGGGACGGGCACGCGCGCTGCCTTCGGGGTGGCCGGCAGCCCGTCGAGCACCTGGTGCTTGAACGCCAGCACGCCTTCCCTGTCGATCTCGAAGACCACGCACCCGGGCGGCCAGTCGAGCCGGAAGGCCCGCGCGTCCAGTCCCGCTCCCAGCAGCACCACTTGACGGGCGTCACCCGTGTGCACCGCCCGGAGGAGGAAGTCGTCGAGGACCCTGGTCCGCAGACCGAAGTAGCGCGCGAACCGTCCCCACAGGGGATTCGCGTCGCCGTCCGGGACCTGGTGCGGGCGGACCGGCCAGCCGGCGGACACGGGTGCGGCGCGCACGAAGTGCTCCGCGTAGACGTCGCGGGCGAGGGTGTCGTGGCGGTGGGTCTCGATCGCCCGTGCCGCGGCGACCATGAGCGCGGTCACCCCTACGCCCCCTTCCACGCCTTCCGTACCGGTGTCGTGCCGCGTCGTGCCGTCCACGTTTCCTCCGTCGGTGAAGCGGGACCATGAACAGCGCAGGATGCCACTGGGGCGTCGGATGCGTTCTCATCATTGAGGGCGGCCCGTGACCACCGGTAGGGCGTGCGGAGACCGGACAGGGCACTGCCGGTCTCTCCCGTGCGCCGTGCACGCCGGTGCGCGATGAACTGCACTGCGGACAGCGGAAGTTCGATGCGCGGTGTGCGGGTTCATGCCGGATCGGCGCCATGTTCGCTCTTTTTGCCGACAAGCCCGCTCTCCCGGGGACACCGGATTCCGCAGCCCGCATAGTGACTGCGCGACGGCTCACCCCGTTCCGTCTCCTGGCCCGACGAAAGGCAAGAGTCCATGCGCAGTGAAGCGGTCAACCGTGTGAAGCTCGTCTTCACCCTGTTCGACGCCGACGGCAACGGCGTCCTGGAATCCGACGACTTCGAACTGATGAGCAACCGGGTTGCCGCGGCCGCGCCCGGGGCCGACGAGACCCGTCGGCAGGCCATGCGCGCCGGCTTCACCCGCTACTGGAACACGCTGGTCGGTGAACTCGACACCGATCGCGACGGCCGGATCACCTACGACGAGTTCCAGGCGTGCGTCCTGTCGCCGGAGCGCTTCAGCGGGGCGGTCGCCGAGTTCGCGGCCGGCTTCGCGCGCCTCGGTGACCTGGACGGCAGCGGAACCGTCACACGGCCGGTGTTCACCGGCATGCTCAGGGGCGTCGGCTTCGAACCGCCGAACATCCAGGCCCTCTTCGAGGCCCTCGGACCCGACGACGCCGACCGGGTCCGGGTGGATGCCTGGGAAGCCGAGATCAAGAACTTCTACGACCCCGACAAGGGCGGCGTCCCCGCGGACCTGCTGGCCCCGTCTCCGGCGGCCTGATCCCGCCCGGCCCGGCTCGCTCCGCAGGGGGCGGGCCGCCGGGCTCCGCACGACGGGTGAGGGCGACCAGCTCGTGCTCGCCGAGACGCTGTTCCGGCCCCGGAACCGCCGGGAGAGCCGGGGCGCGTTCCTCAGTCCCTGCCGACGACGACCACTTGGTCCTCGGCCGTCCAGCGGCGTCGCTCGTCCTTGGGCGGATTGATCCGCATGCCGTAGCCGGGGCTCGTCGACGCGCCGTCGTGGCTCCGGTAGCCGATGGCGCACTCGCCGCGGTGGCGGGCCGCGGCGACGACGGTGGCGAAGGGCGTCTCGCTCCCCGGCCGTACGTAGTCTGCGGCGGCCCGCAGGCGGATCCCGGCGCCGTCCGCGGAGAACAGTTCTTCGAACACCGCCGCCAAGTGCCGGTTCTGGGAGATCTGGGCCATGAGCAGGCCGATCAGCTTGCCGCTGATGATGACGTCGGCTCCGGGACTGATGGGGGCCAGCGCCCGGTTCCGGTCGTCGATCAGTTCGGTGACGACCGGCAGTTCGCGCCCGGTGTCCTCCTCCAGCTGACGCAGCAGCAGGAGGGTGACGAGCGTACGGGTGTCGGGGTCGGCCGACGGCTGGCCGGGAACGGGGTCCCGGCCGAGCACGATCACGCTGTCGTAGGAGTGGACGTCCAGCCGTCGCAGGGTCTGAGGGCGGGTGACGTCCCCGTGGTGCAGCGTCAGGCGCAGGCCCGTACCGCTGTGTGCGTCGGCCTCGCCGACCTGGCGGACCGTCGCCTCACCCTGGTCGGTCACCACGTCGACGGCTGATCCGGGCCGGGCACGGCGGCGCAGCTGGTCGACTATGAGCGGAGCCCGGCGGTTCCAGCCCAGCAGGAGGACCCGCTCCGCTCGCGCGGGTGCCGGAGGGCCGGACGCCATCGCCGCCTGCTCGACCGCCCCCGCGCAGTCCTCCAGCCGGACCGTGTCGTCGTCACGGGAGATGACGAGCAGCAGGTCGTCGGCGGTGATCAGCGTCTCGGGCGGCGGATCGAGCAGCGGGGTGCCGTCCCGCACCATGCCGACGACGCTCGACGTCCGGTAGGACAGCAGCGCCTCGCCGAACGTGCGGCCGGTCAGCGCGACTTCGGCGACCAGGTAGAACTCGTCACCGGCGAAGTCGAGGAGTTCCTGGTGGACGAGGGAGAGTCCGGGGCGGCGGGCGGCCTGGACGATCAGCCGGGCGGTGACGGTGTCGCTCTCCAGGACGACACCGCCCGGTCCGGCGGCGAGCCGGGCGGCCAGGCGGTACCGCTCGTCCCGGACGGCGGCGACGACGGGCGGACGGCTGTCCTCCCCGGCCAGTGCGGCCCTGAGCGCCAGCAGCGTCCTGACCACCTCGGCGTCGGCGTCGGGTTCGTCGTGGGGCAGGACCAGTACGACCCCGGCCGTGGCCGGGCTGGCCAGGGGGAGCACCGACGGGTCGGTGGTCGGACCGCTGCGGCAGATCAGCCGCGTACGGCCGGCCGGGCCCACCCGGGTGGCCAGTGCCTCCTCCATGAGGGTCTTGTCCCGGTCGGCCAGCACCGCCACCGCCCCGCGCCGCTGGTTGGCGTTGGCGGCCACCAGTTCGCCCACCACCGTGAAGACCTGCTCCGACCAGCCCAGGATCACGGCGTGCCCCTGTTCGAGCACGGTGGAGCGGCCCCGCCGCAACGCGGTGAGCCGCTCCGTGAGCGCCGTCGTGATCAGGCCGACGAGCGCCGAGACGTACAGCAGCGTGACCAGCGCGAGCAGCACCGACACCAGTACCCGCGGCGGCGTCCCCGTCGCACCGCCCAGCCGCAGTGTCTCCCCGGTGAGCTGCCAGACCCGCACCAGCCGGTCCGCCAGGGGCGCCGGCGCGTCCGGGTCGGTCCACACCAGCACCGCGCTGGCCGGGACGACGACGGCCAGGCACAGCAGCGCCATCCAGCCGACGAGCGCGGCGGCACCGCGGGCCAGCGTGCTGTCGAACCAGTAACGGGCCCTGTCACCGAACGGAGTACGCCGCTGCGCCACCCTTCCCCCTCCCCTCTCCCGCTCCTCACCCGTGGCAGGCAGGCATCTCACCCGTGACGGGCAGGCATGTCGCAGTGTGGGCGACCGGCCGCCGCGGCAGACGGTGTTCGCCCGGCGTTCATCCCTTCGGGTCCCCGAGCCGTTCGCGCCGGTACCCCCGCCGGGACGTCAAAGACCGGTCCCCGCGTTAACTCCTTCGGGTAGGCACCGGAGTGAAAGGCGGGTGCCCGGTCATGGCCGTCGGTACAAAGTCCGCCATGACTGAAGATCACGCGGTGACGCGTGCGGACGGCGGTTTCTCCCGCAGGGGTTTCGCGGCGGCGGTGGGCACGGCCACGGTGGCCACGGCCCTGACGCCCGGTGCCGCCACGGCCCTGACCCCCGGTGTCCCCGCGGCTCCGCCCGCGCCGGCCGCCCCGAGCGCCGGCCGCGGCACCGACTCCGCCCGGAGCCTCGCCGTCGCTCGCGCGCTGCTCGTACTCGACTCCGACGACCGCCCCCTGGTACCGCGCTACCAGAACGTCCTCCAGAAGGGCCTGCCGGCCCAGCGCCGGGCCCGCCCCAAGAAGGTCCTGGTCATCGGCGCCGGCCCGGCCGGTCTGGTGGCCGCCTGGCTGCTGAAGCGGGCCGGGCACCGGGTGACGGTGCTGGAGGCCAACGGCAACCGGGCGGGCGGACGCATCAAGACCTTCCGCACCGGCGGCCACGAGCGCGCCGAGCAGCCCTTCGCCGACCCCCGCCAGTACGCCGAGGCCGGCGCGATGCGCATCCCGGGCAGCCATCCCCTGGTGATGGAGCTGATCGACCAGTTCGGCCTGAAGAAGCGGCCTTTCCACTACGTCGACGTCGACGGCGAGGGACGTCCCGCCAACCGCACCTGGATCCACGTCAACGGCATCCGTGTGCGGCGCGCCGACTACGCCCGCGCGCCCCGGCGCGTGAACCGGTCGTTCGGGGTGCCCCGGGCCCACTGGGACACGACCGCCGCCGCCATCCTGCGCTCCGCGCTGGACCCGGTGCGCGACGAGTTCAGTCACGTGGACCGGACCGGCAAGCGGGTCGACAAGCCGCTCCCGGAGCGGCTGAAGGGCTGGGCCCGGGTGGTGGAGCGGTTCGGCGACTGGTCGATGTTCCGCTTCCTCACCGAGCACGCCGGCTTCGACGAGCGGACCGTCGACCTGATCGGCACCCTGGAGAACCTCACCTCACGCCTCCCGCTGTCCTTCATCCACAGCTTCATCGGCTCCTCCCTCATCAGCCCCGACACGCCCTTCTACGAGCTGGAGGGCGGCACCGCCGTACTGCCGGACGCCCTGCTGGAACGCGTCCGCGAGGAGGTGCGGTTCGACCGCCGGGTCACCCGCGTCCAGTACCACCACCCCGACCGCTCCTCTGCGGACACCGAGCACGTCGGGGACAAGGGGCCGCACGTGTGGGTGGACACCGTGTCGGAGGGCCGCGACGGCCCGGTCGTGCGGGAGCAGTTCACCGCGGACGTCGCCGTGGTCACGGTGCCGTTCTCCGGGCTGCGCCACGTGCAGATCACCCCGCCCCTGTCGTACCGCAAGCGCCGGGCGGTCAGCGAACTGCACTACGACTGCGCGACCAAGGTGCTGCTGGAGTTCAGCCGCCGCTGGTGGGAGTTCGACGAGGCCGACTGGAAGCGGGAGCTGGGCGCGATCGACCCGGGCCTGTACGACGCCTACCGCACCGGCCGGGCCGCCGCGGACGGCAGCCTGCTCGGTGCCCACCCCTCGGTGCCCGACGGGCACATCACGGCGGGTCAGCGCACGCACTACGCCGCCAACCGCGCGGTGGCGCGCGATCAGCCGGAGGCGGTCGACGTCGTGGGCGGCGGCTCGGTGTCGGACAACGCCAACCGGTTCATGTTCCACCCGTCCCATCCGGTTCCGGGCAGTGCGGGGGGCGTGGTCCTGGCCTCCTACAGCTGGGCGGACGACGCGCTGCGCTGGGACTCCCTGGACGACGAGGCACGGTACCCGCACGCCCTGTGCGGCCTCCAGCAGGTCTACGGCCAGCGCGTCGAGGTCTTCTACACCGGCGCCGGCCGCACCCAGAGCTGGCTGCGCGACCCCTACGCCTACGGGGAGGCGTCCGTGCTGCTGCCCGGACAGCACACGGAGCTGCTGCCCGCCATCCCCGCGGCCGAGGGGCCGTTGCACTTCGCCGGGGACCACACGTCCGTCAAGCCGGCCTGGATCGAGGGAGCCGTGGAGTCCGCCGTACGCACCGCCCTGGAGATCCACACCGCGTGAGCCGCGCGGTCGGCGCGGTGCGCCCGGTCACCACATAGCCGACGGCCCCGGGGCACCGGGGCCGTCGGTTCTCCCGCACGCGACGGGCGTCGGACCGCCGGAGCGGCTCGGCGCCCGTCGCGGTCGGGCGGCCTCGAGCGGGAGAACCGGGGGCCATAGGATCTGAGCGCCAGGGACGGCCGTACCTCGTTCGCCTGTCCGCGCGCCGACAGGGCCGTCCCGCACGAGGGGGGAAGACGTCAGGCGCCTTCCCGGAGGGAGCGGGAATGGCGGAGAGTCCGGCGGCGGGGCGGAAGGACGGCCCGGCGGCACCGCGGTTGCGGCTGGACGAGTTACTGGAGGGCCTGCAGGCCCAGGTGGCGCAGGTCCGCGCGACCCGGGACCGGGTGCACACCCTGCTGGACGCGGTGCTCGCCATCGGCTCCGACCTCGACCTCGACGTGGTGCTGCGGCGGATCACCGAGTCCGCGGTGACCCTGGTGGACGCCCGCTACGGGGCGCTGGGGGTGCTCGGCGAGGAAGGGCGGATCAGGCAGTTCATCACGGTCGGCATGGACGAGGGGACCGTCGCGGCGATCGGCCACTACCCGGAGGGCCACGGCATCCTCGGGCTGCTCATCGAGGAGCCCGAGCCGCTGCGCCTGGCCGACCTCGGGACGCACCCCGCCTCCGTGGGCTTTCCCGACGGGCATCCGCCGATGACCACGTTCCTGGGGACGCCGGTGCGGGTGCGCGACCGGGTCTTCGGCAACCTCTATCTGACCGACAAGCGCGACGGGGCGCGGTTCGACGACGAGGACGAGGCGGTGCTGCGCACGCTCGCCGCCGCGGCCGGGGTGGCCGTCGACAACGCCCGGCTGTACGAGGACACCCGCCGCCGTGAGCAGTGGCTGGCGGCCAGCAGCGACCTGACCCGCAGTCTGCTGTCGGGCACCGACCCCGACCAGGTGCTGCACCAGGTGGCCGGTACCGTCCGGGCGCTGGCCGGGGCCGATCTGGTCACCGTCGCGGTGCCGTTGGACGGCGGCGACGGGCTGGTGATCGAGGCCGCCGACGGGGAGGGCGCCGGGCGGGTGCGGGGGCTGGTGCTGCCGCCGGTCACGCTGGCCGCGCGGGTGTACCGCTCCAACACGCGGATGGCCAGCGCCTCTCTGTCGGAGGAGGCGCAGGACGGCGGCGGCTCGGCGGGACGGATCGAACTGGGGCCGGGGTTCCTGCTCCCGCTCGGCGGTCACCAGGAACACGCCCGCGGTGTGCTCCAGGTCGCCAACCTGCCCGGGCGGCCGGAGTTCTCCGACGCCACGATGGCCATGGTCGGCGGGTTCGCCGACCAGGCCGCGCTCGCCCTGGAGATCGCCGAGCACCGGCGCGAGGCCGAGCGGCTGATGGTCCTGTCCGACCGGGACCGGATCGCCCGCGATCTGCACGACCTGGCCATCCAGCGGCTGTTCGCCTCCGGGCTGACCCTCAACTCGGTGCTCGGGCGGATCGCCGACCGGCCCGAGGCCGCCGAGCGCGTCCAGCGGGTGGTCGACGACCTCGACGACACCATCAAGACGGTGCGCGGCACGATCTACGCGCTGCGCGAGCGGGACCGGCCCGGCGGACGCGGCGGACTGCGCGCCGAGTTGCTGGCCGAGACCGACCGGGCCGCAGGCCCGCTCGGCTTCACCCCGGCCCTGCGGATGACCGGCCTGCTGGACACCTGCGTGCCCGACGAGTACGCCGGGCACCTGCTGGCGGTCGTACGCGAGACCCTGTCGAACACCGCACGGCACGCGCACGCCACGCACGTCGAGGTCACCGCGGAGACCGACGGCAGCCGGCTGTCGGTGCGGGTCGCGGACGACGGGACCGGCGTCGGCCCCGGCGTCACCCGGCGCAGCGGTCTCGCCAACCTCCGCCGGCGCGCCACCGACCTCGGCGGCGACTTCACCGTCGGGCCGAACGAGCCCTCCGGGACCGTGGCGCGGTGGACGGTTCCGCTCCCGGCAAGGGCACCGGCGGACGGCTGAACCCGGCGGGCCGCCCGCCTCGTCCTTCTCGCACCCTTCGGACCGGGCCGGCGAGCGCGGCCGGGAACCCCGCGGTGCGGGCGGCACGTTGTCCGTCCTTCTCGCGCGCAGTGGTACGGCACCGCTGTCGGCGGCCGGGCTCGGGCCGGGGGCTCCGCGTCCGAGGCGGGGTGGGGCCGACCGGCCCTACCCGCGTGCGGTGGCCGCCGGAACGATGGGCGGATGTTCCAGAACGATGCCTTCGGCGCACTCGACCGGCCGGAGTGCCTGCGCCTGCTCGCCAAGGTGCCGGTGGGCCGCGTGGTCTACACCCGGCAGGCACTGCCCGCGGTCCTTCCCGTCAACTTCTCCCTGGACGCGGACGCCTCCGTGCTGCTGAGCACCTCGCCCGACTCGGATCTGGTGCGGGCCGTGGACGGTGTCGTGGTCGCCTTCGAGGCGGACGAGTTCGACGTCCGGACCCGGTCGGGGTGGAGCGTGGTCGTCACCGGGCGGGCCGCCCTGGTGACCGACCCCGCCGAGCACGAACGGCTGTCGCGGTCCGGCCCCGCCTCCTGGATGCCGCTGCGGAACGCGGTGTTCATCCGGATCGAGTCCGAGATGGTCACCGGACGGGAACTCAGGGGATCCCGCGGCACGCGGTGAGGGGGTGCGCCGGCCCAGGTCAGCGTCGGGGCACCGGGCCTGGGCGGTCCGGTCGCCGCCTGGGCGGAGATCACCTCCGACCCGGCGAAGGCGCGGACGTACCAGCGGGCGCGCGGCAAGGGCGGTCCGTTGCCGACGCGCCCTTCCTCTCCGGGACCCGCCGCAACGGCACCAAGGTCGTCGCCGTCAGCCCGGACCACGCCGACGACGTCGAGCACGCCGCCGAGCGGCTCGCCCCGCACCCGGGCGCGGCGGAGGTCTCGGCGCCGGGTCAGCGGGCGTCGCGGCGCAGTCGGTCCTGGGCCTGGGTGGCGATGACGGCGGCCTGGATGCGCCGCTCCACCCCGAGCTTGGCGAGCAGCCGGGAGATGTGGTTCTTGACCGTCTTCTCCGCGAGGTAGAGCCGCCCGCCGATCTGTCGGTTGGTCAGTCCCTCGCCGATCAGGGCCAGGATCTCGCGCTCCCGCCCGGTCAGGCCCGGCAGGGCGTCGGGCTCGGGCTCCGGCTCCGGGCCGTGGCGCAGCCGGGCCATCAGCCGGGCGGTGGCGCTGGGGTCGAGCAGGGACTGGCCGGCGGCCACGGTCCGCACGGCCGACACCAGGTCGGAGCCCTGGATCTGCTTGAGCACGTAGCCGGAGGCCCCGGCCATGATCGAGTCCAGCAGGGCCTCCTCGTCGTCGAACGAGGTCAGCATCAGACAGGCCAGCTCCGGCAGCCGGGAGCGCAGTTCCCGGCACAGGCTCACCCCGTCGCCGTCCGGCAGCCGTACGTCCAGCACGGCCACGTGGGGGCGCAGCGCGGGGACGCGGACCAGGGCCTGGGCCACGGTGGCGGCCTCGCCGACGACCGTGATGTCCGGCTCGTCGTCCAGCAGGTCGTGCACCCCGCGCCGTACCACCTCGTGATCGTCCAGCAGGAAGACCCTGATCGGGTGGTCGGGTCCGGGCTGCTCGCCGTCGGCCATGGAGATGCTCCTCGCGTCGCGCTGCTCGTGCCAGTGCCGAGTCTCCGTGACCGAAAGCCGGAGGACCAGGGCCGATCGGCCCTGGTCCTCCGGCTTTCGCCGGTGTCACCGCCTGGTCGTCGCCCCTCGGCGGGCCGCGCGCGCCCAGCCGGCCGCGAGGGTGAGGAACAGCGCCGTCAGCGCGGCGGGGACCGGGTACGCCGTCCAGTTCCGGCCGGTGCCGGCCAGCAGGACCGCCGACGCCGTGGAGGCGGCCAGGCCGGTGCCCAGCAGGGCGGCGAAGAGGTACCGGGGACGGTACGGACCGGGGGCGGGGGGCGGACCCTGGGTCAGGGCCGCCCACTGCCGCACCGTCTCCCGGCTCTCGCGCCGGCGCCGTACGGCCGCGTGGGCCCACAGGCCCGCCGTCAGGACCGCGCCCGCCCCGGCCGCCGCACAGGGCGGCCACCAGGACGCGGTCAGCGGGAGCAGGGCGGCGACGGCGGCGGCCGTGGCCCAGCCGGTCAGACAGGCCGCCGCCCGGGCCCGCCGGGAGCCCGGCCGGTCCGCTCCGGCGCGTACGTCGGCGAGGGCGGGCAGGTACCAGACCCAGCCGGAGGCGGTCACCAGGGCGAGGCCCAGGGCCAGGACGGGGTGGGCCACGGCTCAGCCCGCCGTCCCGGTCCCGGCCTGGACCCCGGCCCCGGTCCCGGCGCGGGCGATGTCCGGGTGGTGCAGGTCGAAGGCCGGGGCCTCGGAGCGGATGCGGGGCAGGGAGGCGAAGTTGTGCCGGGGCGGCGGGCAGGAGGTCGCCCACTCCAGGGAACGGCCGTAGCCCCAGGGGTCGTCGGCCTCCACCGTCGTACCGTACTTGGCGGTCTTCCAGACGTTGTAGAAGAACGGCAGGATCGACATGCCGAGCAGGAAGGAGCCGATGCTGGAGAGGGTGTTGAGGGCGGTGAAACCGTCGGCGGCCAGGTAGTCGGCGTACCGGCGGGGCATGCCCTCGGCGCCGAGCCAGTGCTGGACGAGGAAGGTGAGGTGGAAGCCGGCCGTGAGCGTCCAGAAGGTGAGCTTGCCGAGGCGTTCGTCGAGCATCTTGCCGGTGAACTTGGGCCACCAGAAGTGGAACCCGGCGAACATCGCGTACACGACCGTGCCGAACACCGTGTAGTGGAAGTGGGCGACCACGAAGTACGAGTCGGACAGGTGGAAGTCGAGCGGCGGTGAGGCGAGGATGACGCCGGTCAGACCGCCGAACAGGAACGTGACGAGGAAGCCGGTGGTCCACAGCATCGGCGTCTCGAAGGACAGCGAGCCCTTCCACATGGTGCCGATCCAGTTGAAGAACTTCACCCCGGTCGGGACCGCGATCAGGAAGGTCATGAAGGAGAAGAACGGCAGCAGCACGCCGCCGGTGGTGTACATGTGGTGGGCCCATACGGTCACCGACAGACCGGCGATGGCGATGGTGGCGCCGATCAGGCCCAGGTAGCCGAACATCGGCTTGCGGGCGAAGACCGGGACGACCTCGGAGACGATGCCGAAGAACGGCAGCGCCAGGATGTACACCTCGGGATGGCCGAAGAACCAGAACAGGTGCTGCCACAGCAGGGCCCCGCCGTTGGCCGCGTCGAAGACATGGCTGCCGAACCTGCGGTCGCACTCCAGCGCGAACAGGGCCGCCGCGAGGACCGGGAAGACCATGAGGATCAGCAGCGCGGTCAGCAGCACGTTCCAGGTGAAGATCGGCATCCGGAACATGGTCATGCCGGGGGCGCGCATGCAGACGATGGTGGTGATGAAGTTGACCGCGCCGAGGATCGACCCGAACCCGGAGAGCGCCACGCCCATGATCCACAGGTCGGCGCCGACCTGCGGCGAGTGCACGGCGTCGGAGAGCGGCGCGTACAGGAACCAGCCGAAGTCGGCCGCGCCGCCCGGGGTGAGCAGACCGGCCGCCGCTATCGAGGAGCCGAACAGGAACAGCCAGTAGGCGAGCATGTTGAGCCGGGGGAAGGCGACGTCCGGGGCGCCGATCTGGAGCGGCATGATCCAGTTGGCGAAGCCGGTGAACAGCGGCATGGCGAACATCAGCAGCATGATCGAGCCGTGCATGGTGAACGCCTGGTTGAACTGCTCGCCCGACACGATCTGGAGCCCCGGCCGGGCGAGTTCGGCCCGCATCAGCAGCGCCATCACCCCGCCGACGACGAAGAACGCGAACGCGGAGACCAGGTACAGCGTCCCGATCCTCTTGTGGTCGGTGGTCGTCAGCCACTCCACCCACGACGGCCGGCGCGCGCTCCGCGCTGCCGGGCGTACCGGCACCTTCGCCGCCGGCTCCGCCTGGTCCACCTGTGTTCCGTCCACGGGACGACGTCCTCCCCATCCGTTCGAGTCGCACACGGACCGGGAGACACCGCGCGACGGGGGATGACCGCGGCGCCTCCCGGCCGCCGCCCCATGATCCGCGGAGCGGCCCCCCGGCCGGACAGGGCCGAACGGCCCCGGCAGCGGCCGACGACAGGGCCAGACGTCCCTCCGGCGCGAGGCGCGGTGTCACAGACCGGGGCACCGGTCGGTCATGTCCTGTGAAACCGCGCGCAGAACCTCCATCTCCCGACTGATCCACCCCTCCGCCGGTTCGCCCCTGATCGGCCGGAATCGGCCTTGCGTACGGGACGCCCGGTGGGTGGACAAAAGGTGGGGTACGTCCGGCCTGTGCGCCCACAGAAGGAGAAGCCGTGTCCGAGCAGAACCTCTTCGTTCTCGACCCCACTGCCTCCGACCACCACGCCGAGGACCGGGCGCTGCGCGCCCGCGGGCCGGCCACCCGGGTGGACGTCCTCGGGGTGACCGCGTGGTCCGTCAGTGACCCGCGGTTGCTGAAACAGCTGCTGACCAGCCCTCAGGTCTCCAAGGACGGCCGGGCCCACTGGCCCGGCTTCGCCGAGACCGTCGCCACCTGGCCCCTCGCCCTGTGGGTCGCGGTGAACAACATGTTCACGGCGTACGGCGGTGATCACCGCAGGCTGCGCCGGATGGTCGCGCCGGCCTTCGGCGCCCGGCGGATCCAGGCCATGCGCCCGGCCGTGGAGTCCATCGTCACCTCGCTCCTCGACGGCCTCGACGCCCGGCCCGCCGGGCAGGTCGTGGATCTGCGCGAGCAGCTCGCCTACCCGCTGCCGATCGCCGTGATCGGCCGGCTCATGGGTGTCCCCGTCGACCAGCGCAAGGACTTCCGCGCCCTGGTCGACGGGGTCTTCGCCACCACGCTCAGCGCCGAGGAGGCCGCCGCCAACACCGCCTCGCTGTACGCGGCGATGGAGCGGCTGGTCGCGGCCAAGCGGGCCGAGCCGGGCGACGACATGACCTCACTGCTGATCGCCGCGCGGGACGAGGAGGGCGACGGCGGCGGGTTCACGGACGAGGAACTGCTCGGCACGCTGATCCTGATGATCAGCGCCGGGTACGAGACGACCGTCAACGTCATCGACCAGGCCGTCACGGCCCTGCTGACCGACGCCGAGCAGCTCGGTCACCTCCGGGCCGGCCGGGCGACCTGGGAGGACCTCGTCGAGGAGACCCTGCGGCACGAACCGGCGATCAAACACCTCCCCCTGCGGTTCGCCCTCGCGGACATCCCGCTGCCCGACGGGCAGGTGATCGCGCGGGGCGAGGCGATCCTCGCGTCGTACGGCGCCGCCAACCGGCACCCCGGCTGGCACGGGCCGGCCGCCGACCGTTTCGACGTCACCCGGCCGGCCAAGGACCACCTGGCGTTCGGCCACGGTGTGCACTTCTGCCTCGGCGCGCCGCTCGCCCGCCTGGAGCTGGTCACCGTGCTGCGGCAGCTCTTCGAGCGGTTCCCCGAGATCGAACTCGCCGTACCGGCCGAGGAGTTGGTCCCGCTGGCCTCGCTGATCAGCAACGGCCACCAGTCGCTGCCGGTGCGTCTGCGGCCGGCCGGCCGCTCAGGCGCCGGGTTCGGAGCGGCCGTGCAGGCGGACGCCGAGGAGCACCACGGCCAGTGAGACGGCGCCGACCGCCGCCGCGCTCCAGACGCCCGCCCGCACCCCGAGCGGCAGGAGTACGGCGGCGGCGAGCGCTGCGCCCAGTTCCCGGCCGCCCGCGGTGACGCCCGAGGCGACGCCCTCCTTGCCCCGCTGGGCGCGGGCCAGTCCGGCCGCGGACGTCGTGGGGACCAGCAGGCCCCAGCCGGCGCCCATCAGGACGAGCGGGGCGACCAGCGCGCCGTAGTGGTCGAAGACCAGCGGAATGACGGCCAGGGCGGCGATCAGCAGGACCGAGCCGAGGATCATCGCGCCCCGCACACCGAGGCGGCCGATGATCCGGCCGGCGGCGAGCGCCGCGACGATGTTGCCGCCGGCCAGCGGCAGCAGGGCCACCCCGGCGACGAAGGGGGTCATGCCCAGCTCGTCCTGGAAGCCCATGCTGGTGATGTACAGGGTGCCGAAGAAGGCGGCGGTGCCCACCACCGTGACGACGGCGTTGGCGCTGAACGGCACGTCCCGCAACTGGCTCAGCGGCAGCATCGGCGCGGGTGCGCGCCGCTCGACCCGGCCGAAGACCCAGACCGCCGCGCAGGCGACGACGACGCCGGCGGCCAGGACCGCGGGCGGCAGTGCCCGCCAGTCGTGCGCGAGGAAGGCCACGAGGCCGAGCAGCACCACCATGACGAGCAGCCCGGGCAGGTCCAGCCTCGCCCCGCCGCCGCGCAGCAGCGGCAGTACGGGCCGCCCCACCAGGGCGAAGGCGACGGCGAGGACGGCGACGGCCAGGAACATGGCACGCCAGGAGGAGACCGACACCAGGGCGCCGCACAGCACCGGCCCCAGGGCGGCCCCCAGGGCGTTGGCGCCGGCCCAGATGCCGATGGCCCAGGACAGGCGGCCGGGGACGTCCTGGTACACGAACTGGATCAGGGCCAGCGCGGACGGCAGGACGAGCGCCGCCCCCACCCCTTCGCCGAAGGTGCCGACGACCACGAGGCTCACGGTGGGGGCGGCGGCGGCCACGAGGCTGAAGACGGTGAAGATCCCCAGCCCCACCAGGAAGATCCGCCGCGCCCCGAACCGGTCGGTCAGCGCGCCGCCGGTCAGCGACAGCATGGCGAAGGCCAGGGTGTAGCCGGAGAGGACCCAGCCGATGGCCGTGTCCCCCGCGTCGAAGGTGGAGCGGATCTCGGGGGAGGCGATGTTGAGGCCGGAGGTCAGCAGGATCACCAGGAGGGTGCCCAGACTGGTGCTGGCCAGCACGGTGCCCGGCGAGCGGCGCCGGGGGGCCAGCGCGTCGCGGGCGGCCGGTGAGGAGACTTCACTTTGCATGTCACCGAGCGTATAGGTAGTTCGCGAGCGAACCAAGTGGACCGAGTGGTCCTGCTTGGTAAGCTTGTGCACCCAGCACAGGAAAGGGCGCGAACGAAACATGATCGGAACCGACGCCGTCGACACCGCGACCCGGGAGTGGGCGGCGGCCTGTCCGCGCCTGGACGTCTCGCCGGGTGAGGTCCTCGCCCGGGTCCAGCGCCTCGCCCAGCTGATCGAGGAGGCGCAGAGCCGGCGGCTGCGCCGGCGTCCGGGCATGGTCGTCAACAACCTGGGTGACTTCGACGTCCTGCGGGCGCTACGGCGGGCCGGTCCGCCGTACGCCCTGACCCCGACGCGGCTGCGGGAGGCCATGCTGGTCTCCGGGGCCGGGCTGAGCGGCCGGCTGAAGCGGCTGGAGCGGGAAGGGTGGATCGCCCGTACGGCCTCCCCGGACGACGGGCGGTCCTCCCTGGTGAGTCTCACCCCGGAGGGCGTGGCGGACCTGGACCGGGACCTGGACGGCCACTACGCCTTCGAGTCCGATCTGCTGCGCGCCCTGGACGTCGAGGGGCGCGACCGGCTGGCCGGGGACCTGCGCGCCCTGCTCCTCGACCTGGAACCCCGCCAGTCCCGCCCGTGACGCGCCCCGACGGCCCCCTCAGGCGCCCGTGCAGCGGCGGGCGAAGGTGAGGGTGCGGGCGTAGCAGTCCTCGGCGTCCGCGTCGGACAGGCCCACCCAGAGGTGGTCGCCCCCGGTGACCAGGCGCAGGTCGGGGTGGTGCCCGGCGGCGCGCAGGGCCTCGGCGAGGCGGACCGACTGCCGGGCCGGGACCAGGGAGTCGTCGGTGCCGTGCAGCAGGAGGAAGGGCGGCGCGTCGGGTCCGGCGTGGGTGACCGGACTGGCGTCGCGGGCCGCCTCGGGCCGGTCCGCCGGGGGCCCGCCGAGCAGCAGCGCCTCGTAGGAGGAGGGGTCGTGGGCGTCGTACGTGCCCGCGGGGCGGTCCTCGGCGAGGCCGGGCAGGTCGGTGGGGGCGTACCAGGTGACGCACCCGGCGACGGTGCCCGGCGGCTGGGTCAGGGCGGTCAGCGCGGCGAGGTGTCCGCCGGCCGACTCGCCCCACAGGACGGTGCGCGCGGGGTCGAGTCCGAGGTCGCCCGCGCGGGCGCGCAGCCAGGCCAGTACGGCGGCCAGGTCGCCCTGCTGGGCGGGGTGCGGGGCCTCGCCGCTGAGCCGGTAGTCGGGGCAGACGACGGCGAACCCGGCCCGGGCGAGCCGGGCGAAGGGTCCCGGCGTCCAGTCGCGGAAGCGGGGGCCGAGGTCGTCGCGCAGTCCCGCCCGCCAGCCGCCGCCGTGGACGAAGACGACGACCGGCAGCGGTCCGGTGGCGTCCTCGGGCAGCCACAGGTCGGCGGTGAGCGGGCGGCTCCCCTCGGGGAGGGCGTACACCGCGCCGCGCAGCAGCGTCACGCCGTCGGCGGGGCGGGCCGGGTGCGGCAGCGGCAGGGCGGCCGGGTCGGGCGGGGCCAGCAGGTGGAAGGGGAAGGTCACGGCGGTGCCTTACGTCAGGCGGTACGGGGCAGGATGCGGCGGGCGTTGGCCGTGGTGAGGGTGCGCCAGTCGGCGTGGCCCTCGGGGGCGGGGGCCGCGTCCAGGCCCGCGACGTGCGCCTCCACACCGGCGGCGGGGGTCCAGCAGTGGTCGCTGCCGTACAGGAGGCGGTCGGTGCCGACCAGGTTCAGCAGCGCGGGGAGCTGGCGGGGCAGGGCAGGGCCGGCCAGGTCGTAGTAGAGGCGGCGGAGCTGTTCGACGGCGTCCGGGGCGTCGGTGCCGGCCGGCATGAACATCTTCATGAACCCGTTGATCCGGTCGGCGAGGACCGGCAGCGCGCCGCCGCAGTGCGGCACGATCACCGTGAGGTTCCGGTACCGGCCGAGGGTGCCGGCCATCAGCAGGTCGGTGACGGTGCGGGCGGTGTCGAAGATGAACTCGACCATCGGGCGGGGGCGGCCGAGGGCGGACTGCTCCCAGCACACGGGCGAGGTCGGGTGCAGGAAGACGACCGCGCCGCGCCGGTCCAGCTCGGCCCAGACCGGCTCCAGGTCCGGGTTGCCGAGGTAGGTGCCGTGGGTGTTGGTCTCCAGGACCACACCGTCGGCGCCGAGGGTGTCGTAGGCGTACGCGATCTCCTCCAGCGCACCGTCGGTGTCCGGCAGCGGCAGGGAGGCGAACAGGCCGAAGCGGCCGGGGTGGGCGCGTACGGTGTCGGCGCCGTCCTCGTTGACCTCGCGGGCCAGCCGGCGGGCGGCGGTGTCGTCGCCGAAGTGGATGCCGGGCGAGGAGATCGACAGCATCGAGGTCTCGATGGAGCAGCGGTCCATCAGCTCCAGGTGCGCCTGCGCCGACCAGGTGGGCCAGGCGGGCACGCCGTCGGGCAGTTCGTGGCCGGCCGCGCGGGCCTGGCGGACGTAGGAGTCGGTGACGAAGTGGGCGTGGACGTCGAGGTAGCCGGGGGTGCTCATGTACCGCTGCTCACTTTCCCGTGCGCCACTGGTGGTCGGGCAGGAAGTTCACGTCGTACTGCTGCGGCACGGTGCCGAACTTGTGCGGCTCGGGCACGAACGGGCGCTGCGGCGGGGAGAGTTCGTCGGTGGGGGTGCCGAGGTTCTCGAAGAACCGCTCGAAGGTGCCGCCCGGTCCGGCCGCCACGCCGACGATGCGGCTGTGGTGGCGTTCGATGCGGTAGGCGTGCGGGCAGTTCTTCGGGACGAAGCCGAAGTCGCCGACGGTGAGCAGCTTCTCGTACTGCTCGCCCTCCAGGTCCTCCACGAACAGCCGCACGGCGCCGTCGGTGATGTAGAAGACCTCGTAGGTGTCGGGGTGGGAGTGGGCGGGGATGATGTCGCCCTTGGGGCCCTCGCAGGTGAAGAAGTTGAACGTGTTCTCGGTCTGCTCGCCGCCGGCGTAGATGGTGAACATGTCGGTGAAGAGGTGGGCGCGGTCGCCCATGCCCTTCTCGATGAAGTACGGCTTGCCCGGCTCCGGCGGGATGTGGGAGCGCCGGCGGTAGCGGGTGGCGAACTCGATGGTCATGGGGGTCGGTCCTCTCTGCGGCTCGGACGGCTCCCGCCAACCTAGAACCGGCCCCGGCGGGTGGTCGGCATACACTCGGGCACGCGATGAAGAAAAACGGACAGTTCGCGGGCGGCCGTCCGACGGGCGGTGTTCCGACGGTGTCCTACCATCCGACACCGGGCCGGCCACCGGGGCTGGAGGTGCTCGACCTGCCGGGCCTCGCCGCCCGCGCCGACCAGCGGGAACGCCCGCTCACCGGGCCGGTGCGCCCGGCCTTCCACCTGGTCGTTTCGGTACGGGGCGGGCGGCTGGCGTGCGCGGTGGACTTCACCTCGTACACGCTGGGCGCGGGCGACTGGCTGTGGGTGTGGCCGGGCCAGGTGATCCAGTTCCCGGACGGGCCCGGGGACGCCGACGCCACCGTACTGGTGTTCCCGTCCGGTTTCCCGAGCGCCGCGACGGACGCCCTGATCCGGGACGGCGAGCACGTCCCGTACCGGCTGATCACCCCGGAGCCGGGGCGGCAGGCGGCGCTGCTGCGGCTGCTCGACGCCCTGGTCGAGGAGCACGCGGGGCTCGGCGACCTGACGCTGGAGGCGTACGTCGAGACGCTGCGCGATCTGCTCTCGGTGATCCTCGTGCGGCTGGTCCACCTCGCCGACCCGCGCCGCCGGACGCGTCCCGGCGGCAGCGAGCCGTTCCACCGGTTCCGGCGGGCGGTCGAGGAGGACTTCGGGCGGACCCACCGGGTGGAGGACTACGCCGCCCGGCTGGGCTACAGCCCGCGCACGCTCACCCGGGCCACCCGGGCGGCGCTCGGGGTCGGCGCCAAGCGCTTCATCGACGACCGGGTGCTGCTGGAGGCGAAACGCCTGCTCATCCACACCTCGCTGGCGCCGGCCACCATCGGGGAGCGGATCGGGTTCGGCTATCCGACCGCCTTCAGCGCGTTCTTCCGGCAGCGCACCGGGATGACGCCCACCGAGTTCCGGACCCTCACGAAGCCCTGAGGGCGGTGTCGTCCCGCCGGTTCTCGAACTGGCCGCGGTACAGCTCGGCGTACCGGCCGCCGGCGGCGAGGAGACCGTCGTGGGTGCCGCGTTCCACGACGCGGCCGGCCTCGATCACCAGGATCTGGTCGGCGGCGCGGACCGTGGACAGGCGGTGGGCGATGACGACGGCGGTCCGGTCCGCCAGGGCCTCGGTGAGCGCTTCCTGGACGGCTGCCTCCGAGGTGTTGTCGAGGTGGGCGGTGGCCTCGTCGAGGATGACGACGCGCTGGCGGGCCAGCAGCAGCCGGGCGATGGTCATCCGCTGGCGCTCACCGCCGGACAGGCGGTAGCCGCGTTCGCCGACCACCGTGTCCAGGCCGTCGGGCAGGGACCGTACGAGGCCGTCGAGGCGGGCGCGGCCCAGGGCGTCCCACAGGTCGGCCTCGGCGGCGTCGGGGCGGGCGAGCAGGAGGTTGGCGCGGACCGTGTCGTGGAAGAGGTGGCCGTCCTGGGTGACCATGCCGACGGTGGCGCGCAGCGACGCGGCGGTCAGTTCCCGCACGTCGGTGCCGCCGACGCGTACGGTGCCCGAGTCGGCGTCGTACAGGCGCGGCAGCAACTGGGCGACGGTGGACTTGCCGGCGCCGGAGGAGCCGACGAGGGCGACGGTCCGGCCGGGCTCGGCGCGGAAGGAGATGCCGTGCAGGACCTCGGCGCCGCCCCGGCCGTCCAGGGCGGCGACCTCCTCCAGGGAGGCGAGGGAGACCTTGTCGGCCGAGGGGTAGGCGAAGCGGACGTCGTCGAACTCGACGGCGACGGGGCCGTCGGGGACCGGGCGGGCGTCGGGCCGCTCCTCGATCAGCGGCTTCAGGTCGAGCACCTCGAAGACCCGCTCGAAGCTGACCAGCGCGCTCATCACCTCCACCCGGGCCCCGGCGAGCGCGGTGAGCGGCGCGTACATGCGGGTCAGCAGCAGCGCCAGGGCGACGACGGCGCCCGGCTCCAGGGTGCCGCGCAGGGCGAGCCGGCCGCCGAGGCCGTAGACCAGGGCGAGGGCGAGCGCGGAGACCAGGGTGAGGGCGGTGATGAACGCGGCCTGCGCGGTCGCGGTGCGCACCCCGATGTCCGCGACCCGGCGGGCCCGCTCGGCGAACTGCGCCGACTCGTCCTCGGGCCGGCCGAACAGTTTGACCAGGGTGGCGCCGGGCGCGGAGAACCGCTCGGTCATCCGGGTGCCCATCGCGGCGTTGAGGGCGGCGGCCTCGCGCTGCATCCGGGCCATCCGGCGGCCCATGCGGCGGGCCGGGACCACGAAGACGGGCAGCAGCACCAGCGCGAGCAGGGTGATCTGCCAGGACAGGGTGAGCATGACGGCGAGGGTGAGCAGCAGCGTCACCAGGTTGCTGACGACTCCGGAGAGGGTGTTGCTGAACGCCCGCTGGGCGCCGATGACGTCGTTGTTGAGACGGGAGACCAGGGCTCCCGTACGGGTCCGGGTGAAGAACGCGACCGGCATGCGCTGCACATGGTCGAAGACGGCCGTCCGCAGATCGAGGATGAGCCCCTCGCCGAGCCGCGCCGACAGCCTCCGGGAGAGGATGCCGAGCCCCGCCTCCGCGACGGCGATCGCGGCGATCAGCAGGGCGAGGCGTACGACGGTGTGCTCGTCGCCGCCGGACACGATCGCGTCCACGACGCGGCCGGCCAGGACGGGGGTGGCGACCGCGAGCAGCGCGGTGACCACGCCGAGCAGCACGAACCAGGTGATCCGGCGGCGGTGCGGGCGGGCGAAGGCGCCGATGCGGCGCAGGGTGGCGCGGGCGAAGGGGCGGCGGTCCCGCTCGGCGTTGAGGACGCTGTGCAGCTGGGTCCAGGCGGTGGTCTCCATGCTCATGCCGCAGACGGTAGAACCTCAAGCAATCTTGAGGTCAACATCGAGGTCAGCGGCGGTCCGCTGTCCGCCCGTAAGCCGCCGTCCCCGCTGCTGCCACCGGGAGTTGGCGCGAGACGGGAACGCTCTGCCGGTGTGACAGCCGTACACCTCCCCGAAGCTCCCCCGGGACGATCCCCCCGGCGGGCGCGCCGCGTCCCGGCCCACCGGATCCGCCAGGTCCTGTGCCTGCTCCCGCTCGTGCTCGTCGCCGTGGTCGCCGTGCGGCAGCGGTCGGTGCTCGCCGAGGGCGTCAGGCACCTCGCCACGGCCAGCTGGCCCTGGCTGCTGGCCGCCGTCGCCGCCACCTGTCTGACCTGGGTCGCCGCCGCCTGCACCCGGCAGGGCGCCGTAGTTCAGCGGCTGCCCGGCGGACGGCTGCTGGCCACCCAGTTCGCGGCCGGCGCCGCCAACCACCTGCTGCCCAGCGGCCTGGGCGCGGGCGCGGTCAACCTGCGGTTCATGACGGTGTGCGGGCTGCCGCTGGCCCGCTCCTCGGCCGCGCTCGCCCTGTACCTGCTGGCCGAGAGCGTCGGCCGGGTGGCGCTGCTCGGGGTGCTGCTGCTCGCCTTCCCCGGCGCGCTGCGGCTCGGGGCGCTGCTGCCCGAGGGGTTCGCCGGCCCCCTGCTGCTCGGCACGGTGGCGGTGCTGGTGGTGGCGGCGGGCGTACTGGCGCTGGTGCGGCGGGTGCGCACGGCCGTGACCGGCTTCCTGCGCACCGCGCTCGGCGAGGCCCGTTCGGTGCACACCCGTCCGGCGCGGGCGCTGGCGCTGTGGGGCGGTTCGCTGGCCTTCCCCGCGCTGCAGGCGACCGCGCTGGTGCTGACGGGACGGGCGCTGGGGCTGCCGGTGCCGGCCGCGCACATGGCGCTGGCGTACCTGGCGGCGACGGTCGCGGTGGCGCTGGTGCCCACGCCGGGCGGCCTGGGGTCGGTCGAGGCCGCGCTGGTGGTGGCGCTGGTGGCGGCGGGCGGCCCGGCGGCCGTGGCGACGGCGGTGGTGCTGGCCTACCGGATCATCACCGTCTGGCTGCCGTTGCTGCCGGGGGCGCTGACGCTGGGGGCGCTGGTACGGCTGAAGGTCATCTGAGCGGGCGGCCGGCCCCCGGGCCGGATCGCCGGGTCAGATGACCCGGAAGAGGTCGGCGGCGGCGTGCACGTCCGTGAGGTCGTCGACGGTACGGAGGTTGTCGCACAGGGCCTCCAGGACCGAGCCGGTCTCGGCCGCGTCCGGGACGCCGATGGCCACGCCGAAGAGGCGGAAGCCCAGCCGGTGTCTGGCCTCGTTCCAGCCGCGGGTCCACGCCTCGGTGACCTCGCACGCGTCGTCGGTGATCAGCACGATGTCGCCGCGCCCGCGCGCCGCGTCGTCGAGTTCCGCCGCCAGGATGTCGACGGCGGCCGACAGCGGCCGCTGGAAGTCGGTGCCGCCGCCGAGGAAGGTCTCCGCGAACTCGACGACCTCGGCGGCCTCGGCGGGCCGGTCGGCCGGGAAGCGGAAGACGCGGAGCTTGTCGGCGGCGGAGAAGAGGATGCCGACGAAGTCGCGCCGCGCCGCGCGGGCCTGGTCCAGCAGCGCCAGGGCACAGGCCTTGGACCACGCTTCCCGGGTGATGCCGCCGGGCCCTTGCGCGTACATGGAGTGCGAGGTGTCGACGCACGCGATGACGGCGCCCCGGCCGGTGTCCTGCTCGCCCTGGCTGTCGTAGAGCATCAGTTCGCCGGCGGCGTAGCGGGCGGCGAAGACCGCGCGCAGGCCGGGCAGGCCGAGGTGGGCCAGTTCGGAGGGGATGACGCGGGAGAGGTCGTCGCCGAGGGTGACGCCGACCAGTTCCCCGGTGGTGTTCTCCACCTTGCGGGCGCGTTCGCCGCCGGCCATCTGCCGGAAGCGGCCGATCAGTTCGGCCCACCGGGCGAGCCGGCCGGTGCGCAGCCGTTCGGCGAGCCGGGCCCGCTGGTCGAACGGCAGCCGCTCCAGCTCGCCGGGACCGATGCCCCACGCGCGCGTCAGCGCGGCCTCCTGCCGGACGGTCCGGGCCGCCCGTGCCACCGCGGTGCGCGCGGCGGCACGGACCTGGCCGCCCGCCGCCGCGAGGGCCCCTTGGGCGGCCCGGGCCGCCTGCCGGGCGGCGGCGTCGGCGGTCTCGGCGGCCCGGATCGCCCGCTGGACGGCGTCGGCGGCCCGGTCGGGCACGGTGCCGTCCGCTCCGGCCTCCTCGGCGGCCTCCCGGAGCGCCTCGCCCACGGCGCCCGCCGCGCCGTCGGCGGCCCGCCGGGCCCCGCTCGCCCGCTCGGCCTGTTCCTGGGCGTCCCGCGAACCGGCGAGCATCCGGCGCAGTTCGGCGGCCTGGGCGAGTACGGCCATGGCGGCGGCATAGGGGTCGCCCGCCGTCTCCCGGCGCAGCTCGGCGAAGTCCGCCGACTCGGCCAGCGCGGCGACGACCTGGTGGTTCACCAGCCGGGAGGGGTCCATCTCCGCGCGCTCGCGCAGCAGCGGGACGGGCTGGTAGGCGGCCACGAACACATCGGCCAGCAGGTCGGTGGCGTGCTCGTAACGCTCGTTCAGCTCCTCGGCCAGCTCGCGCAGGCCCGCCGACCGGCCGTAGGTGTCGCGCCAGGCGATGCGTTCGAAGGGGTCCGTGACCACGGCCGCGGTGTGCCGCTCGGGGGTGCCGGCCGAGCGGCCCAGCCAGGTCCCGGCGCGGGCCGCCAGTGCGTCGAGCCTGCCGGGTGTCGCGTCCATGTCCTGTCCGTCCTCGCCGCCGTTCAGAACTGGGCCTGCACCATGCTCGCGTCCACGCCGAGGGCCTCGGTGAGGACCCGGGCGCGGACCGCGCGCTGGCGGCCGGTGACCCGGTCGATGGCGGCGGTGGAACGGCCGGCGCCCGCTGCCTCCGCGCGCAGCTTCTCCAGCCGTTTGCCCGCCGTGGCGAGCTTGTTGTGGGCGTGCTTGATGACCCACTCGCTCAGGGCCTCACGGGACTGCCCGGCCATGGCGTCGAGCTGGGCCTCCAGTTCGTCGAGGGTGTCGGCCAGGTCGAGCGCCTCCTTGGCGTCCGGGTTGACCAGGTGCAGCACCTCGCGCTCGACGGTCGGGCGCTGGGCGGGCGAGTCCCACAGCACGTGGGTCAGCACCGACAGGTCGGTCTCGGCGACCGCCGGGCGGCCGTCGAGGTACGCGGACGCCTGGAGCAGCCGCACCGCCTGCCGCCAGCGGCGGTCGGAGGCGACGAGTTCCTTGCGGCGCAGGGCGGCCCGCAGCGTGCACGCCGCGTCCACGATCGCGTCGGGGACCGCCACGTCCGGCACGGCCCCGGTCACGGCCTGCCGCAACGCGGCCAGCGAGACGGTGGTCCTGGCCGGTGGCTCCGGGCGGCTGACGGCGGAGCGGACCAGCGCGGCGAAGTTCGAGGGGTCGGCCAGGTAGCCGACCTCGATCCGGACCAGCAGCCGGTCGTAGATCGCGGCCGAGTCCTCGCCGGTGGGCAGTTCGTTGCTCGCCGTGATGGCGCCGATCAGGGGGCAGCGGATCGGCTCGCCGCCGTTCTCGGGGTGGTAGATCCGCTCGTTGAGATAGCCCAGCGTCTCGTTCAGCGCGGCCGTGGAGCACTTGAAGATCTCGTCGATGAACGCCACGTGCGCGGTGGTGGCGCGGCCCTCGTAGACCTGCCGGTACTCGCCGCGGGCGAGCGCGGCCACGTCGATGGGGCCGAACATCCTGGTCGGCGCGGTGAACTTGGACAGCAGGATCTCCCAGTAGGAGGCCCCCTCGACGCGGCCCGTGAGTTCCCGAGCCAGTTCGGACTTGGCCGTGCCGGGCGGGCCGAGCAGCAGCGAGTGCTGTCCGGCCAGCAGCGTCACCACCAGCGTCCGCACCACGTCGTCCCGCTCGTAGAAGCGGTCCGACAGCTCACCGCAGATCGCCCGCAGCCGCGCGGCCGTGTCCCGCGCGGGCACGGTGCCTGCCTCCCGTACGGCGCCTCCCTCCCGTAAGGCACTCACCTCCCGTAAGGCACTTGTGTCCCGCACGCCCGTGTCCCGCGCGGTCGCCTCCCGCGCGTCCTGTGCCCCCACGTACGACTCCTCGAAATGAACGACGCCTGAACCCTCGCTTCGCGCCCGAGCAAGATAACGCGGACGGTCCGGCCCGGGGCCGCCGCCGTCGTACCCGGCCCGGTCCCGGTGCGGTGGTGCGGTACCCGTCGTCCGTACGGCCCGGTGGCCGAAGCCCCTCCCCCGGCCCGCGGACGCGGTACGTCCACCGGCCGGGATGCGGCAGGATGAGCGGTCGCGCCGCTCGAACAGATCACCGAGCGGTGTGATCGCCCTTCCGGAATCGAGCAGGTGACGACGTGACGAGACTTCACATCCGGCCGTCGGCGAGGACCCTCGCCGCCGCTTCCCTCCCCGGAGGTGACCGGTGACCCGCGACCTCACCGTGGACGACCTGGTGGTGGCCGGCATCGCCCTGGCCGCCGGGCTGCTGGCCGCCTTCCTGCTGCGCGCGCTGCTGCGCTGGCTGGCCGGACACGCCGGCCGCACCCGCTGGAGCGGGGACGACGTGATCGTGGCCGCGCTGCGCACGGTGGCACCGTGGGCAGCGGTCTCGGGCGGGGTCGCGGGCGCCGCGGCGGCGCTGCCGCTGAACCGCACGATCCAGCACACCGTCAACCAGACGCTGACGGTCCTCCTCATCTTCGTCGTGACGGTGTCCGCGGCGCGGGTGATCGCCGGGCTGGTGCGGACGGTCACGACCTCCCGCTCCGGGGTCGCCGGGTCGGCCACGATCTTCGTCAACATCACCCGGGTGCTGGTGCTGGCCATCGGCTTCCTGGTGGTGCTGCAGACCCTGGGCATCTCCATCGCCCCGCTGCTCACCGCCCTGGGTGTGGGCGGTCTGGCGGTCGCCCTGGCCCTCCAGGACACCCTCGCGAACCTCTTCGCGGGCATCCACATCCTCGCCTCGAAGACCGTGCAGCCCGGGGACTACATCCGGCTCAGCAGCGGTGAGGAGGGCTACGTCGAGGACATCAACTGGCGCCAGACCACCGTCCGCGACCTGTCCAACAACCTGGTCGTGATCCCCAACGGGCAGCTCGCCAAGACGAACATGACCAACTTCATGCGGCCCGAGCAGCAGCTGACCATCACCGTCCAGGTCGGCGTCGCCTACGACAGCGACCTGGAGCAGGTGGAACGGGTGACGGCCGAGATCGTCACCGAGGTCATGACGGAGATCACCGGTGCCGTGCCGGAGCACGAGCCGGCGATCCGCTTCCACACCTTCGGCGACTCCCGCATCGGCTTCACCGTCATCCTCGGCGTCGGCGAGTTCAGCGACCAGTACCGGATCAAGCACGAGTTCATCAAGCGGCTGCACCGGCGCTACCGCGAGGAGGGCATCCGCATCCCCTCCCCCGCCCGGACGGTCGCCCTCCAGCAGGGAGCGGTGGTCTTCCCCCAGCAGCGCACGGGTGAGGACACCGCGCAGCCGGTGCACGACTGACACCCGCGGCCGGAGCCGACGGACACCCGTCGGCTCCGGCCCGGAAGTCCGGCCCGGAAGTCCGGCCCGGAAGTCCGGCCCGGAAGTCCGGCTCCGGAAGTCGCCCCCGGGAACTCCGCGGCGGACCCCTGTCGAGACCAGGCCGGTCACGAGATATCTTGATGTCGAGCAATGTTGCAGACGTGGAGCGGAGCACCCGGTGACTGACTCGACCATCATCTATACGCACACTGACGAGGCCCCGGCCCTGGCAACGTATTCCTTCCTGCCGGTGGTCCGGGCGTACGCCTCGCAGGCGGGTGTCCCCGTGGAGACCCGGGACATCTCGCTGGCCGGACGCATCATCGCCGTGTTCCCGGAGTACCTCACCGAGGACCAGCGCATCCCGGACGCCCTCGCCGAGCTGGGCGAGCTGGCCAAGACCCCCGCGGCCAACATCATCAAGCTGCCGAACATCTCGGCGTCGATCCCGCAGCTCAAGGCCGCCGTCGCCGAACTGCAGGCCCAGGGCTACGCGCTGCCCGACTACCCGGACGACCCGAAGACCGACGAGGAGCGCGACATCCGCGCCCGCTACGACAAGGTCAAGGGCTCCGCGGTCAACCCGGTCCTGCGCGAGGGCAACTCCGACCGCCGCGCCCCCGCCTCGGTCAAGAACTACGCCAAGACCCACCCGCACCGCATGGGCGCCTGGACCGCCGAGTCCAAGACCAACGTGGCGACCATGGGCGAGAACGACTTCCGCTCCACCGAGAAGTCCGTGGTGATCGCCGAGGACGGCGCGCTGCGCATCGAGCTGGCCGGCGACGACGGCACCACCACCGTGCTGCGCGAGTCCGTCCCGGTGAAGAAGGGCGAGGTCGTCGACGCCTCCGTGCTGCGCGTCGCCGCGCTGCGCGAGTTCCTCACCGCGCAGGTCGCCCGCGCCAAGGCCGAGGGCATCCTGTACTCGGTGCACCTGAAGGCCACGATGATGAAGGTCTCCGACCCGATCATCTTCGGCCACGTGGTGCGCGCCTTCTTCCCGAAGACGTTCGCGAAGTACGGCGAGACCCTCGCCGCGGCCGGCCTGACCCCGAACGACGGTCTGGGCGGCATCTACAAGGGGCTGGAGTCCCTGCCCGAGGGCGCCGAGATCAAGGCGTCCTTCGACGCCGAGCTGGCCGAGGGCCCCGAGCTGGCGATGGTCGACTCCGACAAGGGCATCACCAACCTGCACGTGCCCTCCGACGTCATCATCGACGCCTCCATGCCGGCCATGATCCGCACCTCCGGCCACATGTGGGGCCCCGACGGCCAGGAGCACGACGCCCTCGCCGTCATCCCGGACTCCTCCTACGCCGGCGTGTACCAGGCCGTCATCGACGACTGCCGCGCCAACGGCGCCTACGACCCGTCGACCATGGGTTCGGTCCCGAACGTCGGCCTCATGGCGCAGAAGGCCGAGGAGTACGGCAGCCACGACAAGACCTTCGAGATCCCCACCACGGGCACGGTCCGCCTGGTCGACGCCGACGGCAACGCCGTCCTGGAGCAGACGGTCTCCGCCGGCGACATCTTCCGCGCCTGCCAGACCAAGGACGCCCCGATCCGCGACTGGGTGAAGCTCGCCGTCACCCGCGCCCGCGCCACCGGCGACCCGGCCGTCTTCTGGCTGGACGAGGGCCGCGCCCACGACGCCAACCTGATCGCCAAGGTCGAGGAGTACCTGCCGGAGCACGACACCGAGGGCCTGGACATCCGGATCCTCAGCCCGGTGGAGGCCACCAAGCTCTCGGTGGAGCGCATCCGCCGCGGCGAGAACACCATCTCGGTCACCGGCAACGTGCTGCGCGACTACCTCACCGACCTCTTCCCCATCCTGGAGCTGGGCACCAGCGCCAAGATGCTGTCGGTGGTCCCGCTGATGGCGGGCGGCGGCCTGTTCGAGACGGGCGCCGGCGGCAGCGCGCCGAAGCACGTCCAGCAGCTGGTCAAGGAGAACTACCTGCGCTGGGACTCGCTGGGCGAGTTCTTCGCGCTGGTGCCGTCCCTGGAGCAGTTCGCCGAGGCCACGGGCAACACCCGCGCCAAGGTCCTCGCGGACGCCCTGGACCGCGCGACGGCGACCTTCCTCAACGAGGACAAGTCCCCGACCCGCCGCGTCGGCGGCATCGACAACCGCGGCAGCCACTTCTACCTGTCCCTGTACTGGGCCCAGGAGCTGGCCCGGCAGACCGACGACGCGGAGCTGGCCAAGGCCTTCGCCCCGCTCGCCGAGACGCTCACCGCCAACGAGGCGAAGATCGTCGAGGAGCTGAACGCCGTCCAGGGCAAGCCCGCGGAGATCGGCGGCTACTACCAGCCCGACCCGGCCAAGGCCGCCGAGGTCATGCGCCCGTCGGCGACCTGGAACGAGGCGCTGGCGACCCTCGCCTGATCCGAACGACAGGCCCTGAGGCAGTCGGCACCCCGTCTCCGCAGCGGCGGAGGCGGGGTGCCCGTCTCTCACCACGCGCGCGGCGCGATCAGCTCCTCGGCATCGGCGTCCGGGAAGCCGTACGCCTGGGCGACGAACCGGAAGTCCTCGGCTATCGCCTCCCGGGCGACGGTCTCGATCTCGCTGCCGGCCTCGGCGAACGCCTCCTCCAGCGCGTTGAACTCCTCGGTGGCCGCGTGGGTCAGCGCGTACAGCGCCGCGACGTCGACGGGGCGCTCGGCCTCGATGCGCTCGCACAGCCGACGCAGGACGTCCCTGCCCCGGTCCACCACGTGGTCCGGGTAGTACCCGTCCTCGTACATCGCCTTCAGGAACGGGTGTGCGGCCACCCGCTGCTCGGTGATCGGCATGATGCCCCCTCGGTCGTCCCGGTCTTCCGGTCCCGCACCCCCGATACTGCCGCACCCCACTGACAACGCCCCCGGGAGCAGCCCGTGACCGACGCCCCGCCCGCCTTCGACCTGCTTCCCGGCGCCGACGCCTCCCCGGTCGTCCTGCACGTGCCGCACGCCGCCCGGCGCATTCCGCCGGCTGTCCGGGCCGGCCTCGTCCCGGACGACGAGAAGCTGGCGCGGGAGCTGGACCACATCACCGACGCGCACACGGACTCGCTCGCCGAAGCGGCGGCCGGGCTGGCCGCCGTCCCGCCGTGGCGGTTCGTCAACCGGCTCTCCCGGCTGGTCGTCGACCCCGAGCGGTTCCCGGACGAACGGGAGGAGATGACGGCCGTCGGAATGGGCGCCGTGTACACGCGGACCTCGCACCGTGAGGTCCTGCGGGCCGGCGGCACCGACCCGGAGCCGCTGGTCGAGCGGTACTTCCGGCCGTACGCGCGGGCGATGACCGAGGCGGTGGCCGGCCGGCTCGCCGCCACCGGGCGCGCGGTGATCATCGACGTGCACTCGTACCCCACCGAGCCGCTCCCCTACGAACTGCACGGTGCGGGTCCGCGCCCGCCGGTCTGCCTGGGCACGGACGGCTTCCACACCTCGCCCGAACTGCTCGCCGCGGCCCGGGAGGCGTTCGCGCCGTGCGGGGAGACGGGGCTGGACAGCCCGTTCAGCGGGACGTACGTACCGCTGGACTTCTACGGGAAGCGGGCCGAGGTCGGCGCGCTGATGGTGGAGATCCGCCGGGACACGTACATGTCCGAGCCCGGCGGCCCGGCCGGCCCCGGGCTGTCCCGGCTGGCCACGTCCCTGGCCGCCCTCGTCGACGCGGTCTCCGGCTGACCGGTCCGCCCGCCCCGCCCCCGGCCGACGACCGCCTGGAGCACTCCGGCGCGACACGGGCCCCCCACCCGGAGAAGGTGGGGGAATGACGCAGGAGACCAGCACGCTCACCGACCGGAACCCGCCCCCGGTGCGGGACTGGCCCGCGCTCGACCTGGACGGTACGGAGTTCGACCCGGTCCTCGCCGAGCTGATGCGCGAGGGCCCGCTGACCCGCATCCGGCTGCCGCACGGCGAGGGCTGGGCGTGGCTGGCCACCCGGCACGAGGACGTGAAGCTGATCACCAACGATCCGCGGTTCGAGCGATCGGAGGTGACACAGCGTCAGGTGACGCGGATGGCGCCGCACTTCAAGCCTCGTCCCGGCTCGCTCGCCTTCGCCGACCAGCCCGACCACAACCGGCTGCGGCGGGCGGTGGCCGGGGCCTTCACCGTGGGCGCGATGAAGCGGCTGCGGCCCCGGGCGCAGCAGATGCTGGACGCCCTGGTGGACGGCGTGGTGCGGGACGGGCCGCCCGCGGACCTGGTCGAACGGGTCCTCGAACCCTTCCCGATCGCCGTCGTCAGCGAGGTGATGGGGGTGCCGGCCGCCGACCGGGAACGGGTGCACTCCTGGACCCGGGAGATCATCTCCACCTCCGGCGGGGTCGAGGGCGCCGAGCGGGCCAAGAACAGTCTGTACGGCTGGATCACCGAGACCGTCCGGGCCCGCGCGCACGACCCCGGCGAGGACGTCTACTCCCTGCTCGGTGCCGCCGTCGCGCGCGGCGAGGTCGCCGAGCAGGAGGCGATCGGGCTGGCCGGGCCGCTGCAGATCGGCGGCGAGGCCGTCACCCACAACTGCGGCCAGATGCTGTACCTGCTGCTCACCCGCCCCGAGCTGATGGCCCGGACGCGGGAGCGGCCCGAGGAGCGGGGCGCCGTCCTGGACGAGTTGCTGCGCTACATCCCGCACCGCTCCTCGGTGGGCCTGGCCCGGATCGCCCGGGAGGACGTCGAGCTGCGCGGCCACCTCATCCGCGCGGGCGACCCCGTCTACGTCTCCTACCTGGCCGCCAACCGGGACCCGGACGTCTTCCCCGACCCGGACCGGATCGACCCCGGCCGGGACGCCGGAGCGCACCTGGCCTTCGGCAACGGGCCGCACTACTGCACCGGCGCCGTGCTCGCCCGGCTGCAGCTGGAGCTGCTCGTCGGCACGCTGCTGGACCGGCTGCCCGGACTGCGGCTGGCGGGCGGCCCCGAGCAGGTGGCCTGGCGGCGCCGGACCATGATCCGCGGCCCGCGGACCCTGCCCTGCGCCTGGTGACGCGGGCCCGCGGACCCTGCGCCGCGCCTGCGCCCCGAGGCTCAGGCGCGCAGCCACTCGGTGACGACGACCTCCCCGCCGGCCCGCAGCCGCAGCGCGAACGGGCCGGACGGCGGTGCCTCGCCGGTGAACCGTCCCATGTCGTCGGCCGCGAGCGACCGGGCCGTCCGCAGGCCGCTGAGCACCTCGATCCGGGCCGGCTGCGGCGGCATCACCTGTCCGAACAGGCCCTCGGCGCTCACCTCGATGTCCAGGCTCACGTCCCCGGCGCGGAAGGTCAGCATCCGCGGCGGGTCCGTCTCGCCCCGGACGGGCAGGGCGTCGACGAGCGAGTCGAACGTCAGCTCGGCGAGCCCGGCGTCCAGGTCGCGCAGCGCGAACGCCTCCACGGCGATCCGGCTCAGCTCGGCCGGTATCGGGTCCAGGATGGCGGCCGCCTGCCGCAGTTCCTCCTCCAGCAGCGAGTCGTCGAACCCGTCGTCCACACTCTCGTCACGCATCTCGCTCATGCCGCCCCCCGGGCTTCCAGTCGCGCCCGCAGGCGCCTCAGACAGCGCTGACGCATCGGTCCGATGCTGCCGACGGCGATGTCCAGCGCCGCCGACACCTCCTGATAGCTGGGCGGCGGCGACGCCATCAGCACGCGCAGCAACTGCCTGCAGCGCTCGCCCAGTTCCTCGAACTCCTGCCACAGCCACCGGACCCGCTCGCTCTGCGCGGCGGCCTCCTCGGAGTCGAGCACCGACTCCTCCGGCGTGAGGTCCTCGCTCACCCGGTCGAGCAGCTGCGGATCGTCCGTCGGCGTCCACCGACGGGCCGCCTTGAGCACCTTCAGGCACTCGTTGCGCGCGGTGCTGGCCAGCCAGGAGCCCGCCTTCTCCGGTTCCCGGATGCGCCCCAGGTTCTGGGCGAAGCGGAACCAGGCGGTCTGGTACACCTCGTGCGCGTCGGCGTCGGACAGCCGGTGTGCCCGCGCCACGGACCACACCAGCGGGCCCAGCCCTTCCACCAGCGCCTTCCAGGCCGCCGCGTCACCGTCGGCGGCGGACTGGACGAGCGCCCCGACATCTGTACGGTCCACGGCCCCACCCCTCGTGTACGACACGCCATCGTACGCCGTGGAGGGGGCCGTTCCGCCCCTCATGCCCCGTCGGCCGGGGGTTCGACGGGGACCGGTCGCCAGGTGGGCGGCAGCAGCGCCGGTACGTGCGCGCCGCGCACCTCGGTGTACGCGGTGTTCGACGCCAGGAGCAGGCCCCGGGCCGTGCGCGCGTCGGTCTCCTTGTGCGTCGTCATGTGCGCGGCGATCAGGCCGGCGACGACGGGGGTGGCGAACGAGGTGCCGCTCCACTGCGCGTTCCCTTCGAACATCACCTGGTCCGCCTTGGCGGGCGCCTCGCCCGGCTCGCTCAGCAGGCCGGTGTGCCGGGGCGCCTGGCAGGTGCAGGCGTAGGCGGAGCCGTACCGGCAGGCGTCGTAGGTGGAGTGCTGGTAGACGTACGGGACGGGGGTGTCGAAGCCGGTGAGGGCGCTGGTGAGGCGCTCGCCGGGGGCGTACGCCTTGACCCAGGGGCCGTGGTTGGAGAAGCAGGCGCCGCCCTCGCCGTCGGAGCGCAGCGCGCCGACCGACAGCACCGAGTCCTCCCAGCCGGGCAGGTCGGCGTAGGCGGCGGGCCAGAACGGCGTGGCGCTGCCGTTGTTGCCGGCGGCGGCGACCAGGAGGGTGCCGCGGGTGCGCAGTTCCTCCATGAAGGCGTGCACGCCGAGCAGGCCGTCGGTGCGGCCGTTGGGGGTGCCGGCGGAGAGGCTGATGAGGTCGGGCCAGCCGTCCTGGTCGACGGCCTCGAACAGCTTCTCGCCGAACTCGGACTCCAGGATCGCCCCGGCGTCGTTGAGGGTGTTGCGCACGGTGATGTCGGTGTTGGGCGCCACGGCCGCGAGGAGCCCGGCGATGAAGGTGCCGTGGCCGGCGTACTGCATCAGGACGCCGGCGTCGTCCCACTCCTTGATCTGGAGGTCGCCCCGGGTGTGGGCGAGCAGCGGGCTGGACCGGTGGTCGCGCGTGAGGCCGGTGTCGATGACGAGGACGCCGACCGCCGAGCCGGGGTCGTACGGCGTGTCGGCCGCCGCCGGGTTGGGCGGTTCGGTGCGGGGCACCGGGACGGGTTCGTCGCCGGGGCAGGCGTTGACGGCGATGTGCACGACGTGGTTGCGGCTGACCAGGCGGCGCTGGGCGCGGCCCTCGGCGGCGGCCAGGGACCGCAGGGCGTTCGCGACGGCCGGGTCGCCGGCGCCGGTGCCCTGGCCGGGGTCGCCGACCTGGATACGGGTGATGCCACAGCGGTTGGTCTCACGGCTCGCGCGGCGCACCTGGTCGGCGTCGAGCCCGGCGACGGCGGTGAAGTGCTCGCGGACGGTGTCCTCGACGACGCGTGCCTCCTCGCCGTCGCGGGCGAGGACGACGCCCTTCTCGTAGAGGAACTCGGCGGAGTCGTCGGGGCCCATCGCCAGCGGGACGTCGGGCATCGAGCGCTGGATGTGGTCGAACTGCTCGCGGAATCGCTGTGGTGCCATGGCGGGTCCTCTCCCCCTGAGGCGGCGTTCGTCATTCAGAGTCTGGAGACAGCTGATTGATACAGACCCGCACCTGTGTGACGTGGTGCGCTGCCACTACCATCCTTGAGGTGACAGCGGGAAGCGACTCGGTTTTCGAACTGCTGCCGATGGTGTTCGCGGCCCCGAACGAGGCACTGGCGAGGGCGGAAGGGCTTCTGGACGCCGCCCCGCCGCCGCTGCACGCCTCGATCGCCCATCAGGTGATCGGCATCTGGCAGCGGGACTTCGGCGACACCCGGCTGGCACTGGCCCATCTGCGGCGGGCCCGCGATCTGGCGGCCCGGGCGGATTCACCCGAAAGAGAGGCCGACGTCCTGGCCACTCTGGGGGTGGCCCTGGTGCACACGGGCCGTACCCGGCAGGGGCTGGCCGCCTTCGAGCGGGGCGTGGCGCGCGGGACCGGGCACACCCGGGCGCGGGTGCTGTACCGGCGGGCGTACGTGTGGTGGGTGCTGGGCCGGCACGGGGAGGCGCTGGAGGACGTACGGCGGGCGATAGTCGTGCTGCGGCAGGCCGGTGACGTCATCTGGACGGCGCGGGCGCTGACGCTGCGGGCGACGGTGCACCTGGCGCTGGGGGCGGTGGAGCGGGCGGAGGCCGACTTCGCGGCGGCGGAGGAGCTGTGGGGCACCACGGACCAGGAGCACGACAAGGCGGACGCGGTGGAGAGCCGGGGGCTGGCCGCGTTCCGGTCCGGCGACGTGCCGGCCGCACTGCGGCTGCTCGACGAGGCGAGCGAGCGGTACGCGGCGCTGGGCACGCCGATGTTCATGCTGAACATCCGGCGCAGCGAGGTCATGATGGCGGCCGGGCTGGCCCCGGAGGCGCTGGCCGAGGTCGATCAGGCGATCGCCGTCCTGGACGGCATCGGCGGGCAGTCCACCCGCAAGGCGGAACTGCTGCTGGTCGCGGCGCGGGCGGCGCGGCTCGCGGGTGACGCGCAGACCGCGGTGGCGCGGGCGGCCGTCGCGGTGCGGCTGTTCGCGGCGCAGCGGCGCACCTGGTACGAGACGCACGCCCGGCTGGTGCTGATCGAGGCGCGGGTGGCGGCCGGGCGGGGTTCGGGGCGGCTGGTCGCGGACGCGGCGGCGGTGGCGGAGAAGCTGGCCTCGTTCGGGGCGCCGGCCGCGCCGGAGGCGTCGCTGCTGGCCGGGCGGATCGCGCTGGACCTGGGCTGGACGGCGGACGCGGAACGGCATCTGGCGGTCGCCGCGCGCAGCCGGCGCAGCGGTCCGCCGCTGGCCCGGATGACGGGCTGGGCGGCGCAGGCGCTGCGGGCGCGGGCTGCCGGTTCCCCGCGCGGGGTGCTGGAGGCGTGCCGGCGCGGTCTGGACGTGCTGGACGACCACCGGATGACGCTGGGCGCCTCGGAGCTGCGGGCCCGGGCGACCGCGCAGGGCGCGGAACTGGCGGCACTGGCCCAGGAGGCGTCGCTGGCCTCGGGCGGGCCGCGGCGGCTGCTGGTGTGGAGCGAGCGGTGGCGGGCGACGGTGCTGACCGCGCCGCCGGCCCGGCCGCCGGCCGACCCTGTGCTGCTCAGCGACCTGACGGCGTTCCGGGAGATCGCGGCGCGGGCGGAGGAGGCCCGGATGGAGGGCCGTCCGGTGGCGGCGCTGGAGCGTGAACAGCGGCGCCTGGAGCGGGAGATCCGCGCGCGGACCCTGCACATGCGCGGGGAGGCGCCGGGCGGCGGTGACCGGTTCGACGTCGGCCGGCTGCTGGCGGCGCTGGGGGACGACGTACGGCTGGTGGAGCTGGCGGTGCTCGACGGCCGGGTGCAGGTGCTGCTGTGCGGGCAGGGGCGGGTGCGGCGGTTCGAGGCGGGGCTGCTGGCGGAGGCGGAGCGGGAGGCCGAGCACGTCCAGGCCGGGCTGCGGCGGCTGGCCCATCCCGGCGCGGAGGCGCGGCTGCCAGTGGTGGAGGCCGCGGGGCGTCGCCTGGAGGAGCTGCTGCTCGGTCCGGCGGCGGCGCATCTCGGGGCCGGACCGGTCGTGGTGGTGCCGCCGGGGAGGCTGCACCGGGTGCCGTGGGCGCTGCTGCCGGCGCTGCGCGACCGGGTCCTGAGCGTCTCCCCGTCGGCGACCAGCTGGCTGCGCGCCCGCGGGACGGCGCCCCCGTCCGGCGGCCGGCACATCCTGGTCCGCGGCCCGGGCCTGGCCAGCGGCGGCGCGGAGGTCCCGCTGCTGGCCGAGGGGTACGGGGCGCAGGGGATGCCGTCCGGGGGCTACGGGGCCCAGGCGGTGCCGTCCGGCGCCTACGGGGCGCGTGTGACGCCCGCCGCGCGTCACGGGACTCGCGCCCCGCACCCCGAGACCGACCGCCTCCGTCACGAGGCGTCGGCGACGCGCGTCGACGGGGGCGGCAGGCCCGGCAGGCCCGACAGGGCCCCTGTCGGAGGGAATTCGGTCGAAGGGAATTCGGTCCACAGGTATCCGGTCGAAGGGGATCCGGTCGAAGGGGATCCGGTCGACAGGTATCCGGTCGACAGGTATCCGGTCGGCGGAGCGTCCGCCGGCGGGAACGGGGAGCCGGGGTACCCGGCGCCGGGGCGACCGCTCGCGCGCGGGGCGCCGGTCGTGCTGGAGGGCGACGGGGCCCGCGTGCCCCGGGTGCTGCGGGAGCTGGACGGGGCGGCGCTGGCGCACATCGCGGCGCACGGCACGTTCCGGGCGGACAGCCCGTTGTTCTCGTCGTTGCGGATGGCCGACGGGCCGCTCATCGTGCACGACTTCGAGCGGCTGGACCGCAGCCCGTACCGGATCATCCTGTCCTGCTGCGACACCGCCCGGTTCGCGTCGGTGGGCGCGGACGAGCTGCTCGGCCTGGTCACGGCGCTGCTGCCGCTGGGCACGGCCGGGGTGGTGGCGTGCACGGCACCGGTCAACGACGCGGCGGTGGTGCCGTTGATGCTCGCGCTGCACAAGGGCCTGGACGCCGGGCTGTCGCTGGCGGAGGCGCTGCGCGACGCGCGGGCCGCGCTGCCGGGCGACGCGGTGCACCAGGCCACCGGGTGGGCGTTCTCGGCGTTCGGGGCGGCCTGACCGACCGGCCGCCCCTCGCGACCCCGGGCCCCGGTGCGGGCCGGGTGCCCGGTCAGGCCGCCGCTCGTGCCCCGGGCAGCTCCACCAGCCACGGCAGCGCGCCCCGGTCGCCGCCGCCGAGGCGGGCGTAGGCGCTGTAGAGGTGGTTGCCGACGGTCCGGACGGAGAGGGTGAGTCGCTCCGCGATCTGCCGGTTGCTCAGCCCGGCGGCGGCGAGGGTGACGATCTGCCGTTGCCGGGCGGTGAGTTCGCCGAGGACCAGTCCGGACAGGGCCGGGGTCCGGGCGCCCTGGCAGCGGCGGGCCAGGGCGACGGCCCGGGTACGGGCGGTGCGCGCGGCGCTCGGGTCGCGGTGGACCCGTGCCGCCTGGGCGTGCGCCTCCGCCGCGAACAGCAGGAAGCCCCGGCGCTCCAGTTCCCCGGCGGCCCGGTCCAGGGCCGGTCCGTCGCGGCGCGCGAGGGCGTCCGCGTGGGCGGCGAACACCCCGGTCAGCCGCCCGGCGGCCCGCTGCGGCACGCCGAGCCGTACGGCGTCGTAGGCGTCGTCGGCCACGGCGGCCAGGGCCGCGTCGAGGTCGCCGCGCGCGGCGGCCAGCCAGACGGCGGCCCCGCCGTCGGTCACCCCGCCGTCGGTCACCCTGCCGCCGGTCGCCCCGCCGTCCGACACGGCCCGGCCCGACTGGGCTGCGGCGAGGGCGAGTTCGGTGCGGCAGCCGGGGTCGCCGGGGGACGACCGCAGTCCCTCGCGGGCCCATGCCGCGGCCTCCCGGAGCCGGCCGCGCAGCCGCGCGAACCGGGCCCGCACGGCCGCGTCGCCGGCCGGTACCCGGGCCCCCTCGGCGACCAGCCACTCCCCCACCGGTGCGGCGACGTGGCGTACGTCGGCCCGCTCGACGCGCCGGGCGAGGTCGGCCGTCTCCGCCTCCAGGGCCCGGCCGCAGCCGCCGGGGGCGCGGGTCAGCCGCCGGGCCCGCAGCCGGCCGGCGGCGGCACGCAGCACCGGACCGTGCAGGGGATGGGCGAGCCGTACCGTGCCGTGCTCGTCGTCGACCTCGACCAGTCCCTCGGTCTCCAGCCGTTCCAGCACGTCCAGGTCGAGGTCGTCCAGGGCCGGCGCCAGGGGTTCGGCGAAGGCCAGCCGCTCCAGGGTCTCCCGCTCCTCGGGCGTGCGGCGGCCGAGGGCGGGGGCGGTGCGTTCCCGCAGGGTCGCGGTGACCGGCACGGGGCCGCGCCAGATCCACTCCCCCGTCTCCGGGACCGTGCCGAACGGGCCCCGTTCCCGTACCGCGCCGAGCAGTTCGCGCAGCAGCCGCAGGTCGCCCCGGCACAGGCGGTGCAGGCGGCCGGCGGTGAGCGGCTCGGGGGTGGCGCCGACGGCCGCCGTGAGCAGGTCGGCGGTCTCCTCGCGGGGCAGCGGTTCGAGGCTGAGGCGGGGCAGCAGTTCGCCGGTCCACAGCCGGGAGACCGCTTCGGGCGCGGCGGCCGTGTCCGTCACGACGACCACCAGCCGGGTCCGGCCGTGCACGGCGAGCTGGTGGACCAGGGCGGCCGAGGCGTCGTCCAGCAGATGGGCGTCGTCCACCACCAGCAGCCGTACGCCGGAGAGGAGTTGGACCGCGCGGTGCAGCGTGACGGATTCGGGCAGCAGGTGGGCGAAGGCGGCGAACGGCAGGTGGCGGGACTCGGGTGTGCCGGCCGCGCGGACGTGGTCGGTGCCGCGCAGGGCCTCGGTGACCAGCCGGGTCTTGCCGCGGCCCGCCGGGCCGGTGATCACGGTTCCGGGCCGGCCCGCGGTCACCGACCGGCGCACCAGCTCCAGTTCGTCCGCGCGTCCGGTGAACGGCCAGGTCCCGGCCGCCGGTGTCCTCGCGTCCCGCTCCAGGGGCATCACGTCGAAAGTCGTCACGACAAGGAGAGTCCGGTTGCTCAGTCTTGATACAGGGGGAGTTGAGTAGAGCTCGACTCAGGCGCCGGGGCCGCCCGGACGGCACGCTGATCACATGACCGCCCGCTACTGCTCGCTGCCGCAGCAGCCCGCCCCCGCGTTGCCGCCGGGGCTGGCCGCCGAGCGGCTCGGCGCGCTCGTCGGCGGGCGGCGGATGTGGGTCAACGGCACTGTGCTGCACTACTACTTCTTCGACGGTGACGCCGACGCCTCGGTCATCACGGTCCCGGGTACGGGCCGTACGCGCCGGGTGTCGTGGGTCGGGAGCGAGGAGCAGCGGGAACTGGTGCGCTCCTGTTTCCGTGAGTGGCGGGACCTCGGGATCGGACTCGTCTTCACCGAGGTCGGCGACCGCTCGGAGGCGGAGCTGCGGATCGGTTTCCAGGCGGGCGACGGCTCGTGGTCGGCGGTGGGGAAGGACGCCCTCAAGGTCGGCCTGAACGAACGCACCATGAACTTCGGCTGGGACCTGGCCGCGTCGGGGGACCGCTGCACGGCCCTGCACGAGATCGGGCACGCCCTGGGGATGCTGCACGAGCACCAGAGCCCGTTCGCCGGGATCCACTGGGACGACGAGGCCGTCTACGCGGAGCTGTCCGGCCCGCCGAACCACTGGAGCCGGGACCGGACGTACTTCAACATACTGCGCAAGCTCGACGCGGACGAGGTCAACGGGGCCGTCTGGGACCCGCAGTCGATCATGGAGTATCCGTTCCCGTCGGGGCTGGTCCTGGAGCCGGAGCAGTACCGCGGCGGGTTGCACCCGCCCGGCACGCTCTCGGCCGCCGACAAGGAGTTCGTCCTGCGCTGGTACCCGCCGGCCGACCCCTCCGGGCCGACCGCGCTGGTGCCGTTCCGCTCGGTGCCGCTCGGGCTGGGCGCGGGCGAGCAGGCGGACCTCGTCATCGAGCCGCCGGAGACCCGCGACTACACCGTGGGGGTCTTCGGGGAGGGCGACACCGTCGTCGTGGTCTTCGAGGAGCGGGACGGCGAGCCGCGCTTCCTGGTCGGTGAGGACGACGGTGGAACGCCGCACAACGCCAGGCTGAGAACACGGCTCGTCAAGGGCCGCCGCTACGTCGTCCGGGTCCGCCTGTACTCCTCGTGGGGTCCGGGCGAGACGGCGGTCATGTGCTGGTGACAGCACGGGCCGCCACACCGGAAGGGGAGCGCCACTGACCGGCGCCGGGGAAGCGGCCGGATTGCGTTGCCTTCGGGGGAGGGAAACGCAATCCGGTCGCGCCGCGCCGGGTCCGCCGCACGGGGGTCGGCGGACCCGGCTCTCGCCCTTGAGGGGTTCCGGGACCTCTCGGTACGGCACGCCTGGTCCCGAGGTCGTGGAAGAACACCCTGCTGCTCGTGCCGCGGGGCGGCGAGCGGGGCGGTCGGCGAGCCGGCCGGGGCGTGCTCGGTGCCGTACTCGCAGATCATGGCACAGCCCTGTCCCGCAGCAGGCGGCAGACGCCCACGCACCGCCGCACCGCGTACCCCTCAGGTGACGCTGATGGCACCGGTGACGACGGCGAAGACGATGTAGGCGAGCGAGACGAGGACGCCCCAGCGCAGGGCGTGCCGCTGGAAGTCGCCGAGTTCGGTCTTGACGAGTCCGATGAGGACCCACAGGGGGGCGCTGGTCGGGCCCATCATGTGGAGGATCTGGCCGATGGCGCCGGCCCGGGCTATCTCGTTGGCGGGGATGCCGTAGTGCGCGGCGGACTCGGCGAGGACGGGGACGACGCCGAACCAGTAGCCGTCGTTGGACATGAAGAAGCCGAGCGGCAGGGCGAGGACGGCGGTGAAGAGCGGGATGACGTCGCCCCAGCCTTCGGGGACGATCGACAGGGCCGCGTCCGCCATCGCCTTGATCATGCCGGAGTCGGTCATGATGCCGGTGAAGACGCCGGCCGCCAGGACGAGGATCATCACGGGGACCGCGTTGGCGGCCTGGCGCTTGATGAGTTCCTGCTGGTCGCCGATGGCCCGGATGTTGACGAGCAGGGCGATCACGAAGGCCACCATGAACAGCACCAGGAGGTCGGCGACCTCCAGGATGAGCAGCACCATCAGCAGCAGCGTGAGGGCGGCGTTGAACCACATCCGCCAGTCCGCCTTGACCGGCTCGAACGCCTCGCCCGAGGCGATCTCCAGCTTGTAGGCGGCGAGCTTCTCGGCGTCGATCCGGCGGCGTTCGCGCAGGCCGAGCCAGTAGGCGACGGCGATGATGGCCAGGCTGGTGAGGGCCATCGGGCCGATCATGTGGACGAAGTACTCACTGGCGTTGAGGTGCAGGACGCTGATGCCGCGGGTGGCGGCGCCGCCCCAGGGGGTGGTGCCGGAGATGGTGCCCAGCGCCATGGCGGCGAGCGTGGCGAGCACCAGGGGGTTCATGCCCAGGCGCCGGTAGATGGGCAGGAACGCCGAGCACACGATCATGTAGCTGGTGGTGCCGTCGCCGTCCAAGGCGACGCACAGCGACAGCACGGCGGTGCCGACCACGATGCGGACCGGGTCGCCCTTGGAGGCGCGGACGATGGCCTGGACGATCGGCTCGAAGAGCTTCACCTCCATCATCAGGCCGAAGTACAGGACGGCGAACAGCAGCAGCGCCGCGGTGGGCGCGACCGTGTCCAGGCCGTTCATGATCATGTCGCCGAGCTTGCTGCCCTTGCCCGCGATGACGGCGGCGACGATCGGGGTGAGCATGATGGCGGTGAACGCGGAGAGGTACTTCCGCATCACGAGCAGCATGAAGCTGCCCAGAGTGGCGAAGCCGAGGACGGCGAGCATCGTTGCTCCTTGGGGCAGGGCTGAGGGCCGCCGGTCGGACGGCGGCGCAGGACGGCGCGTGGGGTCAGTGCGTGTCGGCTCGAACGACGACCGGCAGCGCACGTGGTGCCGTACTCGGCTCGTGCGTCGGGTCGGTCATGGTACGTGCGTCTCCTGTACGGCGGCTCGGCGGGCGCACGCCGTGACGTTCGGTGGCCCGGGGAGGGCGTGCGGAGTGCGCCTGGCATGGCTGGGGCGTCCGGGCGGCCGACCGGGTGGAAGGGCGGACGACTCGATCCCGCCAAGCTTCCGGACAACCGGTTTACCGGATTGCCGGTAGGTAACTAGAATTCGGCCATCGCGTCAATACCGAAGTGAGGAAATCGATGGCCGAACTCGCCAGAATCACGGTCGAGCCGCGCGAGCCGCTGGCCGCCGAGGTCTCCCGCCGACTGATCGACTACCTGATGTCCGGCGAGGTGCAGCCCGGTGACCGCATCCCTTCGGAGCGGCAGCTGACCGAGATGCTCGGGGTGAACCGCCCCACCGTGCGGGAGGCGATCAAGTCGCTCGGGTTCCTCGGCCTGCTGGAGATCCGGCAGTCCAGCGGGACGTACTTCCGGGGCACCGACTCCGACGTCCTCTACCGCCTGTTCGAGCTGGGTCTGGTGCTGGGCGAACGGGGCGCCCGGGACATGGTGCGGGCGCGTGCCGAGCTGGAGGTGATCGTCGCCGGTCTGGCCGCGCAGACCCGCGACGAGGCGGGCGTCGAACTGCTGCGGGCCCGCCTGACGGCGATGCAGGAGTGCCCGGACGAGGAGTTCCCCGAGGCGGACACCGCCTTCCACGCCGCCCTCGGCGAACTGGCCGGCAACACGGTGCTGCGGGACATGCTCAAGGGCATGCGCGCGATGATCCAGCGCGGCTGGGTGGAACGCACCGGCACCGTACGGTCCCGCGAGGTGGCCTACGCCGACCACGTGCCGATCTACGAGGCGGTCGCCCAGGGGGACGCGGAGGCCGCCCGTGCGGCAATGGCCCGGCACATGGACGGCGCCTCCCGGCGCCTGATGGAGGCGCTCGAACAGCGCGACGCGTAGCCAGGCACCGGCCCGGGGGCCGCGACCGCCGGACCGGCTCCGCCACCAAGCGGGCCCGCACAGGAGCCGGCTCCGGCACGTTTGCGAGTCCCGCACAGGAGCCGGCTCCGGCACGGCACCACACGAGGCCCGCACACAAGCCGGCTCCGGCACCACGCGGCCCCGCACAGAAGCCGGCTCCGGCACCACGCGGCCCCGCACAGAAGCCGGCTCCGGCACCACGCGGCCCCGCACAGAAGCCGGCTCCCGGCATGTTGCGAGCCCCGCACAGGAGCCGCTCCACCCCCTCGCGACCCCCGCGCAGGAGCCGCTCCACCCCCTCGCGACCCCCGCGCGGGAGCCGGCTCCGGCGCCCGACGGTCCTCCGCGAGGGCAACCGGTTGACCGGTTGACCGGATCGTCCTACAGTTGCGGCGCGGCACCGCTACGAAACGTTGCCGCCCCCATCTCGGGCCCGCACCCCACTGGACGGGGCGCCCCCGCGCCGACCGGAACGGGCCCGCGGTCGGGACCCTTGCCGGTCCCCGCCTACCGGAAGAGGAATAACCCGGTGATCCCATCCCCTCCCCTGGTCGCCATGATCCACGCCGTGCCCGCCGCGCACCGCATCGCCGAAGCGGCGTTCGCACAGGAATTCCCGCGCGCCACGGTCTGGAACGTGCTGGACGACCGCCTGCTGGTCGACGCCCGCGCCGCCGGCGGCCTGACCGACGCGCTGCGCCGGCGCATGCTCCGGCTGATCGGGCACGTGCTGGACGGCGGCGCTCAGGCGCTGCTGCTGACCTGTTCCTCCTACGGCGAGGTCGTGGACACCGCCCGGACTCTGTGGGACGTCCCCGTGCTCAAGTCCGACGAGGCGATGTTCAAGGCCGCGCTGGCCGGCCCGTACCGGCGCGTCGCCGTCGTGGCGTCGACCCCGCCCGCCGTGCCGGCCGCCCTGGCCCAGCTCGAAGCGCTCGTCCCCGAGGTGCGGCCGGACCGGCCGGTCGACATCGTGACCGCCCTCAGCGAGGAGGCCGCCGCCGCGGACGACGCCGAGACGGCCGCCCGGCACCTGGCCGACGCGCTGCACGCCGCCGGGGGCGCCGACGCCGACGCGGTGCTGCTGGCGCAGTACTCCCTCACCCCCGCGCGGGACGCCCTGGCCGCCCTGGTGGGTGTGCCGGTACTGGACGGGGCCGGCGCCGCCGCCCGTGAACTGCGCGGCCTGCTCGCCCCCGACGGAACGCCCGCCGCCCCGGCGCCGGCGGTCACGCCATGACCGCGGGGCCGCCCTGGCCGCTGGCGTACACCGTCTCCGGTGACGACTGCTCCGGGCCGATGCCGCTCGGCTTCACCGCGCCGCTCGCCGAAGCCGTGCGCCGGCTGGCCGAGCTGGGCTACGACGGGGTGGAGGTGCAGGTGCGCGAGGCCGGCGCCCCCGATGCCGAGACCCTGGCGCGGACCGTCGAGAACGCCGGTCTGAAGGTGCTGGGCATCGGGACCGGCCCGGTGGCCGCGCAGGACCGGCTGACGCTGACCGACCCGGCGCCCGACGTACGCCGGCACGCCCTGCTCCGGCTGCTGGGCGCGGCCCGCCTCGCCGGCGAGCTGGGCGTACCGGTCACCCTCGGCCAGACCCGGGGCACCTTCCTTCCGGGGCTGGAGGACGCGCAGCGGCTGTGGGCCGAGCGTGCCGTACGGCAGCTCGCCGAAGAGGCCGCCGACCGCGGCAGCCGGCTGCTGATCGAACCCCAGTCCCGTGCCAACACCTCGCTGTGGCACACCCCGGCCGAGGCCCTCGACGTCATCGGCTCGCTCGACGCCCCGGCCGGGCTGGTGCTGGACACCCATCACCTCGACGCCGAGGGCATCGACGTCGTCCGGGCCGTCACGGAGCACGCCGGTGTCACCGGCTGCCTCCAGCTCGCCGCACCGTCCACCCGGGGCCCCCTCACCGTCGGGGACCCCCGGCTCCCCGCCCTGTTCACCGCGCTGCGGGACGGCGGCTTCACCGGCTGGCTGACCCTGGAACACACCCAGGGCGACGACAGTCCCAAGGCCGCCGCCCGCTCCTGGACCGCGCTCACCGACGCCGCGGCCGTGCTGTCCTGACCCGACGTCCCACCCCTGTTTCGAAAGGAACCCGCACCATGAGCAGCAAGACCTACCGCCTCGGCGTCCTCGAGGGCGACGGCATCGGCCCCGAGATCGTCCCCTCCTCCGTCGAGATCGCCACCGCCGCCGCCCAGGCCGCCGGCGTCTCGGTCGACTGGGTGACCCTGCCGCTGGGCGCCGCCGCCATCGAGACGCACGGCACCCCGGTCCCCGAGGAGACCAAGGACGCCCTGGCCGGCCTCGACGGCTGGTACCTCGGCCCGCACGACTCGGTCAGCTACCCCGAGCCGCACAAGTCCGCGCTCAACCCGTCGGGCACCCTGCGCAAGCACTTCCAGCTGTTCGCCAACATCCGCCCGGCCAAGTCCTTCCCCGGCGCCAAGGCCGTCTGCGACAACGCCGACCTGGTCATCGTCCGCGAGAACACCGAGGGCTTCTACGCCGACCGCAACACCTTCGCGGGGACCGGCGAGTTCATGCCCACCGCCGACACCGCGATCATGCTCGGCATCATCACCCGCGAGGCCACCGAGCGCGTCGCCCGCGTCGCCTTCGACCTGGCCCGTTCGCGCCGCAAGAAGCTCACCATCGTCCACAAGGCCAACGTCCTCAAGCTCACCACCGGCCTGTTCCGCACGGTGTGCCAGGAAGTGGCGAAGGACTACCCGGACGTGGCGGTGGACGACTTCCACATCGACGCCATGACCGTCCACCTGGTGCGCCGCGCCCAGGACTTCGACGTCATCGTCACCGAGAACATGTTCGGCGACATCCTCTCCGACCTGGCCGGTGAGATCTCCGGTTCGCTGGGCACCGCGCCGTCCATCAACTCCTCCGCCACCGCCGCCATGGCCCAGGCGTCGCACGGTTCCGCCCCCGACATCGCCGGGCAGAACATCGCCAACCCGGTGGCCATGATCCTCTCCGGCGCGATGCTCTTCGAGTGGCTCGGCGCCAAGCACGGCGACGAGAAGCTCGCCGCCGTCGCCAAGATCATCGAGCAGGGGGTGGCCGACGCGATCGCCGCCGGCACCTCCACCCGCGACCTCGGCGGCTCCGCGTCCACCACCGAGTTCACCGCCGCCGTGATCAAGGCCATCGGCGCCGGCCAGAACTGACCCACCGCTCCGGGGCGGGCACCCGACCGCCCGCCCCGGCCCCACGCTCCGCCCGTACGCCCGAGGAGAGGCCCCCGACCATGACCCTGCGCATCGGCTGCATAGCCGACGACTTCACCGGCGGCACCGACGTCGCCGCCGCCTTCCGGCGTGCCGGCCTGCGCACCGCCCTGGTCTTCGGCACCCCGGACGACACCACCGCGCTCCCGGCGGACTGCGACGCCGCCGTGGTCGCCCTCAAGTCCCGCTCCACACCGGCCGGCGAGGCCGTCGCCGACTCCCTCGCCGCGCAGAAGTGGCTGTGGGCCAAGGGCGCCGCCCAGGTCTACTTCAAGTACTGCTCGACGTTCGACTCCACCCCCCAGGGCAACATCGGACCGGTCACCGACGCCCTCATGGACGCGGCCGGTGCCGCCGTCACCCTGCACTGCCCGGCCTCCCCGCCCAACGGCCGCACGGTCTACCAGGGTCATCTCTTCGTCCACGACCAGTTGCTGTCGGACTCCCCGCTGCGCCACCACCCGCTCAACCCGATGACGGACTCCGCCCTGGTGCGGCTGCTGTCCGCGCAGACCCCGCACCAGGTGGCCCTGATCGACTGGACCACCGTGCGGCGCGGGGTCGACGCCGTCCGCGACGCGGTCGTGGCCCACCAGCAGGCCGGTGTCCGGCACGTCGTCGCCGACGCCCTGACCGACGACGACCTCGCCGTGCTCGGTGCCGCCGCGCTCGAACTGCCGGTCGTCTCCGGCGCCGCGGGTCTCGCCGAGGGCCTCGGGCACGCCTATCCCGCCGCCGGCACGGCGGCCCCCGAGCCGGTGCCGTCCGAGGGGCCGGCCGCCGTCCTGGCCGGCAGCTGCTCGGCGCGCACCCTGGAGCAGATCGCCCAGTTCTACGCGGCCGGCCTGCCCTCCCTCCACCTCGACGTCCTCGCCGCCGCCACCGGCCGTGACGTCACCGGGGAGGCGCTGGCCTGGTACGACGCGCAGGACCCCGGCGTGCCGGTGCTGATCTACGCCTCCGCGTCCCCGGAGGAACTCGCCGCGGTGCAGGCCCAGCTGGGCGTCGCCGAGGCCGCCGCGCAGGTCGAGGAACTGCTCGGCACCCTCGCCTCCCACCTCGTCGGACGCGGCGTACGCCGGCTGCTCGTCGCGGGCGGGGAGACCTCCGGCGCCGTCACCACCGCCCTCGGGGTCCGGGCCGTCCTGGTCGGCGAGGAAGCCGACCCCGGCGTGCCGTGGACGTACGCCACCACCGGGAGCGGCGACCTCGCGCTGATGCTCAAGTCCGGCAACTTCGGCGCCCCCGACCTGTTCACCCGGGCCCTCATGGAGACCAAGTGACCGCCTACACCGACGAGCCGGCCGCCCGCGCGCTCATCGTCCGCACCGCGCGCTCCCTGTTCACCCGCGGCCTCACCCACGGCTCCACCGGCAACCTGTCGGTCCGCCTGGCCGACGGCAGCCTGCTGCTCACGCCCACCGGATCCAGTCTCGGCACGGTCGAGGAAGCCGACCTGTCCCGGACCGACCTGGACGGCCAGCACCTGGACGGCCCCCGGCCCACCAAGGAGGCGTTCCTGCACGCCGCCTTCTACCGGGCCCGGCCCGGCGCCGGGGCCGTCGTCCACCTGCACTCCACCCACGCCGCGGCGGTCTCCTGCCTGGACGGCGTGGACCCGGCCGACGTGCTGCCGCCGCTCACCGCCTACTACGCCATGCGCGTCGGCACCCTGCCGCTCCTCCCCTACCACGCACCCGGCGACAGCACCCTGGAACCGCTCGCCGAGCGCACGGCCCGCACCCACCACGCCGTCCTCCTCGCCAACCACGGCCCCGTCGTCGCCGGCGCCTCCATGGAACAGGCCGCCGACGCGATCGAGGAATTGGAGGAGACCGCCAAGCTCCACCTCCTCCTCCAGGGCCGTCCCACGCGTCCCCTCACCCCCGAGCAGGCTGCCGCGCTCACGCCCCCATCCTCCTGACGGCCGGATGAGCACCGGGCGCGGCAGCCCACCCCCAGCGAAGGAGTCCCCCATGCCCGAACCAGTCGTCCCCGTCCCCACCGCCGACCTCGTCGACCAGTACGGCACCGACCTGCGCGTCTGTGACCTGCAGTTCCGCCAGTTCGGCGGGCACCTCGGCTTCGCCGGGCCGGTGCGCACCGTCTCCTGCCACGAGGACAACGGCCTGCTGCGCGACCTGCTGCGCACCCCGGGCGGCGGCGCCGTCCTGGTCGTCGACGGCGGCGGCTCCCTGCGCACCGCCCTGGTCGGTGACCTCATCGCCGGCGCCGCCCAGGACAACGGCTGGGCCGGTCTGGTCCTGCACGGTGCCGTCCGCGACAGCGCCGCCCTCGCCGGTCTGCGGCTCGGCATCAAGGCGCTGGGCACGATTCCCCGCAAGAGCGCCAAGGACGCCGCCGGAGCCGTCGACGTTCCCGTCTCCTTCGGCGGCCTCACCTTCCGTCCCGGCGACGTCCTGCACGCCGACGACGACGGCGTCGTCCTCCTCCCCGACCGCGCCTGACCACACGATTGGGTAGCCAGTGCTTCTGAGAACCTTCGGCTGGTCGTTCGCGGTCACCGCGCTCGGCCTGGTCGCGGCGGTCTTCTACGGGGGGTGGACCGCCTTCGGTGTCGTGGCGATCCTCTCCGTCCTGGAAATCTCGCTGTCCTTCGACAACGCGGTGATCAACGCCGGAATCCTGAAGAAGATGAGTGCCTTCTGGCAGAAGATCTTCCTCACGATC
>NZ_JBIVWS010000032.1:0-67118 GCF_044768905.1 Streptomyces sp. NPDC090994
AACGAGAAGGACGCCCGATGAACCCCTTGCTGGACTTCTCCTACCAGGCGCTCCCCATGCGTGTGGTCATGGGCCCGCGCGCCCTGGAGCGACTCGCCGAGGAGATCGACCGGGCCGGTCTGCGGCGGGTACTGGTGCTGTGCTCCCCCGAACAGCAGGAACTGGCCGAGACCGTCGCCGGGCTGATCGGCGAGCGGTCGGCGGGCATCCACCCCCATGCCCGTATGCACGTACCCGTCGAGTCGGCGGAGGCGGCCCGCGAGCGGGCGACGGACGTGGACGCGGACGGCTGCGTGGCCGTCGGCGGCGGCTCGGCGATCGGCCTGGGCAAGATCGTCGCCCTCCACCACGGCCTGCCGATCATCGCCGTCCCCACGACGTACGCCGGGTCCGAGATGACACCGGTGTGGGGGATGACGGAGAACGGCGTCAAGCGCACGGGCCGGGACCCGCGGGTTTTGCCGATCTCCGTGCTGTACGACCCCGAGCTGACGGTGACCCTGCCGACGGCCGTCTCCGTGACCAGCGGCATGAACGCGATCGCCCACTCCGTGGAGGCCCTCTACGCGCCGGACGCCTCGCCGGTCATCGACCTGATGGCCGAGGAGGGCATCCGGGCGCTGGCCACCGCCCTGCCGGACGTCGTCGCCGACGGCAGTGACCTCGACGCCCGCGCCCGGGCCCAGTACGGCGCGTGGCTGTGCGGTGCCTGTCTCGGCGCCACCACCATGTCACTGCACCACAAGCTCTGCCACACCCTCGGCGGCACCCTCGACCTGCCGCACGCCCCCACCCACACCGTCGTGCTGCCGCACGCCCTGGCCTACAACCAGGACGCGGCGCCCAGGGCGAAAGCCGCGCTGGGCCGCGCCCTCGGCACCACCGGCGACCCGGCCACCCTCCTGTGGGACCTCGCGGGCCGGCTCGGCGCGCCGCGGTCCCTGCGGGAGATCGGCATGGCGGAGGACGACATCGACCGGATCGTCGACATCGCCCTGGGCAATCCCTACGCCAACCCCCGTGACGTGACCCCGGACGGTCTGCGGCAGTTGCTGCGGGCCGCGTGGTCGGGAGAGCCCCCGGCCGCACGTTCCTGATCGGCGCGCTTCACGGCCGGCTCGCAGCCGTCCGCGGTCGGCGCGGCACGACCCAGCTGAACGATCTTGGTCAGCCGAGGAGGCTCAGCCGGACCTGGCGGTCGGGGCTGTCTACGTTCGCGTCCGCCGACCTCCATGACACCACCCCCGCGTAGCCGCGGGTCCGGTGTCATGGAGGTCATGGACGGGAGGCTCCGGGAGAGCTCAACCATGGTCCCAAGACCGTCCCGACTGCCGCCCGCGGCCCGACTGGTACCCGACGCGCCCTCGACTCGGGCGCCGCTGTCTGATCTGAACAGAGACCGGCGAACTGCGGTTCTGGCATACGGCGTCGTGCCTGTCGTCGTCGAGTCCCAGGTCGGCACCATGCATGACGACCTGGTTCTCGAAGCCCTGGCCGCCCAGGGCTTCGCGGACGGTTCCGTCGGCGTGCTCGGCGACCTGGCAGCGCAGGAGTTCGTCACCAGAGAGACTCACGAACCGTCCGGCCGGTGTGCCGATCTCATATTCACGGTGGGTGACAAGCGCTGGGCGGTGGCACCCGCATACACTCTGTGGGTGCGCGCTACGTCTAGGGAGGGAAGCCTGTGTCCAGCGGTATCAGAGCGCCCAAGCAGGAGCGTAGCCAGCGCTCGTTCGATCTGGTGCTGGACACGACGCTCGACCTGCTGGAGGAGAAGGGGTACACGGGTTTCGCGCTGACCGAGGTGAGCCGTCGCTCGGGAGTGTCGGTAGGGTCCATCTACACCCGTGTCGACGGCAAGGACGACTTGCTGAGGGCCGCGCAGAGCCGGTTCCAGGAGTTGATGCTGTCCGAGCACCAGGCGCTGACAGATCCGGAGCGCTGGAGCGAGTTCCCGCTGGAGGATTTGCTGCCTGCTCTGATCGCGGAGTTCGCCGCACTGCTGCGGCGCCGGGGCCGGGTGCTGGGTGCCTTCCTGCAGCGGGGTGCGTCCGATCCCGAAGCCGCCAGAGCCGGCAAGAGCGCGTACTTCGACATCCGGAACCGGTTCGTCACCCTGGTACTCAGCCGTCGTGACGCGATCCGGCACCAGGATCCGGAGCGCGCGGTGAACTCGTGTTTCACGACGGTGTACGCGACGCTGGCCCGCGGTCTGGCCCTGGATGTCGCGGCCGAGGCCGCCCAGGACATGGACATGGAGACCCTGGTGGAGGACTTGGGCGCGATGTCCCTGGCCTTCCTGTGTTCGGACCGCTGAGGCGTCGAGCACTCGGGGGACCGCGGGGTCAGGAAGCACCGGCCTGGTCCGGTGCCGTGCGTTCCCGGCCCGGTCGTGCCGGGAACGGAACTCCGGGGGGCGGCCGTACGGGGGCGGTCAGGCGGCCTGAATGGCATGGACGGGCGTTCCGGAGCGCAGCGCGAATCCGTGCACCTGGTCGCCGAGCAGGGCGAGCTGCGCCGCTGCCGTCGCGTCCGCGCATTCGCCGGTCGCGCTGAAGAGCGGGCCTTGACCCGAGTTGAGGGTGACCCCCAGCGGAGTGGGCCAGCCGCGCATGGCGTGCACGACGTTGCGCAGTGCGGTGAGAGTGGTTCCGCACGCCTGCCAGCCGGCCGCGGTGACGACGAGCCCGACCGCCCGGCCGTCGAAGTAGACCCGGCTGTCGTCGCGCAGGTCCTCCAGCAGGTCCAGAGCGTTCTTGACCAGCCCGGAGATGCCGCCGTGGTACCCGGGTGAGCCGATGACCAGGCCGTCGGCCTGCCGGACCGTCTCGACCAGGCGGCGCTGTTCCTCGGTGCGCTCCGGTCGTTCCGGCGCGTAGTGCGGCAGCGACGCGAGGAAGGCGCCGCCGAAGTGGGTGGTCCGGGCGCCGTGCCGCTCGGCTGCCGCGAGGGCGGCGCGGACGGCGAGTTCGCTGCTGGAGCCGGGCCGGGTGGTGCCACCGATGCCGACGATCAGGGGGCTCATCGCTCGCCTCCCGCCGGTGCCGCGTCGCGGAAGCGGGGCATGACCTCGCGCGCGAACAGATTCATGGAGGAGCGGGTCAGGGCGTACCGCTCGGGGGTGAGCGGGCCGTTGGTGAAACCCATCAGGATGTTGCCCACGCCCAGGCCCCGGTAGTGGGCGAGTTGCGCGGCGACCGTGTCAGGGCTGCCGTACAGGCACCAGGTGCGGATCCACTCCTCGCTCAGGGCGTTCGGCGCCTCGGCGGCGGTGAGGTCCACACCGCTGATCCGCTCGGCCCGCTTGTTGTAGGCGTACTCGCGGTCGATGGCCTCCTGGTAGGCGGCGAGGATCACCTCCAGTTCCGCGCGGGCCTGTTCGTCGGTCTCGGCGACGTGGACGCACTGGTAGGAGTGGGTGGTCCAGGACATGCAGTCGTCGATCACGGCCTGGGGGTGGCCGGAGCCGGCCATGGCCGCGCGGTAGGCGTCCAGGTACTTCTGGAAGGCCGTGGAGGGCTCACCGCTGGCGGGGATCGGCGGGACGAAGGCCGGAATGAACGCCGGCCAGCCGTACTTCGCGGCCCGCGCGGTGCTCGCCTCACGCATCGCCACGCTCATCAGGCGGTGCCGGTCGCTGTAGGGAGCCGGCGCGATCCGCTGGACCACGGCGCCCTTGTAGGGGCCGTGCTCGAAGACGATCGGGTCGTCGTCGATCTTCTTGGCCCACAGCCGCTGCACCAGCTCCACCTGCGCGTCCATCAGGCCCTTGGAGTCCTGGAAGTCGACGCCGAAGCCGATGGTCTCCTCCGGGGTGGTCCCGGAGCCGATGCCGACCAGCAGTTTGCCCCGGGTGAGGTGGTCGAGGAGGTTGACCCGCTCGGCGAAGCGCACCGGGTGGTGCAGGGGCAGGGTGGTCACCGAGAAGCCGTAGTGCACGTTCTGCGTCTTCGCGGCCAGGTAGGCGGCGAAGAGGAACGGGTCACTCGCCATGGGCGCGTAGCCGGTGAAGTGGTGGTCGGGCAGGAAGACCGCGTCAAAGCCGAGGCGGTCCGCCTCCAGGGCGTGGTCGGCCAGGGTCTGGATGACGTACGAGTCGTCGTCGGGGCTCATGGAACGGCCGACGAGGAAGACGGAGAAGCGCACGCTGAAGCACCTCCAGCAGAGAATCAAAATTGTGATTCTGAAAGTAGTCCGGGGGCGGGGCCTCGTCAAGACATCCGCTTCCCGGCGCCGGCCCCACCGGCGAGCACGCGGGCGGGGCGCGCTTGATCCATGCGTTGACCCGGAAGGCTCGGCGGCCTAGGTTGAAACAGAATTATCCTTCTAATTATGGCGGGAAGGTGCCGTCGCCGCTTCCCGCCCACGTTGGAGTCCTCATGGCGCATTCCCCCGACCTGTCCTCCGCGGCCGCTCTCACGGCAGGAGCCAGCGGCTGGAGCACCGTCGCCGAACCGGCTCTCGGTCTGCGGCCGGTGACCTTGGTGGATGGCCCGCTGGGTCTGGTCAGCCCCACGTTCGACGAGCGCGAGACGTCCCTGCTGCTGCCGAGCGGCATCGCCCTGGGCGCCACCTGGGACCCCGAGGTGGTGCGGGCGGTGGCGGCCGTCCAGGCGTCGGAGGCCCGGCGGCGCGGCTTCGACGCCGTCTACGCCCCCAACCTCAACCTGGCGCGCACGGGGCTGTCCGGACGTACCTTCGAGATGCTGTCGGAGGACCCGCTGCTCGCCGGTGTGCTGGGCGCCGCCTTCGTGACCGGTCTCCAGGGGCAGGGCGTGGCCGCCGTCCCCAAGCACCTGGTGTGCAACGACACGGAGACCGCCCGCCAGCGGATGAGCGCCGACGTCGGTGACACCGCCCTGCGCGAGGTGTACCTGCGCCCCTTCGAGATGGCTGTCCGGGCGGGCGCCTGGGGTCTGATGGCCGCCTACAACCGGCTCAACGGCACCCCGTGCACGGCCCACGCCGAGCTGCTGGCCGTCGTCAAGGAGGAGTGGGGCTTCGACGGCGTCGTCCTCTCCGACTACTTCGCCCTCAAGGACACGCTCGGCCCGGCCCTCGCCGGTCTCGACCTGGAGATGCCGGGCCCGGCGATCCACTTCGGCGCCCTGCTCGGGGACGCCGTGCGGCGCGGCGAGGTGCCCCGCGCCCGGCTCGACGACGCGGTGCAGCGGCTGCTGCGCCTGGCCCGGCGGGTCGGCGCCGTCGACGGCCACCCCCGGCAGGTGTCCGCGCCGGAGGCGTACGTCGCCGCGGACCACGCCGAGCGACTGCTCACCGAAGCGGCCGCCGCCTCGTTCGTCCTGGCCCGCAACGAGGGCGGGCTGCTGCCGCTGGAACCCACCGCACTGCGCCGGCTGGCGGTCATCGGCCCCAACGCCGATCAGCCCTGCCACCAAGGCGCCACCTTCGGCCGCATCCGCCCCGCCCGCCGGCCGGTCACCCCGCTGGCGGCGCTGCGTCAACGCTTCGGTCCGTACTGCGAGATCACCCATGAGCGGGGCGTGGACACGACGCCCGCGGCCGGCCTCGGCGCCCACCACGTCACCACGCCCGACGGAGAACCCGGAGTCCGCCTCGACCACCTGCGGCCGGGCCGGGAGGCGGTCTCCGAGGTGCGCGCCGACAGCTCTTTCATCTGGTTCGGCACGGTCCCCGGCGTGGGACCCACCGCCGAGCCGGGCACGGTCCGGCTCACCGCCCGCTTCACCGCCGACACCGACGGCTGGTGGACCTTCGGCATCGGCGGGTCCGGCGTGATGGCGCTGACGGTCGACGGCCAGGAGATCGCCCGGCGTCCCGCGCCCGCGCCCGGCGATGTGATGGGGCAGGTCGCGCGGTCGGAGACCACGGACGCGGAGGTGTACCTCACCGCCGGACGGCCGGTGCGTGTCGTGGCCGAGATGGTGACCGAGGGCGGCCCGGTGCGGGCCCTGACGGTCAGCTGCGCGCCCCCGCCCACGCCCGGAGCCCTGGAGCGGGCCCGGGCTGCGGCAGAGGACGCCGACGCGGTGGTGGTCGTCGTCGGCGACGAACTCAACACCTCGCGGGAGAGCAAGGACCTGGACGACTCGGCGCTGCCCGCGGTGCAGGGCCGACTGATCGAGGAAGTGGCCCGGGCCAACCCGCGTACCGCGGTGGTGGTCAACGCGGGCCGTCCCGTGGCCGCCCCCTGGTCGGACGCCGTCCCCGCCGTGCTCCAAGGCTGGTTCGGCGGGCAGGGCTTCGGTCCCGCCCTGGCCCGGGTACTGGCCGGCGACGACGAACCCGGCGGGCGGATGCCGGTCACCGTGCCGCTGAACGACGCCGACCGCTCCACCCACGGCGAGACCGTCGACGCCGGCCTGCGGCGCGACTACGACGCCGCCGAACCGACCGGGTACCGGCACCTGGCCCGCACGGGCATCCCGGCGCGCTTCGCCTTCGGCTCCGGGCTCGGCTACACGACGTGGCGGCTGGGCCCGGCCCGGCTGGAGCGGCGCGGCATGAACATCGCGGTGTGCCTGGACGTCACCAACACCGGGGAGCGCGCCGGACGGGAGGTGGTGCAGGTGTACGTCCGGGCCCCCGGGGAAAGCGACGCGCGGCTCGCCGGGTTCGCGGGCATCCGGCTGGCTGCGGGGTGCGACGGTGAGGTGCGGGTGGAGCTGGAGCCGCGTACCTGGGAGCGCTGGGACGCCGCCGCGCAGGGCTGGACCGTGCCGTCCGGCCGCCACCAGGTGCTGGTGGGCCGGTCTGCCGAGGAGATCGCGCACGTCCTGGAGCACGAGGTGTAGCGGCGGATCGGCGGCGGATCGACGAGAGGGGAGAGGCCGATCGGCCTCTCCCCTCTCGTCATCGGTCCCGCGGGGCTCAGAGCGACGCGGTGAGATCCGCGATGGCCCGGAGCGACGCCGCGGTTTCGGTGGTCGGCCAGTACTCCAGCCCGAGGGGCCCGTCGTAGCCGAGCCGGCGCAGCGCTGTGAGCCGGGACGACCAGTCGACGGTGCCGGTGCCGGGCTCGGTGCGGCCGGGCAGGTCGGCGATCTGCACGTGGGAGACGTGCTCCATCGCCCCGGCCAGGACGTCCTCGGGCTCCTCGCCCATCTGCAGCGAGTGGTAGGCGTCGTACAGCAGGGCCAGTCCCGGCGAGCCGACGGCCCGTACGGCCGCCAGGCACTCGGCCGTCGTGTCGAAGAGGGTGCCGGGGTGGTCCACGCGGGTGTTGAGGTTCTCCAGCGTGATGGTCACCCCGTGCGCGGCGGCGATCTCGGCCCCGGCGGCCAGCGCATGCACGACGATGTCGTGCTGGACGGCGCGCTTCAGGTACGGCAGGCCGACACCCGAGCCGGTGACGACGCGGGTGCAGCCCAGCCGGGTCGCGGCCTCGACCGCGTCGCGGACGTGCCCGAGGAACGCCTCGTGCGTGCTGCGGTCGGCCAGGGTCAGCCGGCCCTCGACGAGCAGAGTGTGCACCCGGCTGCCGGTCTCGTCGAGCGTCTTGGCCAGGGCGTCGAGGTCCTTGTCGCTGTGCGACCAGATCTCCACGGTGTGGATGCCGTACTCGGCGGCGGCGCGGATCCGGTCCGACAGGTCGTCGCCCGCCTCCTTGAACAGCAGCTCGATGTTGGCGGACAGGGGCAGGGTTCGGGACATGCTCACTCCCGGGACGGAGGAAACACCCGCGACGGTGACCGCGGGGACTGACCGGCGCTCGCTCTCGCAGCGGCGGGAGACGGGCCGGCGGCGTGGGCTCAACGGGGCAGCAGGCGCTGGGCGTACCAGCCGTTGAGCATGGCGCTGCGCGCCGGGTTGGGGGTCTGCTCGCTCTCGAAGACCGCCCAGCCGGACCAGGCCCTGGTGCGCAGCCGTTCGGCGAGCGCGGGGAAGTCGACCAGGCCACCGGGTGTGCCGCATTCGTAGAACCAGCGCTCGACGCCTCGTGCGCCGCCCTCGGAGAGCATGCCCGCCTCCGCGTGCGGCGCCAGGCGCTCGCCGGTCTCGTCGACGTGCCGGGTGTCCTTCAGGTGGAGGTGGTCGACCCGCTGGTGATGGGCGTCGAAGACCTCGACCGGGTCGAGCTGGGCGATGGTCAGCTCGGCGGTGTCCAGGGTGAGGCCGACCAGCTCCGGGTCGGTGTCGGCGAGCAGCGCGGCCAGCGTCTTGTCGTCGGCGGCGGCGCTGAGGCAGTCCACGTGCAGGGACAGCCGTATCCCGGTCTGAGCGACCGCCGCGCCCACCGTGTTCCAGCCCGCCGCGGCGTCGGCGATCCGCGTCGCGGACGGCGGTCCGTCCAGCGACCAGGCGGCCGGCAGGGCGCGGGCCACCAGCCGGCTGCCGCCGGCCTCGGCGAGGAACTCGGCGAAGGGCAGCAGGCTTTCGGTGATGGCGCCGTGCTCACCGCGGTCCAGGATGGACCGGCCCCGGCTGAGTTCCTCGTCCACGGGCTCGCCCGGGTCGACGTACCAGCTGCTCACCGCCTCCAGGCCGGTGTGCCGCACGAGATCGATGAAGGCACCGGTGGAGCCGTAGGTCGCCGCGATGGAGGCCGGGCGGCCGAGCGGGTCCCAGCGTCCGGTGCCGGCCCGCAATTCGACCCCGGTGAAGCCGCAGGCCGAGATGATCTTCAGTGCGCGCTCGTGCTGTTCGGGGCGGGTGAAGTCGTCGAAGTTCGGCTTCCACTGGTTGATGGCGTAACCGAGACGGACGGGTGTGTTCATGCGTAGATCTCCGACAGGACGTTGCGGGCGTACCACATGGACAGGGCGGTGGCCTCGGCGTAGTCGCCGTTGACGTTGGCCTTGTCGTGCTCGACGGAGATCCAGCCCGTGTAGCCCACGTCCTTGATGGCCCGCATCAGCCGGGGAAAGTCGACCAGGCCGCCCTCGGTGCCCATCTCGTAGAACCACTGGTCGGTCTGCGGTGCCATCAGTTCGGCGTCCGGGGTGTGCCGGTAGGCGTCGGTGGTGTCCCGCTGCCGGGTGTCCTTGAAGTGGAATCCCGAGCAGCGTTCGTGGAGGTCGAGGAAGAGGGAGACCGGGTCGATGCCCGCGATGCAGTGCTGGGCGGTGTCGCAGAAGAAGGACACGTACCGCGGGTCGGTCCACTCGTAGAACTTGCGGATGTCGTCCTCGGTGCGGATGGCGCAGAAGAACTCGTGGTGGCAGGTGGTGCGGACGCCGAACTCGGTCAGGGTCATCTCCCCCACCCGGTTCCAGCACTCGGCCGCCGCCTTGATCTTGTCGTCGGTGACCGGCGCGGTCTGCGTGTAGAGGCTGGCGGGCATCACGATGAGGCTCTCGATGTCGAGGGCGTCCCACATGCCCAGCATCCGGCGGGTGCTGGTGACGATCTCGTCGTGCGTCTCCCGGACGTGGGCGTCGGCCACCCGCGGGTCGTACATGATGCCGCGGAACAGGTTGACGATCTTCTCGATGCCGTGGTCGCGCAGGTAGCGCTGGTAGGCGTCGACGGAACCGAACATGCCAGTCAGGGCGTAGACCTGGAAGTCGAACATGTCCAGTCCCTCGAAGCCCACGGCACTGATCTGCTTGACGAAGTCGTCCATGTGGCGGCGGGCGGCGTACTGCGTGACCGGCCCTCGCGGGCTGTCCGCCCGCCAGTGGTCCATGTAGCTCCAGCGGAGCGCGGGCATGCTGATCAACTCCATGCGGGCGAAGGGCGGCTGTGCCGCGATTCAAACAGAACTCAGATTTTGGTTCTAGTCCTTGGCGGGGGCGACTTCGCGCTTCTCGCCGTCCCGCGCCGGCGGGCCGAGCCGGTGCGAGGGCAGCAGGAGCGCCAGCACCAGGGCGCAGGCGAAGCAGGCCGCGGTCACCGCGAACACCGGTGTGAAAGCGGTCACCGCGGCCCGGCCCGGCGCCGCGGCCAGCGAGTGCACGGCCAGCGACCCCAGCAGGGCGGTCCCCGTCAGCACGCCGGTCTCCCGGACGAATCCCAGCGTCGCGGTGATCTTTCCGGTGGCTTCCCGGGGGCCGGCGGCCTGCGCGGCTACCACCACCAACTGCATGAAGAGGCCGATGCCCAGGGCCATGACCGCCAGGAGCCCGGCCACCAACACGAGCGGCGGGACCCACCCGCCGAGCGCCGCCAGCCCCGTCGCGGCCGCCGCCGACAGCGCGCAGCCGGCGACGGGGAACAGGCGCCAGTGCCCCCATCGCCGCACCGCCAGACCGGAGGCGTTGGTCCCCACGACGATGCCCACGGTCACCGGCAGCAGCATCAGGCCCGCCGTCGACGCGGACGTCCCCCACCCGGCCTGGATCCACGCCGGCACATAGGCCAGGACGCCGAACAGGCCGAACCCGGCGAGCAGCGCCAGCCCGCAGCACAGCCGGACGGTGCGCCGGCCCAGCACCCGCAGCGGCAGCACCGGGTCGGCGGCGCGCCGCTCCCACCACACGGTGACCGCCACGGCGAGCACGGTGGCACCGGCGGCGGCCACCGTCCACCCGGGTCCCCCGGTCCGCGCGGTGGCCAGGGTGAGCGCGCCCGCGGTCAGCGCGAGCAGCGCGGCACCCCGAGCGTCGAACCGCGTCCGGCGAGCGCGCCCGGCGGGCAGCGCTGGTACAACCGTGCCCACGAGGGCCGCCGCGGCCGCTCCGAGCGGAAGGTTGACCCAGAAGATCCACCGCCAGGACGCGGCGTCGGTGAGCCAGCCGCCGAGCAGCGGGCTGACGACGGTCGCCACCGCGAACACGGCGCCCAGCGGCCCGAGATAGGCGGCCCGGTCGCGCACCGGTACGGCGTCGGCGACCACGGCCTGGGGCAGTGCCAGCAGACCCGCGCCGCCGACGCCCTGCACCAGGCGCGCGCAGGTCAGAACGGTCAGATCTCCGGCCAGACCGCAGGCGAGGGAGGCGAGGCAGAACAGGGTGAGAGCGGCCAGGAGCGCGCGCCGCCGCCCGAGGCGGTCGCCGAGCGCGCCCGCGGCGGGCATGGTCGCGGTCAGCGCGAGGGTGTACGCGGTCACCGGCCACCCGGCGCGCTCCGGGGAGCCGAGGTCGGCGAGGACGTCGGGGAGCGCCGTGGCCATCATGGTCTGGTCGAGGGCGCCGAGCGAGGTCAGCAGGATGAGGCAGGGAAGCAGGCCGCGCCGGGGTGCGTCCGGTCGGCGCCGGGCAGTTGTGAGGCTCATGCCGGTCCAGGGAGAGGCTGACGGCGGCACCGGGCGCGGGTGAGGGGTCGGCTCCCCGACGGGCGGCTCAGCGGCACACCCCGCCGTCACCCGCAGTATGCCCGCCACCGCCACGGTCCAGTACCTCTTGGACGAATAACCAAAATCCGAATTTTGAATTTACTTCGTCTTGCGCCAGCCGCAGCAGTGGTGTGCTCTGTCCCTCCAAGGGCGCCGGTACGGCGCCGTGCCTGCAAAGGAGCGGAGCACGTTGGACACGACAAGCAGTGCGGTGGAGCGATCGACGACCCCTGACACGGACATCCGCCTCGGCTGGCGCGAGAAACTCGGCTACGGAGCGGGTGACCTCGCCTCGAACCTCTCCTGGAACCTCGTCGGAGGTTTCCTCCTGTACTACTACACCGACGTCGCCGTGATCCCGGTCGCCGCGTTGGGCACCCTGTTCCTGGTCGCCAGGCTGCTGGACGCCGTGATCGACCCGGCGATCGGCATCCTGGTGGACCGGACGCGGTCCCGATGGGGCAAGGCCAGGCCCTATCTCGTGTTCGCCTCGATACCGTTCGGTGTCGTCGGAGTCCTCACCTTCATGGTCCCGGACTTCGGAAACAGCGGAAAACTCGTCTACGCCTTCCTCACCTACCTCACCCTGGGGCTGCTGTTCTCCCTGGTGAACGTCCCCTACAGCTCCATGCTGCCGATGATGACCCGGGACAGCCACGAGCGGATGCAGATGGGCGGCCTGCGGGCCATCGGCAGCTCGGTGGGCTCCATCATCGTCACCGCGACGACCACCCCCTTCGTCGCCTGGATCGGCGCCGGCGACGAACAGCGGGGGTGGACGATCGCGACCGTCCTCTACAGCGTCCTGAGCGTCGTCTTCTTCGCCGTCACATTCGTCACCTGCAAGGAGCGTTACGCGCTGCCGGCCGAGACCGAACGCGTCAGCCTCGGGGCCGCGTTCCGCACCCTGTGGGGCAACCGCCCCTGGAAGGTCGTCTTCGTCTACGGTGTGCTGAACTTCGTCCGCCTGTCCGTGGTGCTCAGCGTGACCGTCTACTTCTGCCTGGCGGTGCTGCACGCGCCCTGGGCCATCTCCGTGCTCATGCCTCTGATCTCCGGGGCGATGATCCTCGGAGGGCTCCTCGCCCCCGCCTACTACCGCCGCCTCGGCAAGCGGCGCGGCAACCTGCTGGCGCTGGCCGTGGGGTTCGTCACGTGGGCGGCGATGTACCCGGCGGAGAGCAGCTTCCCCCTCTTCCTGACCTTCTACATCATCGCGACCGTGGCCATCGGCATCTCGATGGTGTCGATGTTCACGATGGTCGCCGACACCGTCGAGTACCAGCAGTGGCGGTTCGGCACGCGCAACGAGGGACTGCTGTCGTCCGGCATCAGCTTCGCCACGAAGGTCGGCTCGGCCGTCGGCTCGGCCGGTGTCGCCTACGGGCTCGCCGCGGCCGACTACCACCCCGGGGACACCGACGGGGCGGCCCTCACGGCCATCCGTGCCATCTTCTACGGCGTCCCCTTGGTCCTGGTGGTGGCGCAGGCCGCGACCATGAGCCTGTGGGACCTCGATGGACGGCATGAGGAGATGCGCGCCGAGATCGACCGCGCCGGCGCCGCGGCAGCGAGCTGACCGGCGCACAGAGGTCGGCGGGAGGCGCGTCCGGACGGCGCAGCCTCCCGCACGAAAAACAGAATACGAATCTTGAATTTGTTATACGCGGGCCCCAGACTGTGCCTCACGGGACTATGTAAGGAGATCACTGCGCATGTCACACCCCCCAGGGACCAGCGCCGCCCGGTCGCGGCACGGCATCACGCGCGGCGTCAGCCTTTATTCCTTCCAGGAGGAGTACTTCCTGCGCAAGCTGTCGGTCGAGGACTGCGTCGCCGCCGCGGCCGGCACGGGAGCGACCGGCATCGAGATCATCCCCGAGCAGTCGATCCCCGGCTACCCGGCGCTGACCGACGAGTTCGTCACGCGCTGGCACGAGTGGATGGCCCGCTACGGCACCACGTGCGTCGCCACCAACGCCTTCCTCGACACCCGTCTGCACCCGGGCCGCATGCTCACCCTCGACGAACAGGCCGCCCGCGTCCGCCGTGACATCGACATCGCCGTCCGCCTGGGCGCCCCCATCGTGAAGGCGACCATCAACTTCTCACCCGAGGTGATGGCGGCCGTCGCCCCTTACGCCGAGGAACACGGGGTGCGGGTGCTGCTGGAAGTGCACGCCCCGTTCCACTACGACCACCCCTGGGTCGTCGAACACCTCCAGGTCATGCACCGGGTCGGCGCCCATGTCCTGGGCCTGATGCCCGACATGGGCATCCACGTGCGCCGCTTCCCGCGCGTGGTCAGCGAACGCGCCCTGCGCGACGGCGCCCGGCCCGACCTCGTCGACTACATCGTGCGCACTTACGACGACCACGGCGACACCCACGCCCTCATGGACATCGTCAACTACCGGGGCGGCGGCCCCGTCGAGTTCGGGCTGGCCCGGCAGGCCACCCACTACATCTGGTCCGACCCCAAGGACATGCTCCCCCACCTGCCCTTCGTCGGACACATCCAGGCCAAGTTCTACGAGATGACCGACGAGGGCATCGAATACAGCATCCCGTACGAGGAGATCGTCCCCTTCCTGGTCGACGCCGGCTTCACCGGCTGCCTCTCCAGCGAGTACGAGGGCAACCGCCACCTCCAGGACGCCTTCGAGGTCGACAGCGTCGAGCAGGTGCGCCGGCAGCAGGTGCTGCTCGCCCGTCTCCTCGGTGAGAACACCTGACCACCACCCACCACCTGCGGGAGAGCCACTGTGTTCGACATGTACATCGTCTGTGAGGAAGGGTTCCGCGCCCGGCCCGACGGCCGCCCGGGCGGCGAACTGGAGGTCAGGATGCCTTATTACCGGGGGCTGTTCCTGTCCATGGTCGAAGCCGTCGACCTGACCCTCGACGGCGTTCCGGTATCGCCGGAGCACACCACCTTCACCGTGCACGGCAACACCTACTCCTTCGAGGAGCTGCCCACCGTCACCGACGACCGCTGGGAGATGGGGGAGCGTGCGGTCCTCGGCTTCGAGACCGCCGAGCCCCTCGCCCCCGGTGAGCACGACATCGCCGTCTCCGTCCGTCTGCGCATCTCCTACATGCCCGTGCCCGGCGGCGGCCGGGACCGCAAGCGCCTCTCCCTCGAAGCATGAGCACGGGGGTGAATACCGTGTCCAGGAACTTCCCGGCTCACGTGGACGTGGCCATCGTCGGCAGCGGGCCGTGCGGTGCCGCCTACGCCCGCATCCTGTCCGAGCAGCGCCCCGACCTGCACGTCGCCACCTTCGAAGCCGGCCCCCTGCTGGCCGACCCCCCGGGGTCCCACGTCAAGAACATCGCCGACGACGCCGAACGACGGCGGGCCCAGCTCCGCTCACAGGGACCGGCGCCCGCCCCGGCCGACGGCCGACTGGCCCGCCCCGGCACCTTCCTGCTCCCGGACGGTTACCGCAATCCCGGCGAGGACGGCCTGCCGAACGTGGCCATGTCCAGCAACGTCGGCGGCATGGGCGCCCACTGGACCGCGGCCTGCCCCCGGCCCGGCGACAGCGAACGCATCGCGTTCGTCCCCGGCCTCGACGACCTGCTCACCGAGGGAGAACGTCTCCTCGGTGTGGACGCCCACGCTTTCGACGACGCCCCGTTCGCCGCGGAGGTGCGCAAACGCCTCGGTGACGCCCTGGACGCCGACCGCCCGGACCACCGCCGGGTGCAGCCCATGCCCCTGGCCGTGCGCCGGCACCACGACGGGCGGGTTACCTGGTCGGGCGCCGACGTCGTCTACGGCGAGGCCACGCGCAGCAACGAGCGCCACAGCCTGTTTCCCGAGGCCCTGGCCACCCGCGTCCTGACCGAGGACGGCAAGGTCTCGGGCATCGTGGTCCGCGACCTCCTCTACGGCGGCGAACACCGCGTCCGCGCCGACCGCGTGGTGGTAGCCGCCGACGCACTGCGCACCCCCCAGCTCCTGTGGGCCTCTGGTATCCGGCCGGCCGCCCTCGGCCGCTACCTCAACGACCAGCCCCAGCTCGTGCACGCCGTTCGCCTGCGCGACGTCGACACCCCGCGGGCCGGCTCCAGCGGCTCGGACGACGGCCCGGACATCACCCGGCACAGCGGCGTGAGCTGGGTGCCGTTCACCGACGACGAACCCTTCCACGGACAGGTGATGCAACTCGACGCCTCCCCCGTCGCGCTGGCCGGGGACGACGTACCCGCCCCCGGATCGATTGTCGGCCTGGGCTGGTTCTGCGCGAAGGACATACGGCCCGAGGACCGCGTCACCTTCGACGACACCCGGACCGACGGCTACGGCATGCCCGCCATGCGTATCCACTACCGGCTCACCGACGTCGACCGGGCCCGTCTCGACGCCGCCCGCGCTGCGGTGTGCCGGGCCGCCGAAGCCCTCGGCGATCCGCTCGACGACGCCCCGCGCACCCTCGCCCTCGGCGCCTCCCTGCACTACCAGGGCACCGTCCGCATGGGCCCTGACGACGACGGCACCAGCGTGTGCGACCCCACCGGCGAGGTCTGGGACGTAGCCGGCCTGTACGTCGCCGGCAACGGCGTCATCCCGACCGCCACCGCCTGCAACCCCACCCTCACCTCGGTCGCCCTGGCCGTGGCCGGCGCCCGCCGCATCGCCCGTACCCTGCCCACCCGAGGACACTGACCGTGGCCGACCCGACCCTGCGCGTGGCCCTCGTCGGCCACGCCTTCATGGGCGCCGCCCACTCCCAGGCATGGCGCACCGCCCCCCCACTTCTTCGACCTTCCCCTGCGCGTCGAACAGACGGTCCTGGTCGGCCGGGACCCCGAGCGCACGGACCGCGCCGCCCGCCGGCTCGGCTGGCAGGAGAGCACGACCGACTGGCGACGGACCGTCGAACGCGACGACATCGACGTCATCGACATCTGCACCCCGGGCGACACCCACGCCGAGATCGCCCTGGCCGCCCTCGCCGCCGGAAAGCACGTGCTGTGCGAGAAACCCCTCGCCGACACCCTGGACGAAGCCGAGCGGATGGCGTCCGCCGCCCGGGCCGCGAGCGACCGGGGCATCCGCTCCATGACCGGCTTCACCTACCGGCGCGTGCCCGCCCTGAAACTCGCCCGCATGCTCATCGCCGACGGTCGGATCGGCCAGGTCCGGCACGTCCGCGCCCAGTACCTGCAGGACTGGCTCGCGGACCCGGCCGTCCCCATGAGCTGGCGGCTGGAGCGTGAGCGGGCCGGCTCCGGAGCCCTGGGCGACATCGGGTCCCACATCGTCGACCTCGCCCAGTACCTCACCGGTGAACGGCTCACCGGCGTGAGCGCCCTGCTCGACACCTTCGTGACCGAACGCCCGCTCCCGGGAGGCATGGGCACGGGCACCGTGACCGTGGACGACGCCGCGGTCTTCACCAGCCGCCTCGAAGGCGGCGCTCTGACCGTCTTCGAGGCGACCCGCTGCGCCACCGGACGCAAGAACGCGCTGCGTATCGAGATCAACGGCGACCGCGGCAGCGTCGCCTTCGACTTCGAAGACATGAACGTCCTGCACGTCCTCGACGGCGCCGTCTCCTCCGCCACCGCCGGATTCCGGCGCGTGCTGGCGACCGAGCCCGAACACCCTTACGTCGCCGCGTGGTGGCCGCCCGGCCACGGCCTCGGCTACGAGCACGGCTTCACCCACCAGGTCGTCGACCTGGTCGACGCCATCGCCCGGAACACCGACCCCGAACCGTCGTTCACCGACGCCCTCCAGGTGCAGCGCGTCCTGCACGCCGTCGAACACAGCGCCGCCCACGACGCACGGTGGGTCCTGGTCACGGCACCCACCCGGTAAGGAGAACCGATGCCTCGCCCCGTCACCCTGTTCACCGGCCAATGGGCCGACCTGCCCTTCGAGCAAGTGTGCCGCCTCGCCTCCGACTGGGGCTACGACGGCCTGGAGATCGCCTGCTGGGGCGACCACCTCGACGTCGCCCGCGCCGTGGCGGACGACGCCTACCTGTACGGACGCCGCGCCCTGCTCGACCGCTACGGCCTCCAGGTCCACGCCATCTCCAACCACCTCAACGGCCAGGCCGTCTGCGACGACCCCATCGACGACGGCTACGCGGACTTCGCCGCCCGCTGGAACCCCGTCCTGGACGTCTTCGACGAGGTCGGTGTCCGCTTCGCCCACGAGGTCCACCCCTCCGAAATCGCCTACGACTACTGGACCACCACCCGCGCACTCGACGCGATCGGCCACCGCCCGGCCTTCGGACTCAACTGGGACCCCAGCCACTTCGTCTGGCAGGACCTGGACCCGGTCGGCTTCCTGTGGGACTTCCGGGACCGGATCTACCACGTCGACTGCAAGGATGCCAAGCGGCAGACCGGCAACGGCCGCAACGGCCGCCTCGGCTCCCATCTGCCCTGGTCCGACCCGCGACGCGGCTGGGACTTCGTCTCCACCGGGCACGGTGACGTGCCGTGGGAGAGCTGCTTCCGCATGCTCAACACCATCGGCTACGACGGCCCCGTCTCGGTGGAATGGGAAGACGCCGGCATGGACCGCCTCATCGGCGCCCCCGAAGCCCTCGCCTTCGTCCGCAGCCTGGCCTTCGACGCGGCCTTCTCCACGTCGACTGAGCGGGCAGCGGACTGAACCGCATTCTCTTGACAGGTCACCCATGCGGTGGGCGCCGCGCAATCGAGGACAGGCGACAACTGGGCTCCGGGCCGCCGAGCCCAGAAGCCGCCCGGCGCCCGGCACCTCTCAGGCGCGCTCGTCAGGCCGCGGTCCGTTCGGCCACCTCGTACCCCGCTTCCAGGATCGCCGCACGCAGCCGAGTGTCGTCCAGGCCGGTGCCACCGACGGTGACGGACCCCGCCGTGACGTCGACGTCCACATCGGTGACTCCGGGGACCTGGGAGACCTCCTCGGTGATGCTCGCGGCACAGTGCTCGCAGCTCATGCCGGTGACGAGGTACTGCTTACGTGTCATGGCGCAACTCCTGGGTGTGGCTGAGGCGTACGTCCGCCTCTTGGCACGGAGGCACCGGTTCGGTTGTTCATCCGGTGCCGTCCGTCACTGAGTCGCCCTGTCCCCCTGCCGAGTTCCCGTGCGTGGCGTGGATCACCTGTCTGCCGGGGCGAGCAAGCCTCCCGGCTGACCCGCTCGCCCGGAATGCGCCTTCCCGAGCGTGGCCCGGCCCGTGTCTGCCACCCGCCACGACGCCACGTCCCGTTCGGTACAGGTGATGGCCGGCGGGCCGGGCAGGGGATGTCGCTGGCAGAACGTTCCGGCACCGCACAGACCCGGGTGGACGGGTCAGTCCCGCGGGGGTGGTGACGGCAGGGTGGGCGGACGGCCGGACACCAGCCGGTGGACCAGTACGTGGAGCAGTCCGCCGGCGGTGAGACCGGCCAGGCACCCGCCGTGCCCGCCACCATCTCGCCCAGCCAGCGCAGCAGCCCGACTGGGCCGGACCGTCGCCTGGGGTGTCCGGCCGGCCTGCTGCCGTGCTGCTCCGCCCAGGGCCATACCGCCTGCTGTGGGTTCCGCCGTGTGCCTGCCCCGGGGTCAGGTGGTGGCTGTGCCGTCCAGTTTGCCGGCCTTCGCCTCCTGCACCAGGGAGGCGAACTGCACGGCGCTCATCTCGACGCGCTGGCCGAAATCGTCGCTGAGCAGGACCCGGCACTCGGCGGGCGCGCTCGGGTCGACGAACAGATGCGGACAACCGCAGTCGCACTCACCGCAGAAGGTGGCCAACGGCTCCAGACCGGTGATGCCACTCATCGTGCACTGCCTTTCGATGGTGTCGGACGGCCGTGGGCGGGGCGGTCTCCCCGGGCCGGTTACCGCAGGGGACATACCCCGGGCGTACGGCGGAACGCACCCGCTCGCAGGGTCGCCGGAGCACGGGGCCGCGCCTCCGTGCTCCGGCTCGACCCCCGTGCTTCCGCTGCCCCGGGGCCGGCCGGAACCAGTTGCCGGCCGTTCACGACGACCTGAGGGCGGGCTGTTCTCTTGGGAGTGTGCCCGGCGGCACGGCCCGTTCCCGGAGCCGTGCCGCCGAGGTGGTGCGCAGCCGGTCAGGCCGCGAGGACGCTGGGCGTCTCGGCCTCCCGCACCAGTCGTTCGAGGGTGGCGCGGGCACGGGACACCCGGGAGCGGACCGTGCCGATGGGGCAGCCGACGAAACCCGCCGCCTCCTCGTACGACAGCCCGACCACCTGCGTCAGCAGGAACGCCTCCCGGCGTTCGTCGGGCAGGTGCTCCAGGAGGCCGTGCAGGGCGACTCCTTCGTCGAAGCCCGGCAGGCCGGGCGGCTGGGTGCGCTCCTGTGCCGTCCGCCAGTCGACGGCGTCCGTGATCCGGGGGCGGACCGCGGCGCGGCGCAGGCTGTCCGCGACCGCACGGCGGGCGATCGACAGCAGCCAGGTACGGGCGGAGGCCCGGCCTTCGAAGTGGCGCAGGCTGCCGAACGCCCGCGCGAAGGTGTCCTGGGCGAGGTCGTGGGCGGCCTGGGGGTCGCCGCTGAGGTAGGTGACGTAACGCAGCACGTCGCCGTGGAGGGCGCGGACGAAGTGGTCGGCGGCGTCGGGATCGCCGCCGCGGGCGGCCAGCGCCCAGGCGGTCGCCGACGCGTCCGCGACGGCACGGCCCGGCCGTGTGGCGGGCAGGGCAGGGATCATCACGTGATGTCCTTCTCGGGTCTTCCGGTGTCCGGCCCCGCACGGGGCACGGCTCACCGGCACATGGGTGCGTCCGTACGCGAGAGGTACGGCGATGCCCGGAGCCCCTGATGAGGACCGGCCGCTCGCGGTGGCGCAGGCACACGGCGAGACGAGGAGGCCGCCGACCGGCCTGCGCGCGCGAGGGCGGCGCGGGACGAGAGGCGAGGTGGCTCCGGGTGGATCCGGCTGTCTCAGACGACAGCGGCACCCGCGGGCGGCCCGCGGAAGGTGAGGGAACAGCACAGGAGGAGTTGGCGCACCGGGGCGTCGACGACGGCGGTACGGCGCCCGCGTACGGACGGACGGCCCACGGGGGTGGGCAGGGCCAGCAACAGCCGCAGGGGCGCCGCCAGCCAGGCCGCCGCCGCCCGCAGGACCCGGAAGACGGCCCGTTCGCCGTGGGCCAGCCACAGCCCGCACAGGACCGCGGCCAGCAGGTGCGCGGCGAGCATGCCGAGCGAGGCGGCACCGCTCATGCCGTGCATATGGTCGAGTCCGGCCATGCCGTGGCCCGCATGCGCACCGGCGCCCATGTCCATCCCGCCCATGGAGCCCGTCGCCACGGAGTGCATCTCCATCGAGCCCATGTGCATGGAGTGCATGGCGTGCGTGTCCATGGAACCCGTGCTCGTCGAGGCCGCCGGGTGGGGCACAGGTGCGGACGCGAGTGTCTGCGCATGGGCGAAGGTCTCGTGCAGCACGAGCTGCACGGCGGTCACGACGGCGACGATCAGCGGGCGCCCGCGCTCCCGGCCGGCGAGCAGCCAGCCCGCCACGCCGGTCGCGGCCGCTCCGGCTGCCATGGCCCACCAGGGGACGGAGTCCCCCGACATGGTCGCGTGCGCGAGGGCGGCGAGCAGCACGCAGACGGCGGCGAACACGCCCGCCCGCGCCGCGCGGCACCACCCTCGGACAGTCATAGCCCGCTCATCCTCGCACCCGGCGTTCAATCGTCGGCAAGGGGTACGTACGGGCCCCGTCCTCCGACTCGCCCATGATGAGGTGACGCACGTCACTTCCATCGCTCGGGAACTCATCGTGCGCGGGGAACGACTACTCGAAGGACACCGCGCCGGGTCGCACGACCACGGCCCGCGCCTCGACCGGGCCGCCGCGCCGGAACTCCAGGGTGAACGTGACGAGTTCGCCCACCTGCCACGGCGGTGAAGGCGCGAGTACCGTCAGGTCCACGCCGTGCGGCGACATGGCCAGGGTGTCCCCTGCCGCGACGGAGACGGAGTCGATCTCGGACCGGTAGGCCGCGTTCCCCTGCCGCATACGGTGCTGGGAGAGCGTCACCTCGCCGGTGATGCCCCGCGCCGTGACCCGGACCAGGGTGTCGGGCGAGCCGCCCTCGTTGGCGATGTCGAAGAACGCCGCGGTCTGCTGGACTCCTGCGGACGGCAGGAGGACAAGGCCGTGGGTGACGTCGACGCGTGCCGGACTGCCGGCCCGGCCGGTGCCGACCCAGGTGGTCAGACCGGCCAGCGTCACACTGCAGACCGCGACGGGTACCAGTGCGGCGAGCGCCCCGTCCCGCAGCCGCCGCCGGTCGGGATGCCTGAGTGCGGATATGAGCGCGGACACGCGGTCCGTGATCCGCCTCATCGCACGCCGCCCTTCGCGCCGCGCGGGCCGTGGTGGTTCCGGCCGCGGGCCGGAGCGGGCTCCCAGCCGCGCAGCCGCAGGCTGTTGGCCACCACCAGCACCGAACTCATCGACATCGCCGCGGCGGCGACCATGGGGTCGAGCAGGCCGACCATGGCGAGCGGCACGGTGACGGCGTTGTAGCCGAACGCCCAGACCAGGTTGGCCCGGATGGTGCCCAGGGTGCGCCGGGCGAGACGGACCGCGTCGACGAGCGCCTCGATGTCCCCGCGGGCCAGGGTCAGGTCGGCCGCGCCGATGGCCACGTCGGTGCCGCTGCCCATGGCGATGCCCAGGTCGGCGGCGGCCAGCGCGGCGGCGTCATTGACCCCGTCGCCGACCACGGCGACCCGCGCGCCCTCCTCACGCAACTCCCGGACGAGGGCGGCTTTGCCCTCCGGCGTGCACCGGGCGTGCACCTCGTCGATCTTCAGCGCGGCGGCGACGGCGTCGGCGGGCGCCTTGCGGTCGCCGGTGGCGAGCACGGGGCGGATGCCGAGTCTGCGCAGCCGCTCCACGGCCCGGTAGCTGCCGGGACGCAGCAGGTCACCGACGGCGATCAGCGCCTTGGGCCGGCCGTCGACCGTCACCAGGACCGGTGTGTGCCCGGCGTCCTCCGCCTCGGTGAGCGCCTTGACCAGCGCGCGCGGCAGCCTGCCGTCGGGTGCGCCCACGTCGACCGTGTGGCCGTCGGCCCGGCCGCTGACCCCATGGCCCGGCGTCGCGGTGAAGTCCGTGACCTCGGGGAGCGGTCCGACGGTCTCGGTGCGGCGCGCGTATGCGGTGACCGCCCGGCCGATCGGGTGCTCGGAGCCCTGCTCGACGGCCGCCGCCAGCCGTACCGTCTCGTCCGGCCCGAGCGTGCCCGGCAGCGCGGTCACCTTGGCCACCGTCATGTGGCCGGTGGTCAGGGTGCCGGTCTTGTCCAGGACGACGGTGTCCACGTGCTGGAGCGCCTCCAGGGTCTGCGGTCCACGCACCAGCACGCCCAGTTGGGCCCCGCGCCCGGTGGCGGCCATCAGGGCGGTCGGCGTCGCCAGGCCCAGGGCGCAGGGGCAGGCCACGACCAGCACGGCGACGCACGCCGTGAGGGCCGCCTGCGGGTCGGCGCCGGCCCCCAGCCAGAAGCCGAGCACGGTCACCGCGATCGCCAGCACGACGGGTACGAACACCCCGGCGACCGTGTCGGCCAGCCGCTGCGCCCGAGCCTTGCCGGCCTGCGCCTCGGTGACAAGGCGGGTGATCCGGGCCAGCTGGGTGTCGGCGCCGACCGCCGTGGCCTCGACGAGCAGCAGCCCGCCGGCGTTGACGGCGCCACCGACCAAGGCCGAGCCTGCGGACACCTCCATGGGCTCGCTCTCACCGGTCACCAAGGACAGGTCCACGGCGGAACGTCCCTCCGCGACCCGCCCGTCGGTGGCGACCCGCTCACCGGGCCGCACCACGAAGACCTGGCCCACCCGCAACCGCTCGATGGGAATCGACCGCTCACCGTGCTCGTCCCGTACCGACACCTCCTTGGCGGCCAGCTCCGCCAGGGAGCGCAGCGCCGCCCCGGTGCCCCGCTTGGCCCGCGCCTCCAGGAACCGCCCGGTCAGCACGAACAGCGGGACACTCACGGCCGCTTCGAGATACAGGTGGGCCATGCCCTCGGAGGCGGACGGCACCAGACTGAACGACATCCGCATCCCCGGCTCGCCCGCCCCGCCGAGGAACAGCGCGTACACCGACCAGGAGAAGGAGGCCAGCACCCCGAGCGAGACCAGGGTGTCCATGGTGGCCGTGGAGTGCCGCAGTCCGCGCAGCGCCCGCAGGTGAAACGGCCAGGCACTCCACACCGCGACCGGGGCGGCCAGCACGAAACAGAGCCACTGCCAGTTGCGAAACTGCAGGGCCGGGGCCATCGACAGCGCCAGCACGGGCACCGCCAACAGCGCGGTGACCAGCAGCCGTTCCCGCTCCCGGCGGGCCTCGGCGTCACCCCGGTCCGGCTCCCCGGCCGCCGCGTCGTCCTCGGGCGGCGCGGGCAGCGCGGCCTGGTATCCGGCCTGCTCGACCGCGGTGACGAGGTCACCGGGCGCGACGCCGGCCGGATGACTGACCCGGGCCAGCCCGGTGGCCAGGTTGACCGTGGCCGTGACGCCCTCCAGCTTGGCGAGTTTCTTCTCCACCCGCCGCACACAGGCCGCGCAGGTCATGCCGCCCACGGTGAGGTCCGTGACGACGAGACTCGCCGTCGGTTCGCCCGCCCTCACTCGCCGCTCCCGTGACCCATGCCGGGCATGTCCTCCATGCCTCCGCCCGTGCTGGACGTACCGTCACCGCCGCCGTCTCCTCCTCCGCCGGACCCGCCGGTGCCGTGCATGCCGGGTGCCACGGGACCGGCCGCCGAGCCGATGGCGTAGGACACCGAGAACACCAGCGCGAGCAGCAGCAGGAAGCCGCAGAGCGCGGGAGGGGGGAGGAATCTGCGGGCGGTCACGCCGGCAGGGCGGGGGGACAGCGGGACATCGGACATGGTCGGCCTTTCCTGATCGTTCGGGCGTGAAAGCAGCAGGGCGTCACAGAAGGAGGACGAACATCACCGCCATGCCCACGGCCATCGCACCGTGACAGGCCGGTTCGGCCGCCTCGGCACGGACGGGTACGGCGGCACCCCGCCCCGGCGCGGTGACCACGCGTCCCCGGTCGAACGCCTGGGACAGCCACAGCAGTCCGAGCGCGGTGAGGACGACGGCCAGGAGGGCGGCGGTCCACTGCTGCCCCGCGCCGGTCAGCGACATCACGCTGATCGCACCCGTGGCGGACATGTCCATCCCCTCCATGTCGTGGTGCCCGCCCCCCGAGCCGCCGGAGCCCATCGCGGACCCGTCCATCACGGCGGCCATCCACGCCATGGCCAGCATCATGACGACGTGCGGGACCGCGGCGAGGAGCCGGGTCCGCAGTGAGTCCGTCGCCGGGGAGCGCAACGTCGCGGTGGCAGCGAACCACACCGCCGCCACCGAGAAGAGGACGACCTGCGGGTCGGTGGGCAGGTCCATGCCCCAGGGCCAGGCCATCGCGGCCATCGCGCCGCCCATGACGGCGTGCAGCAGGTGACCCACCCGGTTGGGGAGCGTACGGCCGGGCCTCGCCGCCAGCCAGAGCGCGTGGAGGGCGGGGAGGACGAACAGGGCGGTGAGGATCCACCTGAGACCGGTCGCGTTGATCATGCCGCCGCCTCCGTCCGGCCGGCGCGGCGCCGCTGCCGGGCGCCGAGGACCACGTCGACGGCGATGAAACACAGCAGGGGCAGGCCGAACAAGGGTATGCAGTAGCCGATCACCGCGGTCACCAGGACGGCGGGCGCCAGGAACCAGCCCGGCAGTCGCCGCCAGGCCCCGCGTGCCGGTGCCCGGCCGAGGGCGAAGCCGTCGGTGCGGGTGGGCCTGCGCAGCCACCACATCCGGTAGCCCCACAGGATCATGCCGATCAGGGCGAGCGCGAGCAGCGCGAGGACGATCTGGTTGGCCAGGCCGAACAGGAGGCCCATGTGGGCGTCGATGCCCCAGCTCGTCATCTTGGCCAGGAGCGGGTAGTCCGCCCAGTAGGTACGGTCCGTGATGTCGCCGGTGGCCGGGTCGACGGCCACCGTGTCATGGCGTTCCGGCCAGCTGCGGGTGTTCTCCTTGACGACGTACGTGGCCTGATCCTCCGTCGGCGGCGACACGTCCAGCACGCCGCGCAGTCCGGCCTCCCGCGCTGCCGCCACGACCGCGTCGATGCCCACGTCGTGCGCGGCTCCCGCCCCCGGGCCGGGATCCTTCCCGCCGGTGGTGCCGGGCAGGGTGGTGGTGAGGGCCGGGCTGGGACCGGCGAGTGCCGACTGGATCTCGCCGATGCTCGCCCCGGCGTGCACGGACCAGGTCATGCCCGTGACGGACAGCCCGAGCAGACCGGCCGAGGCCCACACGCCGACCGCGGCGTGCCAGGACATGGTGCGCTTGCGTCCCTTCGGACCGCCCTGGGGGACGAGGACCCGCCGGACCCGGTCGCGGGCACGGGGAGTGGTCAGCCACAGGGCGAGGCCACCGAGGATCTCCACCCACAGCCAACTGGCCGCGATCTCACTGTAGACACGGCCGGGCTCACCGAGGTTCAGGTGCCGGTGGAGTCCGTCCACCCAGGCCCGCACGGGCATCCACCAGCCGGCGAAGGTGCGTTCCTGACCGAGGACTTCACTCGTGTACGGATCGACGAACGCGGTCTGCGTGCAGTTGTCCGGCAGACCCGGCTTCTCGAAGACGACCCGGGTGCTGTCGGTACGGCCGGGCGCCGGTGTCACCGACACCAGCGTCCCGTCGGGGACCGCCGCACGCGCGGCGGCCACCTGCGCCGACAGCGCCTCGGGGTCGCCGTCCGGAGTCACGTGCAGCTCGTGCCGGTAGACCACCGCCTCGATCTGCGGTGTCGCCGTGTACAGCAGACCGGTGACCGCCGCGACGAGCAGGAACGGCCCGATGACGACACCGGCGTAGAAGTGGAGTCGCAGCAGCAGCGGCCGCGCAGCGTTCCACGACATGCGGGGACCGCCCGTGGTCGCGGTGGCCGCCGTCGTCCCGCCGGCCCGGACGTGCGCACCGTCCGCCTCCGACGCGTCGGACGGCGGTTCCGCGGTGGTCGCGCCCGTCGCCTCCCGCGCCGCACGGCTCTCCGTCATGACGGTCCTCTCTGCCGGACACGGCCACTGCCGCCGTCGATCGTCTGGTGCAGTAGTCGGGCACGGAAAAGCGGAAGTTCCCTCACCCTGTTGTGACGGGCATCACAGAGGTCAGGCGGGTCCGATCTGCTCCGGCGAGGCACGCCGAACGCTCATCGGGCGTCCGTGCCACGCCCCGCGTACAGCGGTCCGCCACCTCAGCCGGTCGCGTCGCTCTCCTCGACCCGTCCGTCGGTCACCCGCAGCCGGCGCTGGGCGACCGCCGCGAAGAGCGCGCTGTCGTGCGTGCCGAGGAGGACGGCCATGCCGTGCTCGGCGCTCTCCTGCGCCAGCAGGCGGACCGCTGCCCGCGCGGCGGTCGGATCGAGAGCGGAGGTCACCTCGTCACAGATGAGGAGGGCGGGCCGGGCCGTCACCGCGCGGATGAGCGCGGCGCGCTGGAGCTGGCCGCCGGACAGGGTGGCGGGAGGGCGGGCCAGGCCGGCCGGGTCCAGGCCGAGGCGGGCGGCGAGCGACACCACCTCGCCGTGCGCCCGGTCCGCGGGCCTGGGGAGTCCACGCCCCGGACGGCCGGTGAAAGCGACGGGCCAGTCTCCTGGCTGCCGGATCACCGCTCGCACCGCCTTCCGACCGGGCGGCCGTGGCGTGTGGGGTTCGCTCCCCGGTCACAGTGGCGGGACCGCGCCGGACTAGCACCGGCTTCCTGGTTCTCGTCACTCGCGTGTACGCCGCGCACTATGCAGGACGGGGTGACGGGCGGAAGTGATCAGTTCCACACCACCCCCTATTGCATGCCTTTTGCAATTACGGATTGGATGCGTGTGCCGTGGTCAAGGAGCAACAAGCAGGAAGGTGCGCCCTCATGCCGGTCCCCCCCACCCGCCGCAGCGTGCTCGCCGCGGCGGTCGCGACAGGCGCCGGACTGCTGCTTCCCGGCTGCTCGGCCACCGGTTCCGGTTCCTCGTCGCCGAAGAAGGGCGGGACACTGAGCGCGGCCTTCCCCGGCGCGGGTGTGAAGGAGACCATGGACCCGCACGCGCAGCGGCAGTTCGTGGACATCGCGCGGCACAAGGCCGTCTTCGACAAGCTCGTCGAGCTGGACTCCACCCTGCGGCCCGTCCCGAGACTGGCCCGTTCCTGGTCCAGCGACGACGAGGCCCGGGTGTGGCGCTTCGAGCTGCGCCAGGCCACTTTCCACGACGGCCACCCCCTCACCGCGGACGACGTGCTGTACAGCCTGTCCCGCATCCTCGACCCGGACGCCGCCGACCACCTGGCCAAGAACTCGCTGTCCCACATCGACCTGGCCAACTGCCGCAAGGTGGGCAAGCGGGGCGTGGAGATCACCCTGGACCGGCCCAACGCCGAACTGCCCAGCCAGCTCGCAATGACCGGGACACCCATCGTCCGGGACGGCTGGGACGATCCGACGAAGCCGGTCGGCACCGGCCCGTTCCGGTTCGTCTCCTTCACCGCCGGACGCAGCTTCACCGGCCGCCGTTTCGACGACCACTGGAACGGCGTCCCGCACCTGGACGAGATACGCATCCTCTCGGCGGAGAGCGAGGCCCGCGCCGCCGCCGTGCGCAGCGGCGAGGTGCACTTCGCGCACGAGATGACGCCCACCTTCGCCCGTACCGTCGCCCGTGACAGCCGGGTGCGGGTGGTGGCCACCGAGCGCAGCGGGGTGCAGGGGTTCGCGCTGAAGACGGACCGGGCGCCGTTCGACGACCCGGACGCGGCGCTGGCGGTCAAGCTGTTCGTGGACCGGGAGCGGCTGGTGGAGGTGGTGTGCTCGGGCCGCGCGGAGATCGGCAACGACCTGTACGGCAAGGGCTACACGTACTACCCGGACGGCCTGGAGCAGCGCGAGCGGGACGTGGCCCGGGCCCGGACACTGCTCAAGCGCACCGGCCTGTACAACAAGAAGGTCACCTTCTACACCTCCACCGCCGCCGACGGTTTCACGCAGGCCGCCCATCTGTTCACCGAGCAGGCCGGGGAAGCGGGCCTGAAGGTGGAGGTCGTCAACGGGCCGCCGGAGTCGTACTTCACGGACGCGCTGACCAAGGGCACCGTCACCAACCACCGCTGCGGCGCCATGACGATCCCCACCTACATCAGCGAACGGCTGCTCACCGACGCCCCGCAGAACCAGAGCGCCTGGAAGCACGGAGACTTCGACGACGCCTTCACCGCCGCGCGGGCCGTGGTGGACGACGAGCGGCGCACCGCGCGGTACCGGTCGGTGCAGACGACCCTGCGCGACCGGGGCGGGCTGGTGCTGTGGGGGCATCCCGAGTGGCTGAACGCCGTCTCCCGCAGCGTCCAGGGGGTGAAGGAGGCCCCACCCAACACCGTGGACTGGGCCAGGTTCGACACGGTATGGCTGGACTGAGTACGGGTGCTGCGCTACGCCCTGCGGCGGTCCGGGTGGACGCTCGTGCAGCTCGCCGCGCTCAGCGTCATCGTCTTCCTGCTGACCGAGCTGCTGCCGGGCGACGCCGCCACCGTCGACTTCAACGAGCAGGCGGGACTGGAGCAGGTCGCCCGGCTCCGGGAGCAGATGGGTCTCGACCGGCCGCTCGCCGAGCGGTTCGCCGACTGGGCGCACGGCCTGGTCACCGGGGACCTGGGGACCTCGCTGGTCGGCGGCGGCCCGGTCAGCGAAGTCCTGTCGTCCTCGGTGCCGGTGACGGCCGCACTGGCCGCCGTGACGATCGTGCTGCTGGTGCCGCTCGCCGTCGCCGTCGGGCTGCTCACCGGGCTGCGCGCGGGCAGTCGCACCGACCGTCTCGTCTCCGCCGCGACCCTTGCCCTCACCTCCGTACCCGACTTCGTTCTCGCCCTGCTGCTGGTCGGCGTCTTCGCGCTGCGCCTGGGCTGGCTGCCGTCGACGTGGGTGGGCGCGGACGACGTGTGGTGGCAGCGACCGGAGTTGTTCGTGCTGCCGGTGGCGGTGCTGCTGGCCCGCACCGTGTGCCTGCTGTCCCGGCAGATCCGCGCCGGGACGCTGACCGCGCTGCACGCCGGTTACACGGTGCAGGCCCGTCGGCTCGGCGTGCCGCCCGTCCGGCTGGTGCTGCGGCACGTCCTGCCGAACGCGGCCGTGCCCGGCGTGCAGGAACTCGCCCGCACCGGCGACCAGTTGCTGGGCGGTGTCCTCGTCGTCGAGGCCGTCTTCGCCGTCCCCGGCACCGCCACCGCGCTGGTCGAGGCGGTGCAGAACCGCGACGTTCCCACCGTGCAGGCGCTCACCCTGGCCCTGGCCGCCGTGGCCTGCCTGCTCAACCTGGCGGCGGACCTCGTCAGCCACCGGCTGGCTCCCCGTACGGAGGTACTGCGATGAACGCCGGCGGACGCACCCGGCGCACGACGGGCGGAGCACTGCTCCTGGCGGTGCCGGTCACCGCGGCCGTCGCCGGCCCGTTCGTCACGGACGCCGACACCCCCTCCGACGGCATGCCCTACGCCCTCGGCGACGGGCATCCGCTGGGCACGGACGGACTGGGCCGGGACGTGTTGGCGCTGGTGCTGCGCGGCGGGACCAGCGCACTGGGTGTGGCCTGTGCCGCCGTTGCGCTGGCCGTCGCCGTGGGCGCCGTGCTCGGACTCGCCGCGGCCGCCTCGCGCAACCGGTGGCTCGACGATCTGCTGATGCGGCCGGTGGAACTGCTGCTGCCGCTGCCGTCGTTGCTGGTGATCAGTGTGGTCGGGGTCGGCTGGCAGGGAAATCCGATCGCGGTGGCGTTGGCAGTAGCGGCTCTGAACGTGCCCGCCGTGGCTCGGCTGTTGCGGGCGGCGGCGCTGGACGCGGCCAGCGGTCCCGTCGCCGAGGCGATGCGGCTGCAAGGGGAGTCACCGGCACGCGTCCTGTTCAGCCACGTCGGACGGGCCGTGCTGCCGGTGGCCGCCGCCGACGCCGGCACCCGGGTGGGCGGCGCGGTCTTCACAGTGGCCGCCGCCAACTTCCTCGGCCTCGGCCTCGATGCGACCTCCCCGGACTGGGGGGTGCTGCTCGCCGCGAGCCGGGAGGCGCTGTTCGTGCAGCCGTGGGCCGTGCTCGCACCCACGCTGCTGCTGGTGATGTTCGTGGTCGGCGCCAACCTGCTGGCGGACGGGCTGCTGCCGCACTCCGTACGGAGCTACGGGAAGGCGACGGCGTGGAACCAGTGATCGAGGTCAGCGCGCTGACCGCGCTGGCCGGCCCGGCCCGGCTGCTCGACGGCGTCGACCTCACCGTCTCCCCGGGTGAGGTGACCGCCCTGGTGGGCCCCTCCGGCAGCGGCAAGACCAGCGCCGCGCTGGCCCTGCTGGGCGAGGCCGCACCCGGCGTACGGCTGACCGGCACGGTACGCGTCGCGGGCGTCGAGGTGGTGGGCGTAAAGGGTCCGACGGGCGCGGCACGCGACGTCCGGGGCCGCGTCGTCGCCTACCTGCCGCAGCACCCGGCGCACGCCCTCAACCCCGCCCGGCGCATCGGCTCGGTCCTGACCGAACTCGTTCGTCTGCACCGGCCCGCCGACGCAGACGGCACCCGTGGCCGTGCCGCCGCCACCGGCCGCGCGACCGGCGCCCTGCGTACCGCCGGCCTGCCCGCCGACCGGGCCGTCCTGCGCCGCTTCCCGCACCAGTTCTCGGGCGGGCAGCGCCAGCGCGTCGTCCTCGCCCAGGTCCTGGCCTGCGGGCCCCGGGTCCTGGTCCTCGACGAACCCAGCACCGGTCTCGACACGGTGGCCCGGCTGCGCCTCGCGGGACAACTGACCCGGCTGGCCGCCGAGGGATACGCCCTGCTGCTGCTCAGCCACGACCACGACCTGGTCCGCGCGGTGGCCGGCCGCACGGTGCTGCTGGAGCGCGGCCGGGTAACCGCGACCGGCCCCACAGCCGACGTGCTGCCCGCGCCCGCCGTCGCGCCCCTGCCGCCCGCTCGCGCCGTGCCCGCTCGGCAGGGCGGGGCCGTGCTGGAGGCGAGGAACCTGACGGCATGGCTGCACCCCGGGCGCCAGGGCGAAGTCCTGCACGAGGTGACGGTACGGGTCGCGGAGGGCGGCTGCACCGCCGTCGTCGGCCCCTCCGGCAGCGGCAAGACGGTCCTCGCCCGCTGCCTCGCCGGACTGCACGAACGCCATCGCGGACACCTCACCCACCGGAGCGAGCCACTCCCCGTCCTGCGGCACCGGTCCACCCGGCAGATCCAGGGCGTGCAGTACGTCTGGCAGGAGGTGCGCAACTCCTTCGACGACCGCCGCACCGTCCTGGAACAGGTCGCCCGCACCGCCGTCCGGCTGCGCGGCCGCACCCCGGCGGACGCCGACCGGCAGGCCCGGCAGCTGTGGGAGCGCCTCGGTCTGACACCGGAGCACGCCACCCGGCACGCCGCCGCCCTGTCCGGCGGCGAGCTGCAACGCGCCGCCCTGGCCCGGGCGTTGCTCGCCGAACCCGACGTGCTGATCTGCGACGAGATCACCACCGCCCTCGATGCCGTCAGCACCGCGCTGGTCACCGCCGAGCTCGCCCGGCTGCGAGAGCGGCACGGCACGGCCGTGCTGTGGATCGGCCACGATCTCGCACTCGTCGAGCGGCTCGCCGACGACCTGGTCGTCCTCGACACCGGACGCGTCGTGGAGAGCGGCGCGGTCCATACGGTCCTCGCCTCCCCCGGCGCCGACACCACCCGCCTGCTGCTGCGCTCCCAGGATCTCGGCCGGCGCTTGACGGACCCACCACTGAACCGAAGGGAACACCCCGCCCCATGACCACCGCCCCCACCTCCCCCGACTGGCAGCAGTGGCAGACCAGCTGGGACCGCCAGCAGGAGTGGTACATGCCTGACCGGGAGGAACGCTTCCGGGTGATGGCCGACGCCGTCGAGGCCGTGGCCGGCCCTGCCCCGCTCGTCCTCGACCTTGCCTGCGGCACCGGCAGCATCACCGACCGGGTACTGCGCGCGCTGCCCGGCGCCCGTACCGTCTGCGTCGACATCGACCCGGCCCTGCTGACCATCGCCCGCGGTCACTTCGCCGGCGACGACCGCGTCACCTTCGTCGAGGCCGACCTCACCGACCCCGGCTGGACCGCGCGGCTCCCCCACACCTCCTTCGACGCCGTCGTGACCGCCACCGCCCTGCACTGGCTGGACACCGAACCGCTGCGCCGCCTCTACGGCGCCCTGGCCGGGCTCCTGCGCGAGGGCGGCGTGTTCCTCAACGCCGACCACATGGACGACGAGTCCGCCCCGCGTCTGAACGCCGCGATGAACGCCCTGCTCACCGCACGCCAGGAGCGGCAGCGCGCCGAGGGCGCCCTCGACTGGGCCGGCTGGTGGTCCCGGGCCGCCGACGACCCCGCCCTGGCCGAACCGGCGGCCCGCCGTTTCGCCCTGCTCGGCGACCCGCGCGAACCCCGGCCCACCGACGCGAGGCCCGACCGTCCCACCGCCGTCCAGTGGCACCTCGGCACCCTTCGCGAACAGGGCTTCACCGAGGCGCGGCAGATCTGGTGCTCGGCGGCCGACGCGCTGGTGGCCGGCCTGCGCTGAACCGCCGTCCCGCACCGGGCCTCGGCGAGGACCATCAGGCGCCGGCGTTCGCCTCCGGTACCGCGGACCCCGACTCGGTGCCGCGCCGCCGGGAGAAGTGGCGGGCGCCGGGTGCGAGGGCGGCGACCGCGGGCGCGGCGAAGCACGTCAGCGCGCACCCGGCCAGGACCGGCCCGGTGCCCAGGGAGTCGATGGCGGGGGCGATCAGGACGAGGCCCAGCGGCGCCAGTCCGTAGGAGAGCAGGAAGTCCAGCGAGGAGACGCGGGCGAGCTTGTCGGGAGCCACCTCGCGCTGGGCGGCGGTGAACCAGGGCACATTGAACAGTTCGATGCCGAGGCCCGCGACGGCGTAGGCGGCGATCACCACAGCCGGGTGGACGTGGGTCATGAGGCTGAGCGGGGCGAAGCCATAGGCCGCCAGGCCGGCCAGAGCGGTCCAGCCCTGCGCGCGCAGGCGCCGGCGGGCGATGAGCACGGCGCCGATGAGGGCTCCGGCGGTGTACGCGGTCGTGGCGGCGGCGAGTACCAGTTCACCGCCGTAGGTGTCCCGGCTGACCAGGGGAAGCGCGACACCGGTGGCGGAGTAGCCGGTGGCGATGACAGCCGTCAGCGCGCCGAGTCCGGCGAGGAACCAGGGATGTCGGCGTGCCTCGCGCACCCCGTCGGCGAACTCGGCGAGCACAGAAGGCCGTCGGTTGCGCTCGCCGTCCGCTGCCTCCTCGCGGGCCGCACCGGCTCCGACGCCGGGAACGAGCGCTGCCAGCAGCCACAGCAGACCGATCCCCACCAGCAGCACGCCCGTGCCGGCGTACAGCGCGGCCAGCGCGGTCAGGGAGGGCCCGGTGAGGGTGGTGACGCGGACCGCGAGGGTGAGGGCGGCGTTCGCCTGCTGTCTGCGGTCCTCTGCCACGACCTCGGCCGTCAGCGCCTGGTAGGCCGGCCGGCAGGCACCCTGCCCGGCTCCGGCAACGACCGCGGCCACCGCCATCAGCGGGAGCGACCGGCCGAGTCCCGCGGCCATCGCGGGCGCCGCGATGGCCGCCGCCAGCCCCGCCCACCGGACGACTCCGCGCCGGGAGTACCGGTCGGCGAGGACACCCGCGACGGGCACCGCGGCGAGGAAGCCCACCGTGCGTGCCGCGAGCAGCACCCCCAGACCGGGCGCGGTGACGGCACCGTCGAGTACCGCGAGGCCGAGCACGAACGGCAGCGCCCAGGTGGCCAGGCCCGACGCGGTGGCTCCGGTCCACAGTCGCAGGAACGCCGCGTCCCGCAGGACGGACCGGGCCGGTGGGCCACCGGCCGTGCGAACACCGGCCGAGGTGGACGGCCCCCTGCGGGGCCGAGGTGTCGGCCGCGATCTGCGGGAGCCTGGGGACGAGCGCACGCGCTGACCCTATTGCGCTGGAATCGCAGGAGCAATGGTTGATCAAGAAGGGTCAGCTGTGCGGGAACAGCCTGAACAGGTTCTCGACCACCTCGGGGCCGGCGCTGTCCTTGGTTCCCGAGTCGTAGGGCGGCTGCGGGGCGTACTCGATGAGGAGTTGCACGGCCTGGGCCACGTCGTCGCCCGCGATCAGGCCGGCCAGGGTCAGCGCCATGTCGATGCCCGCCGAGACGCCGGCCCCGGTCGCGTAGTGACCGTCGATGACGACGCGCTCGTTCACCGGCGTCACACCGAACTCGGTGAGTTGTTCCAGGGCTCCCCAGTGGCTCGTCGCCCTGCGGCCGGTGAGGACTCCGGCGGCCGCGAGGATCAAGGACCCCGTGCACACCGATGTCGTCCACGTGGCCGTCCGGTCGACGCGTCGCAGCCACGCGTGCAGGGCGCCGTCGGCCATCTGGTCCGCCTGCCCCGGACCACCGCCGACGAGCACGACATCCGGGTCCGGGACGTCGTCCAGGCGGGCCACGACGTCTACCGAGAGGCTGCGCATGTCGTTGCGGACGAGACCCGGGGTCTCGGCGACGAACACGGCCTCGGTCTGCGGCAAGCGGGCCAGGACCTCGTAGGGACCGATGACGTCCAGTGCCGTGAAGCCGGGGTAGAGGACGATCGCGACCTGCATGGGCTGCTCCTTCGGTGGTTGGCGACAGGGTGCGGGGACGAGTGCGTCCGTCATGGTGCGGACGCGTCCGCTGCGTGGTCTCGCGTCCTCGCCCTCGTCGGCGGCCGGCCGGCGGAGGCGACCGCGATGCGGGGTCGGCCGGTGATCGGATGGGTGTCGAGCACCGCGCGGACCCCAAAGACCCGGTGGACGAGCTCGGGAGTCAAGACGTCCTCGGGTGCTCCGACCGCCACGAGTCCGCCCTCCGCCATGACCGCGACCCGGTCGCAGTAGGAGACCGCGTGGTCGAGGTCGTGCAGCGCGGTCAGGGTCGTCATGCCCAGGTGCCGCAGCAGGTCCAGTACCTCGAACTGGGCCCGCACGTCGAGGTGGTTGGTCGGCTCGTCGAGGATCAGCAGCCCGGCCTCCTGCGCGAGGGCGCGGGCGAGCAGGACCCGCTGCTGTTCGCCGCCGGAGAGCGTGGCGAACGAACGCCGGGCCGCCCACCCCATGTGCACGTCCGCCAGGGCCTGTTCGACCGTGCGGCGGTCCTCGGCGCCGTCCCGGTCGAGCATCCCCTTGTGCGGGGTGCGGCCCATGGCGACCACCTCCTCGACGGAGAACTCGGCGCCGAGCACGGTGTGCTGGGTGACGATCGCGCGTCGGCGTGCCGCCTCCCGCGCCGACAGGTCCCACACATTCTCACCGCCGATGAACACCGCCCCGGCGGCGGGTCTCAGCACGCGGTACGCGCTGCGCAGGAGGGTGGACTTGCCGCTTCCGTTGGGGCCGACCAGCCCCATCATCTCGCCCGGGGCGACGTGCAACGACACGTCGGAGACGATGCGGGCGGCGGCGATGTCGATGCCGACCCCGGCGAAGTCGAGTCGCGTCATGTTCCCTCCGAACGTCTGGTGCGACGCAGCAGCCACAGCAGTACGGGGACGCCGATACCGGCCGTGAAGATGCCGACCGGCAGTTCGTCGGGCCGGGCGACGGTCCGGCTCGCGAGGTCGACGAGGACCAGGAAGACCGCCCCCACCAGCATGGACGTCGGCAGTACGCGCCGGTGTTCGGCTCCCACGGCGAGGCGGGCGATGTGCGGGATCACCAGTCCGACGAAGCCGAGTCCGCCGGCGACCACGACGACGGTCGCCGTCATCAGCGACGTCACCACCAGCAGCCGGCGCCGCAGGCGGTGCACGTCGACGCCGAGGCCGGCCGCCGCGTCGTCGCCGGTCATCAGCGCGTTGAGACCGCGGCCCTGAGTGAGTAGCCACAGGGTGCCCAGCACCAGCGCGGTCGTCGGCAGGCGCAGGTCGGCCCATTCGGCTCCCGCGAGGCTGCCCATGAGCCAGAACATGATGCCCGCGAGCTGGTTCGGGTTCGTCTGCAACTGCACGAAGCTCGTGGCCGCGACCGCGAGGTACCCGACGGCGACGCCGGCGAGGATCAGGCGGGTGTCGGTGAGCCGGCCGCTGCGCTGGGCGATCAGGAACACCGCGCCCATGGTGAGCACCGCCGCCACGAACGCGGCGCCGGTCACGCCGAGACCGTCGAGCGCCGCCGAGCCGGTCGCCACGACGAGGACGGCTCCTAGGGATGCGCCGGGGGTGATGCCCAGCATGTAGGGGTCCGCGAGCGGGTTGCGGACCAGCGCCTGAAGACCGACCCCGACGACGCTCAGACCGGCACCGACGACCGCAGACACAAGGACGCGCGGCATCCGGAGATCCCAGACGATCTGGTCCTGGAGCGGGTCCAGCCCGGCGGTGCGGCCCGTGATGTGCCCCAGGACCACACTCCACACGTCCCGGGCGGGCACGGTCACCGTCCCTGTCGACACCGCGACGGTGACGGACACCACGAGCGTCACGGTGAGCGCCGCGTACAGCAGACCCATCGCGCGGCCCGAGATCAGGTGCGGGCCGCGTGGCCGCGCAGCGCGGCTACTGAGGGTGCGCGGCATCGGCGATCTTCTCCACGGCGTAGACGTTCGCCGGTCCGATGAAGGCCCCGTCGGAGAGGTAGGTGTACGTCCTCGTCTGCGACGCCTTCCACTGCGGGTACTTCTTGAACAGCTGGTCGGCGAGCTGTTCCGCCTTGGCTTCCTCGGACGGGTAGGTCAGTCCGATCACGAGCACGTCGACCTCGGCGCTCGCCAGCGTCTCGGCGCTCAGGGTGGAGGTCAGGTCCGGGTCGGGTGTGTCGCTCGGGAAGGAGTTCTCGCCGCCCGCCTTCTCGATGATGTCGTCGTAGACACCGCCGGAGAAGACGGCGGGCAGGCTGTTCGCGCTCATCGACGCCATACCGGGAAAGGCCAGCAGTACCTTCGGACGGTCCGCGCCCGCGACGCGGTCACTGACGGCCGACACCCGTTTCTTGAGCCCGGCGACCACGTCCGCGGCCTTGTGTTGCACATCGAAGATGACACCCGTCTCCTCGATGAAGTCGTACGTGGACGCGATGGACTGCCGGTCGTAAGCCGCCTGGTCGGCGGCCGACGGATTCGTCGCTCCGTACGCGCAGTCGACCGGGTTGACGTAGGAGTTGATTCCGGCTTTCGCCAACTGGTCCCGGGTGGCGAATCCACTGGCGGCGTTGAATCCGCCGCTCCAGGTGGACACCACGAGGTCCGGTTTGAGATCGAGCACCTTCTCGGCCGGCACGTCGAAACTCTTGTTCCATGTGGTGCCCCCGGTCGGCAGCTTCGCGACCTCGTCGACCATACCGGGATCGTCGGATACGGTGACCCGTTGCGCGTTGGCGAGAACGTGGTCCTGGAGGCCGAGGAGAACGTACGCCTGCACCTCTCCGACCGACGCGCCGTTCATGATGAGCACCCGCTCGGGGGGCTTTTCGAACGTCACCTCACGACCACAGTTCTCGATGGTCAGCGGGTACGAGGTCTTTGTCGGCCCGGCAGCCTTCGTCGAGTCGACCGAAGCGCCCGCACCGAAATCCGGTGAGGCGCCGGAACCGCAGCCGGACGCCGCCAGCGTCAGCCCAACCACGGCCACCACAACGGCACACCGCCTGGCGGCCGGTCGCACGGAGCCAAGCAAGAGAGAGGGCATTCGTGTTTCTACTTCCCCATTCCGGACAGGCCCGACCACGAAGGTGGGCCAGATACTCAATTGAGAGTAGAAGCGCCCGGGCCAGGGCGTCTATGCCATAGAGAGTCATACAGACCAACAAATCTGCCACGGCCCGGACATCAATGTGCGACACGGCAGATCGAACCAGACTCCACCGGCATCATGAGGATCATGGATCAGTTACTGAATCCCGTACGGACGGGTATATCAAAGCCGTTCTACCGGGACGCAGCGGACGCGGATTCGAGGGGCGGCCGCCCGGCGGCATTGCGACGGTATTCCGTGGGCGAAAGACCGAGTTCACGCATGAAAGCACGACGCATCGCTTCTGGCGACCCGTATCCGCAACGGCGTGCGACACCGGTCACGCCGTCGCGCGTATCCGTCAACATCCGCTGCGCGGCCTCCAGGCGGATCAGATCCACGTATCGGCCAGGAGTGACGCCTACCTGCTCGGCGAAGGCACGGGCGAACTGACGGGGTGACAGACCCGCGCGTCGCGCCATCGCGGGAACCGTCAGGTCCGAGGCCAGATGCGCGGCAGCCCAATACTGGACCTCACGGAGCGGATCGGAACGTGCCATCTGAGCCGCGAGCTGTGTGCTGAACTGCGCCTGGTTTCCGGGCCGACGGACGAAGATCACCAGGAGCCGGGCAATCTCGTACGCCACCTCGTGACCGAAGTCCTCCTCGACCAGGGCGAGGGCGAGGTCCACGCCGGTCGTCACACCCGCCGACGTGGAGATCGAGCCGTCCCGCACGAAGATCGGCTCCGGGTCGACCGTCACCTGGGGGAACCGGTCCGCGAGGTAGTCGCAGCACTCCCAGTGCGTGGTGGCCCGGCGGCCGTCGAGCAGACCGGCCTGCGCCAAGAGGTACGCCCCGGTGCACACCGATACGACGCGTCTCACGCGGGGCGCCCGCTCACGCAGCCAGGTCACGAGTCCGCTGTCGACGTCGGCCACACCGGGCCCGCCCGGCACGAGCACGAGGTCGGGATCCGGAGCATGGGCCAGATCGAGGTCGGGCACCAGCCGCAGACCCCCGGCCGATCGCACGTCCCCACCTCCCAGCGAAGCCGTGCGTATGACGTAGGGCGGCACCTTCGCGCTTCCCGCAAAACGTGCCGCCGCCGAGAACACGTCCACGGGCCCTGCCACGTCGAGAGGCTGCACACCGTCGAACAGGATGACGAGAATGACCTGGGTTCTCACTCCGACCAAGCCGGCAATTCGCATCTCGTCCATCACACCGCCGCATCGCTCCGGTTCTCGTGGGAGGGCAGACACACATCCCCGCGGTGCTCTCATGGTGACACGGCTCCCACCACTCAGAAGCCGTACTCGGCAGGTGCGCTACGTGAGGATTCTCCCTCCTCCCCCCTGGAACTGGAGGGCCTCCGCGAGCGACGACACCCCTGCCGCCGAAGTGGCGACAGGACACCGCTCCCCTGTTGCGTCATCCTCCAGAGCAATGATCCGCATGTGTCCTTCAGTAGCGAGCTGCTGAACCAGCTTCTGCGCCTTCGCCCATTCGTTCTCGCGAGTGGCTGCTCGCTGTAGAGCCCAAGCCTGGCGGACACCCGCCAGCTCGATCCCACCGGCGCGCCTGAGAGAGCCTGACCAGAGCGCCCCAGGTTCTCGCCCAGGGACTTCTCAGGGACTTTCAGCTCCGTCCGAGGGACTTTCGAGGGACGTTTCACCCCCTGAATTGAGCGTTTGGTTCGCTGGTGTCCGTTTGGTTCGGGGTTGGGTGTCGCGCCAGTTGGTGGTGCTTTCCTGGGTGACTCGGCGGCTCATGAGGTCGATGGCGGCTGATCGGTGCGGGTGGGTTTCGTAGTCGCGGGCCAGGCGGCGGTGGTGCATGAGCCAGCCGTAGGTGCGCTCCGCGGTCCACCGCTTGGGCAGCGAGGTGAACCCCCTGGTCCTGGGCGCGCGTTGGACGATTTCCATGTCGATGCCGAGGCATGCGGCGTGCTCGACGAGGTGTTGGCGGTAGCCGCCGTCGACCCAGACCTTGCGGAGCGTGGGATGCGCGGCGGCCACCTGGTCGATCAGGTCGGTGCCGGCCACCGAGTCCTGCACGCTCGCCGCGGTGACCAGCACCGCCAGCAGTAGTCCGAGGGTGTCGGTGACGATGCTCCGCTTGCGGCCGGCCCACGATCTTCTTCGCCGCGTCCGTACCCTGCCCGGCGGCCGGGACGCTGGTGGAGGTCTTCACACTCTGGGCGTCGATCACGCATGCGGACGGCTCCGCGCTCTTGCCCGCCTTGTGCCTGAGCAGCCTGCGCAGCACGCCGGTGGTGCTGGGCGATGTCCGGTGGCCCCGGCGTCTGTCCGGCCGCACACGATGAACTGCAGACTTTGACCACTGGAGGTTGGCATGGACGGCAAGGCGCTCATCGACTACTTGAAGGCCCCCTCCCGCTATCCCCGGCACACGTTCCGCGGCGACGGGTCACTCGATCCGGTGAACATCGGGGGACCTCAACAGGGTCCTCGGAAGGGTCAGCCACTTCGTAGAGCGGCTGCGCCCGTGATCCTGCCGCTGTGTGGACGGTTGCCGACTTCGTAGCCTCAGCTTGACGTTTAACCTCGCAGGTCACTCGACCTGCTGATCTGCGGTTCTTTCCGGGACAGCGGGGGCGGCCGTTCTCCACGCTTCGAGATGTCGAGTCACGAAGCACGAGAGAACGGCCGCTGCTCATGAGTTTCCCTGCCGCCCCGCCCGCAAGCGAGGCGTTGGAGGTCTTGTCCCGCTTTCGGGTTGAGTTCTACGAGAGCCTGTACGCCCGCGCGGATGTGCTCTTCGAGCTGACCGACGCGGTGCTGTGCACCGACGGCCCGGTCAGGACGCTGGTCGAGCTTTCCCTCGCGCATGAGATGCGGCGCGGGCACGGTGCCCTGTACGCGGCTTTGGACAAGGGCTGGTGCGAACCGGCCCGCATGCGCCGGGCGCTGGCCGGCCTCCCGTTGCCCCGCGTCAGCGATGGCCGCATCGCGTTGGCGGTGGACGTCTCCAACTGGCTGCGTCCGGACGCGAACACCAGCCCTGACCGGCTCTTCTGCCACGTCCACGGCCGCCGCGCCGACCGCAGCTGCGACCAGCTGATCCCCGGCTGGCCCAACTCCTTCGTCGCGGCCCTCGAATCGGGCCGCACCTCCTGGTGCGCCCTGCTGGACGCCGTCCGCCTGGGGCCGGCCGACGACGCCACCACGGTCACCGCCGCCCAGCTGCGCGAAGTCGTCACCCGCATCATCGCCGCGGGCCACTGGAGGGGCGGCGACCCCGACATGCCGATCGTGATGGACGCCGGCTACGACAGCGCCTACCTCTCCCATGCCCTGGCCGACCTGCCCGTGGTCCTTCTCGGCCGCCTGCGCTCGGACCGCGTCATGCTCCGCGACGCGGGCCCGGCCCGTTCCGGCCCCCGGGGCAGGCGGCCGCGCAAGCACGGCGGCGTGCTGACCTTCGCCAAACCGGAGTCCTGGCATACACCCGAGGTCACCACGGTCACGGACACCACCCGCTACGGGAAGGCGGAGGCGATGGCCTGGGACCGCATGCACCCCCGCCTGACCCACCGCGGCCCCTGGCTGGAGCACGCCGCAGAGGAACTCCCGTTGCTGCACAACACGTTGATCCGGCTCGCCGTGGAACGGCTGCCCGGCGAGGCCGCCCCCAAGCCGGTGTGGCTGTGGTGCTCGGCCACCGGCGCCACCCCGGCAGGCGTGGACCTGTGGTGGCGGACGTTCCTGCGCAGGTTCGACATCGAGCACACCTTCAGAATGATCAAACAGACACTCGGCTGGACCGCGCCACGTATCCGCCACCCCGCCACGGCCGACCTGTGGACCTGGCTGATCATCGCCGCGCACACCCAGCTCCGCCTCGCCCGCCCCCTCGCCGAAGACCTACGCCGCCCCTGGGAACGCCGCGTGAAGGCCGAACGGCTGTCCCCGGCCCGCGTCCGGCGAGGGTTTCGCAACCTCCGCCGGAAGGCGGCCCGTCCCGCAGCCGCACCGAAACCGGGCAGGCCCGGCCCTGGACGTCCGCCCGGCAGCCGCAACCAGCACAAGGCCCGTATCCAGGACGTCGGCAAGACCGTCAAACGCGCCGAAACGATCAAGGAACACGAACAGCAGCGAGGTTGAACGTCAAGCTCAGAGCATGAGCCCTTCGCGGAGCGAGGCCAGGTGCTGACCGTGTCTCCACGCGAACACGCGCGCAAATGCCTTCGACAGGGGGACACAGTCATGCCGGGCCCGGGGGCCAGCGGCCCTCTTGCAGGACCGCGAAGAACATAACGGGGGGGGAAGCACGGGCGGAAGCGTACGACGCAGGTGCAAGAAGAGACGTCTCCCGCACCCGCACCGAAGGCTGCTCTCCCGGCGGCGAGCGCCAAGAAGCCGCGTGTGCCGGACGGGCAGGGGACTCTGTTCTAACAGCTCAGAGATTCGGGCGGATCATGGGTCGGCCGTTCCGCCGCTGGCGAACTCGCCTCGGTCGTGGTGAGTTGGGCATGCGGCGGCTACGGTGGGCGAATGTCTGTTCAACACACCAGTGAGGTCGAGCGGGTCGCGGCTGCCTGGCGGAAGGTGACCGGCTGGCTCGCCGAGCATGCGCCCGTCTCCCACGCTTCTCTCCTTGCGCCCGCGACGGAGGAGGAGATCTCCGCGGCCGACTCCCGCCTGAGCCATGCCGTCGGGTTCGGGCTGCCCACGGAATTGGCGGCGCTGTGGCGGCTGTGCGGCGGTGTGGAGCACCAGTACATCGAGGCCAATGAGGAAGCGGGCGAGGTCGGTTCGGGGGCGTTCCTGCCGGGCGGGGTTCTACTCGGCCCGGAGGATGCGCTCCGGCCGCGGCTGCCGGAGGTCGGGCGCGGCGATATGTGGGGCTCCGCGGTGGTGCCTTGGCTGACCGGCGACGAGGCAGGACCCGAGTCGGGGCTCTACGTAGGCGAGGACGGCGTCGGCTCCTGGTCGCTGCCGGACAATCTCGCGTGCGACAAGCCCGGGTATCCGTCGATCGCCGCCTATCTCGAGGCCGTTCACCGCACGCTCACCGAGGGGCCGGCCGACGCCATGGGCCCCGATGTGCCCGGCCTGGTGTGGGGCTGTCTGATCTGGGACGACCCCGAGGCACCTCTGCTGGACGATGCGTTGGAGCACTGGCGCCCCGTCCACTGACCGTGACTCTGCCCGGGGCCCGCCTGGCGAGCGGGCCCCGGGCAGAGTGCGGTGGCTACGGCTTCTTCATCTCGCAGACGAGAGTCGCCGCGCCGGTGTCGCAACCCTTGAACCACAGATCACCCGCGTCGATCGCGAACTCGTCGCCGTCGATGACCCGCATCTGTGAGAGGAACTCGTTGCCGTACTTGTTCATCGCGCCCTGGTTGACGTACCCCGACATCGAGGAACGGCCGCACTTCTCGCTGAACGTCGGCGCGTCGTAGCGGGTGTCATCCAGGAGGTGCTCACTGCCGTCGTCGACCTTCGCCGCCACAGTCTGGATGCACTCGTCACCCCGGACGCTTACGAGCCGAGGAGGAACGACAACTCGACGACGTCCTCTCCCGCTGCCCCGAACTGGCCGCACTGCGCACCCACGTCCATGCCTTCGCCCGCATGATCTGCGACCGCACCGGCACCGACCTCCCCGCCTGGATCTGCGCGGTCCGCGCCGACGACCTGCCCCAGCTGCACGCCTTCGCTGACGGACTCGAACGCGACTGGGATGCTGTCCTGGCCGGCCTCACCCTGCCCTGGAGCAGCGGTCCGGTCGAAGGTCACGTCAACCGGATCAAGATGCTCAAGCGACAGATGTATGGGCGGGCCTCGCTTCCGCTCCTACGCAAACGAGTCCTCCTTGCATGACGTTCTGTCACTGCTTCACGGAAATCTTGGCAGAGCCAGTCGCTGACGCCGCCGCGGGCCAGGACCTGGGGCCGGATCGGCCGCACGCCAGTGGTGCGGGTGCGCGGCCGGGGCTCCGGCCGGGTGTCGATGGCCGGGATGGTCTGCTACAAGTCGGGCGAGCGGTCCCGGCTGATCTACGCGGTCCGGGAGTACCACGGTCGCAAAGACGAGCCGAAGGGCTTCGGTTGGCGTGACCTGCGCGATTTGGTCGCGCGGGCTCACCTTCAGCTCGGTGGCCCGATCGTGCTGGTCTGGGACAACGTGCGGCTGCACCTGACCGCCGGGATGTGGGAGTTCACCGCCGCGAACGCGCGCTGGCTCACCGTCGTGCAACTGCCGACCTATGCGCCTGAGCTCAACCCGACCGAGGGCATATGGTCCCTGGTCAAGCGAGACATTGGCAACCTCGCCGCCGCCGACCTCGGCCAGATCACCCGGGCCATCAAGCATCGGCTCAAGCAAATCCAGTACCGCCCGCACCTGGTCGACGGCTGCCTCGTCGGCACCGGACTCATCCGGGACGGCTGAGTGGTGCGGTCGCCGAGGGCCAACAATCGTCTATTACGCCCGACCTGCACAGGCAAGCACCACCTGGCCGGCCTGGCATCCAGACTCCAATCCGTGGCCGTCCACCGGCGGTAGCGGTCCTCGACGAGCAGAATCCTGTCGGCTCCCGCCGAACAGAGGCGATACCGTTCCGCCGTGTGCATCTCAACAAGTGAGGCCGCCTTCTCCGGCACGATCGTGTACTGCGGGCGGCAGCACCACCCCGAGCACGGTCTCATCCACGTTCTGGGCTACCAGAACACCGCCGCTAACCTGGCGGACGGCCCGAACGCCATGCTGCTGCACCTGCCCACCCGGCAGCTCACCCCCCGGCACTTCCTCTCAGCCGGGCGCACCGCAGCCGTGCTGCACCGCATGGTCGCCGCCGTCGAGTCCGCCGCTGCTGCAGCCGACGGCATCGCGTGGATGGGCGGGGAACCCCAGCCCATCCAGGTCTTCGACCACGATGTCTACACGGTCGTCCTAGCCACCGACTCCACCGCGGTTCCCGGCGCGCTACTGCAGGTGCCGCCTCACCGGCGCCCCAACCTCGACCCGGACCTCCTGCGCTTCTACGCCGACCACTTCCCCGACCACACCATCGCCGTGTGCTGCTTCGACAACGCCGACGCGCAACGCGCCAAGCCCCTGCTGCTGTGGTACGCCCCCCTAAACCCGGACCGGCTGACCGTGCCGGCCCTGGACAGCCACACCGGAGCGGCGCCGGACCTCGACTCCGCGGTGCCCGTAGACCACTGGGTCCTGCTCTCCACCGATCAGGCCCCCTCGGGTTGGGGCGCACCCGTCGACTACCCCCGGGACATGCGCCACCGCCTTCGTGCCTTCCTCCCCACCGCCGTCATGGGTCGGCATTACGGCCGCGGGCAGTCCCTGCCCAACGGAGACTTCACCATCCACCACCGCGAGCTGCTCGCCGGCGACCTCGACCGCATCGAGCGCCTACAACCGAACCGCCGCTGAAGAGTTGGACGCACGAGAGGTCGCACGTCAGCCGAATCCGACATCACCCATTCAAGTCGGTAGCGGCAGACGAGTCGGGCTATACACCGGGTTCTGTTTGAATTTTAGCTGAGCGAAGACCCTTGCTTGCACCGTCGGAGCCCTGCGCTCCTGTCTGTTGCTCCGCCTCAACAAACGATTGTCACGCTTGGAGCAGAGGAAGCCCTACGCCCCCCCTTTCCATCGCGCTGTGAGGTTCCGCACTACGCGGCCAGCCTGTAAGGACTTGTCTGGGGCTCCCAAGAGAGGCGTTGCCCTACTGGGTGAGACAAATCCACCTCAGTACCCGACCGTGTGCGGATACCCGTTCGGAGAAGTCGGATCCGTGCTGTCAGTGCCCGACTCTTCGAAGCACCGCTGCGGGCCAGATCCCGGAGCCAAAGACTCAACGCCCAGGACGTTGACCGCATGAAGACGGGTCCGAGATCGGGCGCTGCCTGGAGGTAGAACAGAAATGCCGCCCGAGGTACTTCCCCTCGGCGTTCCCGCGCGATCGATTTCCGGCAGAGACCATCGAAATGGCAACCACAGAGGCATCCGTACTGCCCACTAGATTCAGCTTCCTTTGCCATCTCGACAGGGACACCGCCCATCCACCCCTTCCCGGATTCCAACGCCGCTTATATGCACAGCATCAGCGTCTGCGATTCGCACCAACACCTCGTCCGCCAAGAGAGTCTGTACGAACTCGTGCGATGTGGCAGCACAGGTACGTCGTTCTGCGGGCAATGCGTCGGCGATTGCTTGGTCGATCTGCCGATCCCGCGACGTGATCAGCCACGCTGCGCCGGATTTCGTCTTCTCCACCTGTAGTTCCGCCACCGCGCTCTCACACAGCCAGCGCTCTCCCGTTTGAGTCGCATCACTCATCTCGTCGTCGTGCATCACGCCCAGAGGATCCCGCATAAGCCTGGCTTGCGGAGGCCGACATCAGTTGGTAAGGAGCACGTGACTGATCGACCGCCGACAGCCTGACAATGAAGTCCCCCGGACAGCGCGCGTGCCGCCCCAGGGGCTTCTTCCCTACCGCAGGACCGTCGGATCGTGTTCGGGACCGTGTATGAAACCGGGCACCCAGCGAACGGGTGCGCTGGCCGGGAAGAGGGTCACCCTGACGCCGAAGTCGATCAACATTTCTTTTCGCATCTGCACGTCCGGAGCACGGAACCAAGGGTCGGCGACCGTCTCGCCCGTCGGCCTCCGGACCATGCCAGGAGCCCGCTGTGGCTCGGCTTCGAGCGCCGTCAGCTCCCGTCCCAGCGCGGCGTACCGGTCCCGGAACCACGCGGCGTCGTCCGGGGTCGTACAGCCCGGCTTCACGGTCGGCTCGCAGCCGTTCGCGGTTGGCCCGGGTCTCTGTAATACGCTCGGCGATGCCGTTGCCCGGGTCGTACACCGTCTCGTAGATCAGCCCGTCCCCCAGCTCCCGTAGGAACCACTCCTCGACGTATGCGTCGAGGAGGTGGGCGTTGATGAGCGGGGCGGGGCGGCAGTGCTGGGCCTGCAGCCAGCCCTTGTTCCGCGCTGTGCACGTGTAGCGCGGAGGGGCATCGCTCGATGTCTGGGTGTAAAGCCGCGTGTGGCACTGGCCGCACAGGGCAACGGTGGTGAGCAGGTATTCGCGGTTGGAACGGCGGGTCCAAGGGGCCTCACGCGAGAGGATCACGCTCCTGAGCGCCTCGTGCGTGGTCCGGTCCCACAGCCCTTCGCAGAGCCGTACGGGGTTGCCGTCCTCCATGCTGAGAACCGGCTTGTGGCGATGCATCAGGTACCCGAGGGTGGCCTCCGACAAGAGGATGTTCTTCAGGCTCTGCGGAGACCACGGCCGTCCCCCCTGAGGCTTGCCGTACATCACTGCCAGGTGATCCGCCGGTGACAGCTCTCCGGCACGGTTGAGGCGCGCGGCCTCACTGCTGCAGGTGACGTTCTCCGGATCGGCCAGGATCCGGCGGGCGACCTCCCGCAGCACCTCGGAGGCATGCGGATGCAGTTCGACGTGATCGATCTTGCCTCCCATCACCTTCCGCACGTACTGGAAGCCGTACGACGGCTTGCCCTTCGGACGGCCGGCGGCACGGGTCTTGACGGTGGCGTCGCGATTCCTGCGCTGGATCGCACGCAGTTCCATCTGCGCGCCCCAGGCCTCCATGGTGAAGCGGTTCTCGTCGGCGGGGTCGTCGAGGTTCCAGGCTCCGTCGTGCCCGTACGTGACGAGCATCTTCTTCTCGTCCCGCATCTTGTAACCGGTGTTCAGGCAGTCGATGACATTACGGCCGAGCCGGTCCACCGCTGCCGCGACCAAGCCGTCGTACGGGCCCTTCTCGTCACGGAGCCACGGGCCCAGGCTGGGGCGGGTCACGGGGTCCGTGGCGCCGGAGACCTCCCAGTCGTCCGCCCAACCGATGATGTGCGCCCCGACGGAGGCGGCGGCGGTGAGCACGTTCTCGCGCTGGCGCTCCGGCGAGGACGTCGCCAGCTTCACGCGCGACAGCCGCCGCACTCCGAGCAGGCACTTGCCGCATCCGTCGTAAGGACGTTCGACCGTATTGAGGTCCGTACCGCGCATTTCTTCTCTCCGTTCGAGCGCGCATGGTACGGAGATTCGGCGGCACGACCCAGCTGAACGATCTTGGTCAGCTGAGGAAGCTCAGACGAACCTGACGGTTGTCTTTAGCGATGTTGGTGTCGACCAGGCACACAGACTGCCAAGTCCCCAGTTCCAGCCGTCCGTCGATCACCGGCAGGGTCGCGTGTGGGGGCACGAGGGCGGGGAGGACGTGGTCGCGGCCGTGGCCGGGGGTGCCGTGGCGGTGTTGCCAGCGGTCGTCGGCGGGGAGGAGGGTGTGCAGGGCGGCGAGGAGGTCGTCGTCGCTGCCCGCGCCCGTCTCGATGACGGCGATGCCGGCCGTGGCGTGCGGGACGAAGACGTTGAGGAGACCGTCGCGGCCGGCCGCGGCCTCGCGCAGGAAGCTCTCGCAGTCGCCGGTGATGTCGAGGACCCGCTCCGAGGAGCCGGTGGTGAGGTGCAGGATCCGGGTGGTGAACGCTTCTGGCATGGGTCCCATCCTGACGTACGCGGCCGGTTGCGGCGGCGGGGTGCGCCCGTCGGTGGGAAGATCCGGTCCGGCCGCGCTGTTGGCAGTGCTGTGAACCGCGTACGCGAGACCGAGGTCGTCGTCATCGGCGCCGGACAGGCCGGGCTGTCCGCCGCCTACCACCTGCGGCGCACCGGGCTCGAACCGGAGCGTGACTTCGTGGTGCTGGACCACTCCCCCGGCCCGGGCGGGGCCTGGCAGTTCCGCTGGCCGACGCTGACGTACGGCAAGGTGCACGGGATGCACTCGCTGCCGGGCATGGAGCTGACCGGCGCCGATCCCGGGCGGCCGTCCGCGGAGGTCGTCGCGGAGTACTTCACGGCGTACGAGCGTGAGTTCGATCTGCGGGTGCGGCGGCCCGTCGACGTCCGTGCGGTGCGTGAGGGGCCGGGTGGGCGGCTGCTCGTCGGGACGTCGGACGGGGACTGGTCGGCGCGCGCGCTGATCAACGCGACCGGCACCTGGGACCGGCCCTTCTGGCCGCGCTACCCGGGGCAGGAGACGTTCCGGGGGCGGCAGTTGCACACGGCGGGGTACGCCGGCCCTGAGGAGTTCGCCGGGCAGCGGGTGGTCGTGGTGGGCGGGGGCGCCTCGGGCACCCAGCACCTGCTGGAGATCGCTCCGTACGCGGCCGCCACCACGTGGGTGACCAGGCGTCCGCCCGTGTTCCGGGAGGGGCCCTTCGACGAGGACGCGGGGCGGGCCGCCGTCGCGCTCGTGGAGGAGCGGGTGCGGCAGGGGCTGCCGCCGGAGAGCGTCGTGTCCGTGACCGGGCTGCCGCTGAACGACGCGGTCCGGGCCGGTCTCGACTCGGGCGTGCTGGACCGGCAGCCCATGTTCGACCGGATCACACCCGACGGGGTGGCGTGGGCGGACGGGCGACAGGTGTCCGCCGACGTCATCCTGTGGGCGACCGGCTTCCGGGCGGCCGTGGACCATCTGGCGCCGCTGCGGCTGCGGGAGCCGGGCGGCGGCATCCGCGTCGAGGGCACCCGCGCGGTCGCCGACCCCCGGATCCACCTCGTCGGCTACGGGCCGTCGGCCAGCACCGTCGGCGCCAACCGGGCCGGACGCGCGGCCGTGCGGGACATCAGGCGGCTGCTGGCCGGGGAGGAACGCCTGGCCGCCTGACGCCCCGCGGGGCCGCCTCGGCCTCACGTCCCGGCGGGGGCCGTCCCGGGTGAGGGTTTCTGGTGAGAGGCACCCTTGGACGGGGCTTCGCGCCGGTTCTTGTTGAACTCGGCGACGTTGCGCTGGTGCTCCTCGTGATCGGCGGTGAAGCGTGTGTCGCCGGGCTTGACGGTGACGAAGTAGAGCCAGTCCCCCGGCGTCGGATTGATCGCGGCGCGCATCGCGGCACTCCCGGGATTGGCGATGGGCGTCGGCGGCAGCCCCATGCGCTGGTACGAGTTGTAGGGGCTGTCGATCTTCGTGTCGTCCTCGGTGGTGTTCAGGGTGGAGCGGTTCAGCGCGTAGTTCAGGGTGGAGTCCATCTGCAGCGGCATCCCGCGCTCCAGGCGGTTGAAGACCACCCGGGCGACCTTGCCCATGTCTGCCTCGGTGGCGGCCTCGGCCTGCACGATGCTCGCGATGGTCACCGCCTGGTAGACGTTCATGGCGTTGCGCTCGGCACCCGCCGCGACCGGAGCGCCGTTGAACTCGCGGTTCGCCGCGTCCACCATCGCCCGCAGCAGTTTCTCGGGGGTGGTCTTGTCGTCGAGCGGATACGTCGCCGGGAAGAGGTACCCCTCGGGGTTGCCCTCCGCGTCGGCGGGCAGCTTCAGGCGGGCCTTGCCCAGGGACTTCCCGGTGGTCCCGGCCGGCAGGGCGAGGGCCTTGTCCACGGCCTCGTACACCTGGGAGGCGCGTCGCCCCTCGGGGATCACCAGGGCTTCGGGGCGGGCGTCCTCCTCTTCGCCCAGCGTCAGCAGCGGCACCGCCACAGCGGCGCCGGCGACGACGGCTCCGGTCGCGATCAGGGCGATGCGGCCCCGGCGCGTCAGTCGAATCGTGCTCCTCGTGCTCCGTGACGGAGTGTTCATCTGCATGCGGGCACGGTAACCCCCGAAACATCACAAACCAGACACACCGGGCATATTTTCATCTTGTCGGTACCTGTCGTGCGTCCCGGCGGACGAGAGCCGCGTACCGGCCGTCCCGCTCCAGCAGCTCCTCGTGGGTGCCCCGCTCGGCCAGGCGCCCGGAGTCGAGGACGGCGATCTGGTCGGCATCCCGGACGGTGGACAGGCGGTGCGCGATGGTGATCGTGGTGCGGTCCGCGGACAGGGCGTCCACCGCCTGCTGCACGGCGGCCTCGGTGCGCGTGTCCAGGGCGCTGGTCGCCTCGTCGAGGATGAGCACGGGCGGGTCGCGCAGGATCGTGCGGGCGATGGCCAGACGCTGCTTCTCGCCGCCGGAGAAGCGGTGGCCGTGCTCCCCCACCACGGTGTCGTAGCCGTCGGGCAGCGCGGCGATGTGGTCGTGGATCTGCGCGGCCTTCGCCGCCTCGGCCAGTTCCTCGTCGGTGGCGTCCGGCTTGGCGAAGCGCAGGTTGTCGGCGACCGAGGCGTGGAAGAGGTACGTCTCCTGCGAGACGACGCCGACCGCGCGGGCGAGGGTGTCGAAGTCGAGGTCACGCACGTCGACCCCGTCGAGGGTGACCCGGCCGCCGGTGACGTCGTAGAGCCGCGGCACCAGGTAGCCGAGGGTGGACTTGCCGGCGCCGGTCGGGCCGACCACGGCGAGACTGCCGCCCGCCGGGACGGTGATGTCGATGCCGTCGAGGACCGGTCCGCCCTTGTCGTCGTAGCGGAACTCGACGTTCTCGAAGCGGACCTCGCCCTTGATCTGGTCGAGGTGGACGGGGTTCTCGCGTTCGGTGATGTCGACGGGCAGGTCGAGGTACTCGAAGATGCGCTGGAACAGGGCGAGCGAGGTCTGGATCTGGACGCCGGTCGACAGCAGGCTGACCGCCGGGCGGAACAGGCCCTGCTGGAGCGTGACGAAGGCGACGATCGTGCCGATGGAGACGTCCGGACCGCCGAGCTTCAGGGCCATGCCCGCGGCCCAGTAGATGACGGCGGGCAGCGCGGCCATGACGACGGTGATGACGGCCATGCGCCAACGGCCCGCCATGTTCGACCGCACCTCCAGGTCGACCAGCTGCTCGGACTCGTCGGCGAAGGAGCGGGTGAGCGAGTCGGAGCGGCCCATGGTGCGGCCCAGCAGGATGCCGCTGACCGAGAGCGACTCGGTGACCGTGGCGGCCATCGCGGCCATCTGCTTCTGGCGCTGGGTGGTGATCTTCTTGCGCTCGTTGCCGACCCGGCGGCTGATCCACACGAAGACGGGGAGGAGCAGCAGGGAGACGACGGTGAGGCGCCAGTCGAGGGCGATCATCGCGACGATGGTGGCCACGACGCTGGTGGCGTTGGACACCAGGGAGGTGGCGGTGGAGGTCACGGTGGCCTGCATGCCGCCGATGTCGTTGGCGATGCGGGACTGGACCTCGCCGGTGCGGGTGCGGGTGAAGAAGGCGAGCGACATGCGCTGGAGGCGGCCGTAGACGGCGGTGCGCAGGTCGTGCATGACACGCTGGCCGACGGTCGTGGAGATCAGCGTCTGGAGCACGCCGAAGACGCTGGTGAGGACGGCGCCGAGGATCATGCCCAGGGCGAGCAGGCTCAGCAGGCCGGTGCGGCCCTGGGGGATGGCGACGTCCAGGATCTCCCTGAGCAGGAACGGGGTGGCGACCGACACCAGCGACGCGGCGCCGACGAGTGCGCCGACGACCGTGAGACGGCCTCGGTAGGGGCGGAAGAGTCTCAGGATGCGCCGCACCTGCCGGGGCTGTTCCTGCGCGCCGGCGGGCGGGGTCCAGGAGAGGTCGTGGTCGGGTTTCATGGGCTCCCTTCGGAGGTTGTCCGGACGGGCGGCCCGGCGGGGGGTGTCCGGGCGGTCGGCCGTCCGGCTCGCGGGCTGGGCGGGGGCGAGCGGCACCCGGGGTGCGGCGCCCGCTGTACGGGCCCGCGGTCGACGGTGTCGGACGGTCTTCAGCGGTTGTTCGGGCCTACGGCGGCACAGGGCTGCCGATGACCGGCGGCGACCGTCACCAGCCCCGGTCCGCTCCGGCCTCCCTCGGTGATGTACCGCGCCCGGTACGCAGCCGCCGTACGGGCCGGTGCGCGGCCGGTCGGCACTCGGTGGGCGGTCGGTGCCCGGGCGGGCCTCACGGATCGTAGCTCATTGTTACCTACACTCACAATGAACAGCACCCTGATATTGTTCCCGCATGACCGCCCCCGACCCCGACGGCGTCCTTGCCGAGCAGTTGCTGCGGCTCACCCGCCGGGTGCACCGCATCCAGAAGCGGCATCTGGAGCGAGGCGACCTCGGCATCACCCCCGCCCAGTCCCGCCTGCTGCGCACCCTCGCGCACTACGGCTCGCCGCCCCGGATGACCGACCTGGCCGAGCGCCTGGAGGTCGTGCCCCGAGCGGTGACGACACTCGTCGACGGACTGGAGTCCGCCGGGATGGTGCGCCGGGCGCCGGATCAGGCCAATCGGCGGGTGATCCGCATCGAGCTGACGGAAGACGGGCGCACGGCGCTGAGCGAACTGCGCCGCGCGCGCCGCTCGGCGGCGGAGGAGATCCTGGCCCCGTTGACCGCCGAGCAACGCGCCGTGCTCGGCGGGCTGCTGGACACGCTGATCGACGGAACCGCCGTGGTGCGCCCCGGCACCGACGCCGGCTGACGCCGTCGTCCGCGGCGGACCGCCGCGTTCCCCCGCCCGGCCCAGCCGCCCCGGCACCGCCATGAGCAGGGACTTCGCGCGCTCCGAGCCACCTGGCCCGTACTCCGCCGGGGTTTCCCGGAGTAACCCGAAACGGTCGCAGCCGGATCCCTGCGCCGGTGCGGAAAACCGCTTGATTTCCACTACGCGGCGACGCGAACCTGTCACGGTTTGCTGCCCTCCGGCGCCGCACCGAGCGGCCCCCCTGACACGAGCCACTGGGACCTCATGCAGATCCAAGACCTTCCGTTCTCCGACCCGGGCGTGCCCGACGCGCGTTCGGGCCCCCGATTCCTGTGGTGGCTCTTCCGGAACCAGCTGGGCGGACAGCTCAAATCGCTGGCCTGGGGGCTGCTGCACTTCGCCTCCGTCTCCGCACTTCCCTTCTGCGTCGGCCTCGCCGTCCAGGCCGTCGTCGACCGGTCCGGCGGCCGGCTCGCCCTGGCCGGCGCTCTGCTGGCCGTGTGCTGCGCCGGCAACGCGCTCGGCGACACCTTCCTGCACCGCGCCGCCATCACCAACTGGATCACCGCGGCCGCCCGCGTGCAGCAACTGCTGGCCCGCAAGGCCGCCCTGCTGGGCTCGGCGCTGACCCGGCGGGTCGCGGCCGGCGAGGTCGTGGCCGTCTCCACCGGCGATGTCGAGAAGATCGGCTGGTTCGTCGAGGCGGTGTCCCGGTTCACCGCGGCGGCACTGACCATCGTGCTGGTCTGCGTCGGCCTGCTCCTCTACCAGCCGTCCCTCGGCATCGTCGTCATCATCGGCCTGCCCGTCCTGGCGCTGGCCGTGCTGCCGCTGCTGCCCCGTGCCACACGGCGCGCCGACGTCCAGCGGGAGAAGGCGGGCCGGGCCACCGAACTGGCCTCGGACACCGTCGCCGGACTGCGCGTGCTGCGCGGCATCGGTGGTGAGCAGCTCTTCCTCGACCGCTACCGCCGCGCCTCCCAGGAGGTGCGCCACGCTGCCGTGCGCAGCGCCCGCATGTGGTCCCTGATCTCCGCGATCCAGGTGCTGTTGCCGGGCCTGCTGCTGATCGCGGTCATCTGGCACGGCGTGCACTTGGCCCGGGACGGCCGGATAGGCGTGGGCGAGCTGGTCACCGTCTACAGCTCGGTCATGATCCTCACCTACCCTCTCCGGCACTTCGAAGAGATCGCCATGGCGTACTCCTTCTCCCGGCCCTCGGCCCGGCGGGCCGCCCGGGTGCTGTCGCTGGAACGGGCCACCGACGCGGGTGGATCCGGCACGGGCGGACCCAGGACGAGTGAGTGCGGTACAAGCGGATCCAAGACGAACGAATCCGGTACTAGCGGGTCCAAGGCGAGCGAATCCGGTACTAGCGAATCAGGAACGAGCGGATCCAAGAGGAGCGGACCCGGTACGAGCGGTGGTCTCCCGTCCGGCGATCTGTACGACCCGGAGACCGGTCTGCTGGCCCCGGCGGGCCTGCTGACCGCCGTGGTGTGCGGTGACCCCGACGCCGCCGGCCGGCTGGCCGAACGGCTCGGCGGCCACCCCTCGGAGCGGGGCACACCGGTCTCACTGGGCGGGGTGCCGCTGGACGAACTCCCCCTGGACTCCGCGCGCACGGCCGTGCTGGTCCAGGACAAGGACCCGGTACTGCTGTCCGGGACGCTGCGCGACCTGCTCGACGTGCCCGCCTCCGGTGCCGTCGGCGCCGCCCAGGCGCTGGCCGCCGCCCAGTGCGAGGACGTGCTGGCGGCTCTCGTGCAGGGTTCGGTCGACGCGGAGGACCCGATGGACGCCCGCATCACCGAACGGGGCCGTTCGCTCTCCGGCGGCCAGCGCCAGCGGCTCGCCCTGGCCCGGTCGCTGGTGACCGACCCCGAGGTCCTCGTCCTGGACGAACCCACCTCCGCCGTGGACTCGCACACCGAGGCGCGCATCGCGGACGGCGTACGGGGCCTGCGGCAGGGCCGCACCACCGTCGTGTTCACCTCCTCACCGCTGCTGCTGGACCGCGCCGAGCGCGTGGTGTTCCTGCACGAGGGCGAGGCCGCGGCCGTCGGCACCCACCGCGATCTCGTACGCGGCGACCCGCGGTACCGGGCCGTGGTGACCCGCGAGACCGATGAAGAGACCGGCGTCCAGCGGGAGGAGCACGCCGTCCTGGGTGGCCTCGCCGGCGACGGCCCAGGGCTTGCTCCGAGCGGCGACGCCCTCGGGAACGACCGCCTGGACGACGACGTACTGCACCGCCTGGAAGAAATCGAGGAGACGGCATGATCGGCGTGGCGCCACCGTCGTACGACCCCGCGGCCCCGACCACGGCGAGCACCCTGCCCGTCGGCAACGCCGCGACCGTACGCGGCTATGTGACGGAGCTGCTGCGCCGGCACCGCCGCGCGTTCGTGCTGCTCGTCACCGTCAACACCGTCGCCGTGATCTCCTCCATGGCCGGTCCCTACCTGCTCGGCGGGCTCGTGGAGCGGGTGTCCGACGGCGCGCGCGAGCTGCACCTGGGCATCACCGCCACACTGTTCGTGGTCGCCCTGGTCCTCCAGGCCGCCTTCGTGCGTGAGGTGCGGCTGCGCGGCGCGGTGCTCGGCGAGCGCATGCTGGCCGACCTGCGCGAGGACTTCCTCGTGCGCTCGGTCGGGCTGCCGCCGGGGGTGCTCGAACGGGCCGGCACGGGTGACCTGCTGTCCCGGATCACGACCGACATCGACCGGCTCGGCAACGCCATGCGCGAGGCCGTGCCCCAGCTGGCGATCGGTGCGGTGTGGGTGGTGCTGCTGCTGGGCGGTCTGGTGGTCACGGCACCGCCGCTCGCCCCGGCCGTGCTGCTGGCGGTGCCGCTGCTGGTGGTCGGCTGCCGCTGGTACTTCCGGCGGGCGCCCTCCGCGTACCGTTCGGAGGCCGCCGGGTACGCCGCCGTGGCCGCCGCGCTCGCCGAGACCGTGGACGCCGGGCGCACCGTGGAGGCCCACCGTCTGGGCGCCCGGCGCGTCGCTCTGTCGGACCGCCGGATCAAGGAGTGGACGGCCTGGGAGCGGTACACGCTCTGGCTGCGCTCCGTGCTCTTCCCGGTCATCAACGTCACCCATGTGACGGTCCTCGCCTCAGTACTCATGATCGGCGGCGTGTTCGTGCTCCAGGGCTGGATCGGGGTCGGCCAGCTGACGACGGCGGCCCTGATCGCGCAGATGCTCGTCGATCCGGTCGGGCTGATCCTGCGGTGGTACGACGAGCTCCAGGTGGCCCAGGTGTCGCTGGCCCGGCTGGTCGGTGTGCGGGAGATCGAGCCCGAGAGCGACGACACCGCGTCGGCCCCGGACGGACGCGACGTGCACGCGGATCGGGTGCACTTCGGTTACCTGGAAGGGGTGGACGTCCTGCGCAAGGTCTCCCTGGAGGTCGCCCCCGGCACCCGGCTGGCGCTGGTGGGTCCCTCCGGCGCGGGCAAGTCCACCCTCGGCAGGCTGCTCGCCGGCATCTACGCTCCCCGCGAGGGCCGGATCACCCTGGGCGGCGCCGAGCTGTCCCGCATGTCCGCCGAACGGGTCCGCTCGCACGTCGCCCTCGTCAACCAGGAGCACCACGTCTTCGTGGGTTCCCTGCGTGACAACCTCCGGCTGGCCCGTGGTGGTGCCACCGACGCCGAGCTGTGGGCCGCGCTGGGCGCGGTCGACGCGGACGGCTGGGCCCGCGCGCTCGACGCGGGGCTCGACACGGAGGTCGGTTCCGGCGGCTTCGCGCTCACCCCGGCGCAGGCACAGCAGATCGCGCTGGCCCGCTTGGTGCTGGCCGACCCGCACACCCTCGTCCTGGACGAGGCGACGTCGCTGCTCGACCCCCGGGCGGCCCGGCATCTGGAGCGGTCCCTGGCCCGGGTGCTGGACGGCCGCACCGTCGTCGCGATCGCCCACCGGCTGCACACCGCCCACGACGCGGATGTCATCGCCGTGGTCGAGAACGGCCGGATCAGCGAGCTGGGCAGTCATGACGACCTGGTCGCGGCGGACGGGGCGTACGCGGCGCTGTGGCGCTCGTGGCACGGCTGACCCGGACGGGCCACCACCGGCGGGGTGGGTGACAGGCGTCTCACGGGGCGCGGCCGGGGGCCGGCGGAGAGCGGCGGGTCCCCGGCCCGGGTCCGTGCCGTTGCGTGGTCCCGAGAGGGGGTGGAAATCTGGGAGGAGGCACCGGCGCGGGGAACGCCCGAAGACCCCGCGACGCGCCGACCGGCGACGCCCTGTCCCCGTGCGGCGGCGACCCGCCGAGCCCCGCGGTGACAGCGGGCCGGGCCCCACCCTCTGGAGGTATCCGTGAACAGCGGCGACGGATGGGGAGACGACGTCTACCAGCCCGACGGTTCCGAGCAGAGGGAGGACACCGGGCTGCTCGACGCGGAGGACACCCTGGAGTACGGCGGTGCCGACGACCCCCTCGACGCGGGCTGGTCGCCGCCGGAGCGGCCCTGGGCCGTGGAACACGACGGCGTGACCGCGGCCGAACGCCGTCACGGCGAGAGTCTGGACCAGCGGCTCTCCGAGGAGATCCCGGACACCGCGGTACCCGACGGGGACGGTCTCGGCGACTCCGAGGACACCGACGGCGAACTGCTGGACGACGAGGTCGGCGCCACTCGCTCCGGCCGGCTCGTGGCTCCCGACGAGGGGGCGCGCGAGGACGAGGAGGCCGCCCTGGTCGCCAGGGACGTGGGCATCGACGGCGCGGCGGCGTCCGCCGAGGAAGCCGCGATGCACGTCGTCGACGAGGACGCCCTGCCCCGCTGAACCCGCTGTTCCCCCGGCGTCGCCGCGCCGCGCGCCGCCCCCGCCGCACAAGGAGCGCTCATGCAGCAGGACAAGCACCCCGACTACCATCCCGTCGTCTTCCGGGACCGCGCCGCCGGTTACGCCTTCCTCACCCGGTCCACCGCGACCAGCGACCGGACGATCGAGTGGGACGACGGCCGGAGCTACCCGGTCGTCGACGTGGAGATCTCCTCGGAGAGCCATCCGTTCTACACGGGTCAGGCACGGACGGTCGACACGGAGGGACGCATCGCCCGGTTCGAGCGGCGCTACGGCGGCGGCGAGGCGGGGGCCGGCGGCCGGCCCGCCTGAGCGGCCGTCGCGGGCTCCGCCGGCCGGTGCGTCGAGGCGGGGAACCACCGGGGCTGCGGAGTCGGGCACTCGACGGCCTCGGGCCCGGCTGAGGCGTGCCGTACGGTCCGGTGGGCCAGGGCGGCTTGGGCAGTCGCCGGCCGTCCTCGGTTTCGTCGTCGTCCGACGTGCGGCCCCGGGCTGCCGGACGGACGGGGACATGTCGGCCGTGCCCGGTCTCGTCCGACGTCCTGCGCCGGGCTGCCGGACGAGTGGGCGCGCGTCGCTGTCCTTCGATGCCGAGGCCGATGCGGATACGGATGCCGATGCGGATGGCGACGTCGACGGATCCGGTGGGCCGGCACGGCGGATCAGATGACGTTGAGCGCGGCGGCGCAGCCGACCCCGCCGAGCAGCATGAACGCCGGCATCAGCACCTTGAGCTCGACCCAGCTGCCCGCGCGGAACCGCAGTGCCTTGGGCGGGCCGATCGGGTACCAGCGCTTGCGGCCCACCGGTATGGGCCACAGGATCGGGCAGCCGGACACGGTCAGCGCGTCCCCGATGTCGTGTACCAGTGCGCCCAGCACGATGGGCAGCCCCAGCCACAGGTACTCCTGTCCCGGCGCTGTGAACAGCCAGTCCGACCCGTTGCCCGGTTCGTCCAGGACGCCGGCGATGATCCAGGCGCTGGTCGCGGCCAGGAGCCAGACCAGGACGTCGCTGCTGGAGCCGCGGGCCGCCCGCCACAGCAGGCCCTCGATGGCCAGCACCATGTGGATGAAGAGGATCGCGAGCACACCCCAGCGGTCCCCGGTGATCGCCACGACCGAGGAGCCCGCCCCGATCAGGACCGCCCACAGCCAGGTGTGGGTGAGCGTGCGGTGACCGCCGGAGCGGCGCGGGTCGCCCTGTTTCTTGGTGGCCTTGTAGACGGCGTACGAGAGTTTGTCGACGATCTCGCACAGGCCCCGGGACACCGGTCCGAAGGCCCGCGAGATCGTCGCGGCCTTGTGGTCGAGGTCCGGAGCGAGCGCGGCGCCGGCGCAGATCAGGGCTCCGGTCAGCAGGACCGGCCAGGGCATCGGGTGCCCGGCCGCGGCGGTCGCCGCCCCTACACCGAGCCAGGCCGCGGCGCCCGACAGTGAGTGTGCTGGTCCCATCATCGCCGTTGCCCGCCCCATTCCTCGTGTGCCGCTGTCCAGTTGTCCAGGTCCACCGGCATGCCGTCGGCGACCCAGCGTATCGGTCATGATCTTCGGTCCCGCATCCGATTCCCGCATCGGGGTCGGGGCCAGGCAAGATGGTGGCGTGACCCTCATCGATCGCCTGCCGCCGACCGCCGACCCCGACGCCCTCTACGAAGCCTTCGAGTCGTGGGCCCAGGAGCGCGGTCTCACGCTCTACCCTCACCAGGAGGAGGCGCTGATCGAGGCGGTCTCCGGGGCGAACGTGATCGTCTCGACCCCCACCGGATCCGGCAAGAGCATGATCGCGGCGGGAGCACACTTCGCCGCCCTCGCCCGGGACGAGGTCACTTTCTACACCGCGCCGATCAAGGCGCTGGTCTCGGAGAAGTTCTTCGAGCTGTGCAAGCTCTTCGGCACCGAGAACGTCGGCATGCTCACCGGCGACGCCTCCGTGAACGCCGACGCTCCTGTGATCTGCTGCACCGCCGAGGTGCTGGCGTCGATCGCGCTGCGCGACGGCAAGCACGCGGACATCGGCCAGGTCGTCATGGACGAGTTCCACTTCTACGCGGAAGGGGACCGCGGCTGGGCCTGGCAGATCCCGCTGCTGGAACTGCCGCAGGCCCAGTTCGTCCTGATGTCCGCCACGCTCGGCGACGTCTCCTTCTTCGAGAAGGACCTGACCCGGCGCACCGGCCGCCCGACATCGGTCGTCCGGTCGGCGACCCGCCCGGTGCCCCTGTCCTACGAGTTCCGCTACACCCCGCTCACCGAGACCCTCACCGACCTGCTGACGGCCAAGCAGGCCCCCGTCTACATCGTGCACTTCACGCAGGCGCAGGCCGTGGAGCGGGCGCAGGCGCTGATGAGCATCAACATGTGCACCCGCGAGGAGAAGGACAAGATCGCCGAGCTGATCGGCAACTTCCGCTTCACCACCAAGTTCGGCCGCAACCTCTCCCGCTACGTGCGGCACGGCATCGGTGTGCACCACGCCGGCATGCTGCCGAAGTACCGGCGTCTGGTGGAGAAACTCGCCCAGGCCGGGCTGCTGAAGGTGATCTGCGGGACGGACACGCTCGGCGTCGGCGTCAACGTGCCGATCCGGACCGTGCTGTTCACCGCTCTGACCAAGTACGACGGCAGCCGGGTGCGGACGCTGCGGGCCCGCGAGTTCCACCAGATCGCGGGACGGGCCGGGCGCGCGGGCTTCGACACGGCGGGGTTCGTGGTCGCGCAGGCGCCCGAGCACGTCGTCGAGAACGAGAAGGCCCTGGCCAAGGCGGGAGACGACCCGAAGAAGCGCCGCAAGGTGGTCCGCAAGAAGGCTCCCGAGGGCTTCGTCGGCTGGAGCGAGCAGACCTTCGACAAGCTCATCGCCTCCGAGCCGGAACCGCTGACGTCCCGTTTCCGGGTGACGCACACCATGCTGCTGTCGGTGATCGCCCGGCCCGGCAACGCCTTCGAGGCGATGCGCCGTCTGCTGGAGGACAACCACGAGCCGCGCAAGCAGCAGTTGCGGCACATCCGGCGGGCCATCGCCATCTACCGCTCGCTGCTGGACGGCGGCATCGTCGAGAAGCTGGACACCCCGGACGCCGAGGGCCGCATCGTCCGCCTCACGGTCGACCTCCAGCAGGACTTCGCCCTCAACCAGCCGCTGTCCACGTTCGCCCTGGCCGCGTTCGAACTGCTCGACCCCGAGTCGCCGTCGTACGCGCTGGACATGGTGTCGGTGGTGGAGTCCACGCTGGACGACCCGCGGCAGATCCTCGCCGCCCAGCAGAACAAGGCGCGCGGCGAGGCCGTGGCCGCGATGAAGGCGGACGGCGTCGAGTACGAGGAGCGCATGGAGCGCCTCCAGGAGATCACGTACCCGAAGCCGCTGGAGGAGCTGCTCTTCCACGCGTACAACACCTACCGCCGGAGCCACCCCTGGGTCGGGGACCACCCGTTGTCGCCGAAGTCGGTGATCCGGGACATGTACGAGCGGGCGATGTCCTTCACCGAGCTGACCTCCCACTACGAGCTGGCGCGGACCGAGGGCATCGTGCTGCGCTACCTCGCCGGCGCCTACAAGGCCCTGGACCACACCGTCCCCGACGACCTGAAGTCCGACGACCTCCAGGATCTGATCGAGTGGCTCGGCGAGATGGTGCGCCAGGTCGACTCCAGCCTGCTCGACGAGTGGGAGCAGCTCGCCAACCCCGCGGAGATGACCGCCGAGGAAGCGCAGGAGAAGGCCGACCAGGTCCGGCCGGTCACCACCAACGCGCGCGCCTTCCGCGTCCTCGTCCGCAACGCCCTGTTCCGACGGGTGGAGCTGGCCGCGCTCGACCAGGTCGACGAGCTGGGCGAGCTGGACGGCGACGCCGGGTGGGACGCCGACGCCTGGGGCGAGGCCATGGACAAGTACTGGGACGAGTACGACGACCTCGGCACCGGTCCCGACGCCCGCGGCCCGAAGCTGCTGGTGATCCAGGAGGAGCCGCAGGACCGGCTGTGGCGTGTCCGGCAGATCTTCGATGATCCGAACGGCGACCACGACTGGGGGATCAGCGCGGAGGTCGACCTCGTGGCCTCCGACGCGGAGGGCCGCGCGGTCGTCCGCGTCACCGACGTCGGCCAGTTGTGAACACAGGAGAACATCACCCATGACACCCACGCCCAACCCGGCCGACAGCCTGGTCGACCTGCTCGACCTGGAGCAGATCGAGGTCAACATCTTCCGCGGCCGCAGCCCGCAGGAGTCCCTGCAGCGGGTTTTCGGCGGCCAGGTGGCCGGCCAGGCCTTGGTCGCCGCGGGCCGCACCACCGAGGGCGACCGCCCGGTGCACTCGCTGCACGCGTACTTCCTGCGGCCGGGCCGGCCGGGCGTGCCGATCGTGTACCAGGTCGAACGGGTACGGGACGGGCGGTCGTTCACGACCCGCCGGGTCACAGCCGTGCAGCAGGGGCGGACGATCTTCAATCTCACCGCCTCCTTTCACAAGCCTGAGCAGGGAAGTTTTGAACATCAGCTGCCGCCGGCGCGTGCGGTGCCGGACCCGGAGTCGCTGCCGACGGTCGCTGACGAGGTCCGGGAGCATCTGGGGGCGCTGCCGGAGCAGTTGGAGCGGATGGCGCGGCGGCAGCCCTTCGACATCCGCTACGTCGACCGGCTCCGCTGGAAGACCGAGGACGTCCAGGACGCCGAGCCGCGCAGCGCCGTGTGGATGCGGGCGGTCGGACCGCTCGGTGACGATCCGCTCGTGCACACCTGCGCGCTGACCTACGCCAGCGACATGACCCTGCTGGACGCCGTACGCATTCCGGTGGAGCCCTTGTGGGGGCCGCGGGGCTTCGACATGGCCTCCCTGGACCACGCCATGTGGTTCCACCGTCCCTTCCGGGCGGACGAGTGGTTCCTGTACGACCAGGAGTCCCCGATCGCCACGGGGGGACGCGGGCTGGCCCGCGGCCGGATCTACGACACCGAAGGCCGTCTCCTGGTGTCGGTCGTCCAGGAAGGGCTGTTCCGGGCGCTGTAGTCCGGTCCGGCGGCGGAACTCAGCGGGCCAGCCGGGTGGGCCCGGGGCTTCTGCGTCGCAGGCGGCCCAGCAAGCCGCGGCGGCGTTCTGGCGCGGGCGACGGGGGCTGCCGTACCTCTGACGGGCAGGCGGTGCTCGGCGTGGCGGTGTGCTGAGGAGCGATGCCCCCTGCGCTGGAGGACTGTGCCGCCGAGGACGGCGCGGTGAGGGCGGAGGGCGGGCGGTGGTGTCCGGCCGCCCTCGGGGCTCGATGAGCCGCCGGGCGGGCTGTGGGCCGGGATACTGCCGGGTGGGTCGTGGCGCGGGGTACTGCCGCGTGGGCTGTGGCCCGGGGTGCTGCCGTGCGGTGTTCTCGTGCGGTGCCGACCAGATGGGCCAGTTCCGCGCGGAGCCAGTGGATCTCGTCCGGGTCGGTGGCCGTCATGATCTCCTCGGCGAGCCGGGCGGTGGGCGAGCCGGGCGAGCCGTGGATCACCGGAGCCGGGCGGAGCCGCTGGAGGTGCGAGCGCTCGTGCGGGTCCCCTACGACGGCCGCGATCTCGACCGGGTCGAGCAGCGACGCCACGGCCGCGGCCCGGGCCCACGGATCGTCGGTCCTGCGGAGCAGGAAGCCCAGATGCCGACGGCGCCAGTTGCGCGGGCGCCGGTCATGGCCGTCCTTCAGCCGCTCCCGCAGCCGCTCGGGAGCACGGCCGGTCAGCAGACCGGCGTTGTTCTCGTCGGACGTGAACTGCCGTAGTTCGTCGGCGAGGTACAGCCAGACGACGGCACCGTAGCGGTTGACGTAGACCTTCACGGGAACCAGCAGTCCCAGCCGCGCGAGGCGGGCGAACCGGGACGTGGGCACCTTCATGAGGGCCGCGCCCTCCGTCGTCCCCACGGTCCGCACCCTCTCCCGCAGGGATTCGGGGAAGCCCTCCCGCGCACGGACCCGTTCGATCTCGGCCCAGGTGACGCACGGTCCTCCTCCCCCTTCATCGGGTACGACACGGACCCGGCCGAGGCCCACCGCGATGTCGAACTCACTTCGCTTCAGGCCGAGTTCACGCGCCGCCCGCCTGGCCGCGAGCCTGTTGCCCCGCGTGGCGGGGTGGTCGGCGGTGGGCGTCGCGTGTGGCGTGAGGATCTTCCCGGACATGCTCGTCTCCCCCGTGGAGTGTGTGCGGACCGCGCCCTGTGCGCCCGTCCGAGAAAAACCGTAGCCGTCCGTCCGGCTGTCCGTCGGGGGCTGTGGATAACTCCGCCGAAGGCTCCACAGGGACACGGAACCCGCAGGTCACGGCTCCATGGCAGAGGTACGCTCGGGGTGCCGGGCGTCGACGTGGAGGTGCTCGCCGACCCGGTTCACCAGTAAGGTCATCTCGTAGGCGATCTGGCCGATGTCGGCCTCCGCGCCGCTCAGTACGCACAGGCAGCTGCCGGAGCCGGCCGCGGTGACGAACAGGACCGCGTCGTCGAACTCGACCATCGTCTGCCGCACCCGTCCGGCACCGAAGTGACGGCCCGACCCCTTCGCCAGGCTGTGCAGTCCGGAGGAGACGGCGGCGAGGTGTTCCGCGTCCTCGCGCCGCAGGCCGGTACTGGCGCCTGTCACCAGGCCGTCGTTGGACAGCAGCATCGCGTGCCGCACGTGTTCGACGCGCTCGGTCAGATCGTCCAGCATCCAGCCGAGTTTCTGGTTCTGCGCCATGATCCCGTCGCCCCCTGTGCTCCCCGTGTGTCGTCTCCCCCTGGCCGTGGGGGTCTGCTCCGCCAGCCTTCCCCACGGTGGGGCTCCGGGCAAGCAGGATGGGGCCATGGCACAGAAGATGACCGACGAGGAGTGGCGGGCGTTCGTCTCGGAGGGCACCCGCACCATGAAACTCTGCACCGTCCGCGCGGACGGCAGTCCGCATGTGGCGCCGGTCTGGTTCCTGCTCGACGGGGACGAGATCGTGTTCAACACCGGCAAGGAAACCGTCAAGGGACGCAATCTGCTCCGGGACGGCCGGGTCGCCCTGTGCGTGGACGACGACCGGCCCCCGTTCGACTACGTCGTGCTTCAGGGCCGTGCCCGGATCTCGGAGGAGCCGGACGAACTGCGTAACTGGGCGGCCCGCATCGGTGCCCGCTACATGGGCGAGGGGCGCGCCGAGGAGTTCGGTGCCCGTAACGGTGTGCCCGGTGAACTGCTCGTGCGGGTGACCGTGGACAAGGTCTCGGCACAGAAGGCCGTGGCGGACTGACTCCGGGCCCGGGCCGGGGGCCGGGTGGCGGCCTCGGTCAGCTCACCGAGCCGCGAGCAGCCGGGCGGTGCGCATCTGCCCGGCGTACGCGACGAGTTGGATCAGCACCTCTTTTACCGAGGCACGCTCGCGCGCGTCGCACAGTACGACGGGCGTGCCCCCGGTCCAGGGCCTGTCTGACGATTCCCGCCTGCTCTGCGTCGAAAGCGTGCGTGATGTCCTGGGTGCCGTGCCGGCGTGCGCCCGGGAAGCCCGTTGCCCGCCACCGCGAACGGGATGCGCCGGTGCTCGGAGAAGTCGACCGCCGGGAGGCAGTCCGCCAGTCGCCGGGGTGTCCGCGAGGGCCACGGCGCCGAGGGCTCCCGCCGCCAGGTCGTCCCACAGGGACCAGTAGCGGTCCTGGCCCGGTGTGCCGAACAGGTGGAGGGTGAGATCGGCCCGGAGGGTACTGCGTCCGAAGTCCATGGTGACGGTCGTGGTGGCCTTCCGGGCAACGCTCCCGGTGTGGTCCATCGGACGGCATGCTTCGCTGAGCGGTTCCCCCATGCGTAGCGGTCCGGTCTGCCCGGTGCGGGCGTGTGCGCGGGCCCTGTTCCGGAAGTGCCGGGATGTGCCCCGCAGAGACACCACAACGATTACGCCGTGCCCGCATGTGTGCGCTGCGGCGCCGTCCCCGGTCATACGGGATCATGCGGAGCATGAGCGACGACCACACACACGTCCAGGAGTTCTTCACCGCCCGCGCCGCCGACTGGGACAGCCGCTTCCCCGACGACGGTCCCGCCTATGCCGCGGCGGTCGCCGAGCTGGGCCTGCGCCGCGGAAACCGTGTGCTCGACGCCGGGTGCGGCACCGGTCGTGCCTTGACACCGCTGCGCGCGGCCGTGGGCGCGTCGGGGGTGGTGATCGGGGCCGATCTCACCCCGGCCATGTTGGACGCTGCCCGGCGGGCCGGCCGGGACCGGGAGGGGCGGCTGCTGCTGACCGACGTCGCCAGACTGCCGCTGAGATCACGGTCGCTCGACGCCGTGTTCGCCGCGGGGCTCATCGCCCATCTGCCGGATCCGGGCGAGAATCTCCGCGAGTTGGCACGCGTGGTGCGATCGGACGGCGTACTCGCCCTCTTCCACCCGGTCGGGCGGGCGGCGCTGGCTGCCCGGCAGGGCCGTCGGCTCACCCCGGACGACCTGCGCGCGGAGCCCAATCTCCGGCTTCTGCTGGCCGCTTCGGGCTGGCGCATGACGTCGTACGTCGACGAGGACGCCCGCTTCCTCGCCCTGGCCGTCCGCCAGAGCTGACCACGGCCCGGCTCCCGCCGCTCCCCCGGAGCCGCCGGCGGGCGGCGTCCAGGCTGCCCGCGTCCGCCCCCTTCTGCTGGGGAAGCGGCGTCTCTACGTTGAGTACCGGGAGATACGCACGGTCGGTCATGGCGGCGGCACAGGGGGACGGTGGTCAACTTGTTCGGCAGGGCACGCGAGACCTGGGACAGATTGCTCAGCGCGCTGAGCACGGCCGGGAAGACGGGACGCGACAGCCGCGGGCACAACCTCTTCGAGGCAGCTGCCGCTTATGTGTCGGCGCATGTGGACGACGACCAGGAGCGGATGGACGAGGCGGCGGGCTGGGTGTCGCCGGAGGCGCTGTCGTTCGGGGTGAACGAGCTGGCGTGCCGGGCCGTCGTCGCGCTCGCGCGCGCGCGCGCCGCCCCCCCCGGGCCCGGGGCCCGGGCGCGGCTCGGCGGTCGGCAGCGCGGAGGGGTGGGGAAGGGTGTTGAC